>CAZAQA010000021.1:47182-59394 GCA_964487375.1 uncultured Anaerolineae bacterium | reverse complement strand
CCGGCCAGAGTCGCCTGCTTGAACAACGCCTCCCCAGCTTTGGCATCCCCAGGTTTCACCTCTTTCAGCGTGGCCAGGAAGGCCACCAGATCGTCGATTTGTTTCTCTGTGAGTTTCTTTCCATAATCCTGGGGCATTATCCCGGCTTTGAAGCCCTCGGCAATGTCCGCATTCGGCTTCACGATCATTTCACGCAGCATCTCCGCCGTCGTCATTCCTGCCGATTTGGCGTCCCCGGCCGCATCCGTGGCAATGTCTGCCAGCGAGGGGCCGACTTTGACCTCTCCCGGTTTCAGGGAGTGACAAGTGATGCACCCCGGATCCCCGTTCAGGGTCTGCTGTGTGAAAAGCTGCCAGCCCACCGCCGGGTCTCCCATAGCAACTTTGGTGGTTTTCGTTGCTGTCGGAGCCTTGGTTGGTGCCTTCGTCGGCACAGGTGTAGGCTCTTTGGTCGGAACAGGCGTGGGGGCCTTGGTTGGTACGGGGGTAGGCGCTTTTGTCGGAACGGGAACGGGGGTGTTCGTCGGTGTGGCTTTCCCGCCGCAGGCGGCAAGCAGGGCAACAGCGAGAATCAATAAAAGAACGAGAACTCCACGACGTTTGAACATGGCACTTTCCTCCTTATTCCTCTGTAGTCGACCACCGGCGTCCAAAAGACAACTTCTCAAGAAAGAAACCGGTTATAACTCCATCTGCTTTGCCGCTTTCCCCCTCAGTCAGGGAGCACATCTTTCGAAACGTCGTCCTGCTCGAGAGGCCCCTCAGGAGTGGACCTCCAAGAATGCGCGCCTCGCTCAGAATAAAAAGCCAACGTGTCGTTTATAAGGTACCACGAAGCGGGTGTACATTTCTATAGTCGTGTCTGTCAGAAAAGGGAAGCATAGCGTCAAAATCACGTCACGAACAGGTCCGTGTGCTTCATTCGACCGCAATTCAATGTTATAATGTTTCTGCAAGAGGATACTCAACGAGCGTCGGCGATGGCATCGTCCATCGGCGAGGAAGGGAGAGATAGCTCTCCTCCTTGCTATTCGAGATGTAAAAAGCCGACATGGTCAGGGCTTTTCTCTGTTCTAATGGTCGATGGAGGTACTGCCCAGCAACACTCTACAATACGTCTTGTTGCCGGGCAGGCGACGGCGGTACCGTTGCCTACCCCCTCGAAAATCAAGAACTCTGAAAAACCGTACTGCACGGATCGTGAGGCGTTGGCCAAACAGCCAGCATGTCAACACATGCGGGTATCGTGGGTAATCTGGGGAGAAGTTCATGTTCTTATCATACATCAGTCAGGCAAAACGAGGAAATTCGCGTGGGTCTGAAGCAGAAGTTACGCTCCCAGCGGCCTCTTTTGTATACCCATTGCGCTGGCTCCTTCCCCTCGTTCTCTTTGTTTTCGCTACCGGGTACGAAGTGTGGGAACACGTCTTTCAGAAAGGAGACGCACTGGAAGACATCAATATGGCGGCCGAGGTGCTGATCTTCGGTGTCATCGGTCCTATTGTCGTTTTCCTGGTGCTCACCTATGTTGGGCGCTTAATTCGGGAGCATGAGATGGCTTTGCAGCAACTTCGCTACCTTAACCTGGAATTGGAAGAGCGGGTGGCCGCGCGTACCCGGGAATTGGAAGCCCGGAACCAAGAACTCGTCCAGGTCAACACGGAACTCAAACAAGTCGATCAACTTAAGTCAGACTTCATTGCCCTTGTGTCTCATGAGTTGCTCACCCCACTCACTACAGTGAACGGGGGGCTGGAACTCCTGATGGCTCAACGAGACTCTTTGCCCCCGGACGCACGGCAACGTCTCTCCATCCTCTCGCGCGAGATTCAGCGCCTGACCACGCTCGTTCAGGAAATCCTCGACCTGTCGCGTTTGCAAGCGGGAAAACTCCGCCTGAATTATGGCCCCATCGCCCTGGGTCCTCTTCTAATGCGAGTCCTCCAGGCGGTCGACGGCAAGCGGCAGGTTCATATTCATATGGGCTCTGCTTCACCGCCGCTCTGGGGCGACGAGGTCTATGTGGAGGAAATTCTGCGCAACATCATCGACAATGCGTTGAAACACACACCGGATGGCCGTCCCATTGAGATCGAGATGACAGCGGAAGAAGAATATGTCCATCTCTCAGTCACCGACTACGGTCCCGGGATACCGGCCGAGCACCAGGAACACATATTCGAACGATTCTACCGTGTGCGTTACGGCGAACGGCAGGATACAACCGGATGGGGGTTAGGCCTTTATCTGGCCCGACGTCTGGCCGAAATCCAAGGGGGGACGATCACCGTCCAAAGCCCTGTATGGTCCAATCCTGAACACCCGGGAACACGCTTTACAATTACCTTGCCGGTAGCAGTAGAGGAGCCAGAGGATGAAGCCACGAGAGAAGTTATTGATAGTCGACGATGATAAAAGTCTGGTGGAATTGCTTCAGGATTACCTGACTCAATTGGGATATGAGGTGTTCACGGCCCATGACGGGAAAGAAGGGCTGCGTCAGTTCTACGCAGCCCGCCCGGACCTGGTATTGTTGGACGTCACCATGCCCAGGCAGGACGGCTGGCAGACATTGAAAATCCTGCGTGACCTGTCGGACGTTCCCATCGTTATGCTCACCATTCGCGGGGACGAAGCGGACGTCCTACGAGGGTTCTCCCTGGGCGCGGACGATTACATCACCAAGCCTTTCTCTTTTGCCGAGTTAGGAGCTCGCATTCAGGCTGTACTCAAACGCAGTGTACGAGGACAGACCCGCGAAGGCCTCCTGCGGGCCGGAGATCTGGTTGTAGACCTGACCACAAAGCGAGTGAGCCGTGGGAGGACCCTAATCCCCTTAACTCCGACGGAATTCAAGCTCTTGGTCACTTTAATGCAGTCTCCTGGTCGCGTGTTCTCGCCGGAAGAAATCGTCCGGGAAGTATGGGGCCCCCAATATGCGGAAGAAGTCGGCTACGTACGACGCTACATCTGGCACTTACGAAAGAAAATAGAGCCGCAGCCAGACGAACCCCAGTATATCCACAACGAACGTGGATTTGGTTACTATTTTCTCTATCGCGAACATCCAGAGGTCGAGCAAGAAGGGGAACACGTTCCTTTCCCACCGGAATAAATTCCACCCGTTCCAACCGTGCGAAAAGGGATATGAGGCTGCGGATTCGCCGGAATTTCCAAAAGCCACACTGGGGGGACAGAAGGATCGTGTACAGGACCAGGGAGGTGCAACCATGGTCGCAAAAGTCGAAACGGTCAATGTTGGGAGGGAAAATGGCCGCAGTTCGCCGACCAGTTCACTTTGGACAACGAAGGACGCCCGGCAACGGTAGAAGTCATCGCATCCGACTTGGGCGCCCAGGAAGAAGCCGAGGCCGTCCCCTTCGTTGCCCTGACCTACGACGCCCGACACGCCGGTGAATTTGTTATTACCGTGGGCAAGGATCCCGATCTGGTCGACCACCGGGTGGACGACCCGGAGAAAGTGTGGGTAGAACGAAGTAGCTCAGGTCAAATTGTGGGACTGGCCCTGTTATCCCGGACTGGTACCCAAACTATTCTGCGCTTTCAGAACGACGCCCGCCAGAGAGAGTAAAGGAGAGTAAATTCCGTAAATACCTAAGGAGGGAAAGAACGATGGCCACGCATAAGGAAGTCGGCACGCAGGAAAGCCCACGAACCGAGGTCATCATCGAACCGAATGAAGCCGTCTGGATCTGCCGCTGCATGCATTCCAAGAAATATCCCTTCTGCGACGGCACACACAAGCAGTATGATGGCTACGGTCCGGCCAAGGTGTCCTGTGCGGCGCTGAAAGAATAACTACCTCATGGGGCAGGGGAACGTTCCTCCTGCCCCATCTTTCGCCCTCCAAGCATGAAGCCATAAACGGACGCCCGCACTCTCCTTTCCTCTCAGGCAATCGCTACTGCACAAATGGAAACGACCGAGCCATTCCGATCGTCGGCAGGACATTGATCATATCCTGTCAGTACCCCGCGACCTCCCCCGAGAAGTCGTAAGAGCAGGTAGATAGGCGGCAGGCCACAAATTCGATAGCGGTCTTCTACCGCCGCAATCGCCTGGAAGAAACGCGTCGCCTCAGCGGATACCATTGCCCGGATCAGTTCGTCGTCAGCCCGACGCAGGCTAACTCGGTCGCTCGCCCCCAGGGGACGAAGGTCGCCGAATGCCGGTCCTACATGAGCCAAATCGGCGCCGGCCAACAATAACGTGGGTCGATCCGCCATCGCCTCCCGTAAAATCCGGACGGCCGCAGCGAACTGTTCATCCTGAGCCGGATCTGCCCGACCGGCGGTGAAGTGGGCAAATGATCCCATCAACACGGGAATTACCTCCACAGGCGTCCCTCCTCGAGCGTAATGGAGCCAGACAAGCGCCAGTTCAATGGAGTGCTCGCTGCGATGGTGCAGCTCCTCGCGGAAGGCCTCTTCCTCGCCGATGGCCGCAGCCAACGCATCAACGACCTCCAACCGTGTCGGTAGCACTCCATAAGGAGTCGCGTAGCTCTGGCGGGTCAACGTGATGGTACCAAAGTCCCCATTGTGATCAGTACCCAACACAATGACCTGCTCAGCCTGGCGAGCTGCTTCTCTGGCATAACGCCACACTCCTGCATAGACTGGCCCCCCGCGTGAATAATCGATGTGAGGAGCAATCACTGCTCGGATAGGGGCTTCCAGTGGAGGGGGAAGCTCACCCACACGCGACTCATACTCAGAAAAAACGCGAACCAGTTCCGTCACATCCTCCGGGTATACCGCGCCCGCGTGGGCCAGAGGTCGAAATGGGGCCGCTCGATACGCATCCAATGCAGATCGGCGCGCCGCGTCAAAACGTTCATTCTCCAGCATCAAGGTCTTATCCAACGCCTGAACGAGGTCGTTCACTCTTTGCTCAGGAATCCAGTATCCTTGGCGAAGCTGCACGCCAATCTGCAGGCCGCGTACGTCTCGCGTGCCATCCATCAACGGCAACAGGGGGATCAATCCTTGAGGCACAAAGATCTGTGCTGGACTCAAACCTAAAGGATCTTCTAAAACGACGCCATCGTACCCATTCTGATGAACGGAATGAACACGCACATAACGAAGCTTTGGCTTCATGGCACCTCTCCTGGTGACCGCTCATCATTTGAGGAATAAAATGTCTTTCACACCGAGCCTACGTCCCATCCAGAAGCCGTGGTTTTCTCAGTTCACCCTGACCCGGACCATTATACACAACTCGGGTTCAACCGCGAAGGTTGGAGAACCCGGAGTTCCTGTTCAGCGGCCTCCAGGGCAACCATCCGTTGATCCCCCGACAGACGTGGCACTAAAGGGCCCCTCCGGTCCTCTGGGGCTTATCAATGCTCCATGACACCCTGTCTCAGCAGGGAGCAAAGCGGCCTGAAAGGCTGACAAAAGCCTCCACTGCAGCAAAGAAGCTGGACCCATGGGCCACAGGGCCCGGCATGGATAAAGCGGGCTGACGAGGGCTATGATGAGGGCAGTGTCCTCGCCAGTAAGAAAAAGAAACGGTTGAGGAGCCCATGAACGGTTTAGAGCGAGTCCGTGGTATAATTAGAAGGAATCCTTGCGGTGTCGCCGATTCGGAGATGTTCGCTTGCAAATGACCCGTCTAAGGTTGGAGGGATCCGTGAGCAACTACCGTCAGAAATCTTTTTGGCTTGCTACGACCGAATACCAGGAAAATCCCCCCCTGAGGAAGCCCACACGTGCCGATGTGGTGGTCATTGGGGGAGGATTCTCCGGGATGTCCACGGCTTACCACATCAAAAAGGCCGATCCCGGGGCAGACGTTGTCGTTTTGGAAGCAGAGGCAACCGGCTATGGGGCCAGCGGGCGGAATGGCGGCTTTTCCATGACCGTGTTCGGTGTTTCTCTCTCCGTCACTCACATGTTGCACGGAGAGGGAAAAACCCGTGAGGCTTACGCCTACATCGTGAACGCGGTCGATTACCTGGACGCATTGGTCAAAGAACACAACCTACAGTGTGACTATGCCCGTTCCGGTTTCCTGCGTGTGGCGACTACCCCAGGCTATGTCCGACGCATCCAGCACGAGATGGAACTGGCCGCCAAAATTGGACTCGACGGCATCGAGTGGTGGGACCAAGAACGCACCCAGGAGGCTGTTCACTCATCCTACTTCCTGGGGGGCTGGTGGGAACCACGCTGTGCGCTGGTCCATCCGGCTAAACTCGTGCGGGAGCTTAAGCGCATTGCCGAAGAGAAGGGCGCACACGTTTACGAGAGCACTCCAGTTCGACACGTAGAGGGTACGGTCGGTGGGGTGCGCGTGTATACACCCCACGCTCATGTCGACGCCCAAAAGGTTGTCTTCGCCACCAACGCCTGGACACATTTGTTCCCTTGGACGCGCCACAAGCAAGTGCCGGCATGGACGTACATGGTGGCTACAGAGCCCCTCAGCGAGGCCCAGTGGCAGAGCATAGGTTGGGAACAACGGATGGGCATTGAGGACGCACGTAATCTCATCCATTACTTTCGGCCTTCCCCGGATGGACGTCTGCTTATGGGTGGAGGACCGGTTATCATCAGTTTTGGTGATGACATGGATCGAGATGTCCACCCCCCAACCTGGCGTCACCTGGAGACCTTCATTCACACACTTTTTCCTCAGTTAGGTCCTATTCGCGTCACCCATCGCTGGGGAGGACCCTTCTCGGCTACATTGGACTTGGTGCCTGCCGTTGGGTATGTGGGCGACGAGCGGGCTGTATACAATGTTGGTTGCATCGGACATGGCGTTTCATTGATGCCTAGCAACGGGCGCATTATTGCCGACCTGGTGCTGGAACGCGAGACCGACTTAACATCTCTCTGGTTCGTTAACCGGCACACCCTCCCCTGGCCCGGGGAACCTTTCCGTTTTCTTCTCAGTCATACGGTCAGAGATTACTTGCGTGTGGAGGATTGGTGGTATGAGCGCAAAGGCCTCGGCTCAACCGGAACCTGAACCTTCCCGGGGTCCGACAGTCCGCCAGATGGAGACGTGGTCACCCGCGACCAAACGGTACGTGCTCACCTTGACCTTGATCGTCTTAATCTGGCTTTTGTACATCTCGCGTTCTGTTCTTCCTCTGGTCCTGTGGGCCATGCTGCTGGCTTTTGTTCTCAACCCTTTGGTCACTTTGCTGACCCGACTCTATATTCCGCGACTACTGGCCACGATCATTATTTATGCCCTTTTCTTGGGAGCCCTGGTGACGTTGCCTATCATCGGCATTCCCTTATTGGTGGAGCAGATCCAGCGGGCTCATTTCGACCCTCAGCAAACGGCGTTGCACATCTATGAGTGGCTGTTTTATATCACCACGACCTACATGAAAGGAAAAATCCTCAACCAGCCTTACGACCTGACTCCTTATATGGACGTCTGGCTGAGCTGGCTGCAAAACGGTTCTTGGTTACGGGCTATTCCAAGCACAGGTCAGATCGTAACAGCCTTACAAGCAACGCTGACTACGACCATGAACGTCCTTTTGGGAGCAACGACCACGGCCGGATTTGTACTGATGCAAATCGCCGCCGGAATTTTCGCTTTTCTTCTTACCATGCTTTACACGTTCTACCTTCTACTGGTGGCCCCTAAATTACGGATCGGCCTGTATGAACTCTTCCCAGAAAGTTATCAGGCCGAAATCGCCTACCTCATTGACGATATCTCTCACACCTGGCGGCGCTATTTGCGGGGCCAGCTTCTCCTCTGTTTCACCATTTTTCTCATGACCTGGATAGCTCTTTCCTACATTGGCATGCCTGGTGCTTTCACCCTGGCCGTTGTCGCCGGCCTTTTGGAGATTATCCCCAATGTAGGCCCTGTACTGGCCACGATTCCTGCAGTCATTATCGCTCTGCTTCAAGGTTCTACTCGCTTCCACATCCCGTACTGGCAATTTGCTCTCCTGACTACCGGTGTTTACGCTATCGTCCAGCAGATAGAGAACAACATCCTGGTGCCACGCGTCGTGGGAAGCGCTATCAACGTACACCCCTTCCTCGTCTTGGTTGGAGTCATCGTCGGAGCTCAGGTTGGCGGTATTCTCGGTGCGGTTTTAGCTGCCCCCACACTGGCCACACTGCGCATTTTGGGCCACTATGTCCACGCCCGCCTGTTGGATCGCCCCCCCTACCCGCAGTTGCTGGCAAAAGAAATCGTCCAGCCAACGCCGCCGAAAATTTCAACATCCAAACGGCCGGTAGAGGTAGAGCTGCCTCCTTCCGTTCCGACAACGGACCAGGAACCAACGCCTTCGCCGACATCGCACCCTACGGTTGATGAGGTCAAGGATCAGAGAGAGGCAGATGTCCACCTCCCCGACTGGTTGCAACAGCAGCCAGAAGTACAAGAGGAGGACGTACGCTAACTGGAGAGGAGAAGTTTACGAAATGACCGGGCATCTTGCCACATGGCCACGTTATTGAAAAGCACCCATGACTCGGCATAGGCCCCCACCCATTCGGCAAGTCGGACCAAATCCTCTGAGCTAAAACGATAACGATAGCCTCCGATCCCGTGCAGGCGAAAATAAGCGACGTTGGACGTGGCGGAAGGACCCACAAAAGGATCCACCACATGGACCAGATTCAGTTCCTGGCACAAGTCCTGCACCAGTTCCTGCGGCCAGGCCCCACGAGGTTCCCAGCCTATGCGCCAGGCCCCCCGTTCCAGACGGCGGAAGAAGGCTTCCATGTGAGCGATGTGCGTTTCTGTAGGCGTAAAACTTGGCGGGCATTGGAAAATGATCCAATCTGCCTCCAGAGCTTCTGCCCACCTTCGAGTCTGCTCCCAGGCCTGCCAGACCTCCTCGGTGGGGCGGAAGAACCCATACGCGCCCTTCGGACCTTGAAGGGACACGCGCAAACGGCGGTACGTGGGCGAGGAGGGGGGATGCGTGATCAGTTGCCACGCTTTCATGGTAAAGTGGAACCCGGAAGGAGCTACTTCTCGCCAGCCTCGCACGGTCGTCAGTCGTGGAGGCGTGTAGAAGGTTTTCTGGATCTCCACGATATCCATCTGAGCAAAGTAAGTTCGGCGGTTCACCGGGAACCCGCAGCAACCGACTAGGGCGTTCATGTTTTCCCTTCGGGCGCCCCACCATGAGACGACGATCTACACTCCCCTCTACCAAGGGAAAGGATACGTCGTCAACACGGGAAAGTAATGCCGATGGGCGGAAATGACGACTTTCAAGTCCACTCCCTGGAAACGATTCTCCGTCCCTTCGCCACCATCCACGATGATCGTCGCATAATACACCCCCGGAGCCATGTGTGCGTTGTCCACGTGAATGAAAGCCGCGCCAGGAGTCGTGCCATGCCAGGGGGTTACCTGCACCCAGCCCAACGAAGGGACCGTGATGTCCCGGTGTCCGACACGAAAGACGACTCCCTTGTGTCCCACCCGTATAGGCTTGCCAGGCCAACTGCCGGGGCTTTGCGTTGAACGTCCACTGGGGATAATCCCTGCTACCCAGTGAATGGCATGTCCTTGCGGAAGGCCCTTCTGGGTAATATCGATACGAGGAGGATCGTAGATTTCGTTGGGGCGCACGTTCAGGTACACTTGATTCGGGACAACTTGCATCACAGGCGGACGGATCGAGGCAACCACCGTCACGGTCACCGGAGAATGACTCACGACCGGGTCGTCTGCTTCCACACCAATATTACCCACATAAAGCCCCGGCTTCATCTTTGTCGGATCAATGGTCACGACCAGATCCGTCGGTGTATGGCCAGTAGTCGGATCAATGCTCAACCAGGAAGCGTTTCCAGCTACGCGAGCATGCCAGCCGATGGCTCCTCCGACTCCCGTATTCTGTACAGCCAGGACCCTATTCAAGGCTGAATGCCCTTCTTGGACATCGAAAGCAACAGACCGCGGTTGGACATCCAACACCGGGGTGACGACTGTAAGCGTTACTGTGATAGTCCCAGGGCTCTCCAAAGCTGTCGGCGAACGAACCTCAACGCGCCCTTCGTAAGAACCGGCTTGCAGACGGTAAGGATCCACCTGAATGGCCAGGGTCCCGGGCGTTGTGCCGGAGGTGGGCGTTACGGACAGCCATCCCTTACCCGCTATAACCTCCGCCTGCCAGGCTATCGGACCTCCCCCACCTACGTTGGTGATAATGACGGCCTGAGCCGGCGGTGGAGTGTAGGCCTGATAATGAAATGTGACCTGCGTGGCGCTCAAGTGCAACACGGGCTTAACAGGGATGCCCGGACCATCCAGATTGCCGACGGCCAGAGCCAGCGAGAAAGCACCGGATTTCTGCGTGAAGGCATCGCTACGTTCTGGTTCCGTATAGATCCGATACGCAGTTTCCTTGAGAACGACAATCTCTCCACGGCCGTCCCCGTCCAAATCCCCCGCAGCGATACGCTTCCACCCGGGCCCTCCCCAAATCTGAATATCGCGCGGCAACACGTATCCCGCCGGATTGCGTACCAGAATGGGAACTTGGGCATCGTCCGGACGAACGAAAAGAAGTTCGTCGTCTCCATCACCGTTCATGTCGTACGTGGCCATCGAGGTCATTTCTGGATCGAAGCCCATTTGATCAAGCAGATAGAGGTTGCCCCCGCCCAACCAGCGATAGAGACGATACTCGTCCTTGCCTGAGGCCGTCCTCTGCAGTACTGCAATCTCCGCCTGGGCAGTGTCGGCATGCGTCTGCCCGACAACCAGGTCTACCCAAGGCTTGGGTTCTATCCGGTAGAAGAGGGTATCCCACATCCCCCCTTGAAAGGCGTAGAAAAGGGCCCGCACGTCCCCAATGACGACCACGTCGGCCCAACCGTCCCCATCCACATCCGCCACGGCCAGTTTCTTGACGGGAATGTCCAGGTCACGGCTGAACACCAGTCGAAACGAAGTCCCTTCTGCGTTGGGATCAAATACCATGATCTGGGCGGCAACTCCGGGCCGCTGACTGCTATGGGCTGCTACAATCTCTGCCTGTCCATCGCCGTCTACATCGCCCGCGGCCAAAGCCGTCCAGTCCCCCTCCGGCGGGGCCAAGTGCCAACTGGCCGGGACACTTCCAGGAGGGACCACAGGATCGAAGACACGAATCTGGTTCGCGCGACGGGCGATGATTTCCAGGTCACCGTCACCATTCACGTCCCCCAGGACAACATTGCGCCAACCACCGGAGGCGGAGTGGAAGGACACCGGTTGCAAAGCAGGAGGCGTGTAAGGATCGACCACACGAATGAAACCGAGGGAGTCAATGAGCACGATTTCATCGTCAGGGGGAGCAATCTGTTGTGGTTGCGAGCTCTCCATTGCAAATGAAGAGCAGAATCCTCCCCAGGCGCTCAAGGCGAACAAAACCAAAAGCATTCCGATCACGAATCCCGGACGCCCTGAAAGACCGCTTGGAACCATGCTCCTCCTTACTAACCAGGCCCATTGCTCGCTGAACATGTGCGGCACTCCAGACCATTATGATGAAGGGATTATAGCATCCCCGGGGGAAAAGAAAAAGCACCCCTGTCGGGGTGCCTTGGTCTTCAAGCGCCGCGTTCTGACTCTCATGCCGTTCCACCACAAATAGTGGAATGAAGCCACGAGGTCGAGAAGCGAAACCGTTGCTGCACGCGCTCCAACGTTCGTTGCAATCGTCGGTCGGACGAAAGAGTGTATCGCGTCTCGTCACTGTCCTCCCGTACGCTCACCAACCCCTTGCGGGCCAGATCTTGCAGGTAAGAGCGTGCCCGCTCCGGGGGACGCCCGGTTTCCTGGGCAATCTCTGCTAATGTCCACCACCGGTTAGGAGAACTCGCCAGAACTGTCAAAAGGTCCCGACGCCCCAACCCCAGCATGTAGTTCTCCAGAAAAGTCAGCATTTCTGTATCTACCCGTGTCTCTTCGCGCCATTCAACTTGCATGCCCTCGACCTTCGCGCCTCTCTTCATGCTCATCATTGTTCCCTCACTCCCACCTCTCGTCTTCATCTATCTTACGCCCCTGAATAGATTTCTACTGAATTAACAGCATCCCGTTTCATACTTTATTCGAGGGGGACCACTTCTATCATCCCACTCCCAGTGTACGGGCTTCAAGGTGAGAATACAATGGGTCGCGAGTACTGATCCTGGGAGGCGAATTCTGGAAATTTCCCTGATTAACTGACAAATCGCCCTTTGGTGACATAG
>CAZAQA010000021.1:2946-47082 GCA_964487375.1 uncultured Anaerolineae bacterium | reverse complement strand
GGCGAATTCTGGAAATTTCCCTGATTAACTGACAAATCGCCCTTTGGTGACATAGATGCAAATGGGTGGCTGTCTTTTGCCCTCCCCCAGTGAGTTTTATCGTCAATCAAGAAATCTCCTTTCATCTATTGGCCTATATCGGCCTATCGGTGCCCCGGTATGGCCCGAAACATGGTAACGGCGCAACCCTGTTTTAGTACCAAGGCTCTATTGAAAACCATCTCACTCCTGGTTAAGATGAAAGCAGAAGACCGTAGAGCGTATGAAAGTCCCCTGGAGGGACGTATCATTTGCGAGCAGCGAAACGTCCTGAAAAGCAGAAGAAAACAGAGAAAGACGCCACGACGTCCCGCGAAAAAGGAAGGCCCATGTATCACCCAGAGACAGAACTGAACGCGTTAATGCACAAGATTCACTTGGAGCGAGGATTAGATGTCAGCCAGTACAAACTCTCCTTCGTCCAGCGTCGGATTGCCACCCGACTGCGGGCCCGAGGGGTTTCTTCGTATCGCGCCTACATGCGGTTGTTGGACGAGGAAGAATACGCCCATTTGCTCGACTCCCTAACCATCAACTTGACCTCCTTCTTTCGTGATACCACAACATTCGTAGCCCTTCGTGACGAGGTTTTGTATCCTCTGTTGCATGTCAGGGAACAGGAGGGAAGACGTCGCTTGGATGTATGGAGCGCGGGCTGTGCCAGCGGAGAGGAACCCTACTCTATGGCCATCCTCCTGCATCAACTCCTGGGGCGCCGCTTGAGCAAATGGCAAATTCGCATCCTGGGCACAGACATTGATGATGAAAGGCTCACCCAAGCACGTCGAGGCCTGTACAAGGCTTTCAGTTTCCGCGGAACTCAGTGGCCCGATTTGGACCATTACTTCACGCCGGAACCGGATGGGAGGCGTATTTCTGCACATATCCAGAAGATGGTTCAATTTCGGCATCATGATCTCATCTCAGAACAACCTCCAGGACGCTTTGATGTGATTCTGTGTCGCAACGTACTCATTTATTTGCAAAGAGAGCAACAAATTCGCATTTTGGGCAAATTCCACCGTGCGCTCAAATCAGGAGGGACCCTGATTCTGGGAAAAACAGAGATCTTACCTCCCGCAGTTTCTCCTTTGTTCCGTCCGTTCAATATGCGCGAGCACATTTACGTTAAGAGAAAAGAGACCTGAAAACCATCCAGGATTACGAGCCTGGCACAAGGAGCGATGCGTCCCTTTGGGATGTTTCATGCCTGAAATTCTCGAACAAGAGGAGAGTGGCCATGCCCCCTACAACCGTACTGAATGATCTCTGGATTCCCGTCCTCGTCGGCGCAGTTATCTTGGCCGCTGTCATAGGCATTCTTCGCTGGCGCCTGGGCAGTAGCATTCTCGTAATTCTGATGGTGTGGGTTAGCCTTCTTATCGAAACCATCGCCAGCGTGGCGTATCTCATGGGCAGGTCCGGTCTGAACTGGCGTACCGGGCTGATCGGATTCGGGATTGGAGCGTTCGCTATTGCAGGCGTGGTGTGGGCCATTTACCGACAGGTTATCCAGCCTGTATATGAATTAACTGTGGCAGCGAGTGCGATCGCCCGAGGGGAGATGTATGGGGATGTCCATTATCGAGGAAATGATGAAGTAGGACAACTCGCTCGAGCATTTTCTGAGATGGTTGCTTATCTGCGAGAAGCCTCGGATGCGGCCCGCCGGATAGGAGACGGGGACCTCAGCGTAGTCATTATGCCGCGCTCTGGAGAAGATATCCTGGGCAATGCACTCAAAACCATGCTTCAAAAACTGCACTCCTTAACAGAGGAGGTTTCCGAAGCGTCCATGCGGCTGGCCTCTTCCTCGGAAGAACTTTCCAGCATGACCGAGGAAGTCAACACCTCCGCCAGCCAGGTCACCGAAACTGTTCAGCAAGTCGCTCAAGGCGCGACCACTCAGGCCAACCAGGCCGAACTTATCTCCCACTCCATGGAAACCCTCTCCCAAGCCACAGACCATATCACCCACAACGTCACCGAAACCGAACACGCCATCGAAAATGCCCAGAAGGCCGTCCAGGACCTCACCGCCTTCATGCAGGCTCTCCACCACCGCACCGAAGACATCGAACGTATTACCACCACCGTCAAACGCTTCGCCGACCAAACAAACCTCCTCGCCCTCAACGCCGCCATCGAAGCCGCACGCGCCGGCGAACACGGCAAAAGCTTCGCCGTCGTCGCCGAAGAGGTCCGCCGCCTCGCCGAAAATTCCCGCGAATCCGTCACCGAAATCGGTGCCCTCAACGTCCAAATCCAGCAAGACGTCGAACGCGTCCTCCTCCAGGTCCAGGACGTCGCCCATGTCGTCACCCGCACTGCCGAACTCGCTCAGGCCAGCGCCAATGCCGCCCAACATCAGTACCACGAAGCAACCCAGGTCAAAAAAGCCGTCGAAGAAATGGCCTCCGTCAGCGAAGAACAAGCCGCCGGCGCCGAAGAGATGGCCGCTGCCGTCGAAGAACAAATGGCCGCCACCGAAGAGCTCACCACCGCCGCCCAAGAACTCTCCGAAATGGCCGCCCACTTGCAGCAACTTATCTCCCATTTCCGAACCAGCTAGATACAGGAGGATCCCATGAGCGCCGACAAGATCGCCGCGGATATCAAGAAGCGTCAATTTGTGGTCTTTCGCCAGGGACAAACGGAATTCGCCGTTCCTATCAAACAAGTCTGGCGAATCGTTCCCTTAGGGACGATCACGCGCGTACCTCGTGTTCCTTCTTTCATCGAAGGCATCATCAACTTACACGGCAATATCGTACCCGTCATTGATCTGAAGAAACGACTCAAACTAAACGAGACGCCCTATGATGAAGATGCACGTATTGTCGTCGTCAATGTCCAGGGACAACAGGTGGGTATGATGGTCGACGCGGTCACAGAGATACTCTGGCTGCCCGAGGACGATATTGACCCCCCGCCAGCCATGATCGCGGACATCAACGGCATTTTTCTGACGGGAGTCGCTGTGTACGACCACCGTCTGTTCGTCATTTTGGACTTGAGCCGTATACTTAACATGGAAGAAATCGAGGAACTGGAAAGCCTGGCATGAAACATCGTCCGGAAGATAAGCTAAGACGTCGCATGAGCGCTGCCTTACGTGTACTGGTCGTCGACGATTCGGCGCTCATGCGTAAGGTCATCAGTGACATCCTGGAGACGGACCCCGGCATCGAGGTCGTCGCCACTGCGCGCGATGGCATCGAAGCGGTGGAGCTGGTGAAGACGTTCCATCCGGACGTGGTCACTCTGGACGTTCACATGCCACGACTGGACGGTCTGACGGCCCTACGCCACATTATGCGCGATCAGCCAACGCCCGTCATCATTTTGACCGGCCTTGACGATCACAAAATCGCGGTGGAAGCGCTGCAGAGCGGTGCCGTGGACATCGTCATCAAGCCCTCTGGGCCGATCTCCGCGGACCTGGAACGGGTCCAGGACGAACTGATTCGAAAGGTGAAACTTGCCCAGTTGGCCAACTTGCGAACAGGCTTTCCTCCGGTCTCTTCCATCACATCTCTCCACCCTCCCCCCTCAACCTCCTCGCTCACCCTCCGTTCCCGCTCCACCGGCACACGTGGGACCTGGGTTGTGGCAATTGGGGCCTCTACCGGGGGACCCCGGGCCGTCGAATACGTGTTACGCACCCTGCCCGCTGATCTGCCAGCTGCGCTCGTCGTGGTTCAACACATGCCATCAGGGTTTACTCGTTCATTTGCCGAACGACTGGACAAGATATGTGCGTTGACCGTCAGAGAGGGGACCGAGGGGGATCTCCTGCACCCAGGTGTGGCCTACATTGCCCCGGGGGGGTACCATATGCACATCCAACGGGGGAGTGTCCATGATGAATTAGGTCACATCACCCTGGACGACGGTCCACCTGTTCACAATGTCCGGCCGGCCGTAGACGTAACCATGGTGGACGTCGCCGAGCTCTTCG
The DNA here is from genome assembly GCA_964487375.1 of uncultured Anaerolineae bacterium. Taxonomy (GTDB): domain Bacteria; phylum Chloroflexota; class Anaerolineae; order JAADDB01; family JAADDB01; genus JAADDB01. The sequence continues at coordinate 43,082 of CAZAQA010000021.1, read as the reverse complement.
GCTCCCGTGCCCTGGGGGTTGTCCTCACGGGGATGGGCTCAGATGGGGCCCTGGGGTTGCGAAGAATCAAGGAGGAGGGCGGGGTGACCATCGCTCAGGATAGAGAAACAAGCGTCGTATATGGAATGCCGCGTGCTGCGTTGGCCCTGGGTGTCGTTGATCTCGTCCTGCCTCTCCAAGAGATCCCGGCCATGATCGTCCAGGTGATCAGTGGCTTGTGGAGGCATGCCTCATGATGGACATGTCAGAATTCAAGGATCTTTTCGCTGCCGAGGCTCAAGAACATTTGGAAGCCATGAACAGTGGGCTGTTGGCACTGGAGCGCGATCCTGATAATGCGGAAGCTCTCTCTGCAGTCTTTCGCGCCGCCCATACGCTCAAAGGCATTGCCGCCACCATGGGCTATGATACTCTTGCCAAGGTGGCCCATGCCATGGAAGACCGCTTGGATGCCCTTCGACAGGGGAGAAGTGTTCTGACCACAGAGCTGGCCGATCTCCTTTTTCAAAGCATCGATGTGCTTAAAACTCTACTGAACGACGCCCTGGCCGATCGAGCAACCTCTGTCGACGTCGATCATTGGGTCCAAATCCTACACCAGAGCAAAACGAACATCGCCCTGCCGGTGGACCCCAATCCGGTCCAAAGCGACGAGCAGCCCCCTCTTGAAGGGACAAGCAGCCCGGAAAAGAAGGGGAAAATAGCGGACGCATCCTTTCCTTCTCTTCTGGACTCATCGGGACTTCCCCAGACAATTCGCGTGAACACGCGCCATCTCGACGCCTTACTCAATGTCGTGGCAGAACTCATCATCAGCCGTAGCCACCTTTGGCGTATCCAGGCAACCCACAACCTGCTCGATTTAAGGGAGGCCCTGGAGAAACATGATCGTCTGCTGTCAGATTTGAGAGACGCTGTCCTACAAACGCGCATGGTCCCTGTCGCCCACGTCTTCAACCGCTTTCCGCGGATGATCCGAGACTTGCTGCACGAACGCCAGAAGGAGGCAGACATCATCATCAAGGGACACGACATTGAGCTGGATCGCACCATTCTGGAACGCATCAACGATCCCCTCATGCATCTTCTTCGTAACGCGGTGGATCACGGGTTGGAGCCACCTGCGGAACGAGAACGGTTAGGAAAACCGCGACGAGGCCACATCTGGCTGCGTGCATGGCGCGAGCGAGAATCAGTGATCATCGAAGTTGCGGACGACGGCCGTGGTATGGACCCAAAAGCCATCCTCGAGAAAGCAATCGAACGCGGGCTGGTGAGCCCAAGCGAGGCTGAAGAGCTGAGCGAACACGAGACTTACATGCTCATCTGTGTTCCGGGATTCTCCACAGCCCAACAGGTGACAAGGATGTCGGGCCGGGGCGTTGGCATGGACATCGTCCGCCGGGAGGTGGAAGCCCTTCATGGTAGCCTGACCATCGAGAGTGAAGTGGGGCGAGGCACTACGTTCCGTCTGCGATTACCCTTGACCCTGGCCATCATTCAGGCGTTGCTCGTAATGGTCGGCCCAGAAATGTACGCCGTTCCCCTAAGCCAGGTGGAACGCACGTTACAAATTTCTCCGAAACAAGTCACAAAAGTCCGGCACTGGCAGATAATCACGGACGAGACGGGAAAGGCACTTCCTCTGATCCCTCTTGGAGAACTGCTCGGTGTGCCGGAGGCAGAGCCCTGGGCAGGATCCGGTTACGCCATCGTGGTGGGTGAAGCGCGCCGGCGTGTGGGGTTGGTGGTAGACCACTTGTTGGGCCGGGAAGAAATTGTCATCCGACCGCTGCCATCTATTCTCGGACCTGTACCCGGCATCGCCGGTGCTTCCATCCTGGGAGAAGGCCAGGTCATCCTCATCCTGGACGTTGCCAATCTGCTCTGAACGGGTTATCATCGACCGATCGCCGGACAAGGAAGTCAGCCGGGTGAAGAGGTCGAATTCCCGGCAACACAGAGGCGAAGCGAAAATAATTTACGGATGAGACCCATGAAGTCGAGCAGACGAGGGCGACGGAGGAAACGATGGCTATCACGATTGTAGGATTAGGACCAGGGGATCCCCGCAAAGTCACCCAAGAGGCCTGGCACTATCTCGTCAACGCCGATGAAATCTATGCTCGCACGCGAGAACACCCGGCATTACAGGCTTTGGCCAAGGGGAACCGGGTGCATACGTTTGATGGAATCTACGAACAAGCTCGCACATTTCAGGAAGCATGCGAAACCCTTGCCGACCGCCTTGTCGCGCGGGCCCAGGAGGGGCAAGAGGTCGTTTACGCGGTGCCTGGCCATCCTCGCGTGGACGAAGCGACAACCCCTTTGATCGAAGGCCGGGCACACGCCCGGGGAATCGCGGTCAAGACGGTGGGTGGGGTGAGCCTTCTAGACGAAGTGTGCAACATAGTCGGGTTGAATCCTCTGGACGGAGTGACAGCATATGATGCTGAGCTGCTGGCGCCAGAGTACTTTCCACGCCTCAATACCGACCAAACACTCGTCCTGGGCCAACTCCACAGCCGGAAGCTGGCCTCCGACGTCAAGATTACTTTGCTTAATGCCTACCCTCCTACTCACACGGTACGGTTGGTCCATCTCTGGAATGCTCCACAGGAAAGGGTAGAAACGTTCCCCCTTTCTTCTCTGGATCGGGACGCTCGTTTTGACCTCATGACGACTTTGGTCGTGCCTCCCTGGCCTCATCCCTCTTCTTATGAAAGTTTTCAAAACGTGGTCCATCATCTACGCTCTCCAGACGGGTGTCCCTGGGATCGCCAGCAGACGCACGAGAGCTTGCGCCGTTACCTATTGGAGGAAGCATACGAAGTCCTGGACGCTCTGAAGCGCGGAGATAGCAAGGCTTTGGAAGAAGAGCTGGGTGATCTGCTCTTGCAGGTCGGCTTGCATGTGGCCATTGCGTCAGAGGAGGGGGAATTTCTTTTGGGTGACGTGGTTGGACACGTGGTGGATAAGCTCATCCGTCGACACCCTCATGTGTTTGGCGATGTACGGGTCAGTGGGGCGGAAGAAGTGATACAAAACTGGGAGGCGATAAAACGTCAGGAACAGAAGGAAAATGGTGTCACGCCCAATCCCTTTGCCGGCATCCCCCGGACGGTGCCGGCCCTGATGCGGGCAAGCATGATAGCTGGTCGCGCCCATTGGAAACCTCAAGCGTCCCCCCCGGGAAGCAGCCAAGAAGCAATAGAATTGTTGAGCGGTGAGGCCTTGGGAGATTTGCTTTTTTGGCTCGCCGGTTGGGCTCAGGTGCAAGGGTGGAATGCAGAACTTCTGCTGCAAGAGGCTATCGAGCGTTTTCTGGCTCAACAGCAATGTCCCCCAGTTTCCAACAGCGCAAAAGAATAATTTGACGCTCATCGCAGGCAGACTATAATAACAGTCGTCGGCGGGGCGTAGCGCAGTTCGGTCAGCGCGCACGGTTCGGGTCCGTGAGGTCCCCGGTTCAAATCCGGGCGCCCCGACTCCCCAAGGGTGTGGGGAGCAAATCTCACACCCTTGGTTCTTGTCCAAACGAGGTCGTCGGATTTGACAGAACCGGAGAGTTGGCCTATAGTGTAAGCACTCTGAAGAGATCAAGAGGAAAGGTCTAAATGGTACTCGCAGCTCTCGCTTTGGCCATCATCATTTTGGTTATCTTGCGTGGGATTCTTGTAATCCCACCGATGGCCCGCGAGGGGAGGCGAGTAAGGACGTAAAGAAGCGGACTTACCAGGGCAAGAAAGAGGACCCCTTCCCAAGCGGGAAGGGGTTTTTTTCATTCCCCTTCTTCCCCGGTGAACCCGCCAGAATTATCGCTTTGCAACGCGATCGGCTTACCTAAGTTGTCCGAACAGAATCTTTGCAAATGTGTCTCAGGAGGGAAAGGACATGGAACGGGTCAAGTATCCGGAACGCCATTGGACCTATGAAGAGGATGAAGACGAACAAGAGCCTATGCCCGCTTTTATGAACGAAGGCTACGCTCCGCCCGATTGGGACCTGATGCAGCGTCTGAACGACGACCGTGAGAGCAGGCCCGAATCACCCGTGTTTCATGGAGCATAAACAAAAGGAGACCGTACCATGGAATCCAAACGCTATCCTGAAAGGCATTGGACATATGATGCTCAAGAGGAACCCACGCGAATGCCGTCTTTTATGAACGACGGCTATGCTCCTCCAGACTGGACGATCATCGAATCCGTCGAGGTAACAGAACCACCCTCTTCCTCGCCGCCGTTGTCACGTTCCTGAATTCTACTGCATCCGTGGTGCCCCTTACACCGCCGTGAGGTGCCTGCTGTCGAGCCACGCGCGCTCCATTCTCCCCACCGTCCGGGGAAACACACTCACATCCCACGTCACAAAGTAATAGCTCTTTGTGTTTTTGATGGGCGCAGAGAGACAATGGATCTCGCACTTCCCCACTTCCCCCTTGAAGAGCGAGCAGAGATTGTGCATGCTGTAAACACTTTGCAGGAAGGAGGACGGTATGAGCAGGAAAAGAGAAGGGGCCGACATCGTCTGGGAAGCTCTCGTGGCAGAAGGGGTCGATGTCGTTTTCGGACATCCAGGTGGAGCTATTTTGCCCACATATGACGCCATGACGAAATACCCTGTCCGGCATATCCTGGCCCGCCATGAACAAGGGGCCGCCCACATGGCCGACGGCTATGCACGGGCAACAGGCCGTGTCGGTGTCGCCATTGCCACATCCGGCCCTGGCGCCCTCAACCTCATCACTGGGCTGGCAACCGCCATGATGGACTCCGTTCCTATTGTGGCCATTACTGGTCAGGTCCCCACCCACCTTCTGGGAACCGACGCCTTCCAGGAAACGGACGTGGTCGGGACTACATTGCCTATTACCAAGCACAATTTTTTAGTGACCAACGTGGACGAGCTTCCCTGGATCATGCGGGCAGCCTTCAAAATTGCCCGTACTGGACGCCCAGGCCCGGTATTGGTGGATATTTGCAAGGATGTGCAGACAGCCCTCACTGACAAACCTCTCCCTAACCCGGATGAACTTCACATTCCCGGCCTGGAACGTGAACCCCAAGTGGACATCGAGGCTGTACGAGCAGCAGCCGATCTGATCAACAGTGCGGAACAGCCGCTGATTATCGCTGGGCACGGAGTGTTGATGGCCCGAGCCGAACATGAGTTACAGGCCCTGGCCGAAAAAGCAGGCATCCCTGTTTCAACGACTCTTTTGGGCATCGGCAGTATTCCAGAAACCCACCCACTGGCCCTGGGCATGAGCGGCATGCACGGCGAAGCCGTGACCAACATGGCCATCCAACGTTGCGATGTGCTCATTGCCATCGGCATGCGTTTCGACGATCGGGTGACGGGGAAACTGGCAAAATTCGCCCCACGCGCCCAGATCATCCACTTCGAACTCGATCCTTCGGAAGTGGGTAAGAATGTCCGCCCTACCGTGACGGTGATCGGTGATGCCAAAGAAAGCCTCCAGCACCTCCTGCCTCTCATTCAAGAGAAGCGACATCCCCTGTGGATGGACCAAATTCGCGAGTGGCAGAAAGAGAGTCAAGAGCGAGATGTGGCCAACGTGGAAACCGAGGATGTCATTCCTCCTCACTTCATGCGCGAGCTGTGGTATGTCACCCGAGGGGATATTCTGGTTGCTACAGACGTGGGACAACACCAAATGTGGGAAGCCCAATATTTCATGCACGAACATCCCAATCAGCTCTTCACCTCGGGCGGACTTGGTACCATGGGCTACGGCCTGCCCGCGGCCATTGGGGCTCAGGTTGGACGACCAGACCAAAAAGTGTGGGCCATTGTGGGAGATGGAGGGTTCCAGATGACGATCCAGGAGCTGGGAACCGTGGCTCAGGAGAAAGTTCCTGTGAAGATCGCTGTCATTCGCAACGGATTCCTGGGCATGGTACGTCAATGGCAGCAGCTCTTTTACGAAAAGCGCTACGCGGCCACGCCCATTCTCTCGCCCGACCTGGTCAAACTGGCCGAAGCCTACGGCATCCCGGCCCGGCGCATCGTTCGTCGCGAGAATCTTCATGAAGCCATCCAAGACGCTAACGCAGCCGAAGGCCCCTTCCTCCTGGATGTTCAGGTCGTCGAGGAGCTTAATGTGTATCCCATGGTTGCTCCTGGAGAAGCCGTGGACAACATGCTTCGCCGCCCGATCATGCAGGGCCCCAGCGGCGTAACACCTGCGTGGTAAATCTTGCGATAATTAGGGAGAATGAAAGGAGGTCGTCTCATGCCTCAGCACACGATAATCGCCTGGATGGAAGACAAACCCGGTGTTCTGGCACGCGTGGCCAATCTCTTCCGCAGGCGCAACTTTAACATCGACAGCCTGGCCGTCGGACACACGGAGATCCCCGGGATTAGCCGAATGACATTTGTGGTTGACGGGGATGAACGCATGGTCGATCAGACGATCAAACAACTCTTGAAGCTGATGAACATCGTGCGGGTAGACAACGTGACCCACCGCCCCACGGTCATGCGCGAAATGGCGCTTGTGCGGGTACGCACGACACCTCAAACGCGAGGAGAGATTATCCAATTGGTCGAGATCTACCGCGCACAAATCGTGGACGTAGCCCTGGACAGCCTGGTGGTCCAAATCGTGGGTCCAGAAGAACGGGTAGAGAGCCTTGTCCATCTCCTGGATCATTTTGGCATTGTGGAGATGGTCCGCACCGGCCGCGTGGCTATGACTCGAGCCAATGGGAAAAATGGTCGCAAACGTGCAGGAACCATGGGCGTCTGAGTGGGGGATAGAACGCGAGAATGATCGAAACGTTTCAGGGTACGGCAATACGCTGTCCTTCCCCAAGTGAGGAGGAAAGGCAGATCTAATCTCTCAACGGAGGAGGCATTTCATGGCAACGATTTACTACGATGACGATGCAGACCTGAATCGATTGACGGGCAAACGGGTGGCCGTGATCGGCTACGGGAGCCAGGGGCACGCTCATGCGCAGAACCTGCGCGATAGTGGAGTGGAAGTAGCCGTGGGGCTCTACAGCGGCAGCAAGTCCTGGGCCAAGGCCGAAGAGGCAGGCCTCAGAGTCATGAGTGTGGCAGAGGCAGCTCAGTGGGGGGACTTTATTATGATGCTCATCCCGGACACGGTTCAAGCCTCTGTATACCGGGAGGAGATTGCCCCTTACTTGGCCGCAGGCCAGACGCTCATGTTTGCCCATGGGTTCAACATTCGCTTCCGCCAAATCGTCCCCCCGCCAGACGTCGATGTGAGCATGGTGGCTCCCAAAGCGCCGGGACATCGTCTGCGGGAGGTGTACACAGAAGGAACAGGCACACCGGCCCTCGTTGCTGTTCATCAGGACGCGTCCGGTGAGGCCCTGGCAAACGCTTTGGCCTACGCCAAAGGTATTGGCTGCACCCGCGCTGGCGTTATTGAGACGACATTTGCTGAGGAAACGGAAACAGATCTTTTCGGAGAGCAGGCCGTTCTCTGTGGTGGCCTCAGCGCCCTCATTAAGGCAGGATTCGAGACCTTGGTGGAGGCTGGTTACCAGCCCGAAGTCGCCTACTTCGAATGCATGCATGAGATGAAGCTCATCGTGGACTTGATTTACCGAGGAGGTCTCTCCTACATGCGTTATTCGATCAGCGACACTGCGGAGCACGGCGATTACACCGGTGGTCCCAAAGTCATCACCGAGGAAAGCAAGAAGAACATGCGTAAGATCCTCGACGACATCCAAACAGGAACCTACGCCCGGGAATGGATCCTGGAAAATCGGGCCGGACGACCGTTCTTTTATTCCATGCGCGAGCGGGAGCGCAATCACCAGGTCGAACAGGTGGGACGCAAGCTGCGCAGAATGATGCCCTGGTTGAACCCTGTAGAAATCGAATAAGATCTGGGGCGTGAGAAAGAAAAGGGACTGAGTCATTGCCTTTCTCGATCTCACGCCCCTCTACTCCCGTTTTCATCAGATGTAAGAGTGCACAAGGAGGTTACCGCCATGTCAGAGAGCGACGTCGTGAGCGACATCAGCAAGGTTCCCGTGTCGGAACCCCACAACCCGAACACGGTGCTGATTTTCGACACCACCTTGAGGGACGGGGAACAATCTCCTGGGGCCACGCTGACCCCTCAAGAGAAACTGGAGATTGCCAGACAGTTGAGCCATCTAGGGGTAGATATCATTGAGGCGGGTTTTCCGGCCGCCTCACCAGGCGATCTGGCTGGTGTACGCCATATTGCCGAAACCGTAGGACAGGAGGGGCGTTTGGGGAAAGATGGACAATTACGCCCCCCTCCAGTCATTGCCGGTCTCGCTCGTGCGACGCGCTCGGACATCGACAAGGCGTGGGAAGCCGTCCAACCGGCTCTCCGACCCCGAATTCACACGTTTATCGCGACCAGCGACATCCACATCAAACATAAGTTACGCATGACTCGCGAACAAGTCCTTGAACGCACACGCGAGATGGTTACTTATGCCAAGCGCTATTGCCAGGATGTCGAATTCAGCCCAGAAGATGCCGGGCGTTCAGACCCCGATTTTCTTGTCCAGGTGCTGGCGACGGCCATCGAGGCCGGAGCAACCACGCTTAACATTCCGGACACAGTGGGATATACCTTGCCGGAGGAATTCGGCCACCTGATCCGCTACCTGCGCGAACACACTCCAGGCGCGGACAATGTGGTGTGGTCTGTTCACTGTCACAATGATCTGGGGCTGGCCACAGCAAACACGCTAGCCGGTCTGCAGGCGGGAGCTCGACAAGTTGAGGTCACTATCAACGGCATCGGGGAGCGAGCCGGCAACACATCCCTGGAAGAAGTAGTGATGGCCTTATGGGTACGACGGGCTATCTTTGGTCTGGAGACTCGCATCATTACCCAAGAAATTTACCGCACTTCCGAGATGGTCAGTCGCTATACCGGCATGGTTGTGCAACCCAACAAAGCCATTGTGGGAGCCAATGCCTTCGCCCATGAAGCAGGAATTCACCAGGACGGCATGCTCAAGCACAAGCGCACATACGAGATCATGGACGCGACGACCATAGGTTTGAGCCAAAGCCGGCTGGTCTTGGGGAAGCATTCAGGGCGCCACGCTTTCCGAGTAAAATTGGAAGAGATGGGATATCACCTCTCTGAAAAAGAACTCAATGAAGCATTCATTCGCTTCAAAGAACTTGCGGACAAGAAGAAGACGGTCACCGACGCAGATTTGGATGCACTGGTCGCCGATCAGCTCTACCAACCCCCCGAAACCTGGGTAATCGAGAACGTTCAAGTCCAGTCCGGCAATGCCCTTATTCCCACGGCCGTCGTGCGCTTGCGTAACGCGAGTACCGGCGAGGTTATGACCGAGGCAGGGTTTGGGACCGGCCCTGTGGATGCCATGTACCAAGGCATCAACCGTATTGTCAAAGTGCCCAATCGACTCATCGAGTTCAGCTTGAAGGCGGTAACCGAGGGGCTGGACGCTCAGGCGGACGTTACCCTGCGCATCGAAGCCGAGAGCCCAACTTTACCGGAAGAGGTGACCAGTGGCAGCCGTCGGCGGCGTATTTTCTCAGGCCGAGGCCTGGACACAGATATTGTCGTGGCCAGTGCAAAGGCGTATATCCAGGCCCTCAATAAACTCATTGCCACCCGTGCGGAGGAAGAAAGCGTTCTTACGGTGGAAAGTTAACTCCAACGCGCGATTTCGCGAGAAATAGAGGCCGGTACCAAGCTGGCGCATGGTACATTAACAACCGAATCGTTCCTTCCTGCACAGCCGCGAGGACCTGGTAGAGTACTACCCATACCACGCGCTTTCGCGCGACCCTGCTTCCGGGAAACAGTTCGCGCCCTATTTGACAGGATGCCCATTTGGGGGCATGATAAAAGTCCCCAATGTTGGGCCTCTCAACGTCGATCTGTGTGCAATGTCGCGCCAAATTGCCTGCTGTTTCACGTCTAAGGTCGACGCTGCCCTCATCGCTGACAGGAAACAACTCATTTCTCGTGTGCACACAGAGAGGAGGCCCGAATGTACGGTTCACTGCCTGGTTACCTCAACGAACGCGACGCCTGCGGCATCGGTTTCGTGGCTCACCGTCAGGGAAAACGTAGCCACCAGGTACTCCAGTTGGCGCTCGCTGCCCTGGCCAACCATGTCCATCGGGGGGCGGTCGCGGATGACGGTAAAAGCGGGGATGGCGCCGGCATTCTTACCCAAATCCCCGACCTGTTCTTCCGGCAAGAGCTGGACCAACAGCGTATCTCCATGCCCCCAACTGAAGATCTGGCCGTCGGTATGCTCTTTCTCTCGCGCACGAAAGCAGAATTCGCTCAGGCCCAGGCTATCATTACCCGTATCTGGCAGCATCACGGCGGGACGATCATCGGCTGGCGGAATGTTCCCGTGAACACAGAGGTGATCGGAGAACGCGCTATCACCATGATGCCTCGCATCGTGCAAGTCTTTTTGAGGCGACCAGCGGACGTGGAACCAGGGGAGCCATTCGAACGCCTGCTCTTTCTCGCCCGACGCCAGATCGAGAAAGAAGCCACACGTCGCCATGTGCGCTTTTACGCCGCCTCCTTCTCGAGCCGTACCTTGGTGTACAAAGGGCTGGTGCGAGCTTCCTCGGTGGCTGAATTTTATCCGGACCTGAGACATCCTGCATACAGAACAGCGATCGCTCTTTTCCACCAACGCTATAGCACCAACACTTTTCCTACCTGGGAGCGAGCCCAGCCATTTCGGTTGCTGTGTCATAACGGGGAAATCAACACACTGCAAGGGAACATCACCTGGATGCATGCCCGAGAGGCAGACGCACACTCTCCACTATGGGGCGAAAACATAGAGGTACTGAAACCTTTCATCGACCAGTCGGGTAGCGATTCAGCTATGCTGGACAATGCGCTGGAACTCCTCGTACGCAGCGGGAGAGATATTCGACACAGCATGCTCATGTTGATCCCGGAAGCCTGGGAACATCTGGATGATTATGCACCGGAACGGCGAGCGTTTTATCACTATCATGCCATGCTGATGGAGCCCTGGGATGGGCCCGCAGCCGTAAGTTTTACCGACGGACAGATCGTGGGCACGCTCCTGGACCGCAATGGCCTGCGGCCCGCCCGTTATGTGATTCTGAAGGATGGTCTGGTCATCTCCGCTTCAGAAGCGGGTTCCATTCCCGTGGCAGAGCATCACATCGAGGTCAAAGGCCGCCTGGGGCCGGGCCAAATGATTGCTCTGGATACGAGAACAGGGCAGGTGATGTTGGATGAAGAAGTGACCCGCTACTTCGCCAGTCGACAGCCCTACCAACGATGGTTGGAGGATCACCTCATCCGACTGCCGGATATCCGCCTTCCGAAACGAGGGAGCACTGACCATTCTCCCACTTTGTCAGAGGAAGAATTCCTTCGCCAGCAAATCGCGTTTGGCTGGGTCAGGGATGATTGGACGTATATGCTTCAGCCGATGATCCGTCAAGGTAAAGAGCCAATCGGAGCCATGGGAGATGATACTCCGATCTCAGCCCTTTCCGACCTGCCGAGACCTCTCTTTCATGCCTTCCGCCAGCGTTTCGCCGAGGTGACGAATCCTCCCATCGATCCCTTGCGCGAAGAATTGGTCATGTCCCTGACCGTACGGCTGGGCAGACGTGAAAACCTGTTGCAGGAACGACCCGAAGCTGCCCAATTATTGGAACTTCATTCTCCCATTTTGCGCCATGAGGACATGGCCCGCATCGAGGCGTTGAATCACGGGGATGCTCGTTTGCGACAAAATGCTCCCTACCGTCGGGGGGTCCGGCAGGCCGCTCAGATCGTGCGAGTAGAGAGGCTTTCTACCCTATGGCCCGTCCGGAAGGGCCCCGAGGCCATGCAGAAAGTCCTGGAAACGCTGTGCGTTGCAGCCGAGGCCGCCGTGCGTGCCGGTGCGACCATTCTGGTGCTCAGCGACAAGGGCGTGAGCGCAGAACAGGCTCCCTTACCGTCCCTTTTGGCCACGGCTGCCGTTCATCATCACCTGCTACAAACAGGGTTGCGGATGCACGCCAGCATTATCGTGGAGACGGGTGAAGTCCGTGAAACCCACCATGTGGCCACCCTCATCGGCTACGGGGCATCCGCGGTTTACCCTTATCTGGCTCTGGAAGCTGCCCGGTACTATGGTATCAAAGAGAGCCGTCATGACGAGAGCATGACACCTGCCCGCGCGGAAGCCAATCTGATCCACGGCCTGGAAAAGGGGTTGTTCAAAATCATGTCTAAGATGGGGATCTCCACCTTAGACGCGTATACGGGGGCTCAAATTTTCCAGTCCTTGGGGTTGACTCCCGACCTGGTGGAACACTATTTTCCGGGAACCCCTAATCTGCCCGGGCACATCTCTCTGCACACACTGGCCGAAACCATACTCACATGGCACCAGGCCGCCTTTGCCCGGGAACAAGGTCGGCTTGACTTATGGGGGTTGTACAAACCCCGACGACGAGGAGAGGTACACCAGTTTACCCCACAGACGGCTGCGCTGTTGCATCAGGCAGTGCGTACACCCGACGTTTTGGGACGGGGATTCGAAACAGGATATCGCCGTTACCGCATGTTCAGCCAAGTCATTCAGGATCTTCCCCCACGGTCTCCTCACCATTTGCTAAAGTACAGGAAGGCCTCGCGTCCTGTTCCCGTACAGGAGGTAGAGCCGGTCGAGCATATCGTTCAACGCTTTTCTACCGCGGCCATCTCGCACGGGGCTCTAGGGCGTGAGGCGCATGAAACCCTGGCCATAGCCATGAACCGACTCGCTGCCATGGCACCTGCCGGGTACCATCGTCCCATGCGTGCCGCGAGCAACTCCGGGGAAGGCGGGGAAGATCCGTATCGTTATGGGACGGCGCGCAATAGCGCCATCAAACAAGTGGCCTCGGGACGATTTGGGGTTACCGCCGCTTATTTGATGTCCGCACGTGAGTTGCAAATCAAGATGGCCCAGGGGTCAAAACCCGGAGAGGGAGGACATTTGCCCGGGCACAAGGTGACGCAGGAGATCGCTCGCTTGCGTTATGCCACGCCAGGCACGCCTTTGATTTCGCCTCCCCCTCATCATGACATCTACAGCATCGAGGACTTGGCCCAACTCATTTTTGATTTGAAGCAAATCAACCCGCAAGCGGCTGTCTCCGTGAAACTCGTCGCCCAAGCCGGGGTAGGAACCATCGCTGCCGGGGTGGCCAAGGGACACACGGACGTCATCCTCATCTCAGGGGCAACGGGCGGTACCGGGGCCAGTCCACTAAGCTCGATCAAGAATACGGGTGTTCCCTGGGAGTTAGGGTTGGTGGAGGCACAACACACCCTGGTGGCCAACGGCTTACGAGGCCGGGTACGCCTGCGGGTCGACGGAGGGTTGGTGACAGGGCGGGACGTGGTGATTGCGGCCTTACTGGGAGCGGACGAATTTTCTTTTGGCACAGTCGCCATGATTGCTGAAGGGTGCATCATGGCCCGGGTATGCCATCAAAATACGTGCCCGGTTGGAGTGGCCACCCAACGGCCCGACCTACGCGCCAAATTTCCCGGTAAGCCCGAGCAGGTGATGGCTTACTTCCTCTTCGTTGCTCAAGAGGTGCGAGAAATCCTGGCTGAGTTGGGATATCGCTCATTGGACGAAATAATCGGACACACGGAACTTTTGACCGTCCTCGACGGCGAAACAGCGGATCGGCTGGACGTGACATCACTATTGGTCCCTCCTGAAGGGGAAGGGCCCTTTCACAATGTGGATTCTACCAATCCCCTGCCCGATCGTTCTCCCCTGGGAGACCGATTTTGGGAGGAAGCGCTCACAGCCGTACAAAACCGGCTGCCGCGAGTTTTTCATTATCCCATCACGAACGTCGATCGGACTGTGGGAGCCCGATTGGCCGGCGAAATTGCTCAGACTTATGGGGAAGCGGGATTGCCCGAAGGCACCATTACGGCTGTCTTCCACGGGAGCGCTGGCCAATCGTTTGGTGCATTCAACGTGCGAGGGATGCACCTCTACCTCATCGGCGAAGCCAATGATTATGTGGGCAAGGGGATGTCCGGTGGCGAGCTGGTCCTCCGACCTTCATACGCTGCTCGTTACGAAAGTCACCGTCATGTCATTCTCGGGAACACGGCACTCTATGGCGCTACAGGAGGGGCACTTTACGCGGCCGGACGGGCCGGCGAGCGCTTCGCCGTCCGCAACAGCGGAGTGACTGCCGTGGTAGAAGGGGTTGGCGACCATGGATGTGAGTATATGACAGGAGGCGTGGTTGTTGTGTTGGGAGAAACCGGGCGTAACTTTGCCGCCGGGATGACCGGAGGACGGGCTTACGTGTACGATCCCGGCCATACGTTCCTGCGCCGACTGAATCGTGCCCAGGTAGTGGTCCGTCGGGTCCCCCTGGAAGAACACCCGGCGTTGAAAGAGCTTGTCCGAAAACACTATGAAAAAACGGGCAGTGTGCAGGCAGCGCTTGTTCTGCGCCATTGGCCCATCGCTGTACGGGACTTCTGGCAGGTCCTGCCACGATGGGTGCTGGAACAAGAGGGGCAACAAGACGATCAGCGAACGCCTGCCGAACTTGAAAGAGTGCCCCTCGGTAGATAATCAGGGCGGACACACACTCGACGGCGCTTCCGCCCATGGCTCTGCTCTGCTGAGAAATTTCTAGAGAGCCATGGGGAATCAAAGGCAGTGCCTTCACCAACCCGCTCTGGGAGACCTTCTTCATCATCTATAGCGAGGTTTGATATGGAAGCAACGATCGCTGTATTATCCGGAGATGGTATCGGTCCAGAAGTCACCAGAGAAGCTGTCGAGGCCCTGCAAGGTGTGGCCGACGTGTTCGGACATACCTTTACCTTCGTGGAGGGTCCGGTGGGCGGGAGGGCTATCGATGCGACAGGAGATCCGCTTCCGGAAGAGACACTGGGCCTGGCCCTAAAGGCAGACGCGGTCCTGTTCGGCGCCGTGGGGGGCCCCAAGTGGTCGGATCCGCAGGCCCGGGTGCGACCCGAGCAAGGTATTTTGGGGCTACGCAAACACCTGGACCTCTTCGCCAATATTCGCCCCGTTCGGGTTTTCCCCGACTTGATAGACGCCTCCACGCTGCGCCCTGAGGTTGTACGGGATGTTGATCTGGTGGTCGTACGGGAGGCCACAGGGGGTCTTTATTTTGGGCCACAAGAAGAAGGCGTTGAACGGGCTTACGATACTTTATTGTACACTCGCCCGGAGGTGGAACGGGTGATTCGCCTGGCAGGAGGCCTGGCTCGCAAGCGCCGAGGCTATCTAGTCTCGGTGGACAAAGCCAACGTACTGGCATCCTCCCGGCTATGGCGGCATACAGCCGACCGTATTCTCCAAGAAGAGTTCAGCGATCTGCGTTACGAGCACCTTCTGGTCGACGCGACGGCCATGTACCTCATCCGACGGCCATCGGATTTCGATGTCATTGTGACCGGCAACATGTTCGGCGATATCCTGACGGATGAGGCTTCCATGTTGGCAGGATCTTTGGGCATGTTGCCTTCGGCCACATTAGGCGAACAAATGAACCGTCATGGTTTCCCCTGCGGACTTTATGAGCCCATCCATGGCTCTGCTCCGGATATCGCGGGCCAGCACATTGCCAACCCGTTGGCCTCTATCCTCAGTGGCGCCCTACTACTGCGCTACAGTCTGGGACTAGAAAAAGAAGCGCTGGTGGTGGAACAGGCCGTAGAACAAGTCCTGGCTGCCGGCCTGCGCACGCCGGACATTGCCGGTGTAGGCACGAGGACGAAAGTAGTCAATACGAAAGAAATGGGAAAAGCTGTGGTTGAGAGGATACGTCATGCCTGAGGCGTGTTTCTCTTTCCCCCAATATCCCCCACGCCGTTTTCCGCCCACAGGCACCGAACACGGGTGAATGCTCGTCGCCCTCATGTGCCGAGTTCAATAGTGCACAAGAACAAAGTCACCTTTCCTGGTGCTCTCTGTTCCCTTTGCTCAGGAGGTCCTTTATGAGACCGTCTCAACGTATTCTTCGTTTGCAAAAGGAGGTGTCCACGGGCGCTGCCACACATGCTAACCGCAGCGCCCGCGTCATCGGCAAGGGTCGCCATAAAGCGTAGGACGAGAGACACTGTCCATTATCCAGTTTTCGGCAATTTTCACTTTAAGGAGGCCTTTGCCATGATGTACCAAACCGCAACACCCAAAACCGTTTTGCTCTACGACACCACACTACGCGATGGAACCCAAGGAGAGGGCGTTTCTTTCTCCGCGGATGATAAGTTGCGTATCGCTCAGAAGCTGGACGAACTCGGCGTTCATTACATTGAAGGAGGATGGCCTGGTTCCAATCCCAAGGACGCCACCTTTTTCGAACGGGCCAAGCGAGAACTGAACCTGAAACAGGCGCGCTTGGCCGCTTTCGGCAGCACGCGGCGAGCACATACGTCGGTCGAAAAAGATCCCCAGGTGCAATCTTTGTTGGACGCCGAAACACCGGTGGTGACCATTTTCGGCAAGACCTGGGACCTGCACGTCCAACATGTCTTGCGCACGACGCCGGAAGAGAATTTACGCATGATTGCGGACACAGTGAGCTACTTGAAAGCACACGGCCGAGAGGTCGTTTATGATCCGGAGCATTTTTTCGATGGCTGGAAAGCCAATCGAGAGTATGCGCTGGCGACGTTAAGGGCTGCGGCCGACGCGGGGGCGGATGTCCTTGTACTTTGTGACACCAACGGCGGCTCCATGCCATGGGAGATCGAAGCCGCGATACGCGATGTGCAGACCGAACTCCCCGGCGTGCCCCTGGGCATCCACGCTCACAATGACAGTGACGTGGGAGTAGCGAACAGTCTCTATGCCATCCGGGCCGGTTGCGTCCATGTCCAGGGGACGATCAACGGCTACGGGGAGCGCTGCGGCAACGCCAACCTGATCAGCATCATCGCCAATCTTAAGTTGAAAATGGGCGTAGATTGCGTCAGCGACGAACAATTGCGGAAGCTTTCTGAAATCAGCCGCTTCGTCAGCGAACTGGCCAATCTGCCGCCAAACACCCGACAGCCCTTCGTCGGTGCAAGTGCGTTCGCGCATAAAGGTGGTACCCATGTCAACGCTGTGGTGAAATATGAGATGTCCTACCAGCACATCGACCCTAAGCGGGTAGGCAACAGCAAGCGCGTCCTGATCTCTGAACTCTCGGGCAAGGATAATATTGCCGTCAAACGGCAAGAATATGGGCTGGACGGCCTGACGCGAGGCCAAGAACGCCAGGTGTTGCAACGGATCAAGGAGTTGGAGAATGAAGGCTATGTGTTCGAAAGTGCAGAGGCTTCTGTGGCCGTGTTGCTCAACAGAAGCCGTAACGGCTATACGCCCCTTTTCGAACTGGTAGATTACACCGTGCTGGTAGAACACCGGCAGGGACGAGGGTTGGTCAGTGAGGCCACTGTGAAAGTCAAAGTGGGAGATCGCGTGTTCCACACGGCCGCGGAAGGCAACGGGCCGGTCAACGCTCTGGACAACGCCCTGCGCAAGGCGTTGCTTCAATTCTACCCACGGTTGCAACGTGTACAACTCACCGACTACAAAGTGCGCATCCTGAACCCGCATGCTGCTACAGCAGCAACCGTCCGTGTGCTCATCGACTCCGCGGATGGCCGCCGCCGTTGGACCACCGTTGGGGTTTCCCCTAATATCATCGAGGCCTCATGGCGTGCACTGGCAGATAGCGTGGAGTTTGCGCTAATGAAGGAGCAATCCGAATGACGTCACCGATGGTGGTTTCTCTTTGTCCAATCTGTATCTGACTGAAATCCCGTTAAGAGGAGGCAATAATTCCATGATGCATCCCAAAACTCTCTTCGAGAAGATCTGGGACGACCACGTTGTTTACGAAGAGCCGGGAAGTCCGGCCATGTTGTACATCGACCTACACCTAGTTCACGAAGTCACCTCGCCCCAGGCCTTCCAGGGGTTGCGCCGGAAAGGGTTAACTGTCCGACGACCCGGTCAAACTATTGCCACGATGGATCACAGCATTCCCACATTGAACCGCTCGTTTGATTCCATGGATGAGCTTGCTGTCAAACAAGTGCAGACTTTGGAACGGAACTGCCAGGAATTCGGCATCCCTCTGTTCGACATGTTCGACGATCGTCAGGGAATTGTCCATGTCATCGGTCCCGAACTGGGCCTGACCCAGCCTGGCATGACGGTAGTTTGTGGAGATAGCCATACCAGCACCCACGGCGCGTTCGGTGCACTCGCATTCGGTATTGGAACCAGCGAGGTCGAACATGTCCTGGCGACTCAAACGATCCTGCAACGGAAACCCCGGACCTTCGAAGTGCGTTTTGAGGGTACACGGCGTCCAGGCGTTACGGCCAAAGACATGATCCTCGCCCTCATTGCTACTATCGGTGTGGGAGGTGGGGCTGGGCATGTGTTCGAATACACCGGTGCAGCAGTCCGCGGCCTCAATATGGAAGAACGCATGACCCTATGCAATATGAGCATCGAAGGGGGAGCACGCGCGGGCATGGTCGCCCCGGACGATACCACCTTCGACTATCTCGCGGACAAACCCTTTGCTCCTCAAGGGGAAGCCTGGGACAGGGCTGTCAAATACTGGAGAACGCTAACCAGCGACCCTGGCGCCGCATACGACCGCAGCATCACCATTGACGCGAACACTCTGGAACCCATGATCACCTGGGGGACCAATCCCAGCATGGGCATTCCTATTACAGGGCGGATCCCCGACCCCGACCAGGAAAGCGACCCGCGTAGACGCCGAACGATGGAACGAGCACTGGCCTACATGGGCTTCCGTCCGGGCCAGCAGCTCCTGGGTCATCCCATCGATGTGGTGTTTATCGGCTCATGCACCAACTCCCGCCTGACCGACTTACGCATGGCCGCCAGCCTCTTCAAAGGGCGCAAAGTGGCCCCGGGTGTGCGTGTCCTCGTCGTCCCCGGCTCTCACAACGTCAAGCGACAGGCCGAGGCGGAAGGCCTGGACCGCATTTTTAAGGCGGCCGGGGCAGAATGGCGCCAGCCGGGCTGTAGCATGTGCATTGCCATGAATGATGACCACCTGGAACCAGGACAATACGGAGTTTCCACCAGCAACCGCAACTTCGAAGGACGTCAGGGGCCGGGAGGACGCACATTACTTGCCAGCCCCCTCACTGCCGCTGCGGCCGCCCTTGCTGGCAAGATTGTCGACCCAAGAGCACTGCTCGCATAGAACTCGGATAGAAGAGGAGGACGCTTCCACAATGGAACCTTTCGTCACGCTGACCAGCAAACTGGTCCCGTTGCCCAACGAAAACGTGGATACCGATCAGATTATCCCCGCGCGTTATTTGAAGGTCACAGACAAAGTCGGCCTGGGGAAGTACGCGTTCGCGGACTGGCGTTATCGCCCTGACGGCACCCCCAGGCCGGATTTCATACTCAATCGACCGGAGATGCAAGGCCGCCAGATCCTTTTGGCCGGGGACAACTTTGGAACCGGCAGTTCACGAGAACATGCCCCTTGGGCGTTGGTAGGCTGGGGATTTCGTGCCATCATCAGTACTGGCTTTGCCGACATTTTCTACAACAACGCTCTCAAAAACGGGTTACTCCCGGTAGTCGTGGATCCCGAAATCCACCGTCGTCTGTTCCAACTGGTCCAGACAGACCCAGACATTGTTGTCACCATCGACTTACCGAGCCAGACCCTGCGCCTTCCCGATGAGAGCAAGGTCGAGTTCCCGCTAGACGCGTTCAGCAAACACTGCCTGCTCAAAGGGCTGGACCAACTGGGCTACCTCCTGGAGCATTTGCCCAGAATCGAGGCGTACGAGAGCTCTCACCCGCCTCGATTCGACACAACCACGCTTCTCCAGCAAGGGTGAATGGCCACCAGGACTCGTAGCTCTTACTGATGCCCCAAAGCTCGACAGTGCATCATTTCGCTTCCAGTTCCGATTTGACAATCTCCGGGGCGGGGCGTATGATTAGGTATCTCAATCGCAATGAGGATAAGGTATGTGCAGGCCTGAGTCTGACCAGAATCGTATCTCTTGCCGTACATCCCTCCAGCCGATTCCGGTGGTGGCTCAGGACCTGCGCGTAACCCGGCGTGGGTCCTTTTATTTTACCTGCTTTCGCTTTTACTTTTATGCCTTTACGAACCCGTCCCGCGCCGGAATCCAGGGAGAGACCTAGGAGCGAAATGCTGAATCGGATTCCAGGAGCGTGGGACGGTAGAGCCCACGCTCTTTTTTATTGCCGGGCGTGGGCCCGAGGTCGAAGCGCTCCTCCTCCAGGAATTCACGACAGAAGGGGGTGCATCATGTTACAAACAGGCTTGTGGTACAGCATGCCGACGCCCGGTTATGCCTGGACCCATTCTCAACTACGGAGGAAAGAGGAAATGACGCTGGTCTGTCGAGGGGTTCGCGGTGCGGTCACCGTCGAGTCCAACACCCGAGAAGCCATTCTGCGCGAAACCCGACGCTTGCTGGCCCTTATGATCCGCCTGAACGGCATCGAGGCGGAGGATGTGGCCAGTGCCATCTTCACGACCACCCATGACCTGAACGCAGAGTTCCCGGCCCTGGCCGCTCGCCAACTGGGATGGTGGGATGTTCCCCTGCTCTGTGGGCATGAAATGGATGTTCCCGGCCAGCTTCCCCGGGTCGTCCGAGTGCTGGTCCACTGGAACACGGCTAGACCTCAGAAAGACATTTACCATGTTTACCTGGGAGAAGCCACGAAACTCCGACCCGACAAGGCCCATCTCCCTCCGATTGATTGGGACGACCTGGAAGCCTGGATCGAACATCAGCTCTATGCTTTCGAACACAGGTAGGTGCAGCCATGATCTCCGTCGCTTTCCAGGGCGAACACGGCGCTTTCTCCGAAGAAGCGCTCTATCAGCACTTTGGCACAGAGACGGTCAGTAGCCTCCCTTGCCGCACATTCGAGGAAATCTTCCAGGCTGTAGAGGAAAATCGCGCGGATTACGGGGTACTACCGGTGGAAAACGCCGTCGCCGGTTCTATCAACAAGGCATACGACTTGCTATTGGAACACGACTTGCGTGTCCAGGGGGAGATATACCTGCACGTACGCCATTACCTGCTAGCCCCCCCGGGCACCTCGTTCGACGATGTTCGACGGGTACGCTCGCACCCTCAGGCCCTGGCCCAGTGCGAAGACTTCATCGCCCAACACGGCTGGCACCCGGAACCCTGGTATGATACAGCGGGCAGCGCCAAGGACCTGTCAGAATCCTCAGAACCAGGACTGGCCGTCATTGCCAGCCGATTGGCCGGGGAAATCTACGGTCTGGAGGTGTTGGCTGAGAATATTCAGGACATGCGTTGGAACATCACTCGCTTTTTCGTCATCGGCCATGAGGAGATACCGCCGAACGGCCTATCCAAAACATCCCTCGTCTTCGCCGTGCCCCACCGCCCGGGCGCACTTTACCATTGTCTGGGAGAATTCGCCAGTCGGGGTATTAACCTGACCAAGCTAGAAAGTCGACCCCGGCGCAATCGGCCCTGGCACTACGTATTTTACCTGGATTTCGAGGGACATTGGCAGGATCCTGTTTGTCAAGAAGCCCTGGTTGGGCTCCTTGCTCGGGCTGCATTCGTGAAATTGCTGGGATCTTACCCAGCCGCGACACAGCCGGAAACGTAATGCAGGGTCATCATGGGCCGGTACGAACGTCATGGCCGGCCCACGAATGGGTGTAGAACCGGGAGTGCCAAATACCCTCGACAATTCATTGGCAAAAGGCAACGACTGGAAGGGATTCCCATGATCATCGTGATGAAACCACGAGCGACAGCGGCCGAGATTGGAGCCATCATCGCTCGAGTACAAGAATTGGGGGTTACTCCCCATACAATCCACGGACGAGAACGCACGGTCGTGGCTATTGTGGGCTCGACAGAGGCCCTTATAGCCGACGAATTCACGGCCATGCCCGGGGTAGAACGGGTGACCAGTATCAGCCAGCCCTTCAAACTGGCCAGCCGCGAGTCCCATCCCGACGACACTATCATCCACCTGGACCCACAGCCGGGACTGCCTCCGGTGACCATCGGCGGGCCAGCAGTGATCATCATGGCCGGCCCCTGTTCGGTGGAGAGTCGCAGCCAACTCCTGGAAACGGCCCACGCGGTTAAAGAAGCGGGAGCCACGATCTTGCGCGGAGGAGCGTTCAAGCCCCGCACTTCGCCCTACTCTTTTCAAGGCCTGGGCGTCAAGGGGCTGGAATTCCTGGCGGAAGCCCGTGAAACGTATGGGCTTTATGTGGTCACCGAGGTAATGACCCCCGACGCCGTCCCCGTCGTGGCCGAATACGCCGACATTCTACAGATCGGAGCTCGCAACATGCAGAACTATGGCTTGTTGCATGCGGTAGGGCGCGTCCAGCGGCCTGTGTTACTCAAGCGTGGCATGATGAGCACCATCCAAGAATGGCTCATGTCCGCGGAATACATCCTCTCCGGCGGAAATTACCGGGTTATGCTTTGCGAACGGGGCATCCGCACATTTGAAAAATTGACGCGCAATACATTCGATCTGAACGCGGTGCCCGTCATCAAATCGCTTTCTCACCTGCCGGTTATCGCCGATCCCAGTCACGCGACCGGTCGTTGGGATATCG
This sequence comes from uncultured Anaerolineae bacterium, assembly GCA_964487375.1. Taxonomy (GTDB): domain Bacteria; phylum Chloroflexota; class Anaerolineae; order JAADDB01; family JAADDB01; genus JAADDB01. The sequence continues at coordinate 20,363 of CAZAQA010000021.1, read as the reverse complement.
TGCCGGCCATGAGCCTAGCTGCCATTGCTGCCGGCGCGGACGGACTCATCATCGAGGTCCATCCCCGACCGGAAGAAGCGCTCTCCGACGGCGCTCAGGCCCTGAAACCGGAACGCTTCTCCCGGCTTGTCCGGGATGTGAAACGCGTTGCCGAGGCGGTAGGGCGCGAGGTATTTCTGCACCCGCAGGCGAGTAGAGCATAAGGTGAACCGCACGCAGATTCAAGAGGGATCATTGAGAAGTCAGCTTCAGGAAGGAGTATAAGGACAATGATTATTATCATGAAGTCATCTGCGACAGAACAGCAAATCAACACCGTCATCGATCGTGTCCATGATCTTGGGTTTACCCCTCATGTCTCCAAAGGGACGGAACGGACCATCATCGGCGTGGTAGGAGATGAGCGCGGCCTCTCCCGTTCCAACTTCGAGGTCATGGAAGGAGTTGAAAGAGTCGTGCGTGTGCTGCGTCCTTTCAAAATGGCCAGCCGGGAGTGGAAGGCCGAGGACACTCATATCCATTTCAATGGCATCACTTTGGGGGGAGGTAAACTGGTCATCATGGCCGGTCCTTGTTCAGTGGAAAGCCGCAGCCAGCTTCTGGAGACCGCTCATGCTGTCAAGGAGGCGGGCGCCCACATGTTGCGCGGAGGGGCGTACAAGCCCCGCACCTCTCCTTACTCCTTCCAAGGGCTAGGCCTCAAGGGCCTGGAAATCCTGGCAGAGGCGCGTGAGGCGTATGACCTGCCCGTGGTGACCGAAGTGATGTCCCCTGACCTGGTCACCCTGGTGGCCGAATACGCGGACATGTTGCAAATCGGCGCCCGGAACATGCAAAACTATGCCCTTCTGCACGCGGTGGGCAAGGTCAACCGGCCGGTTCTTCTCAAACGAGGTATGATGAGTACAATACAAGAGTTACTCATGTCCGCGGAGTACATTTTGAGCAGCGGCAACATGCAGGTAGCCGTTTGTGAGCGGGGTATCCGCACCTTTGAAACCTACACACGCAACACCGCGGACATCAACGCCATTCCGGCCTTGAAGCAACTCACCCATTTACCCGTGGTGGGCGATCCCAGCCACGGCACCGGCAAGTGGGATCTGGTCACACCGGTCGCGCGTGCTATGGTCGCGGCCGGCGCAGATGGCCTTATTATCGAGGTCCATCCACGGCCGGAAGAAGCCCTTTCGGACGGGGCTCAGTCGCTGCGGCCTGAGAATTTCGCTCGCCTCGTGCGGGAAGTGCAGGCCATTTGGACGGTGTTACAAGATGAAGAAGAGGTATCAGTGTCCACAACTTGAGAGGCTCTGAATGACAGAACTACAAGGCGATCCCAGACGTCTGGAGGCTATCCTGCTGCCTTTGCTCGACCCGCAGCAAGCTCTGACCTTCTTGCGCGACGCGGTCCCCGAAATTCTCAGCGAGATGGAGAGAGAAATTCAGGAAGGCTCACGCGTTCAGGTCCAGCATAACCTGGAACGCATCCGCAGCGTCCGCAGGCGGGTCCATCAGGCGCAAAATCAGGATGATTTGGAGCACATCTCCGATACCCATCTGCTTCCCAGCCTCTTCCTTGACGCGAGATCCGACGTCTGGGATACGTGGAACCGTCCCAAATTACGGCGAGACTTGCAGGAGGCACAGACGAATCTTGGGAAAACCCGAAATCTCCTGGATTCTATCGAACCAGGCACATTGCAGTTCCACAGAACACGAGAGCAGATGAAGACACAAGAAAAAGCTCTCTTCGAAATCCAGCGGCACGTTCTCCTGGAATGGCTTCAGGACGAAGAGCAGCGAATCAGAGCCCATGCCCGGTCAGAACCTGTTCAGTGGAACGTCGAAACCCGATTGCAGATTCCTCTGGTGGTGGACCGACAAGTGCTCGACTTCATTGATGCGGAAATGACCGTCACGGCGACAACCTCCCACGCTTTCCTCACCCGCACCTTCGCGGTCATCGTCCTGGACAAGGAGACCCCTCTGGTCGCTGCACTACGGCGCATCAACCTGATTCGGCACTTCATCCCCTCCGATACAACGCTCATCGTGGTGACATCTACCCCTAATTTCGCCTCTGTGCTCAAGCAACATAACATCCATGTGTACGTCATGGAGGAGTCGGCATCGTGAGTGGGGAGCAACTTCGCCCCGACATGACCGTAGTCATCGTGGGGCTGGGACTGATGGGCGGTTCCATGAGCATGGCCTTGCGTCGTCATGCACAAGCCCCCCGTATCGTTGGGGTTGTACGCAGCCGCCAAAGTAAAGAGCTGGCTCGGTCGTTAAACGTGGTCGATGATGTCACGACCGACCTGCCTACGGCCGTTGGTGAAGCAGACTTAGTGGTGTTAGCCACGCCAGTGCGCACCCTCATCCGCCAAATCGACTCCATCGGGCCTCACTTGCGTCCGGACACTGTGGTGATCGACCTGGGGAGTACCAAACGGGCTATTTGCAACGCCCTCGCCCGCTTACCCGAGGGCGTCCAGCCGGTAGGCGGGCACCCCATGTGTGGCAAAGAGAAGGCTGGGCTGACCCACGCAGAGGCCACGCTCTATGAAGACGCCACATTTGTCCTTTGTCCGCTGGAACGAACAGCAACCTGGGCCTTGAAAATGGCCCTAGACCTGGTACGACGGGTGGGAGCCCATCCGCTCATCCTCGACCCGGACCGCCATGATCGGTTAACGGCGAGCATCAGCCATTTGCCCTATCTGCTGGCATCGGCGCTGGTCAGCACGACCCATCGTGTGGCTCAAAAAGATCCTCGGGTGTGGCAAGTGGCAGCTAGCGGGTTTCGCGACACATCCCGTCTGGCGAGCAGTGACGTCAAAATGATGCTAGACATCCTTTTCACCAATCGCGAAGCAGTGCTATCCATGATAGATACATACCGGGAGGAGCTAGCCAAACTGCAAGCGCTCCTGAGCGACGAGCGGGCTGAGGGAGAATTACGTTTCTTCCTCAGCAGTATGAAAGCCTTGCGGGACGCACATTTCGGGGAAAAATAACGGCTTTTGGCTCGACATAGCTGGCAATAGGAGCATTTCAAGGAGTCAATCCACTTATGTCCACTCTGACGATCCGACCTGGCCCGACCCTACGGGGACGGATAAGCGTCCCGGGGGACAAATCCATTTCCCACCGGGCGGTGTTGTTGGCCGCGTTGGCCCAAGGCACCAGTCATATCCGCCATTTCCTGTACGGAGGAGACTGCGAGGCCACAGTGAACGCGATGCGGGCTCTGGGTGTGAAGGTGGAACGGCCCACGCCCGATCAAGTTATCTTGCATAGCCCGGGCCCAGAAGGGTGGCGAGAACCCGCGGATGTCATTCACTGTGCGAACTCAGGGACAACCTTACGTCTTTTGGTGGGCATGCTGGGCGCGCAACCGTTCACCTCAGTGCTGACAGGCTCGGCCCAATTGCGGCGACGGCCTATGGGTCGAATCACTCATCCCGTGCGCCAAATGGGCGCCACAGTGCTGGGACGGGAAGAAGGCCAGTATGCTCCTCTGGCCGTACAAGGGGGGGCCCTCCATGGCATTACTTACACGTTACCGATTGCCTCGGCCCAGGTTAAATCGGCTCTTATGTTGGCCGGGCTGTTTGCCCGCGGGAAGACCATGATCCACGAACCGGGGCCAGCCCGAGACCACACTGAGCGCATGTTGCGGGCCTTGGACGCGCCTGTTATCGTTCAAGGCCGGACCATTACTGTACGTCCACTTTCCGCTCCACTCCCCCCTTTGGACCTAACTGTACCCGGTGATTTTTCGTCGGCCGCGTTTTTCGTCGTAGCCAGTCTGATCGTCCCTGACGGGGAGATCGTGATCGAAGGAGTAGGGGTGAATCCCACTCGTACGGGGCTGCTGGACGTGCTGGGCCGGATGGGTGCACAGATTGAGGTAAAAAATCCGCGCACTGTCGGCGGCGAACCCGTGGCCGACATTCTTGCTCGTTTCACGCACCTAGACGCTGCCGAAGTAAGCGGGGAGCAAGTCGTGCGCATGATCGATGAGTTCCCCATTTTTGCTGTGGCCGCCACTCAGGCTCGAGGCTCTACGTCTGTACGAAATGCGGAGGAACTGCGCGTCAAGGAAACGGACCGCATTGCGACCGTTGTGGCTGAGCTGCGCAAGATGGGAGCTGTGTTGGAAGAGCACCCCGACGGTTTCGTCGTCCACGGCCCTACGCAGCTTCACGGTGCGCACGTGGATTCCCATGGGGATCATCGTCTGGCCATGGCTCTGGCCGTAGCCGCTCTCGTCGCCGAGGGAGAGACGGTTATTCATGGCGCAGCATGTATCGGAGATTCGTACCCGGGATTCGTAGAGACGATGAGACGGCTGCAAGAAGGGGGGGAGAGTCGCAAGTAGGAGGAGACGAATGGAAATCAACGCGCAGACACGCTTGCTTGGCATTATGGGATGGCCTGTAAAACATAGCGTGAGCCCGATTATGCACAACGCGGCCTTCGAGGCACGAGGAATGAATTGGGCCTATGTGCCTTTGCCCACAGCGCCGGAACGTGTGCAAGAAGGGGTGCTGGGTCTCCGTGCCCTGGGTTTTCGTGGGGCCAACATTACTATCCCGCACAAGCAAAAGGTGATGACATATTTAGACCATCTCACACCGGAGGCCCAGGCTATTGGAGCGGTGAACACCGTGATCATCGAGGAGGATGGCCGCTTGTGGGGCACGAACACAGATGCCCCTGGATTCCTGGAGGATGTGCGCGCACACGGGGTAAGAGTCGAAGGAGAACACGTGCTGGTGCTGGGGGCGGGAGGAGCCGCGCGCGCGGTCGTGTATGCCTTGGCCCGTGCCGGCGCGGAAGTGACCATCGCCAACCGCACGTTGGCTCGCGCCATCGAACTGGCGCGACAGATCCACCATGTGCTGCCGGGACATACCTTCCGGGTGGTGGAACTCAGTTCTGACTCCCTGGTGCGAGAAGCCGAGGCACACACCATGTTGGTCAACGCAACTCCTGTGGGCATGTGGCCTCACCCGGACGCGTCGCCGTGGCCAACGCAAGTGGGATTCGGCACCATTCGCGTGGTCTACGATGTGGTATATCGACCTCGGGAGACCCACCTGCTGCGACAAGCCAAAGCGTGGGGATGCCAGACCATCAGCGGCCTGGGCATGCTGGTTCGCCAGGGGGCCGAGGCCTGGCGATTGTGGACGAACCGTATTCCTCCGGTGGACATCATGATGGCGGCGGTTGAACATGCCCTGGAAGCGTGAGTAAAGAGGTCCATACCCGGCCAACCGGAATGCCATCTTCCCTCAACCCATTGATGCCCACAGTCGAGGGCGAGCCCTCGCCTTGACCTACCGGGGAAAATGAAGCATCATTCTGTCCCTGGAACAGACTATTACTGCCCGCTCTCTTGGCAGCCGCTTGTGACTCCCAGGTGTGTAATTCAACGGGATGCCGATGCAACAGGCAACGGTGGCCTCCACGCGTTCGAGGAGAAATGGAGTTGAACCGATTTTCTTTTTTCCACTTCTGGAACGCCGGAAAGGGAGAAGTCAAGCCCGCCGTACACAAATTTGGCACGTTTGGCGGCGTCTTTACCCCCACGTTGCTCACTATCCTCGGGGCCGTTATGTACCTGCGTACGGGCTGGGTGGTGGGCAATGCCGGGCTCCTGGGCGCCTGGCTGATCATCCTCCTTGCCAATCTGATCACCATCGCGACTGGCCTTTCCATCTCTTCCATCGCGACCAACATTCGCGTGCAGGCCGGAGGGGCCTTCTCCATTATCTCTCAATCCCTGGGGCTTGAAGTCGGTGGCAGTGTGAGCGTGCCCTTCTACTTAGCGCAGGCGGTCTCGGTGGCCTTCTACATCTTCGCCTTCAGCGAAGGGTGGGAGCGCCTTTTCCCCTCCCACCCACAGGCCATAGTCGTCTTCCTCAGTTTTATCGCTGCGTTTCTGATCGCCTACCTGAGTGCTAACCTGGCCGTGCGCATCCAGTACGTCATTCTGGTCATTATCGCCTTCTCCCTCGTCGTTGTTTTCGGCGCCTCTCTTCCCATTCTTGGGCACCCCCAGCCCACGGAAAGGCCAGTATTGTGGGGAAGTTTCCCTGACGGTCATTTCTGGACCATCTTCGCGGTCTTCTTCCCGGCCGTCACCGGTATCCTGGCCGGTGTGAATATGTCCGGTGACCTGGAGGATCCCCGTAGAAGCATCCCTGTGGGGATGATGGCCGCTATTGTACTCAGCATGGGCATCTACCTGGCCCTGGCTTACTGGCTGGTCCGGGTCGCTCCTCCCGAAGAACTCCTGCACAATATGACCATTGTCGTGGATAAATCCCTTTTTCCGCCCGTTGTGCTGGCGGGTATCTTGGCCGCCACCTTTTCCTCCGCCCTGACTTCCCTGGTCGGAGCACCACGTGTGCTCCAGGCCATGGCAGAGCATGGAGTTTTGCCGTACGGGGAGCAGTTCGGCCGCAAGGCCGTGAACGGAGAACCCCGACCCGCCATGTACGTCACAGGCATCATTGCCCTGGCCGCACTCCTTTTCGGACTGGTGACCAATGGGCTCAACGCGATTGCCCCCCTGATGACCATGTTCTTCCTCATCACCTACGCGACTCTGAACGGTGTCATGCTCCTAGAACAGGGATTGAAACTGGCCAGTTTCCGGCCGCTGTTTCGTGTGCCTCGCATTGTCCCTTTTACGGGATTGGTAGGCTCGCTCTTCGCGATGTTCCTCATCAATTCGGTGTTCACCCTTTTCTCCCTGATCATCACCGTCGGGATATACGCTTATCTCTCTCGCCGCCGGCTACAAGCGCCCTGGAGCGATGTGCGCAGTGGACTGTTCGTCACCCTGGCCGAATGGGCCGCCAAACAGGTCAGCCATCTTTCCCCCGCGCAGGAACGAGCGTGGGTGCCTAATCTGTTGGTCCCCGCCAAGTCTACAGCCATGGTTCTGGGAAGTTACCGGTTTCTACGAGCGCTGGCCCACCCACGCGGTTCCATCCGCATCCTGGGTTTGTATCCGCCCGGACAGGAAACACAGGTCGTTGGTTTGAAATCTTTAGCCAGTGCTTTCGAAAGCGATGGCATTTTCTCCCGCGTGACCTTGATCCCGGAGAAGGACTTCATGAGGGGGTTGCAGATCGGCATCGAGGTGCTTCACGGCGTCTTTTTCCGGCCCAACATCCTTTTCCTCACAGCAGTACCGGAAATGGACGCAACCACCTTACAAGCACTGCTCAACCAGGCACACAAGAACGAGATGGGAGGAGCCATTTTCCTGCCTCATCCCGTGGTTCATTTGGGCCGGGAACGTACGGTCAACGTTTGGATCCGGGAACAAAGCCCCGAGTGGAATATTGGCCTTCGCCTGAGCAATCTAGACCTGGCCCTACTCCTGGCTTACCAGATCTGGCGAAACTGGCAGGGATGCATCCGGCTTATCACTGTGGTCCAGGACCCCGAGCAAGAGGAAAACGGTCGTATGTTCCTGGAGAAACTCATCGAACTCGGGCGCATGCCGCGCGGAACGGAGGCCATTACAGGCATAGGTGAGTTCAACGACTACCTCTCTCAAACGCCTGTTGCCGACCTAAATATCTTCGGGGTTCAAGAGACCGTCAACCTGGAATTCATGCACATGTTGGTGGAGGCGACCCATTCCTCATGTCTGTTTGTGCGTGACTCTGGCCTGGAGAGTGCGCTGGCATAAAGCCACAGGGTCCTATTTACCCCCCTATTTCCCCATCACTGAGATTCTTCCGATGAGTCTTGAGTGTTGTACAAGGGTTGAGTCAACGTGTAGTAAACGCTGCGCCCGCGCTTTTTGCCGCGGATGAGTCCGGCCTCCCGCAACACTCGCAAATGGTGAGAGGTGGTAGACTGGGCGATCCCCAAGGCCTGCACCAACTCGTCCACATTTTTTTCCCCTTCCGAAAGGAGTTTGATGATCTTAAGGCGCGTTTCGTCGGCCAGAGCGTTGAAGAGCCGAACTGCCGTGGCCGTCGAAGTCGGTTCCGGCCGGGGAGCTTGCACGAATTCGTCCATTGCCCGGCAGCACATCTGCCAGGGACCAAACTCACGCGGGCCGCGTTCCAACATGCGGCGCATTAAAGGGGACCCGGACATCCAGCCCCGCCGCGGACCTTTCCTGCGCCCCGTCCTCTTTTCTACCCCCATCATTCGTCGAGTCAAGTTGAGAAGAAACTCTTGTTGGGTTGCCGGTGGCAACTCCGCAAAGAGCTTTTCGATAAACGCCAGCTTTTCTTCCCGACTCATCCCTTCAAAGGCTTTGTCCACCAGGCGTTCGAACAGTGCTTGCGACAGATCGTTGTCCATGTCCATTCCCCACGTTAGAGAGGCCGGCCGCAGGACCCTGGAGAGAGGAATCGCGGCCGGCCGGCCATCTCTGAGTCATTCTTGACAGCAAGGGCCGCCACACGCCAGGCGCCAGCCCCGACGCATACCTCGATTCCATCCCCGGTGAGCACAGAAGCTCCGCCAGCGACCAAATACGTGATTCTCCAGGCGAGTCAAGCGCTCTTCAATCGTCCACTCGGTTTTCGGCTCTTCCTCATCCGTTTCTTCCCTGAGCAAGCGCTCCAAAAGCGCCAGCCGCTCTTCTTGACTGAGTCCCTGCAAGATCTTCTCGATGTTCATCGAACATGACCTCCTTTGCACCCTTTATGATGTACTATCAATCTAGTTATATCGATATAACTGCTCTAAGTATAGTGCGTTTACGATGCATTGTCAAGGCCGGAAGCATTAGAGTTTTATTAGAGTGCGGGAAGTGGCGAAGGCTCGAGGAAACCCGTTTAAGGGGACGACCGGCTTTGCATGGCCTTCTAGGAGGCTGAACGGCCCTTGGCGGCAATGGAAGAGGTGTGTTACAATGCCGCCGTATGAATCGAAACGATGCCGAGGAGGAACCGGATTCATCGTGATACAACCGCTGGAATATCACCTGGGCCATCCGGATCCCCACCATGCGGCGGTTGCACGGGCCCTCTTCATCTTGGGAGTAGTCGCGTTAGGGGGCATGCTCATTGCAGCTCTGGGGCCAATCCTTGCCCTGATAGCCGCATTTGTCCTCATTGCCGCTTACGCCTTGCTGCGTGATGTGCGCGCCGGGCTTATCGCCGTCATCGCTGTGGCTTACATCCTTCCCTTTGCCACACTTCCCTTCCATTTGGGTGTCACCCCCACCTTTTTAGACCTGGCCGTGGCGGCAGTTTTTTTTGTCTACCTCCTTCAAGTGGCTACTCGCCGTGAGACGGCGCTTGACCTGGGAACGGTTGGAATTCCTCTAGGTGTCTTCATTCTCTGGGTATTTGTGGCTTTTGCTCTGGGACTCGTGCACTCGCGCCTCACAGCGACCATTTTACGCCATTTCCTGGAGATCATTCTGGCTCTAATGATTTTCTATGTGACTTTCAACGTGGTCAAAACACCGAACGATCTAGTGTTGATGACCCGAGTACTCATTCTAGCGGGAACGGTGAGTGCTTCCCTGGCTATCCTTTTCTACGTGTTGCCCATCAAAACAACAGTACGGATTCTCAACGTGTTGACACGTGTAGGCTATCCGGGGGGATTCGGTGCCTTACGTTGGATTGAGGACAATCCCAACAATCCCATGCGTGCCATCGGTACGGCCATCGATCCTAATGTCTTGGGGGGAATGATGATCTTGGTCGGAGGGATAACCGGCCCACAACTGGCTTCCAGACGTCCCCTTTTCCGCCGCCCCTGGTTGGTGCTGATTTACGTTCTGCAGCTCCTGGCGCTCACGCTCACGTTCTCGCGCGGGTCTATGCTGGGGTTCATGGCCGCGTTGGGAGTACTGGCCGTGCTCAAATACCCGCGCCTGCTCCTCTTTATGGCGTTGGGTGGGGGAATTTTGCTCTTCCTCCCCTGGTCCCAGGCTTACATCCAACACTTCATTGCCGGCTTGCAAGGAAAAGACCTGGCCACGCAAATGCGCTTCGGCGAATATAAGGACGCGTTTCGACTCATCCGCCGCTATCCCTGGACAGGAGTGGGTTTCACCGGATCCCCCGAGATAGACCTCTACGTCGGAGTCTCCAGCGTGTATCTTCTGGTGGCTGAGCAAACGGGGTTGATTGGACTGGGACTTTACCTGCTGACGCTGATGGCCTTCATATATACGCTTTGGAGAACATGGCGGAAGGGCATGCCGAACCCCATGCTCGAAAGTATCCTTTTGGGATACGGAGGGGCCCTGGTCGGTGCAATGGTCGGCGGCGTTTTCGACCATTATCTCTTCAACATGGTCTATCCCCACATGGCCACGTTGTTTTGGCTTTACATCGGACTGGGTGCAGCTACGGCCCGCTCTATCGGCCACGAACAGGACCAACGACGGAACAAGGAGCCCTAGCGCGAGAAAAAGGCCATATAAACGAGGATAAGGGTGAAGAGCAAGCCACCTCCCGCAAGCACGAAGTAAAGGGATGCTTTGGCAAGGCCGAACAGCCCTTGTCCCAAAGCCTTGGTCCCTTCTAGAAACTGTTGTTTGGCCCAAAGGGAGAGTTTCACAGCAACCACGACCAGCGTCGCGGCGCCGACAAAACAAAGGATATTTCGTGCCAGTTCCGGGTCCATGGGTCGTGCCTGCAGGATCTAAGAAGTGCGCCTCGTTGCAGGGCGCTGGTCCTCTTGCATTGTACCCGCTTTGCGACAAATGCACCAGCCGTGCCCCGTCGGGGTGCAGCCTCACGTCGGGTCACACGGGGAACACCATAGGCTCGTTCTGCCGATGCTCTCCTGATACGAACGGGGGATTCGAAAATGAGAGATATGATGAAAATGGCCTGGATGGCCATCCGTTGGATGGGACTGAGACCTATTGCCCAGGCAGCTCGTTATGCCTTCCTGCGCGACCTGATAGAACGTCGTTGGGGCAAGGGGACTACGGAGGCACCCTGGGAGACGTGGGGGAAGGTGAAGGAGGTCACGCCTGTCCCGCGCGGTGTGCGGGTTCACCTTGAGAGGGGCGAGCTGGATCTCCTCTTCCTGACCAAGGACATGGTGCGCGTTTCATGGTTGCCGGGCACGCCGCCCGTGTCTTATGCCATTGCCAAAGGTGTCGAAGCCTGGCCCCCGCTTCGCCCCCAGTTGCAAACGGCCGATAACGGCTGGATCCTGTCGACCGGAGCCGCGCAAGTACAAATTGAGACCAGTGGCACCCTAAGGTTCGCGAACAAGAAGGGAAAAGTGCTTCGCGAGGCCTTACCTCCTGTGCGCGCTGGCGAGCATGTGTGTGATCGTGCCCATTTGCGCCCTCGAGAAGCCCTCTTTGGGTTGGGTGAGAAAACCACAACCGGTAACCGCCGAGGACACACTTACACCTTGTGGAATCGAGATCCCGGCGGATACGATAGCGGTGACGACCCGATCTATCTCAACATTCCCGCCTATGTGGGACTGACACCCCTTGGTGGATACCTGGTTTTTTACGAGAATCCCTATCGGGCCCTTTTCGACCTGGGCGATAGCGAGAAGGACTTGGCCCGTCACGTGTTCGAGGGAGGCATGCTGCGTTATTACATTATCCTCGGAAATCCACCCCACTTACTGGAACGTTATACTGAACTCACCGGGAGGCCCCCCCTGCCTCCCCTATGGTTTCTGGGATACCAGCAATCTCGTTATTCGTACTACCCCGAAGCCCGCGTTCGGGAAATCGCGGCCACATTCGAGAGACACGAGATCCCTGTGGATGTAATCCACCTTGACATCCATTACATGCACGGCTATCGTGTGTTCACTTGGGACCGGGAACGCTTCCCCCAGCCGAAGCAATTGGCCGAGGACCTCCGCCGAAAAGGCATCCGTCTGGTAGCAATTATAGATCCTGGCGTCAAGGTGGATTCTCGATATCCGTTGTACACCGACGGGACACGAAAAGGGGTGTTCTGCACTCTCCCCAACGGGACGCCACTGCAAGCCCCCGTCTGGCCTGGCTGGTGTGTATTTCCCGATTTTACGAACCCACAGGTCCGCGCCTGGTGGGGAAACCAGTATCAGAAACTCCTCGAGGTGGGAATCGCCGGCTTTTGGAACGACATGAACGAACCGGCTACGTTCGTCGCCTGGGGAGAACCGACGTTTCCGCTGCCAACCCGCCACCATTTGGAGGGACGCGGGGGGGACCATCGGGAGGCACACAACGTGTATGGACTACAAATGGTGCGGGCCAGCTATGAAGGCCTCAAGCGCCTGGCACCGGAACGACGCCATGTGGTCGTCTCGCGTTCCGGGTGGGCCGGCTTACAGCGTTATGGATGGCATTGGACGGGGGACAATCGCAGCACCTGGGATTCTTTGGCTTTGACCATTCCGATGGTGTTGGGGTTGGGCCTAAGCGGTATTCCTTTCACAGGTCCAGACGTGGGAGGATTCATGGATGCGCCAACAGCGGAATTGTATACTCGCTGGCTACAGATGGCCGCCTTCTTTCCTTTCTTCCGCACTCACACGGCGTTTGGCACCCCCGACCAGGAACCCTGGTCGTTCGGTCAACCCTATCTGGACATCAATCGCGAGACCATCCGCATGCGCTATCGTCTACTGGCATACCTTTATACCCTGGCCTGGGAGGCCTACGCACACGGCTGGCCCCCCATCCGACCACTTTGGTGGCTCGATCCCCAGGACACACAGTTGTGGGAGGTGGAAGACGCGTTTCTGGTTGGAAACCACCTGTTGGTGGCCCCTGTCCTAAAAGAGGGGGCCCGGAGTCGCTCGCTGCACCTGCCGCCAGGGGAATGGTATGACTTTTGGACAGGGGAACGGTATGAGGGAGGACGGATCGTCCATGTCCCGGCACCTCTGGAACACATTTCTGTCCTGGTACGCGCGGGGACGGTGTTGCCATTGTTGGAACCGGCCTCCAATACTGACCGTCTTTCCCGGAAACGCATATACCTGCGTGTCTATCCACCGGGGAAGGAGGACGTGACCACGCTTTTGTACACGGATGCCGGCGACGGTTGGGGGTATGAACAGGGGGACTACCGTCTGGATACGTTCCACATCTGGAAAGAGAAAGCAAGGTTCATCCTCGAATGGCAGACCTCCCATCAAGGAAACTGGCCTTACGGCGAATGCGAATGGCAGATGGTTGGTGGAACCAAACGCCTGGAGGTAGACAATCGTCCAGTCCAAGCGGAGGGAGGACATTGGAGAACTCGAATGCCGATTCGCCATCTCGTTTGGGAGGCATAAGGTTCGACGGGAAAGTGGGAACATGGGAGTAGAGTATCAAAGGAACACACAAACGAGTCAGGAGTATCCTTCCCAATCCTAGAGACTCTGTCACTATTTCACTATTAAAATAAAAAGGGATAAAGGAGAAAGGAGGTGTTCCAATGGGAAATCTCCCCACGACTGCGGATGTGGTCATCGTTGGGGGCGGAGTGATGGGTACGAGCACAGCCTATCATCTGGCGAAAAAAGGAGTGAAGAACATCGTTCTGATAGAGAAGCAACCTTTTTTTGGTATGATGTCCACGGGACAATGTGCCGGCGGCATTCGGCACCAATTCTCCAGCGAGATCAACGTTCGTTTTTCCCTGGAAAGCATTCACATGCTTGAACGTTTCCCCGAGGAAATGGACCAGGAAATCGACTTGCGTTTTACCGGCTACCTCTTCTTGCTCACTCATGAGGAGGACGTAGTCGCGTTCCGAAAGAACGTGGAACTCCAGCACTCCCTTGGGGTGATGACTCACTGGTTGGACTTTGAGGAAATTGCCCGCATGGTGCCGCTGGTGAACATTGAAGGGGTGCTGGCAGGAACGTTCTACGAGCGAGATGGCCTATGCGATCCGTCGAGTGTCGTTCAAGGATACGTCAAAAATGCCCGCCGCATGGGTGCAAAACTCTTTACTGGAACCGAGGCGACTGGCATCCGGTTGCAGGGGGGGCGCGTCGTAGCGGTGGAAACCCGTCGCGGGACGATTGAGACACCGGTCGTGGTGAATGCGTGTGGGGCCTGGGCACCGCAAATCGGTCGCATGGTCGACGTGGAGATCCCCATCCAGCCCATTCGTCGGCAAATTGTGGTGACCACGCCCATCGCGGAGATACCGCCCGACTTTCCGTTCGTCCTCTTTTTCAAGGAAGCCCTTTACTTCCATAGAGAAGGAAAAGGGATCCTCACAGGAAAATCCAATCCTGATGAAACACCCGGATACAAGTTAGATGTAGACCCGGAGTGGGAACTCATTCATATGGAAGAAGCCATGTACCGACTGCCTGTATTGGAAAAGGCCGGTCTGTTGACCCACTGGGCCGGCCTATACGAGATGACGCCCGACCGCCATCCCATCTTGGGGCGCATCCCCATGTTAGAGGGTTTTTATGTGATGGCTGGATTCTCCGGTCATGGGTTCATGCACGGTCCCGTGGCAGGACTCCTCATGGCTGAGGAAATCGTGGATGGTGGGGCCCACACCATAGATATTGCACCCTTCCGTTACGACCGTTTCCTGGTGGGTCACCTGAAACCGGAATATAATGTGGTATAAAGACGTGGATAGGGACCTTATAGCCCATCCCCACTTTGTGTAGGAGACCATGGATTCATATGAGCGAAAATTATATCGACCCTCGGACCCTTTTAGTGGACTTGCACCGTCACCTCGATGGCAGTGTACGGCTGGAGACGATCCTCGACCTGGGGCGAAAGTACCAACTGCCTTTACCCGCGTGGGATTTGGAGGAGTTGCGCCCTTATGTGCAGGTGACGGAACCACAACCGGGCGTCATGGCCTTTATTGCCCGGTTTAAGTGGATGGTGGGCGTGCTGGTGGATTACGATGCCTGTCGCCGCATCGCCTACGAGAATGTGGAAGACGCCAAGAGTGAAGGCATCGACTTCATCGAACTGCGCTTCAGCCCCCTTTTCATGGCCGAACCTCACGGTCTGGACCCTCAGGGGGTAGTCGAGGCCGTCGTCGATGGGGTACGGGCGGGGGTACGGGATACGGGCATTCAAGCTGGATTGATCGGCATCATCAGCCGTCATTACGGGCCAGACGTGGCCTGGAAGGAGCTGAATGCACTCCTGGCTTTCCGTGACGAGCTGCTAGCTCTGGACCTGGCGGGGGACGAGGCCCACTTTCCAGGCGACCTCTTCGTCGAGCACTTCAAAAAGGCCCGCGACGCGGGCTGGCATATCACTGTGCATGCAGGTGAAGCAGCCGGACCTGAAAGCGTATGGCAGGCCATCCGCGAACTCGGAGCAGAGCGCATTGGCCACGCGGTGCGTGCGGTCGAGGACCCAGCCTTGCTGGACTATATGGCTGAGCACGATATTGCTATTGAAGCCAATCTCACGAGCAACGTACAAACAAGCACCGTGCCCGACTACGCCCATCATCCTTTACGCCTTTTCCTGGAGCAAGGCCTGCTGGCGACTATCAACACCGATGATCCGGGCATCAGTGGCATTGACCTACCTTACGAGTACAATGTCGCCGCGCCCAAGGCGGGGTTGAGTCGGGAGCAAATCCGTCAGGCCCAGGCCAATGCCGTGAGAGTGACCTTTGGGGCAACACACAATTGACGATGAACAGCGCTTGCGCCGGTCGTCGATTGTCCAAACTCTGAATGGAGGTGCTGTCTTATGGCTACTAGTTACGAAACGAGGTTAGAGGAGCTCAAACAACGGCTGTTTGAGATTTATGACCTGCAAGGGGCCCTCTCCTTGCTGCGTTGGGACCAGACAACGTATATGCCCCCTGCAGGGGCAAAAGCACGTGGGCGCCAGATCGCCCGATTGAGCCAGCTTGCCCATGAAAAATTCGTGGATCCGGCTGTCGGTAGACTCCTGGACGACTTGCGTCCTTACGAAGAAAGCTTGCCTTACGAGCACGACGACGCAGCCCTCATTCGAGTCGCCCGCAGAGAGTACGAGCGGGCGGTCAAAATCCCCCCAACTTTTCTGGCAACATTCCACCAACATATGGCCGTCTCTTATGATGCCTGGACCAAAGCCCGACCGGCGAACGATTTCTCAGGCGTTGAGCCTTACCTGGAAAAAACAGTCGAGCTCAGCCGGCAATTGGCCGACTTTTTCCCCGACCATGAGCATATCGCTGACCCTCTCATCGACTTCTCCGACTATGGCATGAAAGTGAGCACCTTGCGCCCTCTTTTCGCCCAATTGCGGGATGCGCTCGTGCCCCTGGTCAAAGCCATCACTTCCAAAGAACCGCCCGACGATCACTTCCTCCACCGTCACTATCCAGAGCCGGAACAACTGGATTTCGGACGCCAGGTAATAAAAAAATTCGGCTTCGACTTCCAACGAGGCCGTCAAGACAAAACCCATCACCCCTTCATGACCAAGTTCTCCCTTTACGATGTGCGCATCACCACACGCGTCAAGGAAGACAACCTGAGCGAGGCTATGTTTAGCACGTTCCATGAAGCCGGACACGCCATGTATGAACAGGGGATCCGGCTCGAGTACGAAGGTACGCCTTTGGCCGAGGGCGCCTCTTCTGGGGTACACGAAAGCCAGTCTCGCACCTGGGAAAATTATGTGGGACGCAGCCGTCCTTTCTGGGAGCACTTCTACCCTGTACTTCAATCCATGTTCCCACAGCAACTCGATGATGTGAGCCTTGATGCGTTCTACCGAGCCGTGAACAAGGTGCAGCCTTCCCTTATCCGCACGGACGCGGACGAGGTAACATACAACTTACATGTTATTATCCGTTTCGAGCTGGAGTTGGAATTGCTAGAAGGTAAGCTCAGCGTAGCCGCCCTGCCGGAAGCATGGCGGGCCCGTTATCGGGAGTATCTGGGCATTGAGCCGCCAGATGACAAAGATGGGGTATTGCAAGATGTACACTGGTACGGTGGCATGGTCGGTGGTGCCTTCCAGGGATACACTTTGGGCAATATAATCGCCGCTCAGTTTTACGAGAAGGCCCTGGAGGAGCACCCAGAGATACTGAACCAGATGCGGGAGGGGGAATTCAGCACATTGCACAACTGGCTACAGGAGAAGGTATACAGACACGGACGTAAGTACACACCGCAAGAACTTATCAAGCAAGTGACCGGCCAAGACCTGACTATCGGACCATATATCCGCTATCTCAAACGAAAGTATGGCGAATTGTACGAGGTCTAAAGGAGCCCTCGAGAAAGCAAGGGCGTTCTGTCCACGTCAGAACAGAACGCCCTTGGAGCGTGCCCACACGTCTCCCCTCAGACGGAATCTTCTCCGCCTCCCTGAAATTCTGACGGCATCACTTCCGTATCAGCCGATGAAAGGAGTGTGGACTACAGCATTCAGGCTTATTTTTCTGACTCTCTTTGGCCCCGGCAGACAGAATTGTTGTCCAAGGCAAAAATCCAGGAAGCCCGGT
>CAZAQA010000021.1:0-2846 GCA_964487375.1 uncultured Anaerolineae bacterium | reverse complement strand
CTTTGGCCCCGGCAGACAGAATTGTTGTCCAAGGCAAAAATCCAGGAAGCCCGGTATTTGCGACGAGAGGAGCCGTATTTATGCCCTACGCAATCACAGTACCAACGTCCACCGATAGCTCGATTGATTGCCCTCTACCCATGACCGTCGTGTAAATTGAGAACCTTGGAGGCACCGACCTTGCCGGCGAAAAATATTCCCCTAATGATCGGCCTTCCCCATCTCTGCGCTTGCCTCCTCCTTTCACCTCTGCTACTCTACCTGGCGACATGTATCGGCATACAATCCGTGTTACCGAAGCCTGAGACTCAACGGTAAACCCATGACCTTACCTATTTCCAAAACCGCCCGTAATCGTTACCAATTAGATCTAGACACGCTCCCCCTGAACATGCGCAAGGCGCGATTGCTGGCCCGCCGTCTAAACGAGATGCGTCCGCCGGGCAACCCCGCACACGCAGGCGACATCGCGGCCCAGGCTTTGCTCGACGCCGTCTTCGACTATGTAATACGTTTGTACGAACGCCAAAAAGCACCACAGGTCCTGGCGCTGGCCCGCGAATGGCTAGAAGAACGGCTCGGCAATGTTCCCTTCCAAGAAGTATTGGATACATTAAACCGGGAGTTTGGCCTGACCCGAGGGGCGTTCTCCCCCGACGAAGCCACGAAAGTCCTCATCCTGCTCTGGTTGGCCAACGAGAACCCGGCGCGGGCCCCATACCGGGAGCTCTTCGATGACACTCCGCTACGGGGGCACACGGTATACACTCAAGCGCTGGGAGAACTTCACGCCTTTTTCGATACTCAACCCTACTTCGGGCCTGACAATCAGAACTTGCTGGACATGCTACGCGCACCCGTTGCCGCGGCTCCCGATTCTTTGGAGGGCCAACTGGAATTTGTGCACACGCGCTGGGGGTATCTCCTGGGTGACTTTCTGCGGCAGTTGCTCACCGTGCTGGATGTGATGAAGGAAGAGCGCAAGGGTGCGCCGCCGGGCGGTCGGGGTCCCGCGGAAGTGCCCGTCTACGGCCCAGGCGACCTGCCCGAGCGCTACAGCCCAGACCGGGACTGGATGCCCAACCTGGTCCTCCTGGCAAAGAACACCTACGTCTGGCTGGATCAGTTGTCCAAAAAGTACGGACGGCCCATCACTCGCCTGGACCAGATTCCCGACGAGGAGTTGGATACCCTGGCCCGTTGGGGGTTCACGGGCCTGTGGTTCATCGGGCTCTGGGAGCGGAGCCCCGCGTCCGCGAAGATCAAGCACCTCACGGGCAATCCCGACGCGATTGCGTCCGCGTACTCCGTCTTCGACTACTTCATCGCACAGGACCTGGGCGGCGAGGAAGCCATGAACAACCTCCAGGCTCGCGCCTGGCAACGGGGTATCCGCATTGCGTCGGATATGGTGCCCAACCACATGGGCATTGACTCCACCGGGGTCCTGGAGCACCCGGACTGGTTCATCTCCGTGCCCGAGCCCCCCTTCCCTGCCTACACCTTCAACGGCCCCGACCTCTCCTGGCACCCGCGCGTGGGCATCTACTTAGAAGACCACTACTACGACCGCACTGACGCCGCGGTCGTCTTCAAGCGCGTGGACCGGGAGACGGGCGACGTGCGCTACATCTACCACGGCAACGACGGCACCTCTATGCCCTGGAACGACACCGCACAACTGGACTTCCTCAAGCCCGAGGTGCGGGAGGCCGTCATCCAGACCATCATCCGCGTGGCCAAGCGCTTCCCCATCATCCGCTTCGACGCGGCCATGGTCCTGACCAAGATGCACTTCCAGAGGCTGTGGTACCCCGAGCCGGGCAGCGGCGGCGCCATCCCCTCCCGCGCGGAGCACGGCATGACCAAAGAAGAGTTCGATCGCCGCATGCCCAACGAGTTCTGGCGGGAAGTGGTGGACCGGGTGGCCCGGGAAGCGCCCGACACGTTGCTCCTGGCCGAGGCCTTCTGGCTTCTGGAGGGCTATTTCGTCCGTGTGTTGGGGATGCACCGGGTGTACAACAGCGCCTTTATGAACATGCTGCGGGATGAGGAGAACGCCAAGTACCGCCGGGTGATGAAGAACACCCTGGAGTTCGACCCCCAAATCCTCAAGCGCTTCGTCAACTTCATGAACAACCCCGACGAAGAGCCCGCGATGGTCCAGTTCGGCAGGGGCGACAAGTACTTTGGCATCTGCACCATGATGGTGACTTTGCCCGGCCTGCCCATGTTCGGCCACGGCCAGATCGAGGGGCTCGCGGAGAAGTACGGCATGGAGTACCGCCGTGCGTACTGGGACGAACAACCCGACCCCAACCTCGTCGCCCGCCATGAGCGGGAGATCTTCCCCCTGTTGCGGCGGCGCTACCTCTTCGCCGAGGTGGAGAATTTCACCCTCTACGATGTGTTCACCCCTGAGGGATACGTGGATGAGGATGTGTTCGCCTATTCCAACCGCGCGGGGGAGGAACGGGCGCTGGTGGTATATCACAACCGCTTCGCGGAGGCCCGAGGATGGGTCAAGACCTCAGTCGCCTTCGCGGTGAAGGAGAACGGGGAGAAGCGCCTGGTGCAGCGCACTTTGGGCGAGGCCCTGGCTTTGCCCAATGACCCCGACGCGTTTGTCCTGGCTCGAGAGCACGTCAGCGGCCTGGAGGTCATCCACAACACGCGGGATCTGCACGAGCGGGGGTGGTACGTGGAGTTAGGCGCGTACAAGACTCAGGTGTTCCTGGACTTCCGCATCGTGTACGACGAGGACGGCACCTGGCGCGCGCTGTACAAGCGCCTGGCCGGCCGCTGGGTGCCCAGCCTGGAGGAGGAGCGGGAACGGGTGCGACGGG
>CAZAQA010000020.1:63737-68629 GCA_964487375.1 uncultured Anaerolineae bacterium | reverse complement strand
GGATAGCGTACCACAAATTCATGATTTCAGCCTCACGAATCAGCGAAAGATACGCAAAAGGCTCTGGTAAACATTAAGCTGACCGGTGTCGAAACCGTAAGCGGATCCGGACATAAATAGTCGCCAGACCCGATAAGTCGTTTCCCCCACACGGGCTACGGCCTCGTCGTGGTGAGTCTCCAGACGACGTACCCAGTGACGCAACGTCATGGCGTAATGCTCCCGCAGGCTCTCCACATCCCGAACCTCGAATCCAGCAGCCTCCGCGTGTCGCAACGTGGTGCTAATGGGCACCAGCTCTCCATCAGGAAAAACGTACCGATCGGTGAACGTGGGGCCGGCAGGAGGCTCGTTGTGATAGTCACGAGCAATTCCATGATTAAGGAAGACACCTCCGGGTTTAAGCAGTGCGAATGCCTGATCAAAATACGTCGGCAACAAGGCCTCCCCGACATGTTCGAACATGCCCACACTGACCAGTTTGTCGAAACTACCCTGACCCTGAACCTGGCGATAGTCAAGCACTTCCACACGAGCCCGCTCACCGAGTCCTTCCTCACGAATGCGCTGATTGGCCCATTCTGCCTGAGGCTCACTTAAGGTGATGCCCAAAGCCTTTACGCCGTAGTGTCGTGCCGCATAAATGACCAGGCTGCCCCAACCGCAACCGATATCAAGCAAACGTTCCTCCGGGGCCAGACGTAACTTGCGGCAGATGTAGTCCAGTTTACGTGTCTGGGCCGTATCCAGGTCTTCCTCCTTGGACTCGAAGTAGGCGCAAGAATACACCATATTGGAATCTAACCAGAGCGCGTAGAAGTCATTCGACACATTGTAGTGGTAAGTTACGGCCTTCCTGTCCCGCTCAAGGGAATGACGACGGCCGCGCAGATGGGCCGGACCACGCTCTCCTCCATCCGTGTGGCGGGGGCCCGGAAGGCGAAGCAGTTCCCAGCCCAGACGTAGTTTGGCACTGAGGCGCCAATCGCGATGCAGCAAATGGTCTGCCACGGGAAAGGCCGCCTCGATAGAGCCTTCAACATCGAAGTCATCGTAAATGTAGGCTTCCCCCAAAGCCAGGTCGGTACTGGTCTCCCGGAACATGCGTCTCAGTGCTCCGGGATGCTTGAGGATCAGTGTAAAGTCTGGGGAAGCTGTCTCTGCAGGCCACTCGCTGCCGTCCCAAAAGCGAACAGCAAAGTTACGTGGATGATAGTCGGCGAGTAAATCCTCAAGAAATGCACGTGCGTGGGAGACATCGGAATCGAGAACGGACGTGGTGTCGCTCATGATTGCACCTCCGTGATGGATACCCGTAAGACCTGTGAAAGGTCCTCTTGGAAGCCTACCCGACGCCTGTTTTGTCGCTGGAGTTCTCTGAATTGACCCGACAATCCGCCAGGATTTTGCCCCTTGAATGGGCAAATTCATACGCCCATGAATTGACAAGCGGAACCTGTTAGGGGCAATTACTGCGTTTTCAGGACGATTGATCAACTTGCCCTAGTATAGCACAAACTGCACCAATGTGATACGTTCCACCATCACCGACTCGAACAGGGCTCGGACCATACGAAAGCGCCCGCCTATCAAGTCCGGGTGTCCCTTGCCGGGTTCCTCTGCAGGAACAAGGCTTTCGGATGCCGAGCCTGGGGACGGGGTTCGGGCAGAAGCGCAGAGGCGCCGGCTTGAAGCCGAATACTCTCAGCCGTGACCACCGGTCCCTTCAGCCCCCAAGGTAGAGCTGGGTTTGCCGGGGATCTCGTGGCAGGCCCGACATCGGGCTTCGTAAACCTCTTCGGCACCAACGAGAATAATGGGATCATCGTAGTGGGCTGGCTTGCCGTTGATCAGGCGCTGAGTTCGGCTGGCCTCGTTGCCACAGACCATGCAAATAGCATGCAGTTTGTCCACTCGTTCTGCCCGGGCCATAAGGAGGGGCATCGGGCCGAAGGGTTCCCCCCGAAAATCCATGTCCAGACCGGCACAAATCACTCGAATGCCCCGATCGGCCAGATAGTCCACCGCGTCCGCAATCTTCCAATCAAAAAACTGGACTTCGTCAATGGCAACCACGTCGGTATCGTGTTTCACACGCTGCAAAATTCCCTGGGCAGAGTCAACAACCTCGGCTTTGAAGGCCATACCATTGTGAGAAGAAACCGCTTCCGCCGCGTAGCGATTATCCAGAGAGGGTTTGAATACCTGCACCTTCTGGCGAGCAATTTGGGCCCGGCGAACACGTCGGATGAGTTCCTCTGTCTTGCCGGAAAACATACTGCCGCAGATGACCTCGACCCAACCGCTGGTAGGATGATGGTACATAGGTTTTTCCTCCTTGCCGTGTAGAAGCGGTCAGTATCAGTAAAAGAGGGCAGGCCTATACAAGCACCTGCCCTCAAATGGCACGTCATCCCGCTGAATTCAGCTTTCGATTTCACCCCGTCGACGACGCTTGCGCTCCTCTTCTTTTTGTCGTCGATAGGCCTCCCGCTGAGCGCGCAGTTCGGCCACCCGCTCTTCTTTCGCCTGGAGGCGCTTCATAAAGCGTTCGACCTGGCCAGCCGTGTCCACAATGCGCTGTTCCCCGGTGAAGAAGGGATGGCACGCCGAGCACACATCCGTACGAATGACTTCAACCGTCGAACCTGTGGTCCACGTATTGCCGCAAGCACATATCACCGTCGCATTTTCATAGTATTTTGGATGGATTCCCTTACGCATGATTATCCCTCACTTTGACGCGAGCCCTTCTTCCCTTACAAAGTCCGTCAAGACTTCGACGAGAAAATGATCGATAGCTCACGGCCGATTCTGCAATCACAGACGAGCTGTTCGCCTTTCCGCTTACTGTACGGGATAGACGCTCACCCGCTTTTTATCCTTTGTCACATGTTCGAAGCGAACGACACCATCCACGCGAGCAAACAGGGTATAATCACTCCCCAGACCGACGTTGTGGCCCGGTCTGAACTTCGTCCCTCGCTGCCGCACCAAAATCGTGCCTGCGGAGACCACCTGTCCATCGAATCGCTTTACGCCCAGCCGTTTGCTCTTCGAGTCGCGCCCATTTCGTGTCGAACCACCACCTTTTTTGTGAGCCATCTTGCCCTCCTACGCCTCCATCGCTCCCGTAGGTTCTTCTGTTCCGGAGGACTCAGGCTTCCCGTCCTCCCGCGTAATATGTTCTACCAGAACTTCGGTATAATATTGACGGTGTCCTCTCTTACGACGATATCGCTGCTTGGGACGGAATTTGAACACGATCACCTTGCGGCCTCGCGTTTGGCGCACAATTTTTCCTTCCACTCGTGCTCCCTCGACGAGAGGGCGTCCCACCAGGATATTATCATTATCCACGACCAATAACACCCGGTCAAATGTCACCGTGTCCCCAGCCTCTCCAGGCACCCGTTCGACCAGAAGTCGATCTCCTGGGGTTACCCTATATTGCTTGCCGCCTGTCTCAATCACTGCGTACATGCGTCCTCCTCGCGTCGCGCCCGCGGACGGGACTTCAACCTGGCGACGCTCCTCTTCAGAGTTCATCCTCTTTATCTCGGGCGAAAAGAATGGGCGCCATCGCGCCCAGGTTTACTAGTATAGCGGAGTTCCATCTTCATGTCAAAGTCTACCCGGCCCGTAGAAATCCGGCATGTCGCCTTATCCGCCTTTTCTCTTCATGATGTAGAACTCCATGGCCCGCGGCCGCGAGAGCTGCAAGACCTCCTGGAAACGGAAATCTCTCTCAAACGTGTCCTGAACTTCCGCAGGTGTGAGGCCGGGAGGGCCAAAACGAAGCTTGCGTTCTTTTTGGCGCAGGAACACCAACA
The DNA here is from genome assembly GCA_964487375.1 of uncultured Anaerolineae bacterium. GTDB lineage: Bacteria > Chloroflexota > Anaerolineae > JAADDB01 > JAADDB01 > JAADDB01. The sequence continues at coordinate 64,796 of CAZAQA010000020.1, read as the reverse complement.
GGAGATAAGTGGCTGTGGGGGCCAGGACACGCCGTAAAGAGTGTACATATCTCTCACGGTCGGGAGGATGCAAACTGTGGAAGCACCCCGCGTCCAGAGCCAGATCAAAGGAGCCTAAATCGTCAGGAAGATCGGTCACATCGGCGACGAAGAACCGCACCTCCACGCCATCGGCCCGCGCTTTACGCCGCGCCTTGGCGATGGCCCGCGGGGCCACGTCCACCCCCGTCACCTGAAAGCCGTGACGAGCCAGGTAAAGAGCGTTCGTCCCTGTGCCGCATCCCAAATCAATAACCCTACCCGGAGGCAAGGCTCCCTGTTCCACCAAATCAACCAGAGGGGGCAGGGGGCGACCTGTATCCCACGGTGGACGAATCAGATAAGCCAAATTCCACCAGTTCATCTCTCTTCCTCCTCGGTATCCGCTCCGAGGGCCCCGCCTTCTCTCACAACGGGCCTAAAAGAATGCGAACAAGGCTACCGACCAACACAGGAAAAGGCAAACTTATCCCCCAGCGGACAAGCATAAAACGCCATCCCATGAAGGAAAGTTCGAAGCTCGCGGACAACAAAGAAAGCATGGCCCAACTGACGATCAGGGTAATGACCGGGCCCAGGCCAGCACCGGCCTGGTACAGGACGGCTATAAGCGGGAAGACCACGTAGGGCCCGCCAGGGAGAATCATCCCAATGCCCTCGGCCAACAGCAACCCTCTCCAGCCGGATTGTGGGCCCATCCAGGCTTGCACAAGTCCAGGTGGAGCCAGAACGTTGACGTATCCTACGATAACAAAAGCAATGAGGAGCAACGGTAGAGTACGGCGCAGAGTATACCACCCCTGCACGACACCGCGCCAATGACTTCCATCCCCACGTCGCCAGGCAGCCAGGAAGAGCAACAGGGCCAATCCTCCCAATATCAAAGTGGCTTCATTCATCGCATCATCGCCTCCCGGACCGATTCCACCTGTTCTCCCAGCAGCGCTTCACTGAGGAGACCTAAGAGAGGGGGCAGAAACAATGTGGCGATGTAGCGAATCTCCGTCAGGTGGGGCCCCA
>CAZAQA010000020.1:0-63637 GCA_964487375.1 uncultured Anaerolineae bacterium | reverse complement strand
CAAAAGCTACCATCCCCCCCAGGCTGGCTCCGTTCGTCAAAAGCACCGCTGCGATAGGATAGTATACATAGGGACCGCCGGGCATCACCGCCCCCGCAACGGCAGCGATCAATATTCCGCGCCAACCAGAGGAGGCCCCTAACCAGCGCTGGACGAACGCTCTACTCAACAATACCTGAGTCAACCCGGCGACCAAAAATGCGGCCAGCAGGAGGAATGTCACATGCCACAATGTCAACAACCCTTGCTTCAGGCCCTCCCAGACCAGAGGAACTCCTCCCTGGTACCAGGCCAGGAAAATCAGCACGAGGGTGACGACCCCCAATATCAAGGTTGTGGTGTCGGGGCGTCTCATATTTTCCTCCTATCGACCCGGCTTCACCAGACCACAGAAGCGGGGGAAATTCGCGTCCAGGACGGGCCCCCATGGCAAAAAATGCCGGATTTGACGTCGGTGAAGATGCGAAAATAAATAGTGAGAGCATAGGACATCTTCCAGCAAGAAGCCGTCCCATGCTCATCCGCATTCTACACGACCCGGAAGGCGTCGGGCAACTTTGCCCACACGATGCGGGTGTGGTATTGTACAAATTAGTCGATCCTCTGGCCTGGAAAGGGCCTATCCGAAGTGTTCTGCAACCGTCCACCAGGGAAAAACGATGGCAACGGTATTCATGAAGTGGTTGGAAACACGGCCCGAAGACTACGAGCGAGGACTCCGCCTGCTTACTCTGGGGCAACTGGCCCATGTTCGTGCCCTGGTTCTGGCCCATGTACGCGAGGGCATGCGAGTGCTGGAAATCGGCAGCGGTACAGGGGTCCTCACAGTAGCCATGGCCGAGCAGGGTGCGAGCGTGACTGCTATTGATATCGCACCACCCATGCTCAATGCCACCTTGCGCCGCGTGCAGGCCGCGGGCCTGGAGAACCGAGTAGAGGTGCGCCATCTGGATGCAACCCTCATTGGCGAGCGCTTCTCGCCCGCGAGTTTCGACCTCATCGTGGCCAGCCTGGTGCTCAGCGAACTCCCGCCCGATCAGGCGCGCTTCGTGTTGGAACAAGCTGCTCGCCTCTTGACGCCTGAAGGCCGTATCCTCGTCGTGGATGAAATTATCCCCCGGAGAAGCTTGTCCCGGTTCCTTTACACACTGATACGCACTCCTTTACTCGTGCTTACCTGGCTCCTTACCCGTACCACCACTCACCCTTTGGATGACGCAGGGGCGCTTTTCACAAGAGCGGGTGTAGACGCCCGTCCGCTTTACACCACTCTGGGTGGAAGCCTGGTACTTTACGAGGTCGTCCCCGCACGTGAGCGTCCACGAGCCGCCTTGTCGGAATGGGCCCACCGGCTGCGCCATCGCGTCAGCGCGCGTACGGTGCTCGTCGATCTGTGGGCTCTCTTTTTCCGTATTATCCCTCCTTATCCCAAAGTCCAGCCAGGATTGTACGCTATCGGTGACCCGGATGAGAACTCCCCTGTGTTGGTGACGGGCAATTTCGACCTTACGGTGCGACGCCTGGTTCGGGCGCTGGACGGGAAGTGGGATGTCTGGCTGCTGGTGGCCGATTCGGCGGGAATCAATGTCTGGTGCGGGGCGGGTGGAGGATACTTTACCGCGGATAAGGTAATAGCAGCGGTCAAAGCATCCCGACTGGAAGACGTAGTCCGGCATCGCGCTCTGATCCTTCCTCAACTATGCGCTAACGGCGTGGACGGCTGGCGCATTCGCAAGGAACTGGGATGGGGTGTGCACTGGGGGCCCGTGCGCGCGGTGGACGTGCCCGCCTATCTCTCTGCCGGGCGCAGGAAGACCGATGTCATGCGCCATGTCCGCTTTCCCCTCAAAGACCGCCTGGAAATGGTGACGGTTACCCTGGGCTTCTACGGGCTGCTCATCCTGGTACCCGTCTTTTTCTTCTGGCGACACCTGTTCATTCCCCTGATTGCGGCCCTCATTCCTCTTTCCTACGTATACGCGGTGATACATGTCTGGCTTCCCGGACGGGACGGCCTGCAAAAGAGCGTCCCTTTGGCGGTCATTGCATTGGCTGGCATGCTTGTCTACAGCGCCATATGGGATCCGCCCTCTCCGCATGGCTTATACAATCGCGGTCTGGCCATGATCGCCCTCTCCCTTTTTACCGCCGCTGAACTCCAAGGCATGTCTCCACTCATGCGGGGAGAACAGGCCAACTGGGTCTGGGAAGGCGTCATCGGCATTCTACTGGGGGTACTGTATGGCGTGGGAGCGCTCATTTAGGACAAAGTCCTCAACATGAGGAGGTTACCGTGCCGGATATTTGGACATCCCTGGCCGAGCACATCCGCCTGGCGAAGGAGTTGCGCTATCTACGGATCTACTTTTACCCTGAACGTTGTAAGGGCGTCTGGCAGTGCTACGAGGTGTGCCCTGTAGGTTGTTGGACCCCCGACTACGAGCACCGCGTGGCCATCTTTCACAACGGGGAAAAGTGCATCGCCTGTGGCGCGTGCGTCCTCCAGTGCCCTGAGAACGCCATAGAGTTGAAAGTGCCATCCAAAAGTACGGATGTTAAACGATAGGAAGAAGTAGCAAAAATGCCCAAAGCGACAAACCTGCGAGAAGAACGGAAACGGATGGAACGTCGACTGGCTCTGGCCGTCGTCATCTTCCTGGTCGGGGTCGGCAGTATTGCCATTGCACTGACATACGGAAGCAATGCCGTCTTCCTCGGCGCGCTGTGCCTTTTCATGGGAGCGCTGCTTTTCGGCCTACTTTGGGGTCTCCTCACCCTTATGGAACACTGGGTCAACTCCGATCAGTAAATATCTCCCAACATCCAGACAACGTTCGCCTTTCGATGCCCCACGTAGACTACTCGAGTGCGTGAGTTCACAGCCATGCCAAAGGGGTCCCGGTTGACCCGAACCGTGGCAATAACGCGATTGGTTTCTCCATCGATGACAGAGACGGTTCCCTCTTTGGAATTGCTGACGAACACATGGTTCGTATCGGGATTCACGACCAGACCACCGCCCCCTTGATAGCCGCCTGTCCCCACACTCACTCGCGTGATCAACCCGATGCTCTCCGGTTTGACTTCGAAGATGGCCACCTTACTCACGCCGCCTCCGCCTACCACGTAAAGGCGATTCGTCCGAGGGTTGAAGGCCAGACTGTACACAGAACGGTAGACGGCATCTGGGAAGGGCACAATCTTCTGCTGATGGAGAACCCGAAAAGTATTCATGTCGAAAGGCGTCACCGTTCCCGAATTGCGATACCCTACATAGACCCGATTCAAATTGGGATCAAAAGCAAGGCCCCAGGCGCCATCATCGGCGTCATCACTACGCAAGAAGGCCGCCAGAAGATCGGTTGTCCCATCGATGATTGCCAGATGGTTGTCACCGTGTTGGGTCACGAACACTCGATGGCGAGCCGCGTCCACAGCAACCCAGGAAGGTTCCGGGCCCACGAGGATTGTTTTAATCAACCTCAAGGACGTTCCATCAATGACCGCGACGCTATTGCTGGCAAAACACGCCACATAGGCTTTGTGGGTCACATCGTCCACTGCGATGCCGAAAGGTCTTCTGCAGACTGGGATACGTTTCAAAACACGATGAGTCAATGGGTTCGGCAAGCGGGCATCGAGCACAAAGACCTCGTTCGACTCTCGACTGACGACGAACAGCCGCCCCAGTCTTTCGTCCACAGCCAAACCGTTAGGCACATTCAAGCCGGGAATCAGGAGCGCCCGCGCGACGGGTGGCGGCGGCACCGGGGTCCAGGTAGGGATGGGCGTCGGCACTCCCGGGGATGGCGTCGGTGTGCGCGTGGGCGTCGCTGTTGGTATGGGAGTAAGAGTAGGCATGAGAACGGGTGTGGGCGTCCAGGTTTGCGTAGGTGCGAGTGTCGGTGTCGCCGTCCGCGTGGGGGTCCAGGTAGGAGTGGATGTCGGCACAGGTGTCACGTTTGGTCCCCACGAACGCGGAAGCATGGAGACGAAACTGTGATGGATGCCCGGGCCCTCTTTCAGGAGGACTTCGTATGTCGTACAGTAAGCTTGAGCGGTAAAATCTCGAACTTTGATGAAATAGCGGCCGTCCTTCGGTGCTTTCCAGACAATGCGGGATTCCAAGTTCAGCGCACCGGGAGCGTCGTCGTTCATGGCGATCAGCGTTGTGCCATCCTGGTCATAGAGATAGAGGACGGTGTCGGTCGGCGGCACCAGATTCTGAGTGGTAATCGTGTACGTCGTGCCAGCAATAGCCAGGAAATAATGCCAGTCCTCGTCCGCGATGACATCAAAGTTGTGCAGGGCCGGAGGGCCATTCTTAGGGATCGGTTTAGCTTGTTCCCAACTGTCATCGTCTTCCCAACCGTCAATGAAGGAGCAAAGAGACGTCTGGGCTTGCTCCCGAACGCTTAAGCCATAGTCAGTCTCCGGTCCGACGTCTTGGGCAGTCTTGGGACGCACGCGCAGCAGGTAGGTATCCCGTTCCAAGGGAATGAAAAGCAGGGTCGTATCACCTGTTGCCAGTACGGTGATCCCATCACTTTTCAGCACGTCAACAACCACATTTGCACGGGCACCAATCTTGAAAATGCGAATATGGTACTCTTTGCCAATACGTCCTTCGAACTGAAACCAGTCGACATCCCCCGCGGTGTAAAGGTTATGGACTTGCAGTTGTCCATTGACAGGAATGGAGTGGGCTTGAGAAGGACTATTATCTGGCTCAAAAGGATCCGGGCCGGGTAAGGGGGTTGGGGTAGCGGTGGGATTAGCGCTGGCCGTTGGTGTGGACGTTGCAGTGGGGACTTCCATGGGCGTCGGGGTGGACGAGCTGGCAAACGTCACCGTTGCCGTAGGCGTGACTGTTGACGTCATCGTAGGTGTTGGTGTGGGCGTGGGCGTGGCAGTCGCAGTAAGGGTGGGCGTCGCCGTCCAGGTTGGCGTGGCGCTCGCTGTCGGCGTCGTTGTGGCCGTTGGAGTCGGACTTGGCGTTGGGAAAGCTGTGAACGTAGGGGTAGGTGAGGGTCCCGGTGTAGGAGGCACGTCGCTCAGAGCAAAGTCGATATCGTCTACGGCAAAACAAGGATCGGTAGAAACAGGGACGACCTGGGGATTGGGAGAAAGGCTGTACATCCCCCCAGAGGGAAAAACGTGGAGTTGATACGTGCCCGGAAGTAAGCCGGTAAAAAGATAGCGTCCATCACTCCCGGTCGGCGCCAGGTTGTCAATGGGGCCGATAAGTTGGACCATCACGTTGGGGATGCTGGGCTCTCCCGCATCCCATATTCCGTCCATATCCAGATCCCTGAACACGATTCCCCCGATAGAACGGGTACACATTAATCCTGTCGGAGTTGGCGTCGGCGTAGGCGTCGATGTCGACGCGGCTCTCGTCGTTTGCGTGGGTGAAGGTGTCGGGGTCCACGTCGGTGTGGGACTAAGGAAGGGCGTCGGGGAAACCGTGGGCGTGGGAGAAAGGGTTGGCGTCCAGGTCGGCGTCGGTTGTGCTGTGACCGTTGGGGTCCATGTGGGCGTTGGCGTCGACGTCGGAACAATGGTTGGCGTGGCCGTCGCCGTGTGCGTGGGCGTAGGTGTAAATGTCGCTGTCGGTTGTGCCGTGAGCGTTGGCGTCGATGTCGGAACGATGGTCGGTGTGGCCGTCGCTGCCGAGGTCGGGGTAGGGGCAGAAACAGTCGCCGAAGGGGTTGGCGTTGCCGTCCCTCCCACACACACGTCCACCATCTGTAGAGTTTCGGCCGCCCAGTTCAACCTCGGAGTCTGGCTGCTCGGGACCGATTCGACCTGGACTGCCAGCCAGGAGGCGCCAGCCGGAACAGTAATATCCATTCCATGCACGTCCCAGTTGGCCGTTGTGCTGTCGGTGCTGAGCCCATTCGTCAACACACGCGTGCCAGTGTCATAAATGTCGTGGTCGTTTCCGGACGCGTAGCCGAACGTCGGTGGCACCCCCGATCCGGCCTGAATCCAGATGGCATTCGATTGACCCGGCAGGATTCCTCCCACGAGAGTGGTGATGTGTGCGGTACGCGCCACGGAGGAAGCGTTGAACGTGAAGACAACCGGGAGGGTTCCGGGACCGGCTGCTGGACTTGCGTGACCTTCCGCCAGGTCTTGCCCCCCGGCCAGAGCGATGTATTGAGAGGTTCCCGAGGAGGCGCGATAGACCACCACCAATGCTGCTCCGTAGAGGCCGTAGTTAAACCCTTCCACACCGCTCACCTGGTAGGTGTGGAGGCCGGAGGACAGCAATGAAGTCACATCGACCCGGTAACTATAGTCGAAGTGTAAAGAGGGAGTTTCCCAGGAGCTGGGGCCGTACTGTTCGAGCGGCGATGCGACCACAAAGTGAGGAGTCCCGTCAATGCTCAACTGGACCGCATTGTCCCCCCCGTCCACGCTCTGGTCGTCGGACCCGCTCCAGTAGAGGTAAGCTTTCAACGGCGTGCCGGGCACGTTCAGCGAGAACGTAGAGGTGAATCCGGGGACGACAAAGGGGGCACCGGCGGCGACCAACGCCAGGGGTTGCCCGGCTGACTGACATGTAAAACGATCGTGTTCAGAAAGGGGGACATCGGGGTTGCCGGCAAAGCTCGAGTGTACGAACGGGAGCAGCGTAAGGAGTAGAAAAGTGATAAGCGCGATGAAAATGCTGGCAGAGTGCGCTGTCAACTCCCGCCTCCCCGTGCCGGCGGACAATGAGCGGTCCATCATTCTACGGCCTCCAAGTGAAGACATCAGGCCCGATTTCTTTTCTTTCACAGGTGAAGACGAGCGCAAGGAGGAAAAGTCACGCCAATGATCCCTCAAACGCTCCTGAGTCTACGGTCCTTTGAGCAGAAACGGCATGACAAGGGCATGGGCCAGCCGTCCGGCCTTAAAGGCGACCTGGGTGGGGCCAAATCGAGTGATTCCACCGCTCTCGTCGTGAGCTTCGACCCAGTAGGTGTAGACTCCTGGGTGAGGAGGATGATCGAGGAAGGTATACACGTGCCGGCCGGGCACACCGGCAGCTTCGATGTTGGCAGAAACCGGGATTGCTCCCTCTGCCGAAACGGTTCCCGATCGCAGGACCCGGTAGAAGCGCACATTCGTCTCATCCCAGGTGGACCAATGAATAGTAACGCCGTTCCCGGACGGTGTAGCACTGAGAGAAAGCAGCGTGACCGCCGTTGGGGAGATGAATCCGAAATTGACGCCCAATACAGACGAATCGACCACAGAGACAACAACATCCGTCGGTGTCGTTGGTACATAACCAGAGGGCGATGCGACTGTAACCGTATATGTGCCGGGCATCACCCCGGTAAATGTGTACACGCCTGTGCTGTCGGAGATCACCATAAATGAGGATCCACCGCTACGCGAGAGTGTTACCTGCAATCCTCCTAAGGGGGATTCACCGGCGTCAAGTGTGCGGGACGCATTACTGTCAACGTAAGTCGTTCCCTGAATCATGTAGGCATATCCTACGTCGCTTACACTGGCCGCCTGATTGTCAGACATATTGCTATCCCCGCTACCGCTGTAAGCTTCCAGTGTGTTCACTATGGGAGTCCCTAAAGGGGCATTCGTGTCCACTTGAGCCGTCATGGTCATCAAAATTTCCGCCCCAGGAGCCATCTCGGGGGTAGTCCACACATAAGTGCTGCCAGGCTGCAGGGTAAGGGGAAGACCACTCGTTTGCATCGAAAGGAGGTGCAGAGTTGAAGGCGCCGTGTCCGTGATGGTCACATCGAAGGCTGTAATGGGGCCGTTGTTGCGGATGCTCATGGTGTATGTCAGGACGTCGCCGGGCTGAACCGCACCGGCGGGGTTGACCACTTTGGTCACAGCCAGGTCAGGACGTGGTACGTTTAGCTTTAGGGCAGGATCACCGAAAAGGGTGTACGTTTCCAGAAGGTCCTTGAAGGGGCTGTTACTCTCATATAGTTTGCGTTTGGCGTACAAAATGGCGTCCCCTAACGTATCAATGCCCTTGTGGAAAACAGCTTCGAAGAAGCCCTTATAGAGGTATGTATGCCCGGTCGCCACCCCAAGGCCCGTCGGCCCCCACGATGCCACCCCTCCAACCGGACGCCCCTGGGTGTCCAGGGCGCGCACCACGGCTTCGCTCAGGGCGGTTCCATTGATGACCTGGAACTGGCCTTCCAAGCATGTCATGGGCAGGAAAATGGGCCAGGCGCCTACATTCGTCAGGTGAGGAACCGCATACACATCCCACACATCTGCCCCCGACCACTTCCAGGTCGTGGAATGGCCGTTGTAAGTGACAAAAGCGGCTCCGTTATTAATGGCGGTAATGAGAGCGTTCTTCACGTCACCGCCGTTGGGATAGGGAGTAACTCCCGGACTGGCTTCGTCACGATAATACAATTTCTCACGGCTATACTCGTCCGGGATGACGCCATCCATGTGAACCGGCCACGGATTATGTCCGGAACTCAGAACAGTACCCTCCAACGCTCCTCCTACAGCAAAGTTGCTGGCATCGATCTCCACCAGATAGTTGGCCTTTTCCAGCCCATCAAATCCGTACCAACCATGCTCTACAGTCGCAGTGTTTGGATTGTCACCGCTGGTCACAGTGGCCACTTTGACGTCGGGAGACGTTAGAGTGCCACTATCATCCTTGTCCTCCCAAAGGTGAATAACCACGCCGTCAATACCGCTTTCGTTCGGGTCAGGCCTGCCATTTCCGTTGCTGTCTAACCAGATGTAATCGCCGATGAAGCCCATACGATTGCCTACCGCCGGATGCAGGAGGGCAAGAGCTCCGCTGGTCGACGTCCGTCGGCCGGAACGAGGCCGCGATTGGGCTGGTACGCGCGAGGTCACGGGCTTGAAGCCGAAGTCCTGGTCAGGGCATCGTTGCTGTCCTGCCACTTCGTCCGAATGACAGGTGAAGGCACCAGCATTGTCGTTCTTGTCCGACACAAACACCGCTTTCATCCGCCAGCCCACAGGGGTGGAGAGTCCATTGCAGATGGGGTCACCGGGATCTTCATAGCAAATAGTCTTTTTCACCATCCCTTCAGCTTCTTGGACGGAGTTCACCGGGAACCGACCCAAAGCCATAAAGGGCATAGCATGTTTCTGGCACTCCATTGCCCCTGGGTTTTTATTGCTGCGCGGGCCCGCCACAAACCGGTTATCCGCAGCCGTCTCCCCCAGGAAGCAATCGACCAGATCCAGATAAGGAGGAATGAACTCTTGTTCTGGGTGAGAAAGGTAGTTCTTGTAATCGTAATTTCCGTCTCCCATGAGCACAGCGTAACGCGGTGCCGGCGGTGTCCAATGGTTGTGAGCGTAAGTGAAAAACTGGCGGATGGCCTCCGGATCCATCAGGCCACCGCTGAACTCATCATAGACGTCCTGGACGTCTACCACCATGGTACGCAACCCGCTAAACGCAGCCCGGTGTGCGGCTAACTGCTGAGCCTGGTCCCAAAACACCCGGGGAGTCACGATAATCCAATCCGCTCTGTTGGCCGGATTCTTCAGGTCGGAGGGCGTATCCAGCACGATGTGGGCTGGAGTCAGATAGGCCGTGCTACCTGCAATGAAGTAATGAGCAGGCGCGCTGGAAACCGCATCCTGGAACGTTACGCTCACCGGTCCCGAGCCGGTGATAGACGCGTGCGTCAGGCGCACAGGATTTTCCTTGTCGGTGATATCCAGCAGGAACAGATGGCTGCTGTTCATATTGGTGATAGTCGGGCGCCAGGTTCCTGCCTGATCGATTGAAAACCACAGACGATCGTTTTCGGCCCGATAGCCATCATAGTAATCGACTTCCAGCCAGTTGGTCAATCCTCGTTCTTCAGTGACACCGCCGATATCGAGGGGGACATAATAAGAGATGGTATTCGTACCGGTAATGAGCAAACTTTGGCTAAAAGGAAATTCCTGGGTTAAGGCGTTCATGCCATCCCAGTAACCGTCACCGATCTTTGTGCCGTTGATGTAAAACTCCACATGGTGATCGGGGTTGGCCGCATAGGACGTCAGACCACGCAGGCGGGGGCGTAGCACTGCGCTGTGGCTTCCACCAGCAAGATCGGGGAGATCGAAGGTGTACGTTTTCACGTTATCAGGAAAACAGTATGTGCTGCTACAGGCGAAAAAGGAGTCCCAATACCAGTGATCTGCGTTGGCTTCCATGGGCACAGACCGACGATAATCAAGGTTTTTCTCCAAGTGGAGTGTACGTTTGAAGGACGATGGGGCCGGAGCCACGCCAGGAGTGACATCACGTACGGCCATGCGTTTACCGGGGGCTCCTCCATAAGTCAACCAGTAGATATTCGGATCTTGGAACTTGGTGTGTGCCATCTCGGCGTAGAAGTAAAGGACATCGCCGGGGTCAAAAGAACCATCATTCTCCCCGGTCACGTAAATCGCAATCTCCGTCCCTTGAACCCAGATCTTGAACGTGCGCGGGTCCACACTGCTAACGGGCACTCCCGCATTTTGTAAATCCGTGTAAGTCAGCTGATAGAGCCCGTCCTCGGCGATGGTCAGCTTGTAACTTATCCCGGTTGCCGGCAGGTTGGTCGACTGCACCTGCCCTCGCACTCGGGGAGAAGGCGCTGCGTCCGCCCAGGCAAGTGACGGAGGTCCTGCCAGCACCACAATCAGGGCCATCAAAAGCCGAATCCGCAAGATCTTGTCAAATAGCATATGCCTCAATCCTTCCTTAACAATCCTTCCTTAAAGGAACTTCCCCCAATACTTCTTAGAAACACCTCTCAGCCTGACACCTCTAGGAGTATCGTCTTCCCAGCCCTACCAACAAACGGGCGGTGACACGGCCGCCACCGCCCATTATATAAGAGATTTCCTTGGAAAGTTATCCCCCGTTCGTCCTATTTTATTTATCGACGGGGCGGACATCTTCGGTCCGCCCCGTGCTGAGATAAAAATCGTCTAGTGGGAAACAAAGGGCAGGAACGTTTGATGGTCGCTTTGAGCTCCAACCCCAGGATCCCACGCCTTGGGCACGTAAACACTCCACGGCCCCAGGATCGTGCCTGTTGGATCGGCCTCGAGGCGGTAATAATACGTGTACCCAGGCTGGACATTGTGATCCACAAAGGAGTACGTGGCTCCGATGGGACTCCCGGTTGCTGCCACCCAATCCACCTCGGTCCAAGGACCATACTGGGTCAAAGCCCGCAGGAGGCGGAAATCTGTCACGCCAGATTCGTCCATCGTCCGCCATGTCACATGAATGCCGTCGCTCTGCAGATCGGCGGTAAACGACTCGATACTCACAGCCGTCGGCGAGATGAAGCCGAAATCGGCGTCAGTCACCGCATCCCCCGAGTGTAAGGTGCGCGTCTGGCTTGTAGGAGTCGTAGCTACATAGCCGGATGGGACCGTTGCCTTGACCGTGTAGACCCCGGGTAGCAGGTTGTCGAACGTGTAAATACCGCTCGAATTAGAGAGGGTCGAGGTCACCACGTGGCCACTGGCATCATATAAAGTCAGGGTCACGCCTGGCAGAGGCGACTCACCCGAATCGTAGTTCTTGTTGGCATTGGAGTCGACCCAAGTGAAGTCACCGATAGAAGCAGGACGGTAGAGGCCCGCGTCCCACGAATTGTCTGTCTCACCTGAGATCAATGTCGTCTGATCCGTGAAAGTTGTTGTACGGCTTGCGTCGCTGTCCTTGTTGTCATCCGTTCCCTGATCCTTCAGGGTAATGGCCCATCCTGAAGGGGGTACGAACTCTAGATAATATTTCCCGGGAGCCAGGTTCGAGAACGTGTAGAAACCGTTGGCGTCGGTATGAGTACCCAGAGAGACATCGTCTCCGTTGCCGAAAATCCCATCGGGCCCGGCGCCGTGGAGCTTCACCGTAACGTTGCCAATGCCCGCCTCTTGGGGATCCTGGATCCCGTTGCCGTTGACGTCTTCCCATACGAAGTTCCCAATAGCAGATGGCTTGTACAGACCAGCATCCCAGGTCAAGTCATGCTCGCCCTCTGTCAGTGTGGTTGTGGCCATCTGGCCCGTTGTCGGGTCGGCATCGCTGTCAAGGGCATCATTACTTCCCTGGTCTTGCGCCGTCAGTCGATATCCGGACGGTGGAGTCACCTTGACATAATAGCTGCCCGGGAACAAATGATCGAACAGATACTTCCCACCACTCGCCGTTGTCGTGCTCCCCAACAACGTACCGCCGCTGTTATAGAGCTGCACGATTACTCCGTCTAGGCCGACTTCGCCACTGTCCTGAATGCCGTTGCCATTCTTGTCCAGCCAGACCCTATCGCCAATACTGGCCGGAGTTATGATTTGAACCTCTGCCGTATCAGACGCATCTGGCGGCGTATCTCCATGCTCGTCCACTGCCCCTGAAACAGTAGCCGTGTTGACCGTTGTCCCTGGTGTTGTGGACGCTGTGGCAGTGAAGTTCACCGTAATGGTAATCGAAGCATTTGGGGCCAGTGACCCTGCTCCGGTCAAGTCGGTCCAGCTTAAGGAACCGCTTCCGCTCGTATCAGGGCTCGGAGTCGCGCCAGCATATGTGAGTTTGGTGCCATCAAAGGTGTCGCTCAGCGGCAACGTCACGAGAGTAGTATTGCCCGTATTCTTCACCACGATCTGGAACTTGACAGGATCACCAACGAGCGTGGGGCTACTGGTCATCCGCGTTTTTGTCACTGTAACGCTCGGATGAGTTGTGATGACATTCGTCTCATCATCACAACCGTTTGCCGGATGATCCCCGTTTTCGTCCGTTGCGTTCTCCACGCACGCCCTGTTGATTATTGTGTCAGGAGAACTGGAAGCAGTCGCCTTAAAGGTAACGTCCACCGAAACTGTATTTCCCGGACTTAGCGAGCCACTGCCTGTCAGGTCAGTCCACGAGATCGTCCCTGCCCCTTCATTCACTGCTGTAGGAGAGACGGTCGCCGACACATAGTCCAGATAAGCCGTCGGGAAAGTATCTGTAACGGGAACTGTCTCCAAAACCGTATCTCCCGTATTTTTGACGGTAATGCGATACGTCACCTGTCCATTGAGTGGCACGTAAACATCATTGCCGACCAGCGTCTTTGTGACCAGGACGGCCGGTTGCGTGATGCGCACAGATGCGGTATCCGACTTGTTCGGCAATGTCTCATTATTCTCGTCCACGACACCATTGGCAGCGGCCGTGTTCGTCGTCAGCCCTCCCCCCGTGCTGGCATCCGCCTTTAGGGTGATGTTCAAGGTCAAGGAAGCTCCTGGAGCGAGAGATCCGCTTCCCGTCAGATCATTCCATAGGAGAGAGCCACTGCTGGTGCTATCCGGTGTAGTTGGATTCCCGTTGAGCGTGGCGCTAACAAAAGAGAGCTTGCTGCCATCGAATGTATCGTGCAGGGGAACAGTCACAAGCGCCGTGTCCCCCGTATTCGTCACTTTCACCTGGTAGACGACATGTTCGCCCACGGTCACCACATCATCCGGGGATGCAGGGGAAATCCGGGTCTTCGTCAGCGTGAAAGAAGGCTGGCTGATTTCCACATCTGCCGTGTCGTCGTCTTCGGGAGGCGTTCTGCCATTCTGGTCTTCGGCCCCATTCACAGTAGCCGTGTTCACTGTCACATCGCCGGGCAGAGACTGAGTGCCTGCGGCTGCCTGGAAGGTTACCGTCAACGTTTTACTCATGCCCGGTGCAAGGTTGCCCCATGCAGTCGTGAGATCATCCCAAGTCAGTGTCCCCGCCGGCGTTTGGCTGGTGGGGGTCACACTGGCCGAGCTAAACGTCAAGTAAGTTGTGTTGAACGTGTCGGTCATGGGCACTGTGACCAACGTTGTGTTTCCTGTATTTTTAACGGCCACCTGGAAAGTGACGGTATCCCCAACGTGAGCAAGTCCCGTTGCAGGCGTAGTCAAGGTTTTGGTGACATTCAGTTTGGGGCAGGCCGCTTCCATTTGAAATGTTTCAGCAATCCAATGCAACTGGGCGCCACCTGTGTCAGCCGAACGGACTTGCACGGCCAGCCATGTAGCCCCCGCTGGAACGGTCACAGATTTGCTCTCAGTAGTCATGATGTTGCCATCGGAGGCGGCAGGCAACACGTCGCTGTGCACCCCTGTCATGCTGAAGATGTTCCCACTGGGGGGAGTTCCGCTGCCCACAATGTAGTAGACCTGGGCAGTGGTTCCTGAGGCAATCCCTCCCACTACCGTATTAAATGTCACCGTCCGAGGTAATGCGGCCGGATCGAACTGGAAGACAACGGGGTCGGTCCCCTCACTGCCGGGAGGAGCAGAGGAGCCGAGTGCGATGTCCATCCCTTCCCACGTCTCGACCAGCGTAGCCGTCGAGACGGCACTATCCTTGTAGACCACGACCAGCGCGGCACCATAGGGGAGAGAGAAGCTGTCAGAATCCCCACTGTAAGGGTCCTCCAGAGTATAACTCGTTACACTTGGAGAGACGAGGGAGGTCACATCGGACTTGTAAGCGAAGGCAAAATCGTTAGTCCCCCAAAATGCCGGCCCTCCTGTCTGAATACTTGTCAGGGTATTACCCTGAAAGCGCACGGTGCCGTCTCCCCCATCAAAAGGGTCCCGGCCGGTCCAGTAAAGGGTGGCCTTGACTACGGTGGCTGTGGTCGGCAGCGTCAAGTGGATGACCCCCGAGGACTTGCCTGCCATCCCCACCCCCGCCACAGCGACGTGATACGCCTCTGTGTCGGAACAGAGGCCATATGTCTGCACTTTGTGCAGCGGTGTGTCCGTGTTCCCGGCCAGTACGGATGAGGGGCCCAAGCCGATCACCAAAGCCACGATCAGGAACAACGGAGCAATCAAGCTGCCCATACGGGTGAACGCCAGGCGGTGATTTGTGTTCATTGCCTATTCTCCTCTTGATTGAGATACTTCTGCATGGACGAACGTGATGCAACGGACTGAAGTCGCCCTATTGACAAGGTACGCGATGATTTCACTTACGATTCTAACAGCCGCGGCGGCATAATTCAATGGGAAGATGCTGACAAATTGCTGACAGTTTTATTCGCGTGCGGCCGGGAGCACATCGATGTCCCTTCTCGTGGAACTCCCAGTCCGGGTCTCGTAAGCCTTCAAGTGAAACATCGTGGACATGCTCCCTGTTGATGGCCATTGAAGCGAGGATGCTGCGCCCCATTGGACTCAGTTGGGCAAGCCACTAGTACTCGGTCAGCAGTGCCTTCACCCACCGGTTCAGGAAAGTCCGTGGTTTATCCATCACTCCATGATTGAGCAAGTACTAAGTTGATGAGACTTCCCCGATGTGGTCGAAAAAATAGGTATCTCGTACTATGGCGAAGGGCAACTGGACGTGGTAAGCTGGAATTGGCTGAAAGATAAGATGCTGTGATCCTGGACATGCTCGAAAAGTGGAGGGAATCATGCCGAAATTGTTATACGCACGCCCGTTGTTACCCGATGAGCGCCGACAACTCTTGCAGATGCAGCGGAACCCGAACCCTCAAATAGCCACACGCGCCCAAATCATCTTGCTCTCGGCCGATGAACGATATCGCGTTCCAGAAATATCAACAAAGGTGAAGTTGGGGGCAGACAAAGTACGAAAGTGGATTCACCGTTTCAACGCGCACGGCATCAAGGGGTTGACAAACCGTGATTTCAAGCCTGGTCCACCGCCCAAGTTTCGCGGCGCGACCCGGCATAGAATTATCGAGATTGCCCAGACTCCTCCTCGACAGTTGGGTCTGCTTTTCTCCACCTGGACATTGCACAACTTGAAAAGATATCTGACCGAGGAGGGTGTCGTCGATCACATCAGTCATGAAACACTACGTAAAATTCTCCGTGAGGCGGAGGTGGACTGGCGTCGCCATTACCTTTCACCCTGGAATTGAGGCCTTCGTGACCGTCTGGGCACGAGAGAGAGCCGCGGTCATTGGCTATCGAGCGCAAGCAGGCAGGTCGTAGACCGACAAGGTTCCATCGCCGTAATTGGCCACGTACAAACGGCCTCCCCCCACGGCGACCCCTTGTCCCCCATCATCCCCCCCCTGATTGGGCAGGGCGAGGCTTATCGTCCAGTGCCGTTGTCCAGTATCCACTACCATCAGTTGGTCGGCAAAAGGATCGACCGCGTACAGCCAGCGCCCGTTCGGAGACAGCGCCAGACCCACAGGGCGCCCGGGCAAAGGAATGTGAGCCACCGCCGTCGCTGTGTGGTCATTCACGACGGCAATGGTCCGCGCGTCCCGGTTACTGGCATAGACCCATCCATGCTGCTCGTCGGCCACTGCCGCCACCGTCCCTGTCCCCACATGGGGAACCACCACGAAACTCTGGCCCACATGCGATAGACGTACCATTCCTCCCCCGACCAGAGGGACATATACCCGCTCCTGCAAGCGAGCCATCAGGGCCGGTTTGCTTCCCACGGCAACCTGCCGCAACAGGGTACCACGCGTGGCATCGTACAGGCTGACGTTGCCGCTGGCATAATTGCTCACGTACAGGGTGCGGCCTACCAGCGTCACTCCCCAGGGCAGCAGCCCCGTGGGCCAGAGTCCCAAGAGCTCACCACTCCCTTGGTCGAAAACAGCTACCTGGTCGGAATTGCGATGAGCCATGTAAACGCGTCCATTTCCCACCGCGATGGCATTGGCCCCCGCCCCTGGGCTGTCCCACACAGCCAGCCGAGCCAGACTAACGCCATCCACCACAGCTACGTCGCCGCCGTCGTACAAACTCACGTAAACCCTCCCCCCATCCGCAGCCACCCCTTTGGGATGTCCTCCCACGCGCACGCGTCCCACAAACGTAGGCACGCACATCGTCCCCGGAGGAACCGGTGTCCAGGTCGGCGTGGGCGTGGGAACAAAGGTCGGCGTCAAGGAGGGCGTTGGTGTCGACGATGGCAAAGCAGTGGATGTCCGGGTCGGGGTCGGCGTGAAAGTGCCGGTAGGCCCCGGCGTCGGTCTCGGGGTTACGGTCGCAGTCCACGTTGGCGTTGGGGTGAAGCTGGGTGTTGGGGTAGACGTTGAGGTAGGTGTGGGCGTCAGCGTTGGGGCCGCGGTCGACGTCGAGGTAAGAGTCGGGGTTGCGGTCGACGTCGGCACAGCGGTGAACGTAGGCGTCGGCGTAACGGTTGGCGTAGAAATAGGCACATTATAGGCGGAGAGGAAAAGTGGGGCGTAGCTTCCCAGGGCAAAACCGGCGGACAGGGTATACTTCCGTCCATAAGGGCCACCAGCCTTAGGAGCGACCATCAAATAATAAGTACCTGACGAAGGAGCCTGCCAGCGAATCAGAGACCACGTCACCCCCGGGGTTGCGTCGTCGTTCCGCCGAAGGACGTGGAGCTGTTCATCGTACAGGGTCATCACGGTATCACCGCCAGGGCCCAGAGCGGAAATGAAGAAAAGGTACGTGCGCCCTTCTGCGGCGTCAAAGCGGAACCAATCCTGGTCTTCTGGGGTATGGTGGGTGTGATTCGGGCTCGTTCCGGGAATGGCCAGATGTGTGGCTTGTTGGGGGGTATCATCCGGCTCATAACCGTCGGGGAAAAGCACGACGATGACGCCGGTTGTCGTGTTATCCTGCGAGTCACCGTCCACGAAGTTTGACGTCAGTGTCGCTGTGAGCAGAAGCGGACTCTGTTCGAGTGTGAGAGACGGATCTACTGTTGCCGAGATATCGATATATCCACTTTCCCCTGCTTCCAGGGAAGGAAGTTGCCAGGTATAGGGCGTCGCCCCCACCGGCGTCACCCGGGAGTCCGAAGCCTGAAACGTTGGAGATGTAAGCCCCGCCAAAGGAAGCGACAGCGTCGAAGGAGCTGAGCGTCCAGGCCCCCGGTTGCGGTAACTCACACGCACGTGAACCGGTGCTCCAGGGGAGAGTGGCGTCTCTGGTTTGACTGTCAAGGTCACACCCAGGTTCGCCGGTTTCAGGCTCACGCTGACCGTCACAGCGTTATTGTCAGATCGGGCTTCCGTCCAGGTCGTCCCCACACGGGCAAGGAGGGAAAAGGGAAGGTCCGCAGGAGGATGGTTTGCGTCCGTACGGAGGAAAAGATGGAGATGGACGCTCCGGCCTGCGCTCAGATCGCCCACGGGAAACGCCAATGGTTGGGTGGACGCGGGCGTCAGGGGGGTATTTTCCAAGGCCGCACTGACAAACGTCACATTGGCAGGAAGGGTCACTGTCACTCGTGTGGAGGGAGCCGGTGCCGGCCCCAAATTCTTGATATCCAAAGTCACATCGAAGGTGTCCCCCAGAGACGGAGAGGGCACAGGAGCATGTCCCTCCAAAGTCACATCTGCGGTATCCGAGGCAATCCGCAAGGCCGGGTCGCCCAGGATACCGTAGGTGTCGATCAGGTCGTGGAAGAATCCTCCGGTGTCTCCTTTGTACAGATTCACCTTTCCGGCTAAAGCCGCCTCTCCCAGAACGCGTTTGTCCTCGCCAAAGAGGGCTTTATAGAATCCCCGGTGCAAAAAATCATGTCCGTGAGCTACCCCAAGGCCGGTCGCCGACCACGAGGCCACAGCGCCTCGCCCCTGAGCACGTACCACCGTCTCTCCTAGCGAACTAATGCCGGCGGCGTGGAAATAACCATCCAGGCAAGTCATGGGGAGCTCCACCGGCATACGACGGCCGTTCTGCAATTGAGGCACAGTCTGGGTTCCAAAGAGGACCTCAGCAGCCCACCAGGGGATGGTCGCATGGCCCACGTAGTTAAAGAGCAAAGCACCGCGATCGTATGCAGCCTTGATCGCCCGACGAGCATCTAACACGTTGTCATAATTGACGCCCAGGTAGATCTTCTCAACATTGTAAGAGGGGGGAACCAGATGATCCGCCACCAAGTCAGACAAGTGGGCAAAATCCCCGGCTTGGTCTGCATTATCGGCCACGAACACCAAATGATGAAGCCAATCCCCCGACGGTGGTGCGGTTTCGTAGTCTATGGTCTTCTGCACCATGGTCATGGCCTCTTCCCCGGTATCGGCAGGCATTCGTCCAATGAGCATGTCTGGCAGAGGATCGTTCCCGCTGACCGTCACATAGCGGTTATCTGTGGCCGTCTCCCCCAAGAACGGATCGACCAGACGTAGCAAAGGCGGAATGAGTGTGGGAGTCCCAGTGCCTTCGTTGTCCTTGAAATCGTATGTTCCATCTCCCAGCAGGAGGACATAGGTAGGAGCCGGGCGCTGCCAGTGATCGTAAGCGTACTTGAGAAAGTCGCGAATGGCCTCCGCGGACAACACGCCATGATTGAACTCATCATAGATGTCCTGGACATCGACTACGGCCACA
This sequence comes from uncultured Anaerolineae bacterium, assembly GCA_964487375.1. GTDB lineage: Bacteria > Chloroflexota > Anaerolineae > JAADDB01 > JAADDB01 > JAADDB01. Next base: position 44,323 of record CAZAQA010000020.1, on the reverse strand, counting down.
CGGTATCCCTGGCCGGCTCGATACTGGGCCAGCCGTTGAGCTGCCTCCATGGTCAGTCGATGGGCAATGATGATGTAGTCAGCCCCGTTATCCGGTGAACGCCAGTGAGAGGGCGCGTCCTCGTGGATGGCCAACGGCTGGACCATCCCTTCGTTCGTCCCTGCCCACAATCGTTTTTGTCCGGACAACGGGATGCCCGCGGCCAGGGTGTAGGTGGGACCAGGGGCAACTGTTACCTGGCCCAGAAGCCGACGCGGATGCAAAGGGTCGGTGACATCGAACAAGCGTGGGGCCGAATGTTCAAACCCATGAAGAGTAACCCGGGTCAAGGCATCCCCCCTTAGCATAAAAGCAAGGCGGTCTTTTTGTACTTGAAACGATCGCTGGTAGGAGAGGTCGAACCAGTTGAGATAGCCCACATCCTCCCGGGCTCCCGTATCTCCAACCGCTTCGATGCGCAACACGTTTCCCGTGGGCTGCAAGAAGGTGGCATCAAAACGCAAGGGTTCGGACCAGGCGTTCGTACCGTCCCAATAAGCATCGCCTACCAAGTGATCGTTGATGTAAAAGCGCAGGTGGTGATCTGGATTGACCTGAAAATAGGAGGACGTTCCCTGGACGTTCGGCGTAAGCACGGCCGTTCCCTCTCGGATGACATCAGGTGTGTCGAACGGGAGTTCGCGCTGAGGACGGCTTGTGGGGCGCCCCACGCTGTAGTACACCCAGTACCAGTGGTCTGCCCCCTCTATCCGGGGCACATCGCTTAGGTAGACGTGATCTTCTTCAAAGTGCAGGGTCTCCGTAAACCGGTCTGTGGCCACAGGAGCCGTGTTCGGATCTGCAGGAACCGCCGCCATGCGCAAGCCCGGTGAGTCGTCCGCCCAAAGCCAGTAGACGTTGTCATCGGTATAGCGAGTTCTCGTTTTCTGTCCATAGAAGATGACTGCATCTCCAGGGTCCAGGCGGCCGTCGTCTTCGCCTTGAACCCAGATGGCGATCTCCGTGTCCCCGTACCGCACATGGAGGTGCCGAGGATCGACGATGTCCACCGGAAAGCCAGCGTTGGCCAGGGCACTGGTGGACACTCGCACCATGCCATCTTGGTTGATGGTGATTTTGAACTCCCGACGTGTGGCCAGCCGAGAGGCCGTGATTACCCCTGGACGATGAGGGTGAGCCAGATTTGCGGGGAGGGCACCGTGAGCCGGATCACGCCAATGACGGGCCTGTTCATAATTGAGCAATGCCGAGCGCAATATGGACTCGAAAGGTCCGTCCTGTGCGCTTACCACGGGACGCGGCCTGCCGCGAAATTGGATATCAATCTCAAACCGCTGGGCAATCACGAGGGCGTGGGATACCGTGTCCAGGCGGACAGGTGTCAGCGACAACCGGACGACTGCCTGATCTCGCAGATAGCCCGTCCCGGCCAGGCGCACGATCTCGGCGGGATAGCGTCCGTGGCGGCAAGCCCCTGATGGCCGACAGAGATCTGCATCGGGGGTCGCGGGCACCCACTCGATCCCCTGATAGCGCAAAGGCGTGTCCACGCCCAACGGATCGCTCAAATCGTTGCGTCGCAAAGGACGCTCCACAGGGGCGACCAGAAGAGGGGCCGTCAAGGGTAGAGTCGTGGTCATCAAGACGCGAGTCTGCACAGTCACATCGACTCCCGGAGGAATGCCGAGCAGAAGGCCTCTGCGGGGCAACTCAGGCGAGCCGGGCTGGCCCAAATTCTCGTAACCGGGAACGCGAACGTCGGTATAGGATGTTCCTGCACGATAGAGCTGGCGGATTTGAACATCCGGCAGGACGACATTCAGGCGAATGCCGTGCTCATCGGAGCGGAGAACTTGGATTCCTGGGTCGTCGGACGTCCTCATCCCAGACGTCGCAGGCACGGCAACGGCCACTTTTTCGAGCGTCAGAGAGGCAAAAAGTGCAAGCGAGAGAACAGTGAAGGCTACCAGACGCAAATGCAGGCGCAAATACGTTCTTGAGCGGATGATTTTGGCAACGATGTTGGGCAAGGGTGATTTCATCCGAACACAAACTCCTCAGGGTTGATATACGCATGTAAAGTTTACTGGCTGGCCCGCCACAGCCCTTACATACACCACACAAAAGCGTCCATCAGCAGACGCTTATCCGTTCACGAATCGATTCTGCGATCCCCGTCCACTGTTCAGGTGTCGAACGACACCCTCCCGCACCAGGCGAAATCCTAATCCCAGAGGATAGAAAACCATGTTAATGGCCTTGTCAAGATAGTAAAAAGTGCGAGTCACGTGGGCCAACGGGCGCGCCAGGAGACGCTGCGCCCAAGGCATATGAGCATAGACCAGCGCCACGACCAGAGTTGTCAGGTTAATCCCAAAGCGAGTCATCTCCCCGAATTTTACATGGAAGAACTCACTCAGGAGGAATTCGATGCCGATGTTCAGCACCAACAAATAAGCGGCCGTTGCCAAAATAGGCTCTTTTTCGATCCAGGAAGCAAAAAGGCTGGCGGCAAAACGCATGGTCAGAATACCCAACGCGACCCCAATCATCACGACGACAATGTGACTGGAAAGGGCAACTGCTGCGACGACATTGTCCAGGCTAAAGGCCAGGTCCATCACCTCGACCATCACGACGGTTCCCCAGAATCCTCGCACCCGATGACGGAAAACGTCGATTTCCGTATCGTCAACGGTATCCTGATGGAAAGATCCCAGGTGTTCGACCGCAATTTTGATCAGGTAGAGCGCACCAATGAACTGCAACCACGGATTGTTGATAATCGCGCTGGCGAGGATCAACATGATACCTCGACCAACATAGGCTCCCAGAAGCCCCACCTTCAAAGCAGCCGTACGCTGGTGGCCCAGAAGTGGATCCAACAGATGACCGATGGGACGCAATTTTCGAGGCCAAGGGACCTGTTGGTCGTGGGGAAGGGGAGCCACCATCGCTCCTAACACAGCAGCATTGTCGAAGGAGAGGATCCCCTCCAGAAAAATAAGTTGGAGAATAATCGCGACGAACCCCATGTCCAGGGTCAATTCGGCCATCACCCTTGCCTTTTTTAAGAAATGCTTTTAGAATTGCAGGCGTCCAGTCGCGTAAACGACCTTCTGTTGGTAGTCGGTTACGTATTCGAACAACTTTTCTTGCAATGCCCGCCATTGCGGGTTATTGAGAACAGCCTTCAAGGCTTCCAGGTCACGAGCGACCGCATATGTCACAATTTGGGGCGCATCCCCATGGATGGTGTACAGTACTTCGACCGTTTGCAATCCTAAGCGCATCAGGCCGGGAGCGAACTCTTGGACGACAAATTCAAAGTACGGCTGCTCTTTGCCCGCCTGGATATTCCAACTCATGATCAATTTCACCATGGGCACACGCCAACCTCCTCGGCCTCTCTACCAGCAAGTCATCGCCAAGACACAGAGTGCACTCCGACCTTATTACACATCAAACAACATCTAAAGCATACCAAAGGCCAGGCATTTGGACAAGTTTTCTTTCTCCGCCTTTTCGACCAGATGAAACACTATAGCCGTTTCTTCCTCCCCGTGCTCTTTGCCTTCTTTGCCATCTTCTTGCCGACGATGGACGTATCTGCCCAATCGCTTACTGCTCAGACTACACCACCTGTCGGGCTGGTGCTGCGGCCACTCGATAAAAGTTCCATCGTGCTGAATGCCTACACGGTAGATGTCCACCTCGACACCCGGGCAGGAGGTGGGTCGGAAGTCACCTTCGTGGTACGGGCCCGCCTCCACAATCCCAGTACAACCAAACCAGCAGTTATTTCTCTGAATACGCGGGGACGCCATCCGGACGGGACTCCTATTCAGAATCTGCAATTTGCAGTCGGCCAGAATGAAGACGTGGCCCGCCCCTTTTCCAACGACCATCTGACCCGTACCCTTCAACCCGACGAACGGTTGTGGCTCACTTTTGTTTACACGGAAACGGTGCCCGCCTCCCCCTGGATGAGCCTCCACTATGACCTAAACGCTCTCCGCGCCTGGCCACACACGGTCGGAAGCGTCCGCTTCACCTTGCACATTCCCTCCTCGCTGCCAAGGGCCGCTTTCCTCCAGGTTTCCCCGGATCCCAGCCGTTTTGACAGCCAACGTCTGGAATGGCAATGGGAGGAATTGACCCCTCGCGTCCCCGTGCGTGTTCTTTTTCTGCTTCCCCAGACGTGGCAACGGATTTCGACCTTGCGTTCCCGCAGTCAATCGGGAGACATGGCCGCGACTGAGGCGCTGGCGAAGCTGCTCCACAAGATGGTTGTGAGCAAAGGAAGCCCTCCTCAAGTGGTCAATTGGGCCTATCCAGAGGCCTTGGGCTTGTGGGCCCGGTTGACCGAAGAAAAGCCAAATGATCCAGCCCCGTGGCGAGTCATGGCCACCCTTTACGCGCGACGTGCTCAGATAAAGCAGGACCCAGAAACCTACCGCAGTCTCATCCTCAACGCCCTGGAAAACGCCTGGAAACGAGGAGATCGCGATCCGACGATCCGCCAAGAGCTGGCATCCGTTGTCCGGTCCCAGGTCGACCACCTGCGTGGGGAAGGGCGCTGGCAGGAGGCTTTGCAACAACTGGATGCCCTCTCAAACCTGCTTGGACCCTCCGGCGAGATGGAAATCAAAAAGCTGCGTGAGCAAATCGCCCTGGCCTGGGTACAAGAGCGATTACAGGCTCGGGACAAACAAGGAGTGCGCAAGGCTCTGGTCGCGGGCTGGGGTTCAATGATCTTGAATTACTTTCAAGCCCAGCTCCCCTCTTTCCGCTACCTCCAGCTCGACGTGCACACGGAGGAGCATCAGCGGCAGATCATCGTAAGTGCGATTTTAGAGCCGGGAGCCACACCTTCCCCGGCCGAGACCTGGCATACCTGGCTCCAGGCCCTGCGCGCAGCCGCACCCGAAGCCCAGATCATCGACAACCATCTGGGAAACACCGTGGTGATGACGGCCCGCATCCCGTTCCAGTCGGCCTCACAGCTACGAGATGTCGAGTTTCGCCTGGCGAGCACTGTTCCCACCCTCCCAGAGTGGGAACTTCTCCGAGACGCCCTCTCCCCCACTCGCTTGGAGCAACCACGCCAGGTGACCTTTTGGGGCGAACGAGTCGGCTGGCTGGAGAGAGTCGACCTGAGCAAAGCTCGTCAGGATTTAGACAACGCCATGACGACGTTACAGGCACTCTCTCATTCGGCCCTCCCGCGCGAATTTCCACACGAGCTGGTTCAGGTCCGTGAGACTCTTCGACATGAGGACATTGCGGCCTGGCAAGCATTACGGGACACGGAACGAGTAACCTACGTCCTTCGTTGGGATAAGGGGTGGGGTCCTCCGCTGGCACGTCGCTGGCAACTTCAGAGTGGGGACAGAGCTCTGATGCAAGCCTCCCGCATTCGCATCGACCCGTTACGGGCAGGTACAATTGGGGGAGCGCTCCTGCTCTTGTGGACAGCCTTGACCCTGATTCTCTGGCTCACTCTGGGGCGAGGGTGAGTCAAGACGGAGACGCATACCGCTGTCGGCGACGCAGAGATTCCATAGCAGGACCATATCGTCCTTCCATTTCCATCAAATTGAGCACCACCCACAAACGAGAGCGCAGGCGTTGTTCCGTCTCTCGTCCCCACTGAAGTGCGTGGCTCCGGTGTTCATGCACGCGCACCTGTTGGAACTTGGCCTCCAACTGAGCGGCCTCTTCCACGACACTCATGAGTTCGACATCTGCTTGCCACATGTGCTCATCCACATCCTGCGGGGGGTGAAGCAGATAATGATGTAGATGTCGCGTCTTCAATTGCTTGGCCATAATACACCTCTAGTGTACAGGGAGATCCGACCACGAGCAAGCATCCGGAAATAGCTACGAATGGCTTCTTTCGCCTCCTCCACGGAAATCCGACTTGAGGGGTGGATTCCTCCATCGGACCACTCCCACTATAGCGGAAAAGTCCACAGTCGCAACTGACAATTTGCTGACAAACCATCTGTCATTCCGCCCTTCATTTGTCAAGACAGAAGGCGAGAAAAAAAGTTATGCCCACGCCCTACACCCGCTCAGCAAGTGTCCTGGCCAACAGTTCCGGGGCTCCCTTTTGCAATCGAACCCGATTTGAAGCAAAATTCGTGATATAGATGCTGGCGGTATGCTATCATCCCAACGAAAGCGGAGAGACTCATGACTTACAAAGTCATCTACTATAAGTCCATCATTTGTCCTCGCTGCATCCCCACTAACCGCCTAATCTCCCGATTGAAGAAAGAGCATCCCGAGATCGAGGTTGAGGAGGTCGAAGTCTTGCGCCACCTGGGCCGTGCGCGGCGAGAAGGCATTCAGGGAATTCCCACCATTGTAATTGGGCCACACCGCCTATTGGGTCCGGTTCCCCTGGAACGTCTGGTCGCCCTGGCCAAGGGGCAAGGCGAGCCATGAGGGGATACAGATCACCAGACTATCCCGATGCCCTTGCAGGCCTTGGGGCTTTGTTCCCTCCGACGGGACCCCCCTTCCGAAACAAATTTCCCTCCCCGGACGTATGACCGTATGGAACCCGTAAGGTTGAATGGGGAGAACCATCATGCATGCTCGTTTCCTGGCCCTTTTCCCGGTGGCCATTCGAAGCCAGACAGAGGCCCTTCCCGATGAGGAACTCGCCCGCCGTGCCCGGCGAGATGATCCCGATGCGTACGCTTTGCTGGTGCAGCGATACCAAAGGGGAGTGGTGAATCTGATGTACCGGCTGGTTGGGGAATGGCAAACCGCCCTGGACCTCGCTCAAGAGGTGTTCCTGCGCGTGTACCAGACCCTGGATGCGTACGATGACAGTCGTCCCTTTAAGCCCTGGCTCTACCGTATCGCAACGCATCGAGCCTATGACTATTTGCGCCATCAGGCCAGGCGTACTCGAGTGATAACGACCGTAGAGGCGTCACCAGACTTTTCTGGCGACGAACGCCATACCAACCCTCAGAATGCCGTGATCCAGGGGGAAATTCGGCAAGCCGTGGAGGACATTGTCTCTTCATTGCCCGTACGGTATCGAACCGTGATTGTACTCCGCTACCTGGAGGATATGTCTTATCGCGAGATTGCGGAGGCCCTGAACATCCCCCTGGGAACCGTCAAGACCCGCATCCACCGGGCTCGGGACCTTTTGCGGGCCGCCTTGGAAGAGAAGGATTTGGTGCCATGAGCGATCATGTGACGTCTGAGTTGATGCACCGCTACGTGGACGGGGAGATCCCCTGGCAGGAACGAGAACGCGTACGGGCCCACGTCGCTAGCTGCTCTGCCTGCCAACAGCAGCTAGCCTCCCTACGTCAGGCCGAGCACGCCCTCCGGCAAATGGCAGGCTTCCCCGTGCCCACGGACTTCACGGCCCAAGTTATGACACGGGTACGATCTGCCGATTCTGCAGCTCCTTGGACCCGAGCGACCTTCACTTGGATGGCTCATGGGTTTGTGACCGCCGGCCTGTTTGTTCTGGCTGCTGCCCTCCTGGAGGTCGTTACAGAGGGAATAGATATTGCGTCCCTTCTGACCGAAAACATTCCTTCCCTCGTCGCCTCGGGCGGCGTCTTCGCCGATCCACTGCTCCTGTCAACAATATTGCCTCCTCTGGCAAATACTGCCGGCACGGGGCTTGCGACCCTGGAACAGACGTCTGTGCCTGTCGGTGTGGCGCTGTTGGCCCTGGGGGGGTTTCTGGAAATAATGCGCTGGTTGGCTACCGGAGTTTCGCAGGCAGGGGGACCAATGTAATCCTTGAAGGATGAGAGGGGAACCTCGTGCCCGGTTGGGGCTTATCAACGCTGAGGCCCGGCAACTGGAGTTGCAGGCTCCACCTGCGAAGTCCTTCTATAGGGGCTCGTTTTAAGCGCCCCTGTGGAGGGCGCAGATGGAGATTGATAAGCCCTCGTGCCCGGTACCCCCCGAGGAACAGAAATAAGCACGTCAAGGAGACATACATCCGATGAGCAAACGAGCCTGGATTGTGTTGATCGGCCTGTTCATATTGAGCCTACTCGTCACCGGTCTGGTCACCTGGACATTCACAAAATACCCACGGTTTCCTGGCCCTCCTCCGGCCGGCCCCACCCATCCCCTTCCCTGGTACCGCTGGCGATGGCATCGGCTCGTGCCTCGAGCCCCTGTACCCGAACGACACGAGCGACCCCGGTTCCTTTTCCCCTGGGGGGAGAGACGAATTTTCACCTATCCACACTTCCTTTGGAAGATAGGGCGCGTCCTGGCTTCTGAGATCTTCTTCCTGCTGATCGGAAGTCTAGCGCTCTTGCTCTTCCCCACTCGTATCAAGCGAAGTGCCCACGTGCTGCGTCCGGGCCACGGGGGTAATCCCTGGGCGGCCCTGGGCATCGGCGTGGTGAGCACCCTGTTTTTCTTGCTGTTGGGCATCCTGGCTACATTCTCCGTGGCAGGCATCTTCTTCATGCCCTGGTTGTTGCTCCTTTTCGGCTTTGCTTGGGCCACGGGCTGGGTCATCATGACTTTGGAAGTAGGTTACCTTGTGCGCCGACTTTTCCACATTTCTGACGCACACCGATTTGTCGATCTGCTCTTCGGGGTGCTTGTCCTGGTGACCGTCGGCGTCGTCCCGGTCGCGGGCTGGATTGTGCTTGTACTGGCAAACATGTGGGGGGTGGGCGCGGTGGTTCTGACCCGGTTCGGGGCCACGAGGGGTTGGCAGCCGGGTACTCTCTGGCAAGAGGAGGAATGAATCGTCATGTCCCGCCGAACAAAAGTGTTTCTGATCGTGGCAGCCTTGCTCCTGGTCGCTGGCGGCTATGGAGCCTATCGCCTGTGGGGCTTGCGAAAAAGAGAATCGGTCACAGCCCGGCCTCTCAACGTGCGCACGTTCACGGTACGACAGGGACAACTCAGCACCCTGGTGGAGGCAACTGGTAATCTGGGGGTGGCTCGGGAACAGACCCTTACCTTCCGTACGTCGGGAACGGTCAAGGCTATCAACGTTTCCGAAGGGGACCGAGTCAGTCGAGGGACACGTCTGGCCACACTGGATACTGCCGACCTGGACCTGCAAGTACGCAACGCTGAACAATCTCTGCGGAGTCAGGAAGCCGCTCTAGCCGCTCTGAAGGCGACACCTATGGCGGAGGATGTCGCGGCAGCCAGGGCGTCTCTGGAGCAAGCGCAAAAAAACCTGGAGAAAGTCGAGGCTGGTCCGACAAAGGAGGAGCTGGCCTCCGCAGAAGCGTCGTTGAAATCGGCTCAGGAGGCGTACCAACAACTCCTCTCGAAGCCAGACCCAGACGCGATCGCTCAGGCGAAGCTAAAAGTCGAACAGGCCAAAAACAGCCTGTGGAGTGCTCAAATTCATCGAGACGATGTGTGCGGCAAGGCCGAATCGAACGCAACCTTTTGGAGCGAATGCGAAAGCGCCAAGGCTCAAGTGGGAAACGCGACCATTGCCGTCCAACTGGCCGAACTGGCCTACAAGCAAGCCCAGGAACCGCCAACAGATGCTCAGCTCGCCGGAGCGTTGGCACAGGTTCGGAACGCAGAGGTCAATCTGGCTCGTTTGCACGACAGCCCCACCGAAGCAGAGGTCGCGGCTGCCCGGGCACAAGTCGCTAAAGCACAATCCAGTCTGGCCAAATTGCTTCGGGGACCCACGGATGAAGCGTTGGCCCAGGCGGAAGCCCGGGTGGAGCAGGCACGCATTGCTCTGGAACAGGCCCGTCGCAACGTGGAGAAGGCCCAGATGATCGCTCCTTTTGACGGCAAGGTGGCCAACATCGGATTCGACGTGGGAAGCCGGGTATCCCCAAACGGCCCCGGCCTGACCCTGGTAGACATGAGTCACTTCTATGCCGACGTCCAGGTCAACGAGGTGGAAATCGGGCAAGTCAAAGTGGGACAACCCGTCTTTCTCAGTGTGGATGCTTACCCCAATCAAGTCCTCAACGGCAAGGTAACGTTTATTAGCCCGGTGGGGAAATCAACTCAGGGAGTGGTGACCTACCGTGTCCGTGTCGAAATCGAGCCCACCGATCTGCCTCTGTTGCCCGATATGACCATTACCGCGCGCATCAACGTAGGGCGAGGAGCAAAATCACTGCTGGTCCCTCTGCTTGCCCTTCACAGTGATGCCCGCGGGAACTATGTAGAAGTCTTGCAACCCGACGGAACTCCTCGTAAAGTATACGTCCAGGTAGGACAACAGAGCAACGCGATGGTAGAAGTAAAGGGGAACCTGCATAGCGGTGACAAGGTCGTGCTGCCCCAGAGGAACGCTGCGGAGCAAACGTCCGGCGGAGGACGGCGATTGCCTTTTAGAGGTGGCCTGTTTGGTGGACGTGCTGGCCAGAGACGGTCGGGGAGAGGGCGATGATCGACCTGGAGAACGTGACCAAGGTCTATCGCATGGGAGATGTGGAAGTCCAGGCACTGCGTGGCATTTCCCTCCATGTGGACAAAGGGGAATTCATGTCCATCATGGGACCTTCGGGATCGGGGAAGTCTACGCTCATGCACATCATCGGCTGCCTGGATACCCCTACGGAAGGCCGATATCGTCTGGCAGGTGAAGAAGTGAACCGTCTGAACGACAATGCGCTGGCCGCGGTGCGCAACCAGCGTATCGGCTTCGTTTTCCAAACCTTCAACCTGCTGTCAAGGACACCGGCCATTGAGCAAGTTGAACTCCCTCTTATTTACGCCGGAGTCCCGCGCGGGGAACGCCGTCGTCGGGCCGAAGAGATGCTAGAACTGGTCGGCCTTGGCGATCGCATCCACCATCACCCCACGGAACTCTCAGGCGGCCAACAACAGCGCGTTGCAATTGCCCGCGCCCTGGTCGGCAATCCCAGCCTTCTACTGGCTGACGAGCCGACCGGCAATCTGGACACAGTGACCGGCGAGGAAATCATACGTCTGTTCCAGCACCTGCACGAAATGTGGGGACTGACTATTATTATGGTTACACACGATCCGGATATTGCCGCCTGGACGGAGCGAGTCGTTCACATTCGAGATGGGCTGATCGAGCAGGAGGAGAGAGCATGACCCTGCTGGAGAGCGTTCGGGTTGCACTTCGCGTGTTGGTCGCAAACAAACTGCGTTCCACACTGACTATGCTGGGCATCATCATTGGTGTCATGGCCGTGGTGGCGCTCATCGCCATCGGCCAGGGGGCGCAGGCCTCTATTCTGGGACGCATTCAGAGTCTGGGCTCCAATGTCGTATTCGTTCTGCCCAATCGAGTACGCCAAAACGGCGTTGTCACGTCGGTCTCTGCTCAATCTCTAATGTTCTCTGATGCGGTAGCCATTGCCCGGTTGCCCGGTGTGGCCGCCGTGGCCCCGGAGTACACGCGAGGGGCTCAGGTGACGTATCGCGACCAGAATACGAACACCCGAGTCGTAGGAACGACCCCCGAATACCGTACCGTGCGCAACGTCACCCCCGCCTTGGGGATCTTCTTCCGCAAAGCGGATGACTCTCAGGCCCTACGGGTCGCTGTACTCGGCTCCGAGGTGGCCAGCAATCTATTCGGCGATGCTCCTGCCGTAGGACAAACCATCAAGATCAACAATGTGCCTTTTACCGTCATCGGTGTTCTGCAATCCAAGGGAGGATTTGGCCCGGGCGGGAACCTGGACAACGCCGTATATGTGCCTATTCACACGGCCTACCGCTACTTGGGGGGACGCATCCTGACCCGGGTCGGCTACGTTGTGGGGACTATTAACGTTTCCGTGGTCTCGGAGAAACAGGTAGACACAGCCGTAGCTGCGATTACCACTCTCCTGCGACAGCGGCATCATATTCGTGACCAGCAGGACGATTTTCGCATCTTGACGCAACAAGACTTTCTGCAGACGACGCAGCAGGTCACAGACATCCTGACGGTATTCCTGGGGGCCATCGCGGGCATCAGCCTGATTGTCGGCGGCATCGGCATTATGAACATCATGCTGGTGTCGGTTACAGAGCGGACTCGCGAGATCGGGATCCGCAAGGCAGTGGGGGCTCGCAGTCGAGACATTCTCCTCCAATTCCTGGTGGAGGCCATTTTGCTCAGTGTGCTGGGGGGAGTACTCGGCGTCATTCTGGGAATTATCGTTTCTCGACTGGTGAGCATGACGGGAATGTTCACGCCGCGGGTTACGCTGCCCTCGGTCGCGCTGGCGGTCGGATTCGCCGCGGCGGTAGGTCTGTTTTTCGGCCTTTACCCGGCCCGTCGCGCGGCCAGGTTGAACCCCATCGAGGCCTTGCGCTACGAGTAACCGTGCCCCTCCTGGAACCCTGAACGAGGACTGAACATCCACAACCACGTCCTTCACTATACCGGACCGAAGACGGTTGTGAAAGTCGGCCTGTTTTCCACAGATACCCAGAATTGCCTGACCTCCAGACGACCGTCCAGAAAGGAACCAGACGACCACCCGGCTCAGGAGATGACCGTCCCCGCTCCGGCCAGGGCCCGCCGTATGGGCTCCTCTGTGCGGCCGTCGGCGAAAATCACGCGATGCACCCCGGCCTGTAGGGCTTCACCGGCTGCCAGAACCTTCTTCTTCATACGCCCTTGGGCCACGTCCAAATAAGTGGCCACTTCAGCGGCGGGGATACGATGCACAAGGGTCTCCTCGTCCGGAAACCGGCGCAACAACCCCGGCACCGACGTAAGAATGAGGAGAATGTCGGCATGGAGGGCAGCGGCCGTGCGGGCCGCCGCGCGATCTCCGTCCACGTTGATGGCTTCGCTCTCATAAGAGATGGCGGGCGGGGTTAACACCGGTAGATAGCCGGCGTCGAGCAGGGAGAGCAACAGCCCGGTATTCACCTGTTCGACCGTACCTGTGTAGTCGTCCCGAATGAGTAGGCGTCTCCCATCGATGACCGCCCGCACAGCCCGTTTCCGTTTCCCTTCCCAGATACGGCCATCGAGGCCACTCAACCCAACGGCATTGATCCCTAACTGCTGCAATCGCTCCACCCAGGCCTTGTTCAATAAGCCGCAATAGACCATTTCGAAGATCTCCAGCGTTTTCCGGTCAGTGCGGCGACTGCTGTGGCCGGAGGGCGATGTGATGAAACGAGGTGGGTAGCCGAGTTTTTCTGCGATTTCGTTGGTGGTCTCTGCTCCCCCGTGAACGACCACCATCCGGTGCCCTTCTCCCCACACCAGGGCGATGTCCCGAGCAATGGCATCGTGATTCAGATCTTTCCCACCGCCTATTTTGATTATCATGCGAACGGTCGATCGCGACATAGACACTCCTCGTGTGTTCGAAGGAATGATCACTCGTTTGGCAAGCCCACAGCCTCTCGCGGGCGGGCCACATTTTCAACCTTCTACGCCGGTTATGACGCTAACCTCTAAATGGGGTGAAGCCCAGGAAATTCCAGGCCCAGTGTCTCTTCCCACCCCAGCATCAGGTTCATGCACTGCACTGCAGTGCCAGCCGCACCTTTCATCAGGTTGTCGATGGCGCAAATGCTGACCACGCGGCCTGTTTCCTCGTCTACGGCGAAGCCTACGTCCGCGTGGTTGCTGCCGGCCAAGATTTTAGGTTCGGGAAAGCGGTAGATGCCCGTGCGCCCCTTTACCACCCGCACGAAGGGCTCTTCCCGGTAGGCTTCCCGGTATACCCGCCACACGTCCTTTTCGCTCATGGGCCTTTTCAGGAACACGTGAGCGGTGGCCAGTGCCCCCCGGACCATCTCCACGGCCGTCACAGACATGTGCACCTTTGGTACGTTCCCGGTCGTCCTCAAAACCTGGATGACTTCTGCGGTGTGGCGATGACCGACGGGCGCATAGGAGCGCACAACGCCGCTGCGCTCCGGGTGATGAGAAGCTGCGGAGGCTCGATTCCCTGCCTCACTAGAACCCACTTTCACCTCGACGATGACATCCCGGTTCCGGTCAACCACGTCGGCCTGGAAGAGGGGTAGGAGGGCCAAATTAGTGGCCGTGGCATTACAGCCCACCCCACTCACATAGTGTGCTTTCCGGATCGTCGACCGATTTAATTCAGGAAATCCATAGACGAACTTGTCCAGCCACGCGGGCGCCGCGTGAGGACCACCGTACCAACGTTCATATAAGGTCGGATCGGAGAGGCGGAAGTCCGCGCTGAGATCAACGATATAGGACGCTATAGGAGTGAACGCGTCGATGCGCTTCTGGGCTTCCCCGTGCGGGAGGGCCAGAAAGAGTAAGTCCACAGGTTCGAGGTCCTGGGCCGAGGTGAATTTCAGCCGAGTATGGGCACGCAGGTTGGGGTGAGCTTGATAGACAAAGCGTCCCGTCAGCCGTTCTGATGTGGCCTGCACCACATCGACCCGGGGATGAGCAAGGAGCAGGCGGAGCAGCTCCCCTCCCGCGTAGCCAGACGCTCCAACGATGGACACACGTACCGTGTTCATCTCCTTCCTCACCTCCACCCGTTTGCCTGCTCCCATCCTGTCTCGGCCACACGAATGGCAAAATCCACAATTTTGCCCGGAATGTCCACGCCGGTAGGAGCCACACTGTTCTTGAATTCCATCGTGTAGTTCACCTCATTGACCAGATAGCCGCGCTCCGGGTCTTCGAGTACATCGATGGCGACAACCCCGCCACCTACCGCACGCGCGGCCGCCACACAAATCTCGTCCAGCTCCGGCGTGACCTCACACTTACGGGCCTGTCCCCCACGAGCTGTGTTCGTTATCCAGTGAGGAGATTGCCGATAGATGGCGGCAATGGTCTCATTGCCCACCACGAAGGCGCGAATGTCCCGTCCGGGCTTGGCAATGTATTCCTGGATGTAAAAGATGGAGTGATGATACGAACCGAGAACTTTCTTGTGCTCAAGGATGGCTTCGGCCGCTTCCCGATCGTTGATCTTGCTGAGTAAACGACCCCAGGAGCCCACGGCCGGTTTGAGAACCACCGGATATCCCAGTTCTTCGATGGCTTGGAGTGCGCTCTCTGGAGTGAAAGCGATTTTCACCCGAGGAGTGGGGACGCCGTAGCGGACGAGGGCGCTGCTGGTCAAAAGCTTGTTGCCACAAACTTCAGCCACCTCCGCCGTGTTGACGGTCCGGACTCCCCAGTCATTGAGGATGTGCAGAGCGTACAGGGCCCGACTATGGTTGATACAGCGCTCCAAAACGACATCGTAGTGGTCAAAGCCGTTTTTGTGCAGATCGAAGACAACTTTCCGGTCATCGATGAGCTCATAGTCCACGTTCCGTTGCCGCAACGCCTCCAAAATCATTTTCTCGTCTTTGCGAATGAGCGAATGAAGAATGCCGATGAGCATCAATGAAGCCTCCTGAGAAGTCAATATGTTATGGCAATAGGCCGCAAGAAAGAGAGGGAAGTGATGGACGGCAGAGGACATCCACCGTCCATCGCTTGCCCCCCTATTCCCCCCAATCCTCTTCTTCTTCGGGTGCCAGGCTAAGTTGGGGAGGATCGACGTTGACGACTTCGAGCTCGATACCACATTCAGGGCAGACAACGAGCTCGGCCTCTACCACGTCCTCAAGCGTCATCTGTGCGCCACATTCCGGACATTGGGCTGTGATGGTTACCATCGTTCACCTCCAAAATAGAGTTTGATTTGTGGGTTCTCCCCTGCACTTCCCCAACTTCCAGAGAGTTGGGCGGAAGAGTCCCGTTTGAATATATACATTCTCGGATGGTCGAAATATCGCCATGACATCTCCGCAGCATCGTCACAAAAGCGCCAAGGCCCCAGTTGAGGGCACTCCTGGAATCGGGCCACCAGATGATACCCCAGCCGGCCCTCGAAAAGGCGCGTATAGAATTCAGCTTCGGCGGGGAAGCGACGAGGTAGGCGGGGGAAGACCTTCGCCCAGGCTTCACTGATGACCACATAGTCGGCGTGGTCCAAAATGCGCGTCATATAATCCCACTTTTCTGTGGGCGAGACCGGCGGAGCCTGCCAGAAGCGCCCTCGTTTGCCGTTAACCTGGTAATGGTCGAGAACTCGCAGGTTGTATCGCGTTAAACCGTACCATTCGGGATGGATGGCAAACTTGTTCGAAGCATCGAACTCTATCATGACCGTGGACTTGGGGGGAATGTGAGCCTTCATCCAGGCTAACGCCTGCAAACGGGTGTCCGGGCGAGCGTAAATGTGAAGGTAGGCGAGGGAAAAGAGAAGGGCGACGAGGAAGGCGAGTGTGGCAATAATGGACGATAGATAATGGACGGCAGATGAGAGACGAGCGTCCATCGTCCATCGTCCACGGTCCGCCACCAGGCGGGCGGCGTAGAGGGCCAGGAAAGGAAGGAGGGGGATCACATAGCGGAAGAATTTGACGTACCAGCCACCCACGGTGAGGAAGTAGGGGAGGGTCCAGGCGGCGAGGAGCCAGTCGCGACGGTCGCCGCGGGTCATGCGCCACAGGCTGTACAGCCAGCCCGCGTACGCGAGCAGGGCCAAGGGCCAGGTCATGGCCCAGGGGAACAGGTGGGCCAGGTGATAGATATACGGTCGGGTCAGCTCGAATTGGACGGTGTAAAGGGGACGAATGTCTCCCTTGGCAACGAGACTCTGCACATTCAGGTCGCTGTTCGTGTCTCCCGCCAGATGCGCGGGCAAGTCGTCCAGGACAGGGATGGAGAGAACGGCCCAGAGGGCGAGGGAGGCGAGAACAGTCACATAGAGCCTCGGCGAACGCAGGAGGCGAGATGTCCAATACCTGATATCTGATATCCGGTAGCGGGTATCTCTCCCGAGTGATGCAATGTGTGCCACGACAAAGGCGGCAAAGATGGGCAACGCACTCAGTCGCGTGGCCAACGCCAGACCCATCATCACCGCAGCCAGCACATAGTCACGCCGCCGGCCCCGTTCGGCAACATTCCAGAGCACCAGATACGTCAGGACGAGCCACACGGCAAATTGAATATCTACGGTCGCGAAGTGACTGTTACGCACCCCAAGGGGCATGACTGCCCAAAACGCGGCGGCCCAGAGACCCGTCCGGGTGTCGAACATTCTCTTGCCCAGGGCGTAAAGAGCAAGCACCCCCGCCGTCCCATAACCTGCGGAGATAAGCCGGCCGACGTAAAGGTAAGGAATGTTCCGGTGGTGACCGATCACCCCTTCCACAAGGCCCACTGCCATACGTGTCAACCCACCGACTATCCCGAGCTGATAGAAAGGCCAGACGCCATAGATCATAGTCTGTGGATCCGGCAGCCCACCGGCCCGGACATGTCCGATCATCTTGAGGGTGTGTACAATGACAAATGCTTCGTCATTGTGCAAATCATACGGCTTGCCCCACCAGAAGCCATACGCTCGCAGGGCGAAAGCGAGGAGGGTGAGAAGGGCGAGGAGCAGGCGTGCCGGGGCGATGAACGCGAGGAGACCATCCTCTCTCGTCCATCGTTCATCGTTAATGATGCGCGATGTGCGATGCGTAACGCGTGATACGTAACGCCTCAGGCCTGACACCTGCTCCCCCATTCGCCTATCGTCCATTCTCTTTTGTTCGATTCACAACTTCCAGGCGTTCGATAATCGCGCCCGTGACCTCCGCCGTTGTTGCCGTGCCCCCCAGGTCGGGCGTCCACGGGCCGTCACGGAGCACGGCGTCCACCGCACTGTCCACGACCTGAGCCGCGAGGCGTTCCCCCAGGTAAGCCAGTAACATGGCTGCGGCGCGAATGGTAGCCACGGGGTTCGCAATGCCCCGACCGGCAATGTCCGGCGCAGAGCCGTGGACGGGTTCGAACACGGCGAAATTATCCCCCACATTGCCGGAAGGTACAACTCCCAGCCCACCCACGAGCGCGGCGGCCAGATCGCTAAGGAGGTCCCCATACAAATTGGGGGCGACAATAACGTCAAACGTATCGGGGTTCCGCACGAGACGATAGCCCACACTGTCCACCAGTCCTTCATCTACTCGGACTTCAGGGTAAGCTCTGGCCTCGGCCAGCACGGTCTCCCGAAAAAGGCCATCACTTTCCCGCAAGATGTTGGCCTTGTGGACAATTGTCAGATGACCACGGCGACGGCGGGCGTGCTCCAGAGCCGCGCGAGCAATGCGCGCGGAAGCCCGGCGGGTGATCACCCGCTCGGCAATGGCGGTGTTGCCGTTGTCCTCCACGCGCTCACGGCCCGCGTACAACCCCTCCGTGTTCTCCCGCACAATGAGAATGTCAATGTAGGGACGAGGCGTTGCCTCGTCCCTACCCCCGATGGGCACCGACTGCGCGGGGCGCAAGTTGGCGTAGAGGCCAAAGCGGCGGCGCATCTCCACGATGGGGCTGCGGTAGCCGGGCACGCGGTGGGACGGGCTGCTCACCGCGCCGAACAGAGCGGCATCGCATGCGCGCAAGGTCTTCACCGTGATCTCAGGCAGCGCGGTGCCCACACGCTGGAACGTCTCCCATCCCGCGTCCAGTTCCACGAACCGCAGGGGCACACCCGTCGCCGCCAGCACTTCCGCAGCCGCGGGGACCACCTCGCGGCCAATCCCGTCGCCGGGAATGAGGGCAATCGCGTAGACAGGGCTTACCCGGTGTCGATGGTCATGTGCGTACACGATCTCCTCCCCTGTTCCCCATTTTGCTTCTGACGTACGCTTTCAACCCTCCCATTTCCAGCATCTCCATAAGGACTCGCGGCGGTGGCAGGAAACGAAACGATCTCTGCGACGTGTAGATCTCTCCACGGGCCATGTCAATCGTTACCCGATCACCGGGCCTAATGGCATCCACCGCGTCGGGGGCGATGATGACCGGGAGGCCGTTGTTGAACGCGTTGCGATAGTAGATGCGGGCGCAGGATTTGACAATAATGGCCCCCACCCCCGCGACTTTGAGTGCAGTAGCCGCCTGTTCACGGCTGGAGCCGTTGCCCCAGTTCCAACCAGCGACGATGATATCTCCAGGCTGCATGCGCGCCGCAAACGCCGGGTCCAGATCCTCCAACGCGTGTTTCGCCATCTCTTGCGGATCGTGCACGGTGTAGGTATAGCGGCCGGGGAAGATAACGTCCGTGTTGATGTGGTCACCATATTTCCAGACACGGCCGGTGAGGCGAGCATTCGGCCTCGAGGATGAGGCGTCAGGAGCAGAGGAGAAGGACGGAGACGGGGCAAGCCCCGATTCGACGATGGTGCACGCCCTACCAATGTCTAATTCCTGACGTCCGCTCCCTGATGCTGCCAATCTTCCCTCCACCGCGGCACGCGCCACGACCTCTGGACTCGCCAAGTAAATCCGGCTCTCGCGATCGCCCATACGCCCGCGAAAATTTCGGTTGGCGGCCATAACGGCAGTTTCACCGGGTGCGAGGACGCCCATGTGATTGCCCATACAGGGGCCACAGCCGGGCGGACCGATGAGGGCACCGGCTTCCAGAAAAGTCTGGATGAGCCCTTTCTCCAGAGCCTGCAAGTAGATCTCACGTGAGGCCGGGATGACGAGCAGACGCACGCCTGATGCTACCTTTTTGCCCCGGAGCACACGCGCCGCGGCTTCCAGGTCGGACAAACGGCCGTGAGTACAGGTGCCGATGAATGCCTGCTGGATGGGAGTACCGGCGGCCTCGGAAAGGGTTACGACATTATCCACACGATGGGGGCGAGCGACGACGGGGCAGATGGCGTCCATATCCACGGTCACCGTACGAACATACGCCGCGTCCGAGTCGGGGTAAAGGGCGTTCTTCTCCAGGCGCAGACGAGCTTCTCGTTCGGAAATGGCAAGGCGATGGGCCAGACGAGGGGTCAACCAGTCGAAAGTGGTCCCATCGGGGGGGATGTATGCATTCTTAGCGCCCATCTCAGCCATCATGTTCGCCAACACCATGCGCTCCGCCACCGGTAAAGTGGCGAGCCCCTCGCCCGCGAACTCGACCGACTGATAGAGAGCACCGTCGCTGCCCAGAGAAGCAATGAGGGTCAGGGCCAGATCCTTGGCTGTCGCGCCATCAGGAAGACGACCATGCAGGACAACGCGCAGGCTCTCGGGCACACGCAACCAGATACGCCCCAATGTCCAAAGTGCCGCCATCTCACTGCGGCCCACCCCCGCGGCGAAGGCGCCCATCCAGCCCTGGTGAGGGGTGTGACTGTCCGCGCCCAGAATCATCTGGCCAGGCAAAACAAGGGCGTGTTCGGCGATGAGCTGATGGCAGATCCCTTCCCCCACGTCGAAGAAGTGGTGGATGCCCTGCTCGCGCACGAACGAGCGCACTTCGGCGTGGTTCTGTGCGTGGCGCACCGTGGGTGCGGGGGAGGCGTGGTCGAGGGTGATGACCAGGCGTCTGGGGTCGTGCACGCGCGTCGCACCCATGTCCCGAAAGATGCGCAGGATGGCGGCGGTGTTGTCGTGGGACAGGAAGCGGTCGGGGGTGACTTCGACAATCTCACCGACCGCGACGTGGTCCCGGCTCGCGGCGCGGGCAATGGCTTTTTGGGCGAAGGTTTCAGGGATTCGTCTATCGTCCATCGTTCACCGTCCTCCCCTTCTAATGTCCACTCTCCAGCGCCTCCCGCAACCGCTCTTCTTTCTCCGGCAAATTCCCGTTATTGTAGATGTGGTGGTAATGCCGTAGGATGGCATCCACGTCAGAAAGAGCAAGCGGTTTCTCGTCTGCCAGCGCCTTGATGTGCGCCGTAGCCTCTTTGATTTGCGTATCGGTTAGGTTGAGACCGAGCTGCTGGACGCGATGCTTGACCGCGTTCCACCCCGTGAGGCGATGAGCAATGTGGACATACCGGGTCATGCCAAAATCTTCGGGACGGATGGCCTCGTAAGTGTCTGGGCTGTTGAGGATGGCCTTAGCGTGGATGCCGGCCTTGTGAGTAAAGGCCGTGATGCCCGTGATGGGATTGTTGAAGGGAACTTGAATGCCCACCAGGTCCGCGACCAGGTTCTCCACATCTCTTAGTTTAGGCAAATTGTACTTTTCGACCAGGCGGCGGTCCACCGTGTACAGGCGAGCGACGAGCCCTCCCAACGATGTGATACCATTACGCTCGCCGATGCCCAGAACCGTGGTGTCCACGTGGGTGACGCCTGCTTCCAGGGCCATGTACGCATTGGCGATGGCAGAACCGGAATCGTTGTGCCCGTGAAATTCGATATCGCAAGAGACTACAGAACGCAAGGTGCGTACCAAATCGTACACCTGAAGGGGTGTCGCCACTCCGACCGTGTCAGCAATACCGACACGATCGACGCCCAGTTCATCCACAGCCCGATACACCGTCAACAAGTCCACCAGGTTAGAGCGGAAAGAATCTTCGGTGGAGAAGCGCACTTCCACGTCCGGAGCCTGCTCACGAATGAAGGCAATGACCTCACGGGCCATATCCACGATTTCCGGGATGGACTTGCCGTGGGAGAACTTACGCAACTGAGATGACGTCCCGATGACCATGTCGATGCCGTCCACGCCCGTATCCAGGGCGCGTCGGGCATCATCGATGCGAGTGCGGATATGCGTGAGGATTCTAGCCCGAAGCCCCAAACTAGCGACAAGACGACAATCCGCCTCACTTTGTGGCGAGGCCATAGGAGAAGTGAGCTCCAGGTACTCGACACCAAATTCATCCAGAGCACGGGCGATTTGGACTTTTTGTTCCGGGGTGAACCAGGCCCCCGCGAACTGCTCTCCTTCCCTGAGAGTGGATTCGATAATGGAATATTGTTCGATAGACATGGTGATCACCTCCTCGTTGAATTGGGCGATAGACCCGGGTCAAGCCATCGCCTATCGCTCGGCCGTTTCTAAAAAGTGACCCCCGGCGACTGATTCGTCCGCCGGGGGTCTGGTCCCTGTACGCTGAAAACGGCGATTCCGTCACGCGCGCCAGGAAACGGGCCCCCGGCCCGTCTTCTTGACGCGCTTGTTGGTATGAGTAGTGTAAGAAAATCCGGGTTGTCTCTCACAAACCGCCATCATATTGCTCCACCAACCTAACCGGTCATGCTCTTTGTAGAAATACTCCCACCTATCGGTCATACAAAAAACCGCCGGTATCCCTGTCGAGTACCGGCGGTGTTATCCAACACCAGACGTGCACCAACGGCACCCGAACTATGGGTGGCTCGCCTTCTTGGTGCACTTGGACTTTTTCTCACTGTACCACGTCGTCCTCTTCATGGAACAGTCCGCTCTCTTTACCCCAAGTTGAAATTGTCCTTAGTATACAGATTACGGCGATGCTGTCAAATTCTCAAAGGAGGTTCGCGCTCTCGACAGCAAGCCAGCCTCAGGGTGCAGAGGGGTGGAGGGAGTCTAACACTTGCTGGAGGTCGTCGGGCAAGGGGGAGATGAATTCGACCCATTGCCCCGTCCCAGGTAGACGAAAGCGGAGACGGTGAGCGTGCAAGAAATGACGCTGAAGTCGGGGCCGGAGCTTCTGCTTACGGGGTCCGTAGAGGGCATCGCCCGCCACAGGACGGCCAATGAACGCAAAGTGAACGCGAATCTGGTGCGTGCGTCCGGTAAGTGGGTGGACTTCGACCAGGGTGAACTCGTCATAGTAACGCAGCAGGCGATATTCCGTGACGGCCTCGCGGCCATCCCGTGTAACGGTCATCCGCTTACGATGCTTCTTGTCGCGGCCTATGGGCACTTCAATGCGGCCAACGTTCGGCTGCAAGTGGCCCTCGACCAGGGCCAGGTACACCTTCTCTACCGTCCGTTCTTTGAATTGCCGTTGCAAGTCTCGTAATGCCCGGTCATTCTTGGCCACCACGATCAACCCGGATGTATCTTTGTCCAAGCGGTGGACAATGCCCGGGCGTTCAACACCGCCAACACCTTCCAGGTCGGGCACATGGTAGAGTACGGCGTTGACGAGGGTGCCATCCCTTTGCCCTGGTCCGGGGTGAACGACCATCCCCGCCGGTTTATCGACAACCAGAATGTCCTCGTCCTCGTAGACAACAGTCAGGGGGATGGGCTGTGGCCGCGCCCTTTCATAAGGTCGCGACGGGAGAATAGAGACCTCGACCAGATCACCGGGCTCCAGCCTGTGACCGGGCTTAACGGCATGTCCATTAACCCACACCCTTCCTTCCCTGATCCAACGCTGGATCTCCGTGCGCGATCGATGAGGCACCTTCTGAACCAGCCACTTGTCCAGACGCTCCCCGGACTCCGACTGCGGAAATCGAAACACGCGATGCTCTTCGAGAGGAGCTTCTTCATCCCGCCTGGACGTCATCGTCATGTGTCTCCCGCGGTCTCGATACAAACGCCGAGGCGCGGCGGGTGTCTGCCCGCTCCTGATACCAGAGGGTCACAAGAAGGAGGCCTACACCAACAACGATAGCCGAATCGGCGAGATTGAAGGGGGGATAATGATAGCGCATCCCTTTCCAGGTGATGTAGAAATCGATGAAATCGGTCACTCGTCCCAGATAGAGACGGTCGTAAAGGTTTCCCAGGGCGCCCCCTAATTGTAATCCTACCGCTATCACGACCAGGGACCGGTCCCACGGGAGATAGTGGACATACATGTAAGCCGTGACGGCAATGACGGCTAAAATCAAAGCATAGGGCACGGCCGCGTTGCGGAGAAAGCCAAAAGCAATCCCGGGGTTCGTCAAATGGGTGATGCGAAACACCTGAGAGAGGCCAGGAAAAGGATAAATGGCCCCATAAAGGGGAACATGACCGCGAACCCAGGACTTGGTTATCTGATCCAAAACGAACACAACAGTGGCAATAGCGACGATGGATGCAAGAACGTTCAGTCTTTTCATCAAGGCTAGATATGACCCCTTTCCTCAGCCGTCGCGCAGGCGCTAGACGGCACCTGCTTCCAAATATGAACGCCTCAATTATACCTTCCTCAAAACATTTTGTCACGTTGGGCTGCTGCAGGGGGCTTCAGCCGGCCGGCAAGATCAACTTGCTCCCCGGGTCCCGAAACAGCGAAGGCGCTGACGGCATCGCTGCCAGCGCCTTGCGAGTCTTTCGCCAGTATTATGAGTGAGCTGGGAACCCTTTCGTTCCGTTCATGCCTCTCATCCGACAAGAGCTTGCAGGCGTGTAGACAATTTGGCCTCCTCTTCCCTCAAGTTGGCCAGCTTCTCCCGTTCTCGGTTCACCACGGACTCCGGTGCTTTTTGCACGAAGTTAGGATTGTCCAGCAGCCCTTCCGAACGAGCAATTTGCCGACGTACATTCTCCAGCTCTTTCTGCAATCGTCGACGTTCAGCCTCCAGGTCGATCATGCCCGCCAAAGGCAGGTGAATGGTCATCCCTCCCTCGACCACGGTCGCGGCCAACTCCGGAGCCTCCATGGTATCGGCGATCACTAACTGCTCGAGGTCCAGACGGGCCAGGTGGACAAGGACATCCCGCATGGCCTCCACCAGGGCCAGGTGCTCCCCTGCGGCGATGAGCGCGGGGATACGCTTGCCCGGCTCCACGCCGTACTCTGTGCGCACGTTGCGGATAGCACGAATCACCTCGCGAATGCGGGCGAAGTCCTCCTCCGCGGCGTCGTCGCGAGGGCCGGGCTCGGGCCAGGGAGCGAGCATGATGCTCTCGCCCACGTGGGGCAACTGCTGCCAGATGGCCTCGGTAAGGAAAGGCATGTAAGGGTGCAGCAGACGCAGGGCCTTTTCCAGAGTGTAGATGAGGACCTGTCGCGTGCGCTCCTTGGCGGCCTCGTCCTCGCCGTAGAGCGCGATTTTGGCGATTTCCAGGTACCAGTCGCAGTATTCACTCCAGAGGAAATCGTAGATCTGCCGACCGGCCTCGCCGTACTGGAAGACCTGGAAGAGTCGTTCCACCTCCGCGTTCAGGTGCTCCACCCGGCTGAGAATCCAGCGGTCTGCCAGGGTCAAGTCCGAGCCGGATGGGCGCTCGGTGACCGGTTGCTGGTCTTCCCGCAGGTTCATGAGCACGAACCGGGCCGCGTTCCATATCTTGTTGGCGAAATTGCGGTTGGCCTCAATGCGGCTCTCGCTCAGTTTCATGTCGTTGCCCGGGGTGGAGCCGGTGAGCAGGGTGAAGCGCAAGGCGTCGGTGCCGTACTTCTCCACCATCACCAGGGGGTCAATGACATTGCCCCGGGATTTGCTCATTTTCTGGCCGTGCTCATCCCGGATGAGCCCGTGCAGGTAGACGTAGTAGAAGGGCACCTGCCCCGTCATCTCGATGCCCAGCATGATCATGCGGGCCACCCAGAAGAAGAGGATGTCATAGCCCGTCTCCAGCATGGTGGTGGGATAGAACTTACGCAGGTCTTCCGTGTCGTCGGGCCAGCCCAGGACGCCCTCGGGCCAGAGGCCGGAGGAGAACCAGGTGTCGAGCACGTCCTCATCCTGGTGGATGTGGGTGCTGCCGCACTTCTCGCAGCGGTCCGGGTCCTCTTCCGCGGCCCACATGTGACCGCAGTCGTCGCAGTACCACACGGGAATGCGGTGGCCCCACCACAACTGGCGGCTGATGCACCAGTCGCGAATGTTCTCCATCCAGTGGAAGTACTGCTTGTTGAAGCGCTCCGGAATAATGCGGATGGTGCCGCCCCGCACGGCCTCGATGGCGGGCTTGGCCAGGGGGGGCGTGTGCACGAACCACTGGGTGGAGATCAGGGGCTCGATGATGGTGCCGCAGCGCTGGCAGTGTCCCACCGCGTGGATGTGGGGCTTCTCGTCGATGACCAGCCCTGCGGCGCGCATGTCCTCCCACAGCTTCTTTCGGGCCTCGAAGCGATCCAGGCCCGCGTAGGGGCCGGCGTTTTCATTCAGAGTCCCATCCTCATTCATGATGTTGATGACGGGCAGGTTGTGCCGCTGGCCGATCTCGTAGTCCGTGGGGTCGTGGCCCGGAGTGACTTTGAGCGCGCCCGTGCCGAACTCCCGGTCCACAGCCTCATCCGCGATGATGGGGATCTCCCGGTTGAGCATGGGGACGAGCGCGGTCTTGCCGATGAGGTGCTTGTAGCGCTCGTCCTCCGGGTGCACGGCCACCGCTGTGTCGCCCAGGATGGTCTCCGGCCGGGTGGTGGCCACGGGGATATAGCCTCCCTCCTTGAGGGGATACTTGAACGTGTACAGCTTCCCCTCTTCCTCCTTGTAGTCCACCTCCAGATCGGAGATGGCCGACCCACAGCGGGGGCACCAGTTGACCAGGTAATTGCCCCGGTAGATGAGTCCTTTGTTGAAGAGGCGCACAAACGCGGCCCGCACTGCTCGACTGAACCCTTCGTCCAGGGTGAAGCGCTCCCGCGTCCAGTCGCAGGAGACGCCCAAGCGGCGATGCTGTTCCATGATGCGCCGGTGGGATTGCTCCTTCCACTGCCAGACTCGTTCGAGGAATTTGTCCCGGCCTAGATCATGGCGGGTGAGCCCCTCCTTGGCGATCTCCCGCTCCACCACGTTCTGGGTGGCGATGCCGGCGTGGTCTACACCGGGCACCCAGAGGGTGAGATGCCGCTTCATGCGGTGGTAGCGGACCATCAGATCTTCCAGGGAGGCAGTAAGCGCGTGGCCCATGTGGAGTACGCCTGTGACGTTGGGCGGCGGCATGGTGATGACGAAGGGCGGCTTGTCCGGGTCGTAGAGCCCATGTTCCTCCTGGTATTCGGGCCGGAAGAAGCCCTGGCTGTCCCACCAGTCGTAGAGCCGGGTTTCGAATTCGTCAGGATTGTAACGCTTCGGAAGGGTACGACGCTCTGCATCCTGTTGTTGGCTCATGTATGGTTCCCTCCTTAGACTATGATGCGTAAAACGTAATTCGTAATGCGTAAATTCGTGACGTGTGATTTAGGGCGGGGTGGGGGTGTCAGGTATGTCCGCGAAGTAGGGGACCGGTTCTTCGGCAATGTGGTTGGCGCGTTGGGTCAGGAGGCAGAAACGGTGGGCTAGTACGTCCTCGCCCGGCACAAGACGGGCCTGGTAGTACCAATGTCGGCTCTCACGCGCAGAACCTAGAGCATACTCATAAAATCGTGCCCGGTCGCGTAAGGATTGACGGCTGTATCCCTCAGCAATGTTGGCCCCAACGGACCCCACTGCTCGATAGAGTTGAGAGGCGATTTTTTGTGTGCGCGCATCTTGGGCTAGTTTCCCCACGTCCCGACCAGCCACATAAGGGAGGTACATGGCGAATCTGTACACGCTCACACTCCACAACGGGTCATTCTTGAACGCCTCTGGTACCTTCCCCACCCACTCCTCAAACCGCATCCCACTCCCTCCTTACGCATCTCGCATTACGCATTATTTCTTCTCTCACAAAAATCCCCCTTCGTCGCAAGGACGAAAGGGGACCCTTCGCGGTACCACCTTGCTTCCGGGGGACATAATACGTGATTCGTAATGCGTAACTCTTTGACTTAAAGACAAGGTCGTCCTGCTTCAGCGCTCTCAACTCTTCAAGCCAACCCTTTAGGCATTACGCATTTCGCCTTACGCCTCTCCCCGGCGCTCTGAGAGCGGTAACGGGCTCATCCGGCAGGGAGTACTTAGGGCACTCACTCCGTTCCCCCCTGCGACTCCCCGGCGACCTTCGGCGTGGCTGACGTCGAGGTGGGCTCTCAGCCGCTGACCCACCCTTTCTGGCGACCGCTTGACGCCTACTCCTCCGGTTCACAGTCATTCGCTATATCGTCTGTAAGGGAAATTATAGTCAAGAAGAGAGATGAGTGTCAAAACAGGAGGATAAACATGAAGCTGGTAGGTATCCGAATAGGACGAGAGAATATGCCGGCGCGACCGCTTGCTAAGGACCGCGTTTTGACCATATGCCTTCGACTACTAAATGGAGACGTCTCGTCCAGGGCGAAAATTTTCAACGTTCTTACATCCGGGCAAATGGGTAAGCGAGGGCAGTGCCCCCGCTTACCCATTGTGGAGGAGAGGGTTACAAATTGAGAGAAATGGGCCTCGGCTTATAGCGAAGTTTCGACCGAGGTACATAATTGGAAGCTCAGCCGACAAAACACTGGAATACTGAAAAGCCTTATGCCTTGCCGGAGTACATGTGTTACCATTATCGGCGCACCACGAGTATGAAAGGAGCTTAGGTGAGGAATATCGACTTTGGAAGGGCCGCGAAGGACTATGCTCGCTATCGGGCAGGCTTTCCCCTCGAATTCTTTCGTCGCCTGGAGTCGTTTGCCGTGGGCTTGCCCGGCCAACGATTGCTGGACATAGGCAGCGGCACGGGCACACTTGCTCGCGGCTTTGCCGCCCGTGGATGTGACGTGGTCACCCTTGACCGGTCGGCAGAGCTTCTAACGGCCGCCCGCGCCTTAGCCCGGGAGGAAGGGGTACAGGTGACGCCCGTGCGCGCGTTGGCCGAAGCCTTGCCCTTTCCCGCCGCCTATTTTGATGTGGTATCGGCAGGTCAGTGTTGGCATTGGTTCGACCGGGCAAAAGCGGCTGATGAGGCGCATCGTGTTCTGAAATCGGGAGGCAAGTTGGTCCTGGCCCACTTCGACTGGATTCCTTTGCCCGGGAATGTGGTCCAAGCCACAGAGGAACTTATCATTAAGTACAATCCTCCCTGGGCGGACCTCCATGTGCTGAAATTATCGG
This sequence comes from uncultured Anaerolineae bacterium, assembly GCA_964487375.1. Lineage (GTDB taxonomy): Bacteria > Chloroflexota > Anaerolineae > JAADDB01 > JAADDB01 > JAADDB01. The sequence goes on along the minus strand of CAZAQA010000020.1, from coordinate 15,762 downwards.
GCAGCACGGGGATTTATCGCGATTGGCTTACCGACATGGCCTTGGCCGGGTTCACAGATATCGAAACCTTCTCTTTCGATGTACAGGTGCCTTACAGCCATGAAGGATGGCGAGGTCGTATTCGGGCAAGCGCGGGCGTGGCTGCTGCTGGGCTCTCTCCTGCCACCATCGCCGCATTCGACGCTGAATTAAAGAAACTCCTTGAGGAACGGTTCCCCACCCAACCCTTGCGTGTGCATCATCGCGTCTTTGCCGTGATCAGCACGAGCGTGTAATTCCCTCCATGCCGTTGCCCTTTCTCCCGGGGGTACCATCTAGCTCGGGTAAAAAGCGTGGGATCAAGCTCCTCGCAGGCCAACACAACCTCCCGCTCTGCTTAAATGACGTTGAGTGCCTTCAACACCTCCAGCACAGGTGGCAACGGGTCCTGCCAGAACCACTCTGCCTCGACCCAGAAGCCCGGTAACACCCGGCTTTCATAGCGTCCTGCATGGTCCATGAACGCCAGACGGAAGCGTTCCCCCTCCAGCACGTACACCTCCAGGACCTCCCGCTGGGGGTCAATCAGCCAGTACTCGCGAACGCCCGCTTCCTCGTACTCGTAGAACTTCTCGCCCCGATCCCGGCCCACACTCTCCGGCGAGATCACTTCCACCACCAGGTCTGCGCCCCCGTCGAGATGCGTGGGCTTCAAGCGGTCCAGGTGCTCTTGGGCGACGAAGAGGATATCCGGTTCGCGCACGGCTTTTGCCATACGCATGGGGAAGGGAGCAGGACGAATGACGCCAGCTCCATGGACTTCTATCCAGGGGGAAAGAATTACCACGAGGAAACGCACAATGTCTTGATGGTGACTAGAAGCAGGTGTCATCATGATAGTCTCTCCGTCGCGCCATTCGGCCAGGGTGTCTTCATCCAACCACTGCAGAAACTCCTCTGCCGTGGCAAAGCGGGGCGTTTCGTTTGTAGAGGATACAGCCTCTTTGGTCGGTCCTGTCACTTGGGTCTTTGCGCTCATCATCGCTCTCCGGTGACCATGCATAGAGACACAGACATTTTGTTCACATTGTAATGGAAAAACGTAAGAGGGACAAGCCCGCGCGTCCTGTCATCTAAAATGTTACCGAAGGGGTATGGTCCGTCCTGCCATCTAAAATGTTACCGGAGGGTAATGGAAAGGGAAGATCGGCTCAAAATTCCTCGTGTTTTTGTGCCAGTCCCTCCTGAAGTTCCCGTTCCACAGTTTTCAATATCTGCTTCAACTGCGGAGAATGCGCTATCAACAAGCGCTCCAGTTCATCCTCGTCTTCCACTGCATAATACCGCCGCCCCGGCCTTACCGGAGCGCCAGCGGAGACAGGTGGCTGGAGGAGGCGCTAGGCGGGCTTGTTTCTCTGCTCACGCTCTTGAAGCCATTGCTGTAAAGAACGCGAACTCTCCTGGGAAGGAATCCCGGCCAACAGATGACGCATCTCGATATCTTCATCTAACCCAGGCCAGTGGATTTCCTCTCCATCTCTTATCAAACGCCATGTTGCTCGTTCTTCAGGCGTTCCATGCAGGAGCCTTGGGAACCACGTTAACGGTACGCTAATAGTACGTCCGTCATCCAGTTCAACAATCAATTCCTCATCGGTCACTCTTACTGTCTGGGCACGTGCTTGGCGTTCAATCGCCAAATCTACGACACTCCGCTCCACTGGTGGATCTGCCCAAGGCGTACCCTCAAGTCGGGACTGGTAATAGCGTTGACAGTTGGCCAGGAACTCTTCGCGAACAGGAAGAGTATCGTGTGGATACTCCGTATGCTCATCCACCAATTCCCATAAAGCAACGTCGTTGAGCCAGCAGAGCGAGTGACCAGTCCGGGATTTATGTTCACGGATACCCTGCCGAAGTCTATACACTTCGTTTGCAAGCTTAGCTATGACAACGTTACTATCCATACGATATTCCTCAATCTCAGAATCTGAGATCACGTTTTTCCCGAAATATGGCATAGATTGCCTCCATCCTGCTTTCTACCGACGGGACGAGTTTAGCCCTAACACGGCTTTGCCCATAGCTGAGAGCATGTTTGAAAAATCTTTTAATTTGGGGTAGACCCCATTCTTTGGACCACGAAACGCTCAAAATAAGGTGTGAGAATGATGAAGAGGAAGAACAACGTGCGAATTTTCATGACATTGACCTCGGTACGGGGATATGTTCTATTTGGCTTGATCAGACATGACGCGCATGACACCAAGGCGGAAGTACGGCATGATGTTGTCGTGCCCACCCCGCGAGCGGTAAGCCGATGTTGGCCCCAGACGAGAGAAGCCACGCTGCCCGAGTTAGACCCGCACTCGGAAAGAGCTCGTGGCCGGAGCGAAGTGCGCAAAGAAGGGCAATTTCGGGACGTCGTGGCCGAACGACGGTTCGCTCTCGCCATCTGTCGAGCATCAGTCTACCAAAGCAGCCACCGGTCGTCAACTTGCCCACCGTAGCGGACGTCGCAAACGACCATCAACTATCGGGCTTCCGGTTGGCAGCTTTTAGCAGGCGTCTCGTCCGTCGAACAAAGCGGCCGATCAGTGCAAGGCCAAACAAGTCGAAAATAAGCACAATCAGCCCCACTACTCCTCGGTTGAGCCATCCGGCCCCCGGCCCAGAGTATGTGAGGAAGAGCACCTGGAACGTGGTCTCCCCATCCGACAGCGGGGAAACCAGCAGTAGGTTTAGGGGAGCTAAGAACAGCACGAAAAACACGACGAATGATAGCTCTTGTATCCATGTCCGTCGGGTCGCCTGACCACGCGACCGGTTATCTCCGTTCAACACAATGAAGACCGCAGCAGCCAGGAAAACCCACCCCACTCCCCAAGAGAGCCACCAATCCACGGACCATTTGGCCGGGAGCGTCCATTGCCCATCCGGAAACACTTTTGGCCGTGCTCCTAGAAGAGAGAGGAGAACAAAGATGCCAAAGCCCGCAAAGGGCATCGCGAACAGCGTGCGCCCCAACCAGGAAGGGAATTTGTCCATGGTCTACCGGTCCGGACGGTCTTCAAGGAGCTCCCGTGGTTCGGACGGTTTTGCCCACGGGTAACGGCGTGTTGTTTGTCTCGATGAACTCCAGTTGCTCGGGGTTGTTCCTGATTTCCTCGGCAATCTGCCGGGCTTCCTCCATCGTGAATTGCCCTGTGATAACAACGGCGCCGGTCGGTATTGTGGTCTCAATTTGTGATGACATAAGCACCTTCTTGTTCAGCACAATGGATAGATATCCGCCCGTGTGTTTGCTGGTGTACTCCATGAAGAACTTGGTGGCTTTATCCGTCAGGCGCAACTCAATGTAAGAGCCGTCCGGTCCTTCCCGAGCTGCCACACTGTCCAAGCGCACGTCCTTTCCCGTCATGATGGTGTGGTAGGCCTTGGGCGGAGCACAGGCAACTACGACCATCATCAGCACAAATGCGATTCCGAGTACAAAGGTCCTTATGGCCAGTATCCGGTTTATGCGCATAGGACACCTCCGCGGATTCAGAGATCAGCTAATCCTCCATGAGCTTTTCAACAAGCCTTTTCGCCTGATGACTCTTAGCCGCTCTCCCAACGATTTCCCAGAATAGTGAGTAGTTTAATCGCTCTTTCGCCGTTCTACAACGTCGTTACCTTCCCGCCGATGAAAAGGAACATGAGAAAATTCATCGCCGTGTGCCCGATGACCGCGCCAAGGAGGTTCTGCCTTCTCAGGGTCAGCCAGGCGGCCACAAAACCAAATGCGGTCACGATGCTCAGGGTGAGAAAGTCCCCACGCCAGAGGTAGCGATTATGGTGGACCGGGCCAAACAACAAGCCGATAAGCAGGATGGACCAAAACGGCGACATGTTCCATCGTCGGTTCACGACGCCGAGAAAGAGACCACGGTATGCTACCTCTTCCTGCAACCCTGCCGGGATGAAAGCCGCCAGGAAGGTGGGGAGCCAATCTGACCGAGGAAGCCAGTATATGCCGCCCAAGCTCAGGTGGGCATAAGCCCAAGCGACGGGAACAAAAAGCAAAGTAAGCCCCAATCCATCCTGCAAGGCCGGCTTCCAATTACGCCGTGTGAGGAAAAAGTCGTCCCATGCACCCCGTTCCAGCCACAGAGCCCAGCCGATCAGCAAGAAACGGACGAGGGTCAGAACAACATAACGTATGCCGGGGCCCATTGCGGCGCCCGAAAGGAACCATAGGGGGACCCCCCACTGAGCCAACAGCAGAAGGCCGATGGGCAGGAGGGAGAAGCTGAACGTGTCCTTGTTTCGAACTCTCAATCGTGTGTCACGGGACATCCTACTTACCTCAGGCAAGTTGTGATTGTGACCAATGATGGCATCACCGGCGGGGTGAGCTTAATCCTGGCATGGCTCTGCTCAGAGCCAAATGCCGTAAAATCGGGTTGCTTACCCCAGCTCAGGGCGCCTGGCCCGGTGCAAGCGGTGTTAGCTGCGTACCTCGCTGCCATGCCATCATCCTGTCATACTGCGGATTCACCTGCCGTCCGAATTCATCCCATGTTCGCGTTGATATTGCCGGAGGCGCTCTTCTGCATTGTGGCGTATATCCATGTAAAACAGATTTACATCCGATTCATGGTAATCTTTTCCCTCGTGCGCAAAACCATCTGGAGCCGGCTCAATGTTCAGAAGTCCATGATCACATGTGGCACTGACCAGGTGCGGCAGTACCCTGTCAAAGGAATCGGGAACACCGCCCAGGTGGTGGCTCGCGGATACCGTTTGCTCGTCCATCCTCCAGCTCAGGGGATTTACGCAGACAGGTGCACCCCGGATCTCCCCCGTCATCAGGTCCGACTGTCCCCCCCTGGCCACCGTGCCCCACGTAACAAAACAATCCGTCTGGGTGGCTGTTGTGCAGGGCGCGAGGTCAGCGAATGTACGTGTGCCAATTCGTTCACCGATGAGGTAGGCCACAACCAAGATCCGTTTCAGACGGAGTTTGGTGTAGTCTTCCTGCAGAAGCCGGACGGCTATTTGACTCCCCTGACTGTGCGACAGGATGAAGAGCGGTCTTCCCCGGTTATAATGCTGCAAGTAGTACTGAAAAGCGGCTTCGACATCGGCATACGCTATGTCAAACGCTTTCTTTCTGGCCGCCTCGGTATCGAGATAAGCCCACAGGCTGGCTTGCCTGTAGTATGGCGTGTAGATTCTACCGACATTGTTCAAACTGCTGGCCTGGGAAGTCAGCAAGAGATTCGACACATCTCCCCGATAGCCCGCCTCATCTATGGGCGCGTTATTCGAAAGGAACGAGGTGTAGACCGTCGGATAGATGTAGAAGACATCCGCATCCGCAGTGGCCTGGCCATCCTTCAAGTCTGATGTTGGTACTCGCATAGAGTTGTTTTCAACGTTGGGCAGAGAGGCCCAGTGTTTCGATTTTGCATAATTGATTGGATCGTCCGGCGGGTTGCTATTTGCACACGAGAACAGCACCAAACAAGCGAGTATTGTTGCCAGAATTATTGTACGATGTTTCATTACTCATTCAACCGTTGACACGGCACCCAACGCTTTCGAGCTCAGACACCACCGCCAAAGGCGGCGAAAAGAGCCCCCGAGGGAGCAGTCGGCCGTATCGGCATCATCCGTCTCAAAGGCGCGAACGCAAGTATCTATGACTTCCAAAACGTTTGTCAAAGATAGCCTAACGTCAGCGTCAGTGGCTCACGTCGCCACGTCACGCGCGGCGAGCTGTTGGCGAAGCCAGTCCGCGGGAATTCCCCCATATGTCAAGACGTTTTGTCGTTCGGATGGAGCTTTTCAATGTTCCAGGCTCTGGCGAGTACACGAAGGCGCTGTTCCGGCAACTAAGCTGTTGTCCGAACTGTTGGCAGGCCGCCGGATAGGCAAGGGCACTGCCCTCGTCCTACCCTTTGACCCGAACATTCGCGTTGGTGGCCCAAGTCCTCTCCGGCATGCTGAAGCAAAAAAGATCCTATCGGGCGGAGATGACCGCCCAGTACGGACAGAAATATCGGGAGTGAGAAATCGCCTACTGCGACGAAAAGCCAAAAACTCGGGCTGACCTTACTCGTACCTGCCGCAGGTGGTGCTGTTTCTCAGTAGCGAAGGTTCGGTAGCACACTATGCCTAAACATGTTCCGCTTATTATACCTCCTATTCCACTCCACACACCAAATATAATTGCTAACAAAATACTGTCATGCACTATGTCACCCCCAGGGCCAGGAACAAGTTTGCCGGTGAATTCGTTGAGCGGATCTGGAAGAGCGTAAAGTACGAGAATATCTACCTGGAGGAGTACAGGACGGTGAGGGAGCTGGAGTCCTGGCTGGGAGCATACTTCCAGTCTTACAACCATGGGAGGATCCATTAGAGTTTGGATCACCGCACCTCTGCCGAGGTGCACTTTGCAGAGGACGAGCTTTGACCGAAGGTACTGTTCGGGGTACAGGGAGCTTTACGATCTCATTCATGGAGAGAAGGATACTGGTGGAAACTCATCCTCCTGTATCCTTCATCTTCATACCCTACTGGGGACGTCTCATGATCAAAAGAATGCCCCCCAGGCGATAGGAGCAAAACTGAGCCAAGAATAGGGAAAGGGCGGCATCCATCTGCCACTTGCCCACCAATACCTCGGCTCAAGTGGCCCACAGAAGATGAAACCGAGTCGTGGCATGACGGCTTTGCCCAAAATCCCCCTTTCCTGGTATACTTGCTCCAGCGCCTACTCGATGCCGGCCAAAGGAATTGAGTCCGTAAGCGGTTTTACCGTTTTACCATCCAGGTGGGAGGTGCCCCGTGCGTGTCGTATGTCTACAGGAGAATCTGGCTAAAGGCCTCTCAGTAGTCAACCGTGCCATTTCCTCTCGAACAACCCTGCCCATTCTGCAAAACGTTCTCCTGAGTGCGGAGAGCCCGGGAAGTCTGAGGCTGTCGGCGACCAACCTCGATATCGCCATCAACTGTTGGGTCGCTGCCCAGGTAGAAGAGGACGGGACAACGACGGCCCACGCTCGACTGCTCACGGACTTCGTCAACACCTTGCCGGCCGGCCCCGTACACATGGAGTTGAGCGTCCGAACCCAAAGCTTGCGCCTGGTGTGTGGACGCACCGAAGCGAACTTTCACATCATTGACGCCTCCGACTTTCCTGTGATCCCCACCGGTGATGGAAACAGCACCCTAACCATCGCCCCGGCCACATTGCGCCATATGATCCAACAGGTGGCTTTTGCAGCCAGCACCGATGAGAGCCGTCCCACACTGACAGGTGTGTACATGACTACGGATGACGACCGGTTGGTTTTCGTCGCCACGGACGGTTACCGACTGGCTTACCGGTCCACATCGCTGTCCGATGCGCCTCGGGATCTAGCGGTGATCGTGCCGGCACGTTCGTTGAACGAACTGGCTCGCATCGCGGCCGATGCGGATGAGGAGGGGAAGGCGACCGTTACAATCACGCGAGGCAGCAATCAGGTCGTCTTCCGGGTCCCTGGAAAAGGAACCACCGAGACCAAGGGCGCCTTCCAACGGGCGGAACTTGTCTCCCAAATCATTGACGCAACTTATCCGAACTACAAAGCCATTATTCCGGCCAAGTGGGAAACTCGCGTCATTCTCAACACACAGGAGTTCACTCAAGTGATCCGCCGTGCCTACCTTTTCGCCCGCGAATCCTCAAACATCGTCAAGCTGAGCATCGAACCCGGCAACCCGGGCACCTTAAGGGTATTTGCTAGTTCCAGCGACTACGGGGACCACACGGCGGAGATCGACGCCATCGTCGAGGGAGGAGGCATCGACATTGCCTTCAACGGTCGCTATTTGCTGGATGTCCTGCCAACTCTGGATTCCCCTCAGATGACCTTGGAGACCACCAAAGCCAACAGGCCAGGGGTGATCCGCCCCGTGGGCACGGGCGCGGACGAGTTCCTGTATGTGCTTATGCCCATGAATCCCAAATAGACTTCGCCTCTCTCGTCCTGCTCCTTCTGCCGGTGCGCCACCAGCCCTGCGGTGCGGGTCCATCGAGGTAAAGGTCGATAGCCCTCATGAGCCTGCAGGATCGGCTGTGTCATCAGGGAGATCCCGCGGGCAAGGTGAATATCACCGTCAGACCTTGCCCCTTTCCTGGACTTTCGGCCCAAATACGCCCGCGGTGCCGTTCGACGATGGCCTTGCACAAAGAAAGGCCAATGCCCAGGCCCGTCGTTTTTGTTTGCTCCGCGCCCTTCCCACGATAGAACTGTTCGAAAAGTCGCCCCAGATCCTCTGGAGAGACGCCTATGCCTTCATCCTGGACTCGGAAAATGACATCATCCCCCTCACGCCGTACATCGAGGAGAATACGCTTTCCTTCCGGCGTATACTTGTAGGCATTATCCAGAAGGTTGTCCAACACCTGCTGTAAGTGTCCCGGGTTACCAAGTACGTAAGAAACGTCAGGAGCCAGGGATACCTGAAGTGACTGGGACTTCTTCGCCATACGCGGCGCCCACATCTGACGGATTTGTTCTAACCATGTCGATACAAGGACCGGTTGGACTTCGAAGGGCTGCTGTTGGATGGACTTTAGGCGTAGAATTTGATTGACCATCGTACGCAAGTGCCGGGCTTCTCGCACCAGGTGCTCAATCAGCAAACGCGTGCTTTCCGAGAATTCTTGTTCTTCGGCACTGCTTTCCAGTAACTCTGCCACACCCAAGATCAAGGTCAAAGGGGTACGCAGTTCATGCGAAACGTGATGCAAGAGATTGGTCCGGGTTTCTAATGCCTTCTTTAACTCCTCGTTCAGTTGGACCGCCTGACGGTATAAGCGTGCATTTTCGATCACGGGAGCGGCAGAGGCAGCGAAGATCTCGGCCAAACGCACTTCATGGGGACCAAAGGCTGCAGGAGTACGACTTTCCAGAGTAAGATAACCAATGACGTTGCCGCGAGCGATCAAGGGAACTCCCACCCAACCGCGTATGGGATAGTGACCATCCCAGTTCTCGAAATCAGGGGAGGAAGAAGCATCTGTCAGGACGACCGGTTGACCGCTGTCACGAATCTTCCGCAAATAGGGTTCATCTGACGAATAGCGGCGAGCCTTGTACATCTCTGGCTGCTCAAATCCGCGCATGGCCGCGACCCGTAGTGAATCTTCTTCTTGCAAGAGAATGGAGGCACTATCGTAGTGGGTGACGTTGGCCAAATAGTCCAGGACTTCTTCCAACAGACACTCCAGCTTCAAATTCGTAGTTAATGCTACCGCAGCCTGGTAAAGGTTTTCCGTTTCCTCTCGCTGCCGTTTTTCTTCTGCCAGGTAGCGAGAACGCTCAATAGCCAGTGTGATGGCATCGGCCACGCGTTGCAATAAAGGCAACTGCCCGGGCCGATAGCCCCGAACACGCCTCCAGGCCACATTCAGGGCTCCGTAGACATGATCCTCTGCTCGTAATGGAATGTTAACCCGCGAACGAAAGCCGGTCTCAAAGAGAGCCTTCTCACCCGGGTAATGCGCTTCCTGAGCCAGATCGGGGGTCTCGTGCAGGCACCCCCGGAGAATATCGTCCGCGGCAGCCGTCGCCCGGACACGCATTCGGCTTCCCATCCCCAGAGCCGGACTGGGCTCATCCAGGTTGGTGATGGTAAACCATTCATTATTCTCCTCGAGCAAAGCGATGCTGAGACGATCACAGGCGGTCAGTTTCCTCAATGCGGGGACCATCCGAGGGAAGGCAGCATCAATGTGAGGAACGGCATTCAAAGCACGCAAGACTTCACTCAAAAGGTGGACTTCCTCGGCCCGCTGACGCAACTCTCCTACCATCTTTTGCCGTTCGATGGCCGCGGCCAGGATGTTGGTCGCGGCTTTTAGAGCTTCCAGTTCGCCCTCTGTCCACGAACGTTCGTCCATGCAGGCGTCGAAAGTGACGAACCCCCACCAATGCTGCTGGACAAAGATGGGCACAGCCACTGTCGAACGGATGCCCAGGGCTTCCAGGGCTTCACGCTCTTCCTGTGGAAACGAAGAGACCGGCCCATGAAGGAGAACATTCTCAGATAACAACGTGTACCAGCGTTCGAAACGACTTCCTTTCTGGGGATGAGGTGGGTAAAAATACCCCTCTTCCACTTCATGCAATCGCGGCGGGATGGCCGGCATCGTCCATTCATAACGCAACTGTGTCGCAGGGCGACCATCGTCGAGAAGAACGTTGGCAAAGACGGCGACACGACAGACTTCGGCCGCACGTCCCAGCCGTCCCAGAATTTCAACGGCAACCTGTTCCCATTCCTCGTTCTGTAAGAATTCACGGGCAGCTTCTGCAACGGCCCGCAAAATAGCATTATCTCTCACGTTCCTTTCTCACTCCTTCCCCTACGTCCAACGAGCAGCCCCCATGCCACAGGTCCGTCAGATGGCATCGGTGGGTCCCCTTCCCCATCCATGACCATCAGAGCGACGGTGAGCGACACGGATGCGCAGGATGGGCGAAGGACGCTTCCTCGCCCACCCGCTGCCCATTGAAACGAGCCTGACAAATCGCTGCACAATTCTACGCAAGTGGATACTCTTCCGTTTGCCAGGTTCGAGCCCCCCTCGTTGACAGGGCCCGGAAGAATGCTTCAGGCTGAACAGCAACTTCCGGTGGATGGACACCGGGCATAGCAATGGTGCCATTGGCCAGCCAGCGACCGACAATGGCCGGCGGCGACGCCACCAGAAGTTTCCCACCGCTGATGCCCCAACGCTCGTGGGGACCGGCAAATGTGGTCACGGCCAGACGGGTGGGACGCCCCTCGCGTTCTCCCTGGGCCACGGTGATGATTGCCTTCACCCCCGTGGGCCGGGATGGTGTCTCACCTTTGGGTCGGGCTGCGGCCTTGCGCCTCAGGACCGCGATAAGCGCATCGCGCGGGCGCACACGGGCGCCGCGCACGTCCATCGGTTCCAGACCGGCCAGGCCTAGCCGGGAAAGAAACTGAAGCTGGCGTAATGCTCGCTCCGAATACCCGAAGAACGTGATCTTGAACGTGACTTCTTGAATGCCCTTTTCCTTCAGGCTGAGAGGAATCGTCGCCACCTCCGAGTGCAAGCTCAAATGCGTCTTGGCATAACCGATGGGTTCGGGGAAGAGAACATATTCCTCCTCGCTGAGAGGCGGCATTTCCACGAATTGGCCCTTCCTGAACACCATTGCCGGACGGGTGATCTCGTCCAGGATGGTCTCAATGGAATAGGGCGCATTGAGGGGGTCATCGGCCAGAGGGTGGCTGCCATTGTAGATGTGGACGCTCTCGATTCGGTCCATCTGAGCTGCCAGATAGCCGGTCTGCACGTTGGCCACACCGGGACAACTGCCGATGCCCAAGACCGCGGTCAGCCCGGCCCGTCGAAAGTCCTCATCAAGTTCAAGCTGTTTACGCGTGGTGTGGAATAATCCGCCCAAGTCCAAATAGTGCACCCCCGCGTCCAGGCAAGCACGCATGACATCCAGATTGAAGCGATACGCCACCGCGTTGACCACCGCGTCCATACCCCGCAATGTGGCCGCGGTCGCTGCATGATCCGTGACATCGATACGAACGGCGCGGCCGCGTTCACCCGCCGTGGCAGCGGCCGCGCGCGCGGCCTCCTCGTTCACATCGCCGACGAGGATCTCCTCCACATCCTCCCCGTCGGCCAAATCCTTCACAATCGCCTGGCCGATGATGCCGGCCCCTAGCAATGCGATACGCATGGGAAGGCTCCTTTTATAGGATGACGTAGCAAGTGTCAACGGTGGACGAGGGACCATGGACGATAAACGATAACCCATAGGTCCACTGGACACCGTTGACGCCGGAACGACAGAATTTCAACGTCACAAACCCAACTCGTCCGCCACCCACTGCAGACTCACGCTTTCCAGCGCCGCCCGGGTGGGCATACCCGTCTCCACGTTCCAGACGTTCATGGCATAGTACAGGTCCTTGGCCCGCTCCAGCTCCTCTTCGTCCAGCTTAATGCCGTCGCTCTTGCCCCCGCGCAGGGCTTCCTTGAAGAAACGCTTGGGCAGTTTATCCTGATCTCGGCCGATGCCCTCACGAGCGTTGAAGGCCCTCAGCATGTTCAGTCGCCGCCGCCCGACTTCTTCCAGCTCGTAGAGACTGATGTTCCAACCGGTGACGGCGCGCAGAGCTTCTACCAACTGTAAGGAATCGTAAAGCTGCCATGCGGGACCGTAAACAAACTGGCAGACGGCCACGGTGTCCATGGCGCTGTAAAACCACTGGGTGCGGACCGCGAACTTCACCTTCTCCCCGTTGAGGACCATTCTGCTCACCGGGTCCTTCAGGTCCAAGGTGGCCATGCGCTCTGGATACGCCTTGTAGGCTGGATCGTGCTCGCTGGACTGATGGTCCGCGCCGAAGGGGTTGACCGCGTAGATGAGCCCTAACGAGCGCTTGACGTGAGGCATGTGCGCGGGCATCTCCTGCCCCTTCGCTGTGGCCAGCCGTTCTTCTGTGCCCCGCCCGATGATCTGGGCCGCTCGCGCCGAGCCTTCGGCCAGGATGTCGCCAAACCCTTCCCGCTTGGCGATCATCTCTGTCATCTTGACCATGGCTTCAGCGTTGCCGAAGCGTAGCTCGATACCCCCCGTATCTTCCGTGGTGATAAGCCCTCGCTCGAAACAGTCCATGGCCCAGGCAATGGTCGCCCCACAGGAGATGGTGTCCATGCCGTACATGTTACATATCTGATTGGCATAGGCCACCGCCTCCAGGTTATCTATGCCACAGTAAGAACCGAACGTGGCCAAAGTCTCGTACTCAGGTCCGCCGTAGCGTGAATCCACCTTGTACGGTCCTTCCGTGATTTCGACCACGCGCTTGCAGCGGATGACGCAGCCGTAGCACGTGTCCCGCTTTTTGAGGATCTCGTTGTACATGCGTTCGCCGGAAATGCGTTCCGCATTTTGGAAGTAGCCCGATTCCCAGTTCCGCATAGGGAGTCCGCCGCCCTTGCTTTGGGAGATGACGATTTCCGCCGTACCAAGCAGGCCCAAACCCGCCGCGTCCGATTCCTCCAGGTTCTGAGCGCCCCACTTGGAGAGCTCGCGCAGCTTCTTGGGGTCGGCCACCTTGGGCCGCCATTTGCCAGAGCCCTTGGCCACGATAGCCTTGAGGTTCTTCGACCCCATCACCGCGCCCATACCGGTGCGTCCGTTGGCCCGGTTGGCCATATTGATGAGGGCCGCGAAGCGCACGCCTTTCTCCCCCGCGGGCCCTACCTGGAGGATTTCCATCTTCTTCTCGCCCAGCTCTTCCTTGATCAGGTCTTCCACCTCGCCGGTCACCTTGCCCCAGAGATGAGAGGCAGCGCGCAGTTCGGCCTCACCATCATGTATCCACAGGTAGACGGGCTTCTCCGCCTTGCCCCTGACCACAATGGCATCAAAGCCAGCGAATTTCAGCTCCGCGGGGAAATAGCCGCCACTTTGCGAGTCACCCACCGCACCGGTAAGGGGAGATTTCGCCGTCACAGCCAGACGGGATTGGCCGGAGATGGGCGCGCCGGTCATGGGACCGACCGCAAAGACCATCACGTTTTCCGGCCCCAGGGGATCCGCGCCCTTGGGGATGAGTTTGAGCGCGTAATAAAGCCCGATGGCACTTCCTCCCATGTACTTGCGGTAAAAATGCTCGTCCGGCGTTTCTACTTCTAAGGTGCCATTCGTCAAATCAACATGAAGTATGCGACCGTGAAAACCGTACAGCATGGGTCACCTCCAATGGATGAGGGTTCAGGTATTGGATATTTAGGTAGTAAAAGCCACATCGGCGCACGCCGACCAACGACTCTTATGTTCCACTTGCCAACGTCTCTGAGAATATGCGTAATGCGTCCTCGATTTGCTCTTCCGTGACAATGAGTGGTGGAATCCAACGGACTGTATTATCCCATGGACCGCATGTCAAGAGCAAAAGGCCACGCTCGAACGCGCCTTTGACGGTCGCTTTCGCCACGTCGGTGGCAGGCGTGCCATCCTCGTACGTGAACTCGCTGGCCACCATCAGCCCCACACCGCGCACATCCCCGATGATCGGATAACGGGTCTGGAGATTGCGCAGCCCCTCCATGAGCTGGGCTCCACGCCGACGAGCATTCTCCAATAAACCCTCCTCGCGAATGACATCAATGGTAGCAACGGCGGCGGCCGCGGCGACCACGTTGCCCCCGTAGGTGCCACCATGGGTGCCTACCTTCCACCGCGCCATGAGCTCAGGCCGGGCAACAATACCGCTGAGAGGTAATCCCGAAGCAATGCCCTTAGCCATGACCATGATATCGGGAACCAGGTCACTGTGCTCCACCGCGAACCAGCGCCCTGTACGCCCAAAGCCAGTTTGCACCTCATCGGCGATGAGGAGAATACCGTAATGGTCCGCCATCTCCCTCAATCCCTCCAAGAACGCCCTTGGCGCCGGAACATATCCTCCTTCGCCCAGCACCGGCTCCACGAGGATAGCTGCGGTCTCCTCGGGAGCGGTTTGCGTCTTGAGGATGAACTTCAGTTCCTTGAGGGCGAATTCCACCGCCGTGTCTTCATCCCAACCGTAACGATAGGCGTAGGGGAAGGGGGCAAAGAACACCCCGGCCATCAGGGGTTGATAGCCCACCCGATACACGGTCTTGGAAGAGGTGAGGGACATGGTGCCCACAGTGCGCCCGTGGAAGCTGCCCTGGAAGGCGATGATGTTGGTTCGCCCGGTGGCATGGCGGGCCAGCTTGACGCTGGCTTCCACGGCCTCTGCTCCGGAGTTGGAGAAGAAGAACTGGTCCAGGCCCTCGGGAGTGATCTCCCGCAGGCGTTCAGCCAGGCGCAGCAAGGGCACATGGCGGGTGATGTTCACCTGGCCATGCAGGAGTTTGGCCGCCTGCTCCTGCACCGCCTGCACCACCCGCGGGTGGGCGTGGCCCGTGTTGGTCACCCCGATGCCACTGGTGAAGTCCAGATAGCGACGACCTTCCACATCGATAAGATATGCACCTTCACCTCGCTCGGTGATGAGTGGGAAGATGCGCCCCCACACGGGGGAAAGAAGCGTCTCGTCGAGTTGATGCAGTGCATGGGTCATAGTCCATCCTCCTGTGAATGCGATGGGGGAGAGAAGGGGAAACTGGGAGAAGGAGAGTGGGAAGTAGGGGAGTGGGGAGTAGAGGAGTGGGGAGTGGGGGAGTCGGGAGTGGGGGAGTCGGGAGTAGGAGAGTGGGGAGTAGGGGAGTAAGGAGTAGGGTCTTCGGCGATGTTGTGACCGCGCTGGGAGGGGATGTAGGCCAGGAGCATGCGGATGATGCTCTCCAGGACACGGAACCGCTCATGGACGCGCTGTTCTCCAAGAATGGACAGACCCTGGTAGTACCACGTGCGTGCTTCACGAGCTGAACCCAAGGCGTACTCGAAAAAACGCGCCCTGTCCTTTCCTGTGCGTCGACTGTAGCCCTCGGCCACATTGGCGCTAATAGAGCCCACAGCCCGATACATCTGGTCGGCTATCCCCCGTGTGCGTCCATCCCGGGAAAGAAGCGACACGTCCTCCCAGGCAATACTCCCCAGATACAAAGCAAACTGATAAATACGCAGCGACCACAACGCATCCCGTTTTAACGACTCGGGCACGTCCTCAGCCCACTCCTCAAAACTCAACGTCATCACTCCCTCCTTTCTACTCCCCACTCCCCACTCCCCACTCCCCACTCCCCAC
>CAZAQA010000019.1:0-73815 GCA_964487375.1 uncultured Anaerolineae bacterium | reverse complement strand
AAGTGAGATCTTGTGCTTGCACAGACCATGTACATGGGACACGGGACAATCCTGCAATGGCGTCATCGCCCACCAGACGCGCATCGTGCCTGCTGACCCCGATGAGCCGATGCCGTTGGCCCAGAGCCAGAAGGGTGGTCGTAATGCTGGGTTCGAGTGAGACGATACGGCTTGGGTACGACATGTGCGTTCTCCTCTTTAACGTCATTTTTCGTCTGGACTTTTTATAAATAATGGTATGCCCGCCACGATGAGGTAAACATCATCTGCGACCGCGGCAATGTACTGATTGACTAGTCCCAGAATGTCCCTGTAGGCCCGCCCCAACGGATAAGGGGGAACCAACCCCATGCCCACCTCATTAGACACCAGGATGACAGTAGCGTCACTCTCGCGCAGCACAGCAATGAGGGCCTGGATTTCCTCCAGGATCCCATCCCGTGCTTCATCACTGTAAGGGTTATCCACAGCTTCCAGAAGGTTGGCGACAAGCAAAGTAATGCAGTCAATGATGATAGCTCGTTCGCCGCGGTAGGCCCCGCTCAGAACGTGAGCCACATCGCGTGGCGCTTCCAAAGTGCGCCAAGTGCGCGGGCGCGCATCGCGGTGGGCCTCCACGCGACGCCGCATTTCTTCATCCCCTACTTCCGCGGTTGCGACGAAGAGCACATCGTCCCCGCCGTACTCCTTGCCCAGTCGCTCGGCCATCGTACTTTTACCGCTGCGTGCACCACCTAACAAGAAAATTATTCGTGCCATTTGTTGCTCCACCAGGTTTCAACCCGTTCGATGTCAAGAGCCGCTTCCACAACATCGGCCAAGCGGTCGAGAGAAGCCTCTAGCAGGGCCTCGGCCTGCACCTCCAGCGCGGCAGAAGAGGCCACTCCCAAAGCCTCTTTCAGGCTTGCCAGCCAGGCATAGCGGAAAGCGTCGTTGGAGAAAAGGCCGTGAATGTAGCTTCCCCACACCCGACCGTCCTCGCTCATTGCCCCATCGGCCACGCGGACGCGCACCCCGCGGCGCTCGACAATTTCCAGCCAGGGCGAGGGAGTCGATGTACGGCCCATGTGGATTTCATAGCCGACAAGTTCTGTCCCTTCCAGGGAAGAAAGCCAGGACGTGCTGCCTCGCACACGCGCCCGCACGCGATGTGTAGCTTTCTCCCCACCAAACGTCGTCACCACGGACAACAGTCCCAGCCCTTCCACGCGAGTCTTATTTGACTCCACATGTTCCGGATCTCGAATCACTTCGCCTAACATCTGGTAGCCTCCGCAAATACCGACAATGGTCACACCCCGGCGAGCCAGGAATTGCACCGCCTCAGCCAGACCTGTGCGCCGCAACCATAGCAGGTCAGCGATGGTACTTTTGGTGCCCGGAATAATCACAGCATCAGGGTGACCAAGATCGAGAGGGGAGGAGACAAAACGCACGCTCACTCTTGGTTCCGCGCGCAGGGGGTCAAAGTCGTCGAAATTGGCGACGTGGGGGAGGGAAAGGATCGTGACATCGAGAGACGGCGCGCCAGACATCAGGGAAGGGAAGTTGGAAAGAGACGCGGCGTCTTCCTCAGGAAGAAGCAAGTCGGAGATGTAAGGGATAACACCCAGGACCGGACGTTTCCCTCGCTTCTCCAGAATCCGGATGCCCTCCGCGAAAAGACGGACATCTCCCCGAAACTTGTTGACGACGAAACCGCGCACAAGCTCCTGTTCCCCGGGCTCCAACAGCCACAAGGTACCCAGAAGTTGGGCGAAAATCCCGCCCCGGTCGATATCCCCCACAAGAAGGACGGGCGCGCCTGTGTAGTGGGCGACGGCCATATTGACGATATCGCCGGCTTTGAGGTTCAGTTCCGCCGGACTACCTGCCCCCTCGATCACGACCAGATCGTAGCGACTCCGCAGTCGGTCAAGAGCAGCGGTGACCACGGACCAGAGATCGTCCTTATGGCGGTAATACTCCCCCGCCTGAAGGGTACGCCAGGGCCTGCCCAAAACGATGACCTGGGAACGGCCGTTTGCTTCCGGCTTGAGGAGGATGGGATTCAGGTCTGCAACGGGCTCGATGCCAGCAGCACGAGCCTGCAAGGCCTGTGCCCGACCGATTTCAGCCCCATCCGCGCACACAGCGGCATTGTTGGACATGTTCTGGGCCTTAAAGGGCGCAACACGCCACCCGCGTCGGGCAAAAATGCGACACAGTGCGGTGACCAGGAAACTTTTTCCGGCTGAAGATGTCGTGCCCTGCACCATAAGGACCCGGCTCATGGCTCTCTTCTCCTCCAGTTTTCCACCTTTGGTCCCCGATCTTGATTGTGCAGACAGGAGATCAACAGCGAGTTTTCTCCCGGGAGACGAGTGCTGATACGCACGTACTCTGGCAACCCAAATGAGGCAGAATCCCGGACCAGGATGCCGTGAGCAAGCAACGCCTGCCGGAAGCGGCGCGCGTTGCCCACGCGGGCAAGGAAGAAATGGGTGGCCGAGGGAACGACGTCCAGGCCCAGATAGCGTAGGCGGGCCACGAAGGTCTCTTTCTCTCGTAAAGTAGCGGCGATTGTGACGCGCAAGTGATTCTGATCACTCAGGGCAGCAACTCCCGCGACCTGCGCCACCGCGTTCACGCTCCACGGGGGTTGTACCTGACGCATCGCAGCCACAACGTCCACATGGCCTACGGCATAACCCAACCTCAGGCCGGCTAGAGCATAATCCTTGGTCATGGAACGTAACACGAGGATGTGTCCCCGTTTTAGATTCAGAGCACTCACCAGACCGGGAACGAAATTGATATAAGCCTCGTCCACGACGAACAGCGTACGGGGATGGGCGTCGGCCCATGCGGCCAGAGCCTCCAGGGAATATATCTGCCCCGTTGGATTGTTGGGATTGCAAAGGAAACACAGCCGCGGTTGAGTGTGAGCCAGCAGGTCGGCGACCTCCTGGGTGTGAATGGTGAAGGTATCTTCGGGTCGGGCTCGCCACTCCACCACACGTCCGTGCATCATGTGCACACTGCGGGCGTATTCAGCAAATGTGGGAGCGAGGACCACGGCGACGTCTCCAGGATGCACAAAGGCCAGGGCCACGAGCCAAATGAGCTCCGCAGCACCGTTGCCCACGATGATGTGATCCGGCGACACCCCGTGATAAACGGCCAAGGCCTCTCGCAAGGCGATTACCTCCCGGTCAGGATAGCGCCCGACGGGCACGGTGGTGAGGATCTCACCAACCCGGAGTGATGGCCCATAAGGGTTGACGTTGGCGCTGAAGTCGATAATGCGATCGGGCTCCAGGCCCAGAGCCTGGAGCTCATTGTAATCGAGTGCTCCGTGGATAGATTCAGGTATCGATGGTTCAGCATCAGGAATTAAGCCCACAGGTGAACCTCCGCGCCAGCTCAGGTTGGGTCCAGAAGTGCAGGTGGACGTAGGAAGCCCAGAGGTTGTCCAAGGATGCCCCCTCGTCTTGTGGGAGCCGATCGCCCCGCGGCGGGATGAGACGATAGGCTGGTGGAAGGTCTGTGGGACGGCCGTCCCACATAGAATAATGAAATTCATGGCCGCGTACTCGCTCGCCCTTACGGAAAATCCAGGAGTCTGCTGCAGCCTCCGCAATGCGGTACCCCAAGGAGAGACGCCCGGTCATGACAGAGCGGCCAGGCAGGAGTCCAACCATGGGGTAACGATCGCCCCTCTGAGTGACGATTTCCTCGGTCAGGTACATGAGTCCACCGCATTCGGCGTAGATACGTAGGCCTCGGGCATGGGCGTCATGCAGGGCCCGGTGCATGGCCCGATTGTGCGCCAATTGGGCCGCGTATACTTCCGGGAAGCCGCCACTGAGGATGATGGCCCGGGTGTCCTCGGGTAAATGTGTATCACGCAAGGGGCTGAACAGGACAACACGAGCCCCGGCGTCCCGGAGTAAGTCCAGGTTGTCTTGATAGAAGAAGGAGAAAGCCTCGTCATGGGCGACGGCGATAATAGGCCGTGGTCTGGAAGGTTGAGTGCCAAGTGTCCCACCCGGAGCCGAAGAGGGTGGGACGTTGGAACTCGGAGGCGGGGGAGCAGGCGTCCTGGCAAGGGACAAGAGGGCCTCCAGATCAACGTGATGCTCAATCGCGTTGGCGGCAGCACGGAGAAAGGTATCCCAGCGGCCAGGTTCCGAGGTGGGGATGAGTCCCAGGTGGCGTTCGGGGATCTCCAGTGCGGGATCTTGTGGAACCCAACCGAAGACGGGCAGGCCGGTGGTATGGGTGATGGCCCGGGCCAGGCCACGGCCATGGTTTTCGCCCGCCACATGGTTGATGATGAAGCCCCCCAGTGGAAGGTCCGGGTCGAAGGCCCCATACCCCAGGGCCATCGCGGCCGCGCTGCGAGCCATAGCACGGGCATCGATGACCAAAATCACAGGCACATGCAAAAGTTTGGCTACATCTGCTGTGCTGCCTGTGTCGGTGTCGTAATCGAATCCGTCGAACAGTCCCATCACGCCTTCGACAACAGCGATATCCGCATCGTGACCTGCCCAGGCGACAAGTGCAGACACGCGCTCACGCGGGATCAGCCAAGTGTCTAGATTGCGCGCTGGACGCCCCGCGGCCAACGTGTGGTACGAGGGATCAATGTAATCCGGCCCCACCTTGAAGGGCTGAACCGTGGCTCCCCGGCGGCGCAGCGCGGCGATAATGCCAACGGCGATGGTCGTCTTGCCCACACCACTGTGTGTGCCGGCAACAACCAAGGCGTTCATAGATCTCCCCGCCAGTTCTCGATCAACCGCCAGGCGCCGGGAAGCCCCCCCATGGCCAACACAATCTTCAACAGGTCGCCAGGCAAAAACGGCAGCAGTCCCAGATCGAGGGCGTGGCCTGCCCCAACGAAGAGGGTCAGCCAGGGGAGCCCTATCATGTAGATAGTCACGTTCCCCAGCAGCATGGCCGCTCCGGCAGTAAGCACATGGCGGTCCCAACCGCGTTGACAGAGCCATCCAACCACGAACGCGGCCAGCACAAAGCCCCAGAGATAGCCGCCTGTGGCCCCCAGCACATGCATGATGCCGAACGTGCCGCCGGCAAAAACCGGGAGTCCGGCCATCCCTTCCAGAAGATAGGCGAACACGCTCAGAGGGCCAAGCCGCGGCCCCAGTGTCGCAGCGACGACCAGCACGGCCAGGGTCTGACCGGTGATGGGCACAGGAGTGAAAGGAAGCGGGACGGCAACTTGGGCACAGAAGGCGATGAGCAAACTACCGGCCAGTGCCAGCGCGGCGGACGTCAACGCATGTCGCTTTGGAAAAAGGATGTCGATTAAGGAAGCCGTCGCGATGCTCATATCTTTTTTCCTCCGTCACTTTCGAGTATGACTCGCGTTCCTTTTTAAGTCAGGCTGCGGCAGAACGCAAGGCAAGGATATCACGCGTTGGCCACACGAGCGAGCAGACGGCTCAGTTCCCTGGCTCCCTCCAGCAGAGCAGGACCGGTTTGCAAGATCAGGTGAGACGGGATCTCGTAGACATGGCCATTGCGCACGGCAGGCACGTTCTGCCACTCTGGACGGGCAAGGATCTCCTCAATGCTAGCCTTTTTGCCACACCAGGACGCGATGATCACCTCGGGCTCGCGACGGGCCACATCGTCACGCCGGATAATGCGCTCAGAAGCGATACGTCTCGCGTGCAATTCCCGAAAAATGTCCTCACCACCTAAGTACTCGATGAGGTCGCTCACCCAGCCGATACCCGAAATTAGCGGATCGGGCCATTCCTCGAAAAAGACGCGCACGCGACGGGGAATCAGATAGGTTTTCCGAATCGAGGCCAATTCCGCTTGCAAGGATGCTACTATGGCCCGAGCCTCAGTTTGCTTACCGATACCCCCACCCAGCAGTAGGATGTTGCGCCAGACATCCTCCAGAGAGTGGGGGTTGAGGGCGAGAACGGGAATACCATGCTTAATGAGGAAGGTGGCTGCATCGGCCTGGATGTCGCTGATGGTGATGACCAGGTCGGGTTCCAAGGCAATGACTTTTTCCAGGTCAGGTGTGGCAAAGCCTCCGACTTTCGGCAACCTGTTCACCTTGCTTGGACGGCGGGCAAAGGCGCTGACGCCGACAAGCCGATCGAACGCGTCGAGAAGCTCGAGAATCTCCGGACCTTCGGCAGCCAGGGAAACAATGCGAGTTGGATAGGTAGACATGACACTCTCCTCTCTATGATGTTCTGCGATATTCGAACTCACACTAGCCGAATCACCCGGTACACCTGTCCCTTCCCTCTGTGCAGGACACTCACGTGATGCAGGTGGCGGCGAGCCTTTTGTGCCGCGCGTTCCACGTCCTCGAGCGTTGGACGCGGCCAGGGCGTGCCGGGCACGGGAATGTAAGCGTCAATGCGATAGGGAATCTCTGAATCGACAGAAGCGATGAAGCGGGCGATTCGTTCGATTTCGTCCACATCGATGTAGCCGGGAATGAGAATACTCTCCGAGCGCAGGGCCACGCCGGCATTATAGAGGCGGCAAAAATTCTCCAGGACAGGGCCGACGTCGGTCCCCGTGAAGTCCCTGTGCAGCGCAGGCGTCACCGCCTTGATACTAACCTGGATATCGTCGAAGAGATGATAAGAAGGCATCAGCAGGCCGCTGGTGAGCAGAACGTGACGGGCGGCAAAGTGTTCCTTCAGACGTTGGCCCAATATCTCCAATGCGGGGTCGATGGAGGCGTCATCCCCCAGGAAGAAGACCTTGTGCACCGGGTGGGGTGCCAGGATGGCGAGCACCTCTTCCACCGTAAGCGTATGGAGAGTCCCAAGCGGACGGACCTGTTCCTTTTTGGGAAGGTGGCTATCCCACGGATTCAACAGACGGATGCATCCACGGCATTTCATATTACACCCCAGGAAGTAGAGGTGTACAATGCCGGCTTCTGGGGCATAGGTGATGTGATAAACATGCGTTCTCATCGAGTGTCCTCCCGGATCGGAGGGTGAGAGGTTTTCCCGGCATGTGCCGTCGTAAGCGGGAGCGAGATGTTTCTCAAATATGTGGTAAGGTCCAGCAAGGAATGGCATAGTCGACGGGACGCTCCTTGGGTAACGAGCCAGGCTGTCCGCTCGCCCGCAGCGATGACGTTCACCGTTGCGGGAACCCGTCCGGGGTCTCGAACCACATGCCATCCTACGCGTTCCAGGGCGCGTTGGGTCCAGTAAGCACGAATTCCCTGCCCCACCAGTCGCACTTCGCCCCGGACACGCATGGGCACGCGAAACGTTCCTGTGGCGACATCAAAGGTCACTTCCCGACTGGGGAAGGTGCGCTCTAACACGCCGTTCAGCACCAGGTCTTCCGGAGCGCCCGTGTACACCCGCCGGTCGGACGCAATAGCCCACAGCCGATCCGCGATACGCAGGGCCAAGTCCAGGTCATGGGTCGAAAGCAAGACCGCTTGTCCATGGTCGTGGGCGAGGGAACGCAACAACATCAGAATTTCCGCCCGGTGATGAACGTCCAGAAAGGCAGTAGGCTCGTCCAGAATGAGCAAGCGAGGCTCTTGAGCCAGCGCCCGGGCGATCATGACCTTTTGCCACTCTCCATCGCTCAGGGTAGAAACATTCCGGTCTGCCAGATGAGCGGCCCCTACCGCGGTCAGGGCCTCATGCACTACAGCCCAGTCTGGAGGCGTGAGACGTCCCCGCCATCCCGTGTAAGGATGACGCCCCAGGGCCACTAGATCTTTCACGGCGAGGATTCCTGCATCCATACGGAGTGAAAGCACTACAGCCAGATGTTGAGCCCTTTCCCGCGCTGATATCCTGTGCACATTCTGCCCATTTATGATGACCGAACCGGCTAAGGGCATCTGAAGACCGGCCAAGGTGCGCAAAAGGGTACTCTTTCCTGCGCCATTTGGACCGATCAGACAGACAATTTCTCCCATATCCAAATGCAAGGACACATCGGAGAGAACAGCTCGTTCCTGTCCGCCCTGGCGATAGCCGACGGCCACATGATGAGTTAAGAGGGCAGTCTTATTCATACCCCCTCCGCAAGAGATGTACGCCGATAGTGCAGGATGACCCAGAGAACGACGGGAGCTCCCACGAGGGAAGTCACGGTGTTTACGGGGAGCACAATGGAGTGACCGGGTAGAGTGGTCACGATGTCGGCCACAAGTGCGGCCAAAGCTCCGGTGAATATCACCCCGGGCACCAGCAGACGGTGGTCGGATGTGTGTGAGAAGCCGCGAGTCAAGTGAGGGACGGCCACTCCCAGAAAGGCAATGGGGCCACAGAATGCAGTGACCGCGCCGGCCAGGAGAGATGTACCGATGATAATCAACACGCGGGCACGAGTTACATCTACCCCCATGCTGATGGCATAGGTCTCCCCCAAGAGCAAGGCGTTCAACGGTTTTATGGCCGCCACGGCCATCATCAGCCCAATGCCAACAGCGAGCGCCAACAAGCGTAGTTGCGGCCAGGTCACACCGCCAAAACTGCCAAATGTCCAAATGACGTATGCCTGCACCTGCTCGGCGCGAGCAAAATAGAGAAGGACACTCACCAGGGCGCCAGCCGTGTAGCCGACCGTAAGTCCTACAATAAGAAGGACGGCGCCATCACGCACATTTCGGGCCACAGCGAGCACGACGACCATGACAGTAAATGCCCCCAAAATGGCGGCAAGCGTCACACTCATCTGCCCTGAAAGAAAAGGGGGAAGGGGAATGACGCTCGCACCAACGACCACAAGGGCCACGCCCAGGCTGGCACCGCTGCTGATGCCCAACACAAAAGGGCCGGCCAACGCGTTGCGGAACAGAGTTTGCATCTGCAGGCCGCTCGTTGCCAGGGCTACGCCGGCCAATGTCGCGGTCAGGACTCTAGGCAGGCGAATCGTGAGGATGATGGTCGTCCACGTGGCACGAGCAGGGGGTTGCCCCAGCAAGACGCGCAATACATCCCGCAAGGGCACTGCTACGGAACCCAGGGACAGGTCCAGCGCAAATGCAACAACCGTAAGGAGAACAAGCATCGGAAATGTGTAATGTTTCATAATAGTGGTGTTTGGTTGGGTGCTGGGTATCAGGAATCTGGCCATCCCGATCCCTGATACCCTCATCCAGCTTCTTCTCATTTCAGCCGTCGGTAGTACACCAGATCATGCTGGGACAACAACTCGGGATGAAAGATGTAGACCAAATCGGCCAGAACAATGTCCGGATTGGCCAAACCGCTCTCCCAATAATCGTTGCCGCCGAAACGGTTCAGACGCTTGTTGTTGTTGTAAACCCTTCCCTCCTGATAGGCCTTGAACCTGGTATAACGCTCGTCCTGTTTGGCCAGATCTTGCAGGCCCATGGCGCGGCCCACATTGATCCAGTAGGCGGCGTTCGCCGCTCGTTCGAACACGGCCTCAAAGTCGAGCGGAATGCTGCCTGTGCTCCCGTCGTCGCGCCACAAATAATTCGCGCCGGCATCACGCAAGAATTGGGCCACGTAACTGTGCCCCCCCGGCATGTACCAAGTACCCTTGTACATGGATCCCGAGAACACCGTCGGCTTCCTGGCTACGTTCTGGGCTCTGGCCCGAATGGCCCCATAGCGTTGGGCGATGCCGTGAAAGACACGTTTTGCGTCCCTTTCCGCGTTGAAGAACAGGGCAATGAACTTGATCCACTCGGTGCGCCCTAGGGGAGTCCCTTCCATGTACTCGGCGTTGATGACCACCTTGAGTCCTGCCTCCAGCAGTTTGGGATGGGCATCTCGTTTGGGATCCCCAACGCCAAAAGTCATGATCAGGTCGGGATCAAGGGCGACGACCCGTTCCACATTCACCCTGGCGCCGCTGCCCACCTCGGTGAGCAGGCCGGTATCGACCAGGGCACGGATTCTCAACGAGTTGATGTACTTGAAGCTGCCCACGCCGACCAGGTGGTCGGTAAGTCCCAGGTCAACCAGGGCAGGCAAGTACGTCGTGGACAACGCGACAATGCGTTTGACCGGCACCTGAATGATTTCGGCGTTCTTGTAGCCGGCAGGCGCAGGGGTACCACACTGGACCAGCACGTAGCGGAAGATGGTGTCTGCCTTCCGCCATGGGCGCGTAACGGTGACTACTTTGTAATTCTTGTGATATTCCACAGTGAAGCCTTGCGCATACGTCATGGTGACTTTATCGGGAAAGTAGTCCACGTCCGGTGAGTACTGTTTCACGCACGTATCAGTCAGGTTTACCGTGGGAGTCCGGGCGGCTGACGTTGGCGTGTGTGTGGGGGGCGATATGGGCTCATGTATTGGTGTCGCTTGCGGAGTGGGCGCAGGCGCATTTTGGGCACATGCGCCCCCCAGCAGACTGACGATGACGAGCAAAGCAAAGATGCGGACGCGTGTTGTCAGGGATATCATGGGTCCCGTTCTCCTTTTGTTCAGATCAGTTTGTGATGCGAGACATCGGCATCTCAACGGGCGAGAGCCACCCAACCGGCCGGTTGATGACGAGAGTAGAAAGAAAAAACCCACCTCCCGTGAGGGGGTGGGCTGAGGATGGACGCGTGGTGAAACTGCTCCCGGCTAATACGAGCCAACAAAAAACCCGGCTCGCATTAGCCGGGTGGAAGTTCTTTTTCCTAAAGTCTGTGGACGAGAAGGACAGCAAGTCCTCTCATCCTGCCAAACTCCAGGACGGCTCCAAATGGGGCCGTACTCCCTCCCCCTCCCGCGAGAGGTTACGGGGTCAACAGAGGCGGGCGACCGGGCTTCCGCTGATAAGAAACCAGCGGTTACCGTTGCGGGGCAGCGCCGGACTTTCACCGGCTTCGCCTTTTAGCCCTGCCATCCGGGGCATCGGGCACCTCTGCTGCCGTGAATCGAATTTTGAATGTGCAGGACCACTTCAAAAGTCAGCAATATCCTACACCCACAGGCGTGTCTCTGTCAAATTTCCTTCAGAGAGGGGGCTTCAACCGCAAAAAGGCATTTCCTGCTCCTTGCAGAAAATTAAGCCCGGTTCCGGCCTAGGGCTTTCCAATGTTCCAACTTTTAGCGAGTCCACGGAGGTGTTGTTCCGGCCATCAAGCCGTTGTATGGCTGTGGAAAGGCCGTCGCCTATCCTTTGACGATACGCGTAAAAACGTTGAAAAACCCTAAGTTCCAGCCAGGAATGCTTGACAATAGGGCAGGCTCGTGTCATACTCCGTTCAGTTGCATCGTCCTGGGGGTGAATGTGCCCCCTCAACACCAAAGTCCAAACACTCGTGAGCTGCATCCTTGTCTGCCAGTAGGCCGCAATCGTGGGGTAACGGCCATGCGCCGATGGAATGGCTGGGGAGACGATCACATCACCTACTCGCTGCGCCCAGCAGCCGTTCACTTCCTTACTTCGATCCTGGGGCCGGGTAAGCGTCCTCCGCAAGCGACTCTAGCTGAGGTCCTGGCGAGGGTTCCACCGACGAGGCTTCCTGCTCACCCTCTCCTAAACCGAACGCCTCCGGAACGACTGCGTCATGCCCTGGGTCAGGGTTTCCCGGATTGGGTCGACGCCAGATACGGTACGATGTCGACCTTCCCCGATGCCGTAGCCTTCCCCAACTCTAACGAGGATGTGCAAGCCCTGATTTCCTATGCGCGAGACGTTGGTGCTCGCCTTCTGCCCTATGGAGGAGGAACGAGTGTGGTAGGCCACCTGCGCATTAGATCGGAGCAGCAGCCTGTTCTTGTTGTGGACATGAAACGCATGCGTCGCCTGCTCCGGGTGGACACCGAAAGTCGACTGGCAACGTTTCAGGCCGGTATTCCAGGCCCCGATCTGGAAGCTTATCTCCGTGCTTACGGGTTTACCCTCGGCCACTTTCCTCAATCGTTCGAGTACTCCACGCTGGGAGGCTGGATCGCGACGCGCTCTGTGGGACAGGAATCCTATCGTTACGGCCGCATGGATGAGCAGTTCGCCGGCGGTCGGGTAGAGACCCCTATGGGCCCCTGGGTGCTCCCTCCTTATCCAGCATCGGCTGCAGGACCTGATCTCAGACAAGTTGTTTTGGGCTCCGAAGGACGTCTGGGAGTCATCACAGAGGCAGTGGTACGGATCTCCCCAGCCCCCGAAATGAAGGACTTCCGGGCCGTCTTCTTCCCTGACCTGGTGCAAGGGCTGGCTGCTTTGCGTCAGATGGCCCAAGAGAGAGTTCCTGTTTCCCTCCTGCGCCTGAGTACCCCCAGGGAAACGCGAGTCCTTCTGGCCCTTTCGGGAAAAGGCCATCTCGTCCGCTGGCTGGAACGATGGTTGTCCTTGCGCGGTGCAGGAAAGGAGAGGTGCCTCCTGGTTGTGGGAGCATGTGGAACGACATCGCAGTCGCGGCAGGCCTTTGCCCTGACCACTGCCATTGCGCGAGAGCATAAGGGAATTATCGGACCTCACCTGGTAGCTCGGGAATGGGCGAAATCTCGCTTCCGTTCTCCGTATTTGCGCAACACCTTGTGGGAACTCGGGTATGGTGTGGATACCGTGGAGACCGCGGCCCCTTGGGAGCGCATACCTGCCCTCCTGACCGCTGTAGAAGTCGCGTTACGTGTTACACTCCGGGAGATTGAAGAGTTGGGGCTGGTTTTTTCCCACATCTCCCACGTCTATCCCAGCGGTGCCAGCATATACACCACGTTTCTCTTTCGTTTGGCGGAGACACCTGAAGAAACGATGGCCCGCTGGCAGGCCTTGAAAACAGCCGTCAGTTGGGCTATCGTAAAATACGGGGGTACCATCTCCCACCAACATGGTGCAGGGACAGACCACGCTCCTTATTTGGAGGCTGAAAAGGGGCCTGTCGGAATGGCCATTGAAAGGGCCATCTTTCTCGCCGCGGACCCAGAGGGCTTGATGGATGTCCGAGGTGAACGAGAAGAGAATGTAAATTCCTTCCCACCCCTTTCCTCTTCTCAGGGAGGAGGCAATGAATCGTGAGGTCACCTGGGCACACGTCCTGTCCCGACCTCTTTGGGATGTCGTGATCGTTGGCGGCGGCATCACAGGAGCCGGGATCTTCCGGGAAACGACTCAGCTTGGCTTGCGTTCGGTGCTCCTGGAGCAAAACGACTTCTCGTGGGGAGCCTCCAGCCGGTCGGGGAAACTGGTTCACGGGGGGCTGCGCTACCTGCGACAGGGGGATATTCGTCTCACATGGGAGAGTGCTCGCGAGCGGGAAAAATTGCTGCGTCGGATGCCCGGCCTGGTCAAGCCCGTAGGATTCCTGCTGCCTGTGTACACTCCGCTCGAAAGGGTCATGCTGGGGCTGGGCCTCACGGCGTACGATGCATGTGTAAAACAACGACGCCATCACTATTTACCCGCCGAGGAGTTCGTATGGCTCGCACCTTCGATCCGTCAGGAAGGGCTCCGAGGGGGGTTCCGCTATCAGGAAGCCTGCACAGACGACGCCCGGCTGGTATTGCGGCTTATCCGGGAAGGACAACGCGCCGGAGGCGAGGTGCTGAACTACGCCTCCGTACTCGCCCTGTTGCGGTGTCGGAATGGTCGCGTCAAGGGGGTTGTGGTGCAAGATGCGGTTTCAGGAAAGACAGCGAGCATCCAGGCACACGTGGTGGTCAATGCAACCGGAGCCTGGGCCGATCGGTTGCGAGGGGAACTGGGCAAGTCGCCGCGGATGCGTCCTTTACGGGGAACTCATCTCTTGTTTCCGCAATGGCGTTTTCCCCTGGCCCAAGCCATTGGATTCTTCCACCCGAAGGATGGGCGTCCTTTGTACGCGCTGCCATGGAACAATGCCACCCTCGTGGGCACGACGGACGTCGATCATGCGGCCGGGCTGGACGAAGAGCCTCGTCCTACCCTCCCGGAGGTGGAGTACCTTCTGACCGCGCTGCGCCACATGTTCCCTGTCCTGGAGCTAGGCCGAGAGGATATCCTGGCTACGTTCGCCGGAGTACGACCGGTTGTAAGCCACGGGAAGGCCAACCCTTCTCGCGAGTCCCGGGAACACGTCGTATGGTCCGAAGAGGGGCTGGTGACCGTGACAGGGGGGAAACTGACCACATTCCGCCTGTTGGCTCAAGCAGCCATGCACGCCTTACGGCCCTTCCTGACGGCTTCTGCGCCCCCAGAGCACGGACTTGAGCCTCCTGCCGCAGCCCCATGGCCGAGTGACATCGACGAGTGGGTGGGCAGATGGGAGCGGGACTGGCTCGTTGGACGCTATGGTGCGGAAGCCACGATCATGGTCAGCAAGATACCCTCAAATGTGTGGGGACATATCGGCAACACACCTTATCTTTGGGGAGAGGTCCTCTGGGCACTTCAGCAGGAGATGGTCGTCCACCTGGACGATCTGCTCTTAAGGCGGGTACGCGCAGGAATGCTCCTGCCGGACGGGGGTCTGAGCCTCTTGCCCCGGCTCAGACCCTGGTGTCGCCAATGGCTGGGATGGGATCTCTCCCGGTGGGAGGAAGAGGTCAAGCGTTATCGCCACATTTTACAAACGGTCTATCGTCCAAATCAGCTATCGAAAAAGTCCCCCTCGGGACGTCAGGCATGAGGAAGGCGGGCCAAGGCTTGCTCCAGGTCGGCAATGATATCGTCGACATTCTCAATGCCCACCGAAAGCCGCACCAACCCGTCGGTGATGCCCACACGCTGCCGCTCCTCCGGCGGAACTCCGAGGTGCGTCATGCTGGCCGGATGTTCGATCAGTGTGTCCACATTCCCCAAACTCACGGCCAGTGTGGCGAGATGCACATGGTTCATCAGTGTAACTCCGGCCTCATAGCCGCCGATCAATTCGAAGGAGAGCATGCCCCCAAAACCGTTGAACATTTGCCGCCGGGCGACGGCGTATCCCGGATGACTTTCCAACCCCGGATAGTTCACCCTGGCTACGCTCGGATGTGTGGCCAGCCAACGGGCCACTGCCATGCCATTCTGGGCATGACGCTGCATGCGCAGCTCAAATGTTTTCAATCCCAGGTGGGCCAGCCAGGCATCAAAGGGGCTGGGAGCCGGACCCAGGATACGAGCCAAAAAAGCCACCCCGGAGGCTCTGTCTTGCATGTACTGCCGATGCGTGCTGATTACAGCCCCTCCGATGACAACCCCGTGTCCGGTCAAATATTTGGTCGTCGAATGAATGACCACATCACACCCCAGGGTCAACGGGCGCTGATGGTAAGGCGTCGCGAAGGTATTATCAACGACAACCCAGGCATCATGAGCATGAGCGATCTCGGCTACGGCCGCCAAATCGACAATGGTCATGGTCGGATTCGTGGGCGTCTCGGTGTAAACGAGTACGGCCTCAGGATGTCGATCGAATGCTTGCGCCCAGCTCGCCGGACTCACGTCGTCCAGCCAAACGACCCGAATGCCGAAGCGTGGGGCCAATTCGTTGAAAAATCGGTAAGCATTTCCGTAAAGATGTCGCTGCGTAATTACCGTGTCCCCCGTCCGAACGCGCCCCAATACCGCCTCAGTGATTGCCGCCATGCCCGAAGCGGTCAAGCGCCCAAAAACCAGTTCTTCGGGAGGAATATCAGGCTGGTGACGGATCAAATCCAGACCCTCCAGGTAAGCATATTTCTGAGCGATCTGGTCCGTGTTTGGATTCCCGGCGCGAGAGTAGAGATACCCTTCTTGTTCACCGGAAAACACCCGACGGGCGGCTTCCATATCAGGAAAACTGAACGTCGATGTCTGAAAAATGGGCATGACATGGGCATGAAGAGGATGATCGCCTTCTTGGTAATGCGTCACAATCGTACTGATGCCGGCCTTTGGAGATAGGCGTCTCATGGAGCGCTCCTTTCACTTGGCAGATTCGATACGACCCGTTATTATACCCTGAAAAGGCAGCGAGGGATAGCATGGTGGCACGACAGAGGTACTTGCAACGCCATCCTTTTTTGCTCAGCGGGCGCTTCGTGGCCGCTGTTTTGGGACACTTTGCCGTCGACTTGCTGAACAGCCTGCGGCCCCTGGTGCTGGTCCTCCTGGCTACTCGCCTGGGGTTGAGCAATACAGCGCTGGGGTTCTACGCCATGAGTGCCACATTGATGGCCGCCCTGAGCCAACCCCTCTTCGGGTGGCTCAGTGACCGTCATGGAGGGCGCTGGATTGCCACTCTTAGCCTTTTCTGGATGGCCACCCTCTACGCCTTAGTCGGGGTTGTCCACCATCCACTTATTATCTGGGGATTGGTGCTGGCCGCTCTGGGGTCGGGAGCGTTTCATCCGCAGGGGGTGATGAACGCCTCCCAGGCTGGTGGGGAAAAGCGAACCTTCGCCACCTCCATTTTCTTCACCAGTGGCCAGATCGCGTTGGGAGTCGGTCCCGCAATTGGAGGACTCTTGCTGGCGCTCTACGACTTACCCATCCTGGCCGTTCTGGCCGTTCTAATAACCCCTATCGCGCTACTCTTGTGGCGTTATACCCCTGCCCGCCGCACGGAGGCCAGTGAGGGCAGCAAACAAGCTATGGCCACCATGGCCCAGGATTTTGGACAAGGTCGTCTCCGCTGGCTCATTGTCGGTGTGTTCGTCATCCTTGTCTTTCTACGTTCCTGGGGCACCAACAGCAATATGACGTTCCTCCCTAAACTACTGCAAGACCGGGGCTGGAGTGAAGAATGGCAGGGGATGGCGCTGACAACCTACATGCTTTCCTCCGCATTTGCCGTCGTCCTCTTCGGTCGACTGGCGGACGAGGTCGGCCGTCAACGTATGCTAAGTCTGGGGTTGCTGCTGGCTGCACCCAGCCTTTACCTGTACCCTCACCTGGATGGGCCGGCAATGTTCGCTGTCATTGCGCTGACCGGCGCCTCCCTGGGAGGCATCCACAGTATTCTTGTGGTCATGGCCCAGAGCTTATTGCCCAACCGCATGGCCCTGGCCTCAGGGTTGGTCTTGGGATTCATGTTTGCATCAGGAGGTGTCGGGCAAATGCTGACGGGCATCCTGGCGGACCACACGAGTGTGGCCGACGCGCTTGCCTTCCTGGCTGTGCCCGTGGCCGTGGCGTTCGTGCTCAGCTTGCTTCTCCCACGAAATCGCGAGGACGCCCGTCGTTAGATCACTTTTTCCGCGCGCAGATGGGCAATGGCCTCATCATCGAATCCCAGCTCGTGCAGGATTTCCTCCGTGTGTTCTCCCAGCAAAGGGGGATGACGGTAAACGCCCAGCGGAGTTCGTGAGAGTTTGTAAGGCAAGCCTATTAGCTTCACCCGGCCCGCCGTGGGATGCGGGACCTCGATGATCATATCTCGTGCCCGGGTCTGCGGATGGCTGAATACCCGATCGATGGTGTTAATGGGAGCGCAAGGAATATTTGCCCTCCCCAACAACTGAAGCCACTCCGCCGCAGGGCGCGTTTGGAAACGCTCGCGCAGCAGCGGAATGAGTTCGTCCCGATAGCGTACCCGATTGGGGTTGGTACGAAATCGGGGATCGTCCGGCAAAGTATCCAAGTCCAGGATGGCGCACAAGCGTTTGAACTGGGCATCATTGCCTGCCCCGACCGCGATGTACCCATCCGCCGTGGGGAAGGTCTCGTAGGGGACGATGTTTGGATGAGCATTGCCGTAGCGCCTGGGAGGATTGCCGGAAACGAGATAGCTCTCTGCTACGTTGATCAGCCAGGAAATCTGGGATTCGAACAAAGAAACGTCGACGCGCTGCCCCACCCCCGTCCG
This sequence comes from uncultured Anaerolineae bacterium, assembly GCA_964487375.1. GTDB lineage: Bacteria > Chloroflexota > Anaerolineae > JAADDB01 > JAADDB01 > JAADDB01. The sequence goes on along the minus strand of CAZAQA010000019.1, from coordinate 56,123 downwards.
ATCACGGTGGCGCAGGGCTGCCTGGATGGCATTTGCCGCGTAGAGGCCAGTCGATACATCGACGATGGCAACGCCCACTTTGTAAGGCTCGCCATCGGCCGGTCCCGTGATGCTCATGATGCCCCCGGCTGCCTGGATCATGAAGTCGTAGCCCGGTGTCTCTGCGTAGGGCCCCGTCGTTCCATAGCCGGTGATGGAACAGTAAACAAGACCGGGATTGATCTTGCGCAGGTCCTCGTAGCCAATACCCAGACGGTCGAAGGTTCCGGTTTTGAAATTTTCGATGAGTACATCCGCCTCACGCACCAAACGACGCAAAATGGCCTTGCCACGCTCGTCCTTCAAATTCAAGGTCATGCTTCGTTTGTTGCGGTTCACAGAGAGATAATACGCGCTCTCCCCACCCACAAATGGTGGTCCCCAGCGTCTCGTGTCATCTCCCAGGCCAGGGCGTTCCACCTTAATCACATCAGCTCCAAAGTCGGCCAGGATCATGGCGGCATAAGGGCCGGCCAGGACCCGTGAACAGTCAATGACCCGTACACCGGAAAGCGGCAACTTCTCTGTCATCACATTCTCCAGGGCACATGAGGTCATCGCCGGGCACGGCATTTGCTTCAGATGCCCAGATAAGCCTCCTTGATTGTGGTATTGTCCATCAATTCGTCCGAGGGGCCGTGAAGAATGACCCGACCGACATCCAAGACATAGGCTCGATGCGCCTGCTCCAGGGCCAGGAAGACATCTTGCTCGACGATGAGGACCGTCATTCCTCGCTGAATGATCTGCTGTAAAACGTCATAGATGTGCTCAACAATAAGAGGGGCCAACCCTAGTGAAAGTTCGTCAATCATCAGCAACTTCGGGGCGGCCATCAGTCCACGAGCGACGGCGCACATCTGTTGTTCTCCACCGGAGAGGCTGCCAGCAGGCTGATCCAGGCGTTCCCTCATGCGCGGGAAGAGGCTCAGCACGAAGTCGAAATCCTCTTTGACTTGATCCCGGTCCCGGCGGTGAAACGCTCCCATCATGATGTTTTCCTTGACTGTCATGCCAGCGAATAAGCGTCGTCCTTGCGGCACCTGGGTGATCCCAAGGTTGACAATCTCTTCCGATGGAAGTCCTGCAATCTCTTGACCCATGAATTGGATGCTGCCCGAGAAAGGTTTAATCAGACCGGAGATGGTATACAACAGAGTGGTTTTTCCGGCCCCATTGGAGCCGACCAGGGCGACCACTTCGCCCTCATGTATCTCCATGTTGACATCCCAGAGGACCTGCACGTCTCCATAACCGGCATTCAAGTGCTCTATCTTCAGCATGTGTCCCTCGCGTCGCACGTCAATGTTCATCAAGCGGATCAACGGGCCTGTTGGAGGCGTCGCTGGCGTTCGACAAACTTTTCTCCCAGGTAAGCCTGAATGACTCGTGGGTCGTTCAGGACTTCCTCAGGTGTCCCTTGGGCCAGCTCCGTGCCAAAATTGAGCACAAAGACCCGTTGAGCAACGCCTGCAATGGCCTTCATCACATGTTCGATGATGAGGATGGTAATCCCCGCCTCGTTGATCTTGCGAATGAGCGTCATCGCATCCTCGATCTCGCGCGTGTTCAGGCCAGCCATGACTTCATCCAGGAACAGGAGTTCCGGCTCCATGGCCAGAGCCTTGGCCAGCTCCAAACGCTTTAGAAAGGCCAGAGGAAGTTGATCGGCGTGATGGTCGCGCATATCGCCCATGCCGACAAAATCGAGGACCTCATCGGCCTTTTCCATGGCCTGGACAGCCGTTCGCTCTCGACCGCGGTGCCCGAACATGGCACCTACAGCCACGTTTTCACGTACGGTCATTCCCCGGAACGGCTTCACGATCTGGAAGGTTCGGGCAATGCCGATGCGTCCAACCTTGTAGGCCGGCCAGCCCGTGATGTCGCGATTCTTAAAAAACACCAGGCCGCTGGTCGGTCGCAGCATTCCGGTAATCACGTTCACGAGCGTTGTTTTGCCGGCCCCGTTGGGGCCAATCAGGCCCAGGATCTCTCCTTCGTAAATTTTCATGTCCACATTCTCAACAGCCGCGAGCCCGCCGAAATGTTTGGATAATCCTTTTGTCTCCAGAATGACGTATCGGTTCATGCTTATACCCTGTTCATCCGTATGTTCTCGAGCAGCGATGAGAGGCTGAGTTTCTTGCGTCCACTCAGAAAGTCCATGATCCCCTGAGGGGTGAAGACCATCACGGCAATGATGATGATCCCCAAAATGGTCTCATGCAATTGTCCCACAGGGAGGAAAAAAACCAGCAGGGTGATCAAAATATAATAGAGAAAGGCTCCGATGAAGGGACCGAAAATCGTCCCCGGCCCGCCGAGCACCGTCGCCAGAATCATCTGCAACGTGTAGTCGATTTTGAAGACTTCCTCTGCCAGGACAAACGTGTTCCAGTAGGCATAAATAGCTCCGGCAACGGCGGCCAGGAGCGCGCTGAGAGCAAACGCGACCACTTTAGCCCATGTCGTATTGATCCCCATCATCTTGGCTGCGTCCTCATCTTCCCGAACGGCTACCCAACTGTAGCCCATCTTCTGCTTCATGACGAAATACGTGAGCCAAAGGCCAAAAAGGACCAAAAGGAGGGCACTGTAGTAGAAGAAATAATTGCTGAGGGCGATAGGCTGGAAAAACGGCAACGTTAAGCCGGCTGCTCCCCCGGTAAAACTCGTCCAGAAATCAGCTAATTCTCCCAGAGCTGTCGCCAGGGCTACAGTGGCAATGGCGAAATAGTGTCCCTTAAGGCGTAAAACAGGCAACCCGATGAGAACAGCAAAGGCCATGGCAGCCACTGCTCCGACGATAAGCGCCAACCCAAAAGGAAAATGCAGGCGGAGCATGGCCAAGGCCGTCCCGTAGGCGCCGATACCAAAGAAAGCCACATTGCCGAACGCTGCGTAGCCGGTATATCCCCCAATGTAATTCCAGCCCTGGGACATCGCCGCCAGCAAAAATAGCTGCGTCAGGGTGCGCAACCAAAAGCCAGAGGCAAACAAGGGCAAGATGACCAAGATCACCATGAAAGCGATGAAAAAAGCAAGGAGTATTCCCTGGCGCGACGCCAAAAGGTGATCGAAGCGCGTGAACTGCAGCCGACGTGTATGCTTTTCCCGCATAGTTTCCATCCCAGACGAAAAGATTCAGGTTTAGTGATAGAATGCCTTGCCTGCAATGCCGGACGGGCGGACGATGAGGACGAGGACCAGGACGAAGAGAGCGATCGCGTCTTTCAGGCCAGGCACGTAGATGCCACTGAAGACCTCGATAAAGGCGTAAATGAGAGCTCCAGCCATCACCCCAGGAATGCTCCCTAACCCGCCGAGCACACAAATGAGGAAAGCTCGCAAAGTGTAGGCCCCGCCCATGGTGGGATCGATGGGGAAACTCACGCTGATTAGTGACCCAGCAGCCCCTGCCAGAGCGGAGCCGATGGCAAACGTAAGGGCATACGTGTGAGCGATCTTGACGCCCTGCAATCGAGCCGCGTCAATGTCCATTCCCGTCGCCCGGATGGCATTGCCCGTCCGAGTGTATGTCATAAAAATGTGCAGCAGAGCCGTCAGCAGCAAGGAAATGATGAAAGCCGCCAGGCGTACGTAGGGGATTTGGACCCCTCCCAGGGTCAGACCGGCGCCAGAGTAGGAGGGCGTGACCGAACGCAGATCCCCTTTCCAGAAAAAGGTGGCCAAATTAATGATGAGAATTTCCAGGGCAAAGGTGAGAAGGAACGTGACCAGCAAAGGGGCTCGGATCACCAGGTTGATCAAATAACGCTGGATGAGATAGCCGAAGACGAAAAATAAGATCATAGAGATGGGGATAGAAAGAAAGGGATCGACACCCAAAAGCGTGAAAAGCCAGTACGTCGTATACGCGCCCAGCATGATTACGGCGCCATGTGCGATATTGATGATGTTAAGGATACCCCACACGATGGAGAAACCAATCGCCACCAACGTCAACGTTCCACCCAGCAATATCGCGTTCACCACTCCCTGGGTGAATTCGACTCCACTCATAGAGACCTCCGGAGATATCGCCTGATAGGATCGTGGCCCGCCCCCTTGCACTTGCCGCGGGCCCCGCAGAGTACCGGCGCCGGTGTGGGAGCGGCAAATGCCGTTCCCACACCCTCCGATTCCCTGCGACAACCGTCCTTGGATTACCGCTTGTCCCAGGGCTTGAACGGATACAGGAATTTCTTCGTTGCTGCCTCTTTGGGCCAGACGGTGTAGAGTTTGCCATCAGGGTAGTTCTGCATTACAGCCATCGGCTTGTAGACATTCATGCCTTTTTCGTTGAATTTCAAGCGTCCGTAGAAAGACATGTAGTCCAGAGAGGCAAGAGCATCTCGTACCTTCTTCCGATCTAGAGAGCCAGCCTTCTCGATAGCCTTCTGATAAGCAATGAGCGCAGCAGCCGACTCCGCGGCCTGATAGGGAGGCAACTCCTTGTACTTGGCCTTATACAGCTCCGTGAACTTCTGAGGGGTGCCAAACACATCATCGCTCTTGATCTTCAACTCCGGGGTCCACTGGGCCGCGCCGACAATATAGTCCGCATCATGCCCCAACGCCTTGCGGAAGTCGGGAGCTGTCGGGCCTACGCTAAAGCCCATCACCTTGGGGGAGTAGTTCAGATCTTTCGCTTGTTTCACGATCAGGAGCGTGTCTTGAAGGTGTCCCGCCCCCAGCAAGATGTCTGCCTTCTTCCCCTTGATAGCGGTGAGCAAGGAGGAGACATCTTTTGTGTTCTTGGCGTACTTATCGAAATAGACAACGTTGAGCCCTTTTTGTACGGCGTAGTCCTTGGCCCCTCCCGCAACCTCAAGGGCGAAGGCGCCATTCTCGGCCACAATGGCCACCGTCTTCAGGGAAGGATCCGCGTCCAGAGCCATGTCGATGATGCCCCGCAGATAATTAGGGGCGGGGCTCAGCACGGCGAAGGAGTACTTGAAGCCACGGTTGAAAATCTTGGTCGCGGCGCCGTTCGCCTCTACCATGGGGACCTGATATTTCTCGGCAATAGCCGTCGTCCCGTACGTGTTACCGGAACCATACGGTCCCAGGAGGAATTGCACTTTATCCTCGGTGATGAGCTTCTCAACCAGTTGGGAACTCCGGTCTGCCTTGCTTTGATCGTCGTAAATCTTGAGCGCCACTTTGCACTTCTTGTTGCCGACCTTGATGCCCCCTTGTTTGTTGATCTGCTCCACATAGAGGTTGTAGCCGTTCTGAACGTATTCGCCCTCTTTGGCATACTTCCCGGTCAATGAGACCGCCGCTCCGAAGGTCACCACGCATCCTTTTGCTGTCGTCTGCTTCGCCTGCTGTGAGCAGGCGGGCAAGATGGTCAGCATCAAGACGAGGACCAGGACAAGCATCAGCATCTTCTTCATGATGAGACTCCTTTCCTGATGTGTAGATACTTAAAGAACACACGGAATAACCGGCAACGGTTTGTACTGGGGAATTCTCACCTCCTTTCGTCCGGGTCGGTTGAATTGCGGCCATCCCCTTCCTGGAATTAGAGGATAATTGATACACAGCGAATGCCTGACGACAATTTCTACCCTGACACGCACGAAAACGCACTATATGGCGGGCCTGGAAAGCAGGACCAGGATAAGCAGGGGCACCTGATTGACATATCAAGATGCTGAAATTATATAGGGAGCAAGGGGGGCATGTCAAATCAAGGCAGAGGTTTTTCGTCAAGAGTTGTTGGTCAACCTTCGAAGCACCAGATCACCCTTCCTGGCAGCCTAAGGCCCTTTTGCCTGCGCCGAACGGCAACCGATGTTGCTCCAGGTCCACCTCTGTATTACAATGCCCCTGGAAAGTTCGGGAATCGTCGGCCACTTCCTGATAAGGCTATAGACTAGCCTTCCGGACGGGCCCGTCCTTCGCGTTGCCCGACGACAAGCCGGCGGTACTGGAGCTATAACAGGTGCGAGCGAGATCGACACGAGCGCCCTTTGTGATATGAGGCGCGCTTTTGGAGGATACGGAGAATGAAACAAGGAACTAGCTGGACGCACGTCATACTGGTCATCGCTCTGGTCATTGCAATTGCACTCACCTCCGCAGGTATCGGCGGGGCCATTGGCTTTTACGCCGGACGCGTCACGGCCCCGACGAATGCGACGGCCCGGGTCCCTGAAGCGCCCGCGGGCAGCGCCCCCAGCCCCATTCAGAAAACACCCCCCGCGCCTGCAGGGGCTCCCAAGAATTTTGATGTCTTCTGGCAGGCCTATGATCTCCTGAAGGCGCACTTCTACGGTTCTGTACCCAGCGGGAACGAGGTCACGTACGCGGCCATTCGCGGACTTGTACGCGCCCTTGGGGATCCCTTTACCTCCTTCCTCGACCCTGAAACTTCGAAGATCATGTCCTCCGACATGAGCGGGACTTTTGAGGGCATTGGCGCCCAGGTGGAACAGGCGGAGAACGGAGGAGTGCGTTTGGTCCACATCTTCCCAGGCTCGCCTGCGGAAAAGGCCAAACTCAAGGATGGTGACATCATCATCAAAGTCGATGGGAAGGACATTACTGGACTGACCCTCCTGGAACAGGTAAGCAAGATTCGTGGTCCCGCCGGCAGTAAAGTCGTCCTGACCGTCATCCGCAAAGGGGTACGCGACCCCTTCGACATCACCGTCATCCGGGGCAAGATTGAAATTCCCATCGTCGAGTACCGGATGGAGGGTAATATCGGCTACATCAAGTTCAGTGAATTCAACGCGCTGGGGACGGACAAAGTACGCGCTGCTCTCCAGGCCCTGGAGAAAAAGCATCCGAAAGGGCTGATCCTGGACCTGCGTGACAACCCCGGCGGTTACCTTCACATCGCCATCGGCGTTGCTTCCCAATTTTTGCCCAAAGGGAAAGTGGTACTTATCGAGCGCAAGAAGAACGGTGAGGAGAAAGTTTACAAGGCAGAAGGAGGAGGCCTGGCCACGAACATTCCGCTGGTGGTCCTGGTCAATCGAGGAAGTGCCAGCGCCTCGGAAATTGTCGCCGGAGCACTCCAGGATCACAAGCGGGCCATCCTGATTGGAGAACGAACGTTCGGAAAAGGATCGGTCCAGCAGCCTTTCGACTTGAGAGACGGATCCGAACTGCGGGTGACCATCGCCCACTGGTTGACTCCGAACGGCAGGGAAATCCACATGAAAGGGATCAACCCGGACATTGCGGTTCAAGTAACCGAGAAGGACACAAAAGCGGGGCGCGATCCAATTCTGCAGCGAGCCTTGGAATACTTCAAGACGGGGAAATGACATGAGTGAGCCCATTCGCGTCGTGGCCACGAACCGAAAGGCCCGACACGATTATGAAATTTTGGAGACATACGAGGCGGGTGTGGTACTCACTGGCACAGAGATCAAGTCTGTACGAGAAGGGCGAGTCAATTTGCGAGACGGATTCGTCTTGCTCAAAGATGGGGAGGCGTGGCTGATGAATGTCCACATCTCCCCTTACAGCCACGGTTCTCTGCACAACCATGAGCCAAGACGCCCGCGCAAGTTGCTGCTCCACAAAGGGGAAATCAACCGTCTGGCAGGGCGTGTGCAGGAAAAAGGGTGGACCATCATCCCCTTGCGCATGTATCTTAAGGGCGGTTGGGCGAAAGTAGAAATTGGGTTGGCCCGAGGCAAGAGACAATACGACAAACGCCGGGACATTGCCAAACGAGAGTTCGAGCGTGAGAAGGCCCGATACCTCAAACGGAAAGGAATCAAAACCAGGGATATCTGATTTGCCTCCTCTCCCGCAAACCCATTTGGCCCCGAGAGACGTAAGAAGTATAATGGAAGACGGTAAGGTGGATTGGTAGAATTTGCTACATATCTGAGGTCGTTTGTACATCGTTATGAAGGGGATGACTGGATTCGACGGGGGAGGCTATCGTAGGGCTGCAGGCCGGGGCGCCTGACCCCGTAAACAACGGGCACAAACAACAAGTGCCAAAACAAAGGCAGCTTTTGCTTTCGCTCGTCCCGTAGCTCAGCCTATGGCGGTGGCTGCGTAAGACGAGTTGAGGCAAAATGGTCCCCCGAAAGTGGGACCACGGCCTCTCAGGAGGGTTCCCACGACTCCTGAGATGCGCCGACAAAATCGTGGGATGCCGTCGGGGCGACGCCGCTAGGCCCGACGAAAGATCGCAGCGGCTAGCCCGGACAGGACCCGGCCGCTGGGGAGCCACCGGGCGAAACGAAAAACAGCGGCTAAGCCTGTAGATGCTCTACGGTGAATCTTCCGGACCCGGGTTCGACTCCCGGCATCTCCACCTCTGAGGGACGCCTCTCGTGGACAATCATAAGAGGCGTCCTTGTTGTATCTTCCTTCCCGTTCCCCTCTCTTTGTGTTAGAATGGACATTGAATGAAACAGGCTCTTCCGTCATCTCCTCTCCCTTCCGCCAGAGCCGGAAAGAAGCCTGAAAGAACCCCAAAATAAGGAGGAGGGACATCATGGATCTGGGCTTGAAAGGCAAAGCAGCAGTTGTTGCTGCAGCAAGCAGCGGGTTGGGGAAAGCCTCGGCCATGGAACTGGCTCGTGAGGGCGCGCGTGTTGCCATCTGTGCCCGCCACGAAGAGCGCCTGAGACAGGCCGCGGCGGAAATCCAGGAAGCTACCGGCAGCGAAGTGGTAGCCATCACCGCGGACGTGACCACGCCTGAGGATGCCCAGAGGTTCATCCAGACGGCTGTGGAGCGGTTCGGCCAACTCGATATTCTGGTCACCAACGCGGGAGGACCGCCTGCAGGCCTCTTCGAGGATTTCGACGAACAAGACTGGCTCAACGCGTTCAACCTTAATTTTCTCAGCACACAGCGGTTGATCAAAGCCGCGTTGCCCTACCTGAAAGCTTCTGAGGCAGGGCGTGTGATAACCATTACCTCCGTATCTGCAAAACAGGTCCTTCCCAATCTGATCCTGTCCAACGCCGTACGCGCAGGTATTCACGGCCTGGTCAAAACTCTGGCCCAGGAGTTAGGATCGGAACATATCACCATCAATGCTGTCTGTCCAGGCCCTATTCTCACGGAACGGCTAGTGAGCTTGTTCCGGCGCAACGCGGAAACTCAGGGGATTACGCTGGAAGAGGCTCAGGCGGGTTGGGTGCGCCAGATTCCGCTGGGCCGTCTGGGGAAACCGGAGGAATTCGGTGCCGTTGTGGCCTTCCTGGCATCGGAACGTGCTAGTTTTATCAACGGTGTCTTGCTCCAGGTGGATGGGGGCATGGTTAAGGCCATCATTTGAACGAATCCGTGGCATAAGGAGCCGTATTTTATGACGACAGCCCACTCGCCTCTTCCCCTTCCGCCGGTACAATCGTTCCAGAAGGAAATTGACACGGCTATTGGGCTTGCCCTGCAAAGTGGCCCTGTTGCACTGCACTACTACACCCCTGACATGCATGTCGACTACAAAGGGATTGACGACCCGGTAACTCAGGCGGATCGAGACATCAACACGCTGATTGTCAGGGGGTTGAGGGATGTTTTCCCAAAAGATGCTGTCCTGGCCGAGGAGTCCGCGGATGAACCGGAAGAACGTCTGGGAAAACGTCGATTGTGGTGCGTTGACCCTCTGGACGGAACCAAGGAATTCACTGAACGGATAGACCAGTGGTGCATCATGATTGGCCTCGCCGTGGCCGGGATGGCCACAGTAGGGGTGGTCTACTCTCCTCCGAAAAATCTCCTGCTCGTCGGCGTCACCAGTGAGGGGGCGTGGGCATGGCAGGATGCCGGGCCATGGCGTCCGTTGGACGTGTCGGGCATCCAGGATCCCCACAGGGCCACCATTGCGGTTAGCCGGTCTCACCGCAGTCCCAAACTGGATGCCATTATCCGGACCCTGGGCATTCGCCGGGAGATTCGCCATGGGAGTGTGGGCATGAAGGTTGCCCTTTTGGCCATGCGCCAGGCAGACCTTTACATTCATCCCTCACCAGGAACCAAAGAGTGGGATCTATGCGCCCCAGAAGCCATCCTGCGCGCCGCCGGTGGCGAAATGACGGATATGTATGGACGTCCTCTGCGTTACAATCGGCCGGATCCACATAATCCATATGGCCTTGTGGCGTCGAACGGGTACTTACATGCTACCGCCTTGAGGGCCGTCATGGAAGTGCTTGTCCCAGAACACCGACTGTGAGCACGAAGGGCGGGGGCACCCGTTCCAATCCTTCCAAATGGAAAACGATAGCACATAGAGGAGGTATGGCCCATGGAACCTGTTCGCATCGGTGTTATTGGCGGCAGCGGTGTGTATGAGATGGAAGCGCTGAAGGATGTGAAAGAGATCGCCATCGACACACCCTTTGGTTCGCCGTCCGACAATTACGTCGTTGGCACGTTGGAAGGAGTGCAAGTTGCCTTCCTGGCCCGACACGGGCGCGGCCACCGCATCATGCCCCATGAGCTCAACAGTCGAGCCAACATCTGGGGGTTCAAGAAACTGGGCGTCGAGTATCTCATCGCGATATCTGCCTGTGGCTCCATGAAAGAGCAGATAAAACCCGGCCACATCGTCATCCCAGACCAACTGTTCGACCGCACCCGTCGCACGCCACAAACGTTTTTCGGTGACGGCTTGGTTGTCCATGTGAGTGTGGCCGAGCCTTTATGTCCATACCTATCCAACGTCCTGTACGAGGCGGTGACGGAGACAGGAGCACCTGTACATAAGGGCGGAACATTCATTATCATTGAAGGCCCCCGCTTCAGCACCAAAGGTGAAAGCCGTGTCTTCCGTCAATGGGGAGTGGACATCATCGGAATGACGGCCATCCCAGAAGCATTCCTGGCGCGTGAAGCAGAAATGAGCTACGCCATCATGGCCCACGTAACCGACTATGATGTGTGGCACGAAGAAGAGGAACCCGTCACAGTAGAAATGGTGATTCAGCGCTTGCAGCAGAACGCGGAACTTGCCAAACAGGCTGTTGCCAACGCGGTGCGCAGACTCAAAGACGCGCCTCCCAGTCCGTACAGCAACACCTTGCAGTACGCGATCATTACGGCGCGGGACAAAATCCCTGCCGAGACCAGGGAAAAACTTTCCTTGCTGGTGGGCAAATACCTGGAAAAGTAGGAGGGGCGGTGGCCGAAGAACGCCTTGCGTTTGTTCTAAGTGGGGGTGGAGCACGTGGTGCGCTTCAAGTCGGCGCACTGCGTGCCCTCCTGGAGCACAACATCCATCCGGATCTGCTGACCGGCACCTCCATTGGTGCCGCTAATGCGGTCTTTTTTGGCATCGACCCTACTCTGGAGCAAGTTCTCGTCTTGGAGCGAATCTGGTATGAAGTTGCCGGAGCCAATTTTCTCTCTGCCAATTGGGCCTATCTAGCCATTCGCACCTTGCTAAACCGGGCACGCGTACATCCCGACCCTCGTATACGGGACTTTTTGGCTGCTCACCTTCCAACGACGACCTTGCGTTTCCGAGATCTGGCCTTACCTGTTTATGTAGTCTCTACCGATCTGAACCATGCTCGCATGGTCGTTTTCGGAGAACGTAAGGACGACAGAGTACTGGACGGTGTACTGGCCTCCACGGCCATTCCCCCTTGGGTACGGCCCCTGGAATACGGAGACGAATTTCTTATGGACGGCGGCGTCGTCAGCAATCTGCCCATCGAGACGGCTGTACGTCACGGAGCCACGCACATCATTGCATTGGACATCTCCCAAGATCGTCCGGTGGACCCCAGAGAACAGGGATTCCGGCCTTTCTTGAGCAAGTTATTGAGCACCGTCTCCCACCGTCAGATGCAGCTGGAGCTGTACTTGGCCGCACAAGAGGGGGTCGTTGTCCACCACGTGCACATGCGTACCTCACCTCCGGTGATGATATGGGATTTCTCACAGGCGGGGTACCTTTTGGAACACGGCTACCGTCTCATGCAACATTACATTTCTGAGCACGAAAAACAGATGGCAAGACTCCTGTCGGCAGATGAACAAAACGCAGGAGGAAGACGCCCGCCTGACGCTGATCGTTTATAGGTCCGCTCCTTTCCTTCCCCCCGCCGCCACAAAGCTGGATGGATGACCGGAGCTTTCTCGCTTCCCCAGATTGAGGTACAATTTTGGAGATAAGATTTACCCATTCTTTCTCCCGAGGAGGCGAGTATGACCGTCAAGCATGTACAGGACGTTCCCGAAGAAGCTATCTCATCTGGAAAAGGAGTGACTAAACAAGTCCTCATTGGCCCTGACGAAGGCCCTCATTTTGCTATGCGCCGATTTACCATCGAACCCGGCGGGTTCATGCCTCTGCACACGAACCGAGTGGAGCACGAGCAATACGTTCTCTCGGGGCGGGCACGTATTACCATTGGGAGTGAAGAATACGAAGTGGGCCCGGGAGATATTGTCTTCATCCCAGCCCAGGCCCCTCACCGCTATCGCGCTCTTGGCCCGGACTCGTTTGTCTTCATTTGCGTTGTCCCCAACATCGACGACCAAACAACGATCCTGGAATAATGCGACCTTGCCCGCATCCTTCACGGAATCACGTATCCTGCCAGCCGGGGCCGCCTAGTACTTGGTCAATCATGGAGTGATGGATAAACCGTACAGGGGAATGAATTCGGCAGCCCCCAGCCCTTTAGCGGGGTCGCTTTTACTATCAGGTGACTCTTGACCGAGTACGAGTTCGAAGCAGGCCGTCTTAAGTGTGATGCCGCATTTTTGCCCAGGAGAACCCTATGCCTGACTACCAACGCATTCCTCTGCGGGCCAGAAAACACATTGGCCTGGTCGCCCATGACGGCCGCAAACAAGATTTGCTGGAGTGGGTACGGTTTAACACGGGGACGTTAGCGGAACACGTCCTTTACGCCACGGGGACCACCGGCGCCCTCATTCACAAGGAAACAGGGCTCGAAGTCATCCGCCTAAAAAGTGGGCCCTTTGGGGGCGATCAGCAGATGGGAGCACTCATCGCTGAAGGTGAGATAGACCTGCTGATCTTCTTCTGGGACCCTCTCGAACCGCAGCCCCATGATCCTGATGTGAAAGCTCTGCTTCGTATCGCCGTGCTCTACAATATTCCTACGGCCTCTAATCGCTCGACGGCAGACTTCCTCATCTCTTCCCCACTTCTTGTCGAGCCGTATGAGCGGCTGATCCCCGATTATAGAAAACGGATCAAGCGACCGGAGTTCTTGAAGAGCGTGTTGCAAGGAGGAGATACCCCCGAAACCACACGACAGACTACAGGACAGGACAACGGATGATGAGATACGTATCCTTAAGCCGGTATGCGAAGCCAACCCTTTGGCTTATGGCGGGCGGCGCATCTGCCATTATCATCGCTCGATTGCCGCTCTCGCGTGCCTTTCTCTTGTCAGCAGGAGCCGCATTTTTCGTTTTGGCTCTCATCTGGCCCCTCGTCCTCTGGCCGGTCCTGATTTTCGCCGTTCCTTTCGGTCCTGCGATTCCTCTTGGAAACTTCTCCGTTGGCAGCACGGATCTCCTCGTCGGCCTTCTTGTTTCATTATGGCTGCTGCGCGACATGCTTCATCAAGATATTCGCTGGCCCCATATCCCCCTCGTATGGCCACTTCTGGTCTACATCATCGCCCTGCTAATCAGCCTGACCAACGCCTGGAGCCTGCAAGCAGCCTTGCCTGAACTGCTCAAGTGGGTGGAAATTCTGGCACTCTATGTGGCCCTCTCTGCCTTGTTGGATATCCCGGACGGCGCCCGCCCCCCCCACTTTCTGCCATCCCGTTTCAGCATCATTCCCTTCTTCCTGATCCTGGCCGCCACCGTAGAAGCCCTGGTGGGACTGATCCAGTTCGTTCTGCGCATTGGTCCGCCGGGCTTCATCATCCTGGGTCGATTCCTGCGTGCATACGGCACATTCGCTCAGCCGAATCCTTACGCGGGTTTTCTCGGACTGGTCTTCCCCTTGGCTGCCAGTTTGGCGCTGGACGCGCTTTCCTCCCTAACAACGGCATTCCGACACCACACTGACATAAGGCTGCAGGATGTTCTGAAACTTCTCTTTTATCCTCTCACCACGGCCATCATTGGCATCGGCTTGTTGGCCTCGTGGTCTCGGGGGGGGTGGCTCGGCATGTTGGGCGGCTTAACCGTGGTCATTGCATTGCGTTCCAAACGGGCGGCTCTCATTACCGGCCTGCTTATTTTCCTCCTCCTGTCTGGGATCATCTTGGGAGCCATCGGCGCTATGCCTTCCGCGGTGATAGAACGTTTCCAAGGTGTGCAGGACTGGACTCTCTTCCTGCGTCCGGTGGAACTACGCAGCATTCGGGTCACGGGGGAGAACTTCGCGCTGGTCGAGCGCATGGCCCATTGGTGGGCAGCTTACGCCATGTGGGTACATCATCCTTTTACGGGAGTGGGCGTGGGCAACTACCCGATCGCATACGAAACGTATCGTATGCCCGGATGGAAGTCAGCCCTGGGCCACGCTCACAACATGCTTCTCAACGTATTGGCTGAGACCGGGCTCATAGGATTGACCGCCTACCTTTTCCTCTGGGCGTGGATCTTCACTTACGGCCTTTTGGACCTGCGAGGCAGCCGAGGGACCCAACGGGCTGTACAGGTTGGTGCACTAGGTGGGTTGACACATTTGACCATCCATAACCTTTTCGATAACCTCTATGTGCACGGGATGTACGCGTACGTGGCCCTGCTACTGGTTCTGTTGGCATCAAGCCCCTCACGAGTCAGGTTGGGGAAAGCCTCGGAACAAGGCAAGGCCCACCAGAATAAGGACAGACCTCTGAACAGATCGGCGCTATGAATCGATCGTCCAGAATGGACGCCGAGAGGGTGGAAAAATCGGAGATGAATCAGGAATCGGAACCGGCCGTACGCGCACCTTCCGTACGGCCACTCCCCGCGATGTTGTTACCTCTCTTGGACTACCTTCCTTTTCCAGAAAGGGAACTTTCCCGGTTCTTGAAATTTGCCACCGTGGGCCTGCTGGGGGCGATTATCGACTTCAGCTTTCTCAACATCTTCCACTTCGCCCTGGGCTGGCCTAAGTTCTGGGCCAACACCGGCTCTTTCTCCCTGGGCGTGCTGAGCAACTTCGTCTGGAACCGGATGTGGACGTTTCCCGAATCTCGAGAACGGCCGATTTCCACCCAATTACCCATGTTCTTTGGCGTCTACGTAGTCGGCTATTTCATCAACCAGGCCATCTTCCTGAGTAGCGATGCCTACATCTACAGTCATTTTTTCATCCCGGCCCTTTCGGTCAACTTCGCCAAGGCCACGGCCAACCTGATCGGGCTGTTCTGGAATTTTGGCGCGAACCGGGTATCTACCTACCGGGGACTGTAAGCCATGTCTGACCGCATTCTGCTGGATGTTACCTCCGCGCTGAAACAAAAGGCCGGGATCGGTCGCTATACTCGGGGCCTGGTTCAGGCCCTGAGCAAAGACTACCCGGAACTGCCCATTACCCTTGTGGCTACACGAGACGCGCCTGCTCCGCCGGAAGACTGGGCCTACCCTCTCCGCCGTTTACCGTTCACAGAGCGTCAGGCGGTGATTCTTTGGCAACGACTACGCGTCCCCCTCCCCGCGGACTGGCTCTTGAGACAAGGGGCTCTCTTCCATTCGCCCGATTTTGTTCTCCCCCCCTTGCAGAAAACGCCTGGGATCGTCACCGTTCACGACCTTTCGTTCATGGTCTACCCTCAGTATGCTGTTCCGGGCCTGGAGTTTTACCTGCGCGGCGCGGTCCCTCGCTCAGTACGACGGGCCCGTCTGGTCCTGGCCGACTCGCACCACACCAGGAAAGATCTGATGCACTTTTGGGACACCCCGGATGAGAAAATTCACGTCCTCTATCCCGGCTTGTCCTCTCGCTTCCGGAGAATAACCGATGAAGACGTCTTGACTCGAGTCAGGCATCAATACCACCTGCCTGACCACTTCATCCTTAGCGTGGGCCGCCTTGAGCCCCGCAAGAACTTCTCCGGACTTATCTCGGCCTTCAGCCGCTTCAAGGAACACAGCCGGGCCCCGCATCATCTCGTCATTGCTGGCGGGAAAGGATGGCTTTATGAGCCCATCTTCGAAGCGGCCGAACGCTCTCCTTACCGAGATCACATTCACTTTCCCGGTTTTGTAGACGACCCGGATTTGCCGGCGCTATATTCGCTGGCAGATGTGTTCACCTATCCCAGCTTCTACGAAGGGTTCGGGTTCCCCCCTCTGGAAGCCATGGCCTGTGGCGTGCCTGTCATCAGCGCGGACAACTCGTCTCTACCAGAGGTGGTGGGTGCTGCGGGCATCCTCCTGCCCGCAGAGGATACGGAGGCTTGGGCGGAGGCATTGGAAAGAGTCGTCGATGATGCCACACTGGGTGCTGAACTCGTTGAACGCGGGAGGCGGCAGGTGGCCCGCTTTACCTGGGAAAAGACAGTTGCCCGGCTTGTGACCATATACCACTCCGTTCTCTAGGGAACCGTGCCAGGCCTTCGTGCTCTAAGGACTACAAATGCTCCTTCTCCCCATCCTTCGCGCACCGGCTCCTCGCCCGTTATCGCGTCCAGAGGGTGAAAGATCGTCTGACAGAACTCAAAATCGCCAAACCCTGCCTTGCCCAAAGCCATGACCAGCTCTGAAGTGTCGTAAAACGTGGCTTCTCGATAGAACACATTTTCCTTCTTGTGGGCTTGGTACTCGCGTCCGAGGAAGCTCTGCCGATCGATGTATCCAATGACCAACATGCCTCCCGGGCGGAGGATGCGACGTGCTTCAGAAAAAGTCTGCTGCAGGTCGTCCACAAAGCAGATGGTCGTGACCATGAGGGCCGCATCGCACCAAGCCGAAGCCAGAGGTAGAGCCTCAGCCACTCCTCGCACGACACGGATACCTCGCTGCCTGGCCAGATGGGCCATGCGGGCAGCGGGTTCAATGCCAAAGTGAATCCCCAAAGGCCGGGCGAAACGTGCACTTCCCACCCCAATCTCGACCTGATTGGGACGGCCGTGAGGCCAAAGGGCCCGAACCGCGGCCAATTCGGACCGATACGCTCCTTCGTGGCGCTGGAACCAGGCCTCATAGCGTTCCGTATAACGCTCAAAGGGCGTTGTGCGAGGCACAGAGATCCTCTTTATCCTGGCGGTCGTTGCTGCTGCTGGCGGTATTTCTTGAGGACGACTTGAGCAAAACGAGCGTACTGAGAGGCAGGCCAGACATCGATGGCCGCGTTGAGTTCCACGACCGCCCGACTATTCATCTCTTTGCGAAAGTAAGCAATGCCGAGATTGTAATGGGCTGCAGCCTCATATTTGAGTCCCAGGTAACCACTCTCCCCTTCATCAAGGACAGTGGTCAGCAAGGCAATGGCCGCGTCCGCGTTGCCACGCTTGATCAGCGATGTAGCGCGGTTGATGTCGGTGATAAACCGAGTGGCCGTGTCAGGCCAGAGGCGCAACGCCAGCCCGTAGAGCCTGTCTGCGGCCTGATAAGCTCCTCTACGCGCCAGAATATTCGCCACTTCGACGAGAACGCGCCCCCGCATAGTAATCAGGTAAAGCAGGACCAGGAAAAAGAGGGGCTGAATGGTCATTCCCATCCAGGCACCAGCGGCAGCAATCAAGGTAACAACGAGAGACTCGAGAGCAAAACGGAGTGAGAGGCCTTCCCGTCGCAGCAAGGAGAGACCGCCAAAGAGCAGGATGTAGACTAACCCAATCAACAGGAGAAGCAGTGCCGGATGCATGATTGCCCTCCGAACAAACCATCCGCACAATCCGAACAAAAGGACGCGGCCCCTCGGTACCCCCTCTCCATCGGGTTTCCGTTTATGTGAGCCCCTCCTTGCAAGGGATCTTTTGCAAAGGAGCTATCACATTCAGGCCCCTCGCTGGAGACTGGGTGGAGGAATGCCATACGTCTACGGGTCAGATGGTACTAATTCTTCTCCTGTTTGTCAACCCTTGCCACAGAGCAGAAATCAAGGTCTGGAAATCCGCGCGGAGAACGCCGTTGACAAGGGCCGAATCCTCGCGGGCCGAAGACGTCCACCGAGAAAGCGATAGCCGTTCGCTGCCGCAGGATCCCCAGGCCCTTGCCGATGCCCACCTCAAGGCTGCTCAGCGCAGAATATCACGTGGCAGCAAGGAGCGCGGCGGGCACCTTCATGGCGACTTTTTTACTCATCAGGTATTTGTGAATATGTTTCGCGGCTTTGCGCCCGTCGGCCATGGCATCGACCACGAGATCGGGGCCACGCACCGCGTCGCCACCGGCAAACACGCCTTCCCGACTTGTCTGACCGGTCTCCGGGTCCACCACGATTAGCCCCCACCTGTGGGTCTTGATATCTGGCGTTGCCTTCCCAATCAAAGGATCCGGCCAGAAACCAATGGCCAGCACGACATTGTCCACCTCCATGACGAAATTGGATCCTTCAATGGGAATAGGGCGCCGCCGCCCGCTCTCGTCCGGTTCCCCCAGCTTCATCCGCACGCATTCCATCGCTTTTACATGACCCTGATCATTGCCAATGAAACGCACCGGGGCCGTCAAGTACTCGATCTTGACCCCTTCTTCCAAAGCGCGTTCCCGTTCGTGCCAGGAACCGGGCATCTCCACCGCACTACGGCGGTAGACAATTGTGACTTCCTCCGCGCCCAGGCGCACCGAGGTGCGCGCACAGTCGGTTGCGGAGTCGCCCCCGCCGATAATGGCCACTCGCTTGCCCACGGTAGGTCGTTCACGTTTGTCGGGCGGTAGGTCCTCCAGGGGGACATTAGCCCGCATAAGAAAGTCCAATGTTTTGTACACGCCTTCCAGCTCCACGCCGGGCACCTTCAACGGGGCTTCGACCCAGGTTCCCACGCCGATGAAGAGAGCATCGTGCTTCTCCATGAGCTCGTCCACACTTATATCCTTACCAACGGTCACGTTGTACACAAACCTGACCCCCAGCTCTTCCAACTGATGAATCTTACGGTCGATCACACGACGTTTGTCCAGTTTGAAGTTGGGAATGCCATAGCGTAACAATCCGCCTGCGGCGGGCATTTTCTCGTACACCGTTACCCGGTGTCCGTTCAACGCCAACTGCTCCGCCGCGGCCAGGCCCGCGGGACCAGATCCGACCACCCCCACAGAAAAGCCCGTCGAAGGAGCAGGTTCGGGCGTAGGAATATGACCATAAGCCTCGATGGCATAGTCCATCACGAATTGCTCGATCTTTTCCAGGTTGATGGGGCTTTTGCGCCTGCCGACAACATCCCCCGACATGCAAGGTGCCGGACAGACACGTCCGCAGATTTCGGGCAAGTTGCTTGTTTCTCGATACTTCCAGGCCGCGCCTAGATAGTCTCCGTGGGAAACCATCCAGAGAATCTCGGGAATGTTATTGTGGACCGGACAAGATGAGACACATCCTTGTGGCTCAGGGCATTGCAAACAACGGTCGGCTTCCACCCGCACCGCATCCTCAGTGAAACCGATAACGGCCTCTTCAAAGTCACAGATACGCACCTCTGGGGGACGCACGACAAGGGGTTGAGGGTCCAGAAAGTACAATTTTCCTTTTCGATCGACGGCTCTTTCTTCCACAAGATCCACTTTAAGTTCCATCGCTGCTCCTCCCGGTCAGATGGATCGAACCCGAACCGCTTTAACCACCTGTCTTTTTGATAGCGTCTTATTGCGAAAATTACAATGATCTCCGTCATTTAGTCCGCAGGGGTTTCGCCCCGCATCGGGTCAGATGTTGAAACGAACATGGATGACATCCCCGTCCCGCACAACGTACTCCTTCCCCTCCAAGCGTAAGAGCCCTTGCTTGCGAGCCTCCGCCAGTGAGCCCAGACGAAGAAGGTCATCCCAATGGATCACTTCGGCGCGGATGAAGCCACGCGCCAGGTCCGTGTGGATGGCTCCGGCAGCGTCCACGGCCATGCTTCCCTGCCGTATGGTCCAAGCGCGGACTTCATCTTCACCTACCGTGAAAAAAGAAATGAGACCGAGAAGTTCATACGAAGCTCGAATAACACGGCTCAATCCCAATTCCTGAACATCGAACATGGCCATGAATTCCGCGGCTTCCTCGGGGTCCATTTGAGCCAGTTCCATTTCCAAGCGGCCGCGAAGAGCCAGCCCTGCTGTTCTGGGCCAAGGAGGAATGGGTAGATTGTCTGGGACATCGCTATCGTCGTCGATATTGAAGACGATTAGTTGAGGCTTCAGGCTCAAGAAAGCATAACTGCGGATAAGTCGTTCTTCCTCAGGTGACAAGTCCAGAGCGCGTAAGGGGCGGCCCTCCTGCAACACTTCTTGAAGGCGTTGAAGCAATGCGGCCTCCTCAGCCATATGTTCTCGCTCCTGGGGGGTTCCCTTGCCCTTCTGTTTGGCCAACCGATGTAAACGACCTTCAATGATGGCCAAATCGGAAAGGATGAACTCCTCCTCCAGAAGTTGGACATCCCGCTCAGGATCTACCGTCTCCAGAGGATGAGGGACAGCCGGGTTGTGAAAACAACGTACCACATGAACAAGAGCGTCGTTCGCAGAAATAATGTTCAAAAGCTGAGGGGAGAAGCTCCCCTTCTCAGCGCGCAGGCCGGCAATGTCATTGTATGTCACCTGAGCATAGGTCACCTTTCGCGGGTGGAATAATTCAGCCAACATACCCACACGCGGGTCCGGAACATCTACGACCGCGGTGTGCACCTCTACTTTGCCTGACGCATAGGCCGTCGTTTCCGCCTCTCCTCGCGTCAGCGCATTAAACACCGTCGTTTTACCACTGTTAGGCAAGCCAATAACCCCGACTTCCATCCGCTCTCACCTCATCCTCGAACACACAAAGTTGTGTGCGATAGTCTTGAATAGTGCCTTCATAGCGCCCTTACCGAGACCGCAGCACCAGAGCCGCAGCCCCCAGAATGCCTACGTTATCGCCCAAGGCCGCTTCTACGATGTCGAAATCCTCCCTGCTGATTGCCCAACTCCGAGTGTTGACGACTTCCCACATGGGGTCGGTGATGAATCGCCCCGCCTTCATCACACTCCCCCCCAGGATGATGCGCTGCGGATTGAAAATGTGCATCATATTGACGATGCCCACCCCCAGGTAATGTCCCGCCCGGTGCATAATCTGCCGCGCAACCGCGTCTCCGCGAGTTGCAGCTTCGGCCACCTGCCGGGCGTCTAACTTCCACACGTTCCCTTCACACAGTTCACGCAAGAGGGTCTCTTCTTCTGATACGATGGCCACGCGACCTTCGCGTGCAATGGCTGTGCCTGAAGCCACGGCCTCGAGGCACCCGATATTGCCGCATTTGCACCGCGGCCCCGAATCCGCGACTGTGTGATGGCCGATCTCCGCGCCATAACCGTTGTGCCCAACCAACAGCCGTCCGCCGACGATGATCCCGCCGCCAATGCCCGTGCTGACGGTGATGTAAATCATATCGTTGACATGGCGACCTGCGCCGAACGTGTGCTCCCCCAGGGCCGCCAGATTGGCATCATTTCCCAGGTAAACGCGGGTGTGCAACTGCTCTTGAAGCAAACGCTGTAGAGGCACGTCCACCCACCCCTCCAGGTTGGGTGCCAGGCGAACCACCCCCGAGTGCAGGTTCACCGGCCCGGGAGCGGCAACCCCTACGCCGGCGACCTCATCGATCCCGACTTTCGCAGAGACGGAACGGACCAACTGGACAATACGCCAGACGACCGCATCCCGTCCCTCTTGCGGCTGTGTGGGCAGGGCTTCCCGCCGCAACACACGGCCATCCTCACGAACGAGGCCCACCCGAATCTGTGTTCCTCCCAAATCTACACCGATAACCAGTGAACTCATGCGCTTTCCTTTTGCCCTCGCGTCCACCCGCCCGTTGGAGGCGCCCCCCGGGTCAGTTTTTGGCCTCCATCTTGTCGCCCTGTCTGCAACGTCTTCTTCAGTTACCCTTGTGCCCAGCGTACCGGCTGCTCTTTGGACTCTTGACGTGAACGTACCAGGTAAATGAGAGGAATGCTGATGACGGTCACGGTCATCTTGATAAGATATTGTCCTTCAATCAGCGGCCAGACAGGGAAGACGCCCCAAAAGGCCAGTGTAATGAAGACGATACTGTCAACGAGCGTAGAGACCGCGTTGCTAGACACCACACGCAGCCAGCGGTATCCGCCCACCCGCTCTCGCCACCAGGCAAACACCTCCGTGTCGATGAGGGACGAGACCAGGTAGGCAACCAGGCTGGCCAGGACAATGCGGGGAGTGCTTCCCAGGATAGAAGCAAAGGCCGCCTGGCCCTGATAAAAAGGAGCCGCAGGAAGCCAGATGGCAAAACGAGTATACGCGGCCAGAAACAGGTTGGCCATGAAAGCCGTGTAAACCACATAACGGGCTCCTTGTTTGCCAAAACGCTCATTGACCAGATCAATCAGGGTAAACGTCAAGGCATAAATGAAGACGGCTGCAGGTACAACAATACCCACCAACATTACAGGTTTGGCTGCAGTGACGTTTGCAATAATCTCACAAGTGACATACAGTCCAACGACGAGGATATCCGAAAATCGCACTGACGTGTTCATTGTCTCCCGTGCGAGCCCGACGTCACATGACAAGATCCGCTTGCGGGCGCGCGTCCTCCTCCCCTTCAGCAGTTTTCTCAATTGTGCGCAGTTTCAGCGTAGGGACCACATTCTTGGCCTCTTCTACCCCAACCCCGGGGCGTACCCAGAGGCGACAAAATGCACATATCTCCCCGGCGGTCGTCGGCTGTCCACAAATCTGGCACGGCCGCAAGACCACCTCCCCTTCTGGCTCGCCAAAGGTCATAAGGCCTTTCTTGCGGACACGAAGGAACTGGGTGTAAAATTGAGATTTACTCCCTGGCGATTCCCGTTCCAGCCTGTTGAGTAGTTCTTTATAGTAAAGCGTCGTTGCACCCACACTGAAGGGACACTCATCGTATTGATAATTGATGCCCCGTATGATGGCATAAGCAGCCACCTCACGCTCGTAAAACCGACAAAAGGGTTTGGCTTTGCGGACCAAACCGGGATGAGTGGCCTCCAAAACAGGGGACTGGCGGGCCAAATACCCGGTCTGCCAGTGCAGGGTGTTCTGGAGCAGCACGGCCGCCTCATCATCAAGGTTGTGGCCGGTGACCAAAACATCGTAGCCCCGCCGAACGGCCACTTCGTTCATGATGTGACGCTTGCTCAATCCACACGCGGAACAAGGCTTGCCTCGTCCGCGGCGGGAACGTCGTGCCAGTTCTGGGATGGTGGTTCCGTACGTGGACTGCATGTCCACAACGTGTAACCTGAGACCAGAATGTCCCTCCATGAACGTCAGAATGGCCTTCAGAGAATTGTCTGAGTAGCGGATGCCTTCATCAATACCCAGGCCGATATACATTCCATCGACCTGGTAACCCAACTCAATCAGCACATCCCACAGCGACAGGCTGTCTTTGCCCCCGGAAACGGCGATCAGGAGCCGATCGTCTGGGCCAAACATGTGATACTTTTCAATCGTTCGTTGCGTGTACCTGACAAACCACTCTTGATAGTGTATGTCGCAAAGGGCCAGTCGATGATGACGCATGAATATAGCTGCTGGCTTTCCACACGTTTTGCATCGCGGCACACGGTGGGACCGCCGTCCCGCATCAGCCATGGTCCCCGGTCTCCTTTCCGCAACCACCGGAAATCACCGCCATCAGTCGGATTTCGTCCTCATCATCCACGATTGTCTCTTCGTTGACAAGCTTACCGTTTTGCACAGCCAGGACCGATTCTGGATTCAATTCCAACTCTTCTATGATACGCCGGACCGTTTTTCCTCCGGGGATCTCCCATTCTTTGTCACGAAACTTCACTCGTGCCATGGAACTATCCTCCTCCTGACGAGATTGCAACTGCTCCACTCAAGTCGTTCTTCTTATGGAACGGCCATACGATTGTAGTCAAAGGTCGGGGGTCCCTCCAAATTGGCCGATGGCCGTGTCCTGAAGCGTCGTGATTTCCTCTGAGTACTCAACTTCCATCCTGGTCGCTCGTCAGTTATAATGTACAGGAGACAGAAACGAGAGAGGAAGACTGCAAGGTGTGCCATTGTGCGCCCAAAAGGAGCACTCCATGGAAACGCAAGGAGAGGCACCGGGACCGGAACACCAGGACGGGGCCGAGACCGAATCTCAGGCCCTCACCTCGGCCGCTGCGGAAGTGGAGACGTTTTCTGAAGTGCAATCTCCTCCATCCGATCGTCTGACAAAAAAGTCCGTTTCCGTAAAAGGGCAAGAGAATGCGCCTCCTTCACCCCCTGACGGAGGTGGGATCCCATCTGGCCCAACGCAAGGAAGGTGGCCCATCCGGCCCGCCCAGGCCCTGTGGGGCATCATAGCAGCGTTCCTCTTCCTGGCTCTGACCATCACTTTTCTGGCGCTTCTGATGAGTGTGCGCAATGCTCACCGGGACCTCATTCGCACCCGCTCCCAATTGTCCGCCCGATTGGACGCCCTCAACGCCCGCGTCATCACGACGGAAAATCGCCTGAACACGATCGATGAAGGAGAGACCGCTCTCAGGGGGCAGGTGGAAACCCAAAGACAGGCCCTAAAGCAGCTCAAGGCGCAAAGCGACACATTGATGCAGGAACTGGTCACCCTGCAAGAAGACCAAAGCGCGAACTCGCAGAAGTGGCAAGCCCGGGTTCAGGCGTTCAACAAGCGTCTGGAGAGCGTCCAGGAGCAACTGGACAAAGCGACACTCGCCATGCGTGCGGACATGGACAAACGCGAGCAAGCGCTCAAGGAGACATTCCAGGCGCAGCTCCAGGAAAACGAGACAAGCACGATGGCCCGGCTGAACGCCCTCCGTCTGGAATTGACGCTCATGAGGGCCGCACGGCAAGCCATTGAAGCTCGCATCCATCTGCAGGAGAAAAGCCCTGGGTTGGCCAAGAGGAATCTGAACGCGTTGCTCGGTCTGCTAAAACAGGCCCAATCCCTGACAACAGACCAGCGGACCCGAGAGGATATCCAACAACTTCGGCGGAGCGTGGTCGAGATCAGGGGCATTCTGGAGAAAGAAATATTCCCCGTCACCACTGTGGAACTTCTCGTCGACAGAATAGACGAGATCATCCACCGGGTAGCTTCTTCGCCGTAGAGCGGGGAGCCAGCATTTTGCTGTCCCCCCGCTTTTCTGCACGCACAGTCGTTATCCTTCGAGCAAGCCGGCCGTACGCATGGTATTGCGGATGAGTTGCTCAGAGCGCCTCATGGCCTCCTTTTCCTCATCCGTCAACTCGATCTCAATGATACGCTCTACCCCCTTGCGCCCCAGAACAACCGGCACGCCAAAGTAGATGTCCCTCAAGCCATACTCCCCTTCCAGGTAGGCAGACGCGGGGACAATGAGTTTCTTATCTTTCAAGATGGCTTCTACCATCTTGGTAATGGCCGCGCCAGGGGCGTAATAGGCGCTTCCCTTACCTAACAACCTGACGATCTCACCGCCTCCTTTGCGCGTGCGCTCGACGATAGCGTCAATGCGTTCCTTGGACAACAAGTCGGTAATGGGAATCCCAGCCACGGTGGAATAGCGGGGCAAAGGCACCATCTCATCTCCATGCCCGCCAAGCACAAAAGCGTGGGTGTTCTCCACGCTCACCCCCACTTCCATAGCGATAAACGTGCGCATGCGGGCACTGTCCAACACGCCCGCCTGTCCCATGACTCTTTCCTTGGGGAAACCTGTTACTTTCTTCATAAGATACGCCATCACGTCCAAGGGGTTCGTGACCACA
Source organism: uncultured Anaerolineae bacterium (assembly GCA_964487375.1). Classification (GTDB taxonomy): domain Bacteria; phylum Chloroflexota; class Anaerolineae; order JAADDB01; family JAADDB01; genus JAADDB01. The sequence continues at coordinate 30,277 of CAZAQA010000019.1, read as the reverse complement.
ATGACGATGGCGTCGGGAGCATAACGGGCCACCTTCTCAGCCACACTACGAACAATGTTGGTGTTTACTCCCACCAAGTCCTCACGGGTCATCCCCGGCTTGCGAGGCATGCCAGCAGTCACTACCACAACGTCGGAGCCTTCAATCTCTGCATAATCGGACGTTCCCGAGATCTTCGTGTCAAAGCCGAAGACGGGACCAGCTTCGGTCAGATCCAGGGCTTTCCCCTTGGGCATATCCCCAACTTGCGGGATGTCCACCAAAACAATGTTGCCCAATTCACGCTCTGCCATCCAGTGGGCCGCTGTAGAACCCACCATACCTGCGCCGATAATACTGATCTTGTTCAGCATCGTTTCCCTCCTTTATTGTCGGGACTTCGTTGTCTCTGCCGCCCGCGGCACGTTCATATGCTGAGGTGGACCGCCGCCGGTGTTGGGCTAAACTCAGAAGGCTGGGACTCAGAAACAGGGACGCCGTCAGCCTCAAGGACCGGCACCAAGGCCGCAATCGCCACCTCAAGCATGTCCAGATCGGGTTCGCGCGTCGTCAGGCGTTGTAACATCAAGCCGGGCACAATCAACCAACGCAGGATAGGATGATGGGGCCGTGCTGCGCTCAGGCGAATCAATTCATACGCCACCATGGCCACCACCGGGATTAGCAAGACGCGAGAGAGCAGTCGCAAGACTATGTTCTCAAAGTGGAAGGGGGCAAAAATCAGAATAGAGACGACTAACACGAAGAGCAAGAAGCTGGTTCCACAGCGCACGTGTTCACGGCTATATTGGGAGACACTCTCCGGTGTCAGAGGAGCACCGGCCTCAAAGGCGTTGATGGTCTTGTGTTCAGCACCGTGATAGCTGAACACCCGTCGGACATCCTCGGCCATGCCAATCAGCCACAGGTATCCTAAGAAAAGCCCCAACCGTACGAGGCCTTCGACGAGGCTGCTCAACCAGGCAGAATCCAGATACGTATCCAGGAGTTTGACCACAAGAGAGGGGAGGAGGAAAAAGAGGCCAATCCCTAAAGCCAACGACAGAGCAATCGTCCCCCCTGCCATGATGCCGGAAAACCCATGGGGATCGTCGTCTCCCGTCGCTTTGGCCTCTTCCACCGTTGCCACATTCGCGGACCAGAGAAGCGCTTTGGTACCCAGGACGAGAGCATCCCACAAAAGGGTAAGCCCACGGAAGAACGGCCAGCGACTCCAGCGAGAGCGGTACACGGGGGCATCCAGCGGTTCCTCGTGGACCTCGATATGGCCGTCAGGCGTGCGAACAGCAACGGCTGCTTTCGCGCGACCTCGCATCAACACGCCTTCGATGACGGCCTGACCACCATAGTAGAATTTGCTCATCTACGACTCCTCCCGCAGCCAACTGCGTGGATCCCGGTCGCTTTCCAGGACCGGAAACGTCTCCCTCTGGCACGACTATTGTATCGGAGGCGTGTTGCCCTGTCAATGTAAGCCCGTTTTGTAGCAATTACCGGCGTACAATCGCGTCGGTCATGCGGGCCACGCGCGCCATAGAACGCACGTCATGCACCCGGACGATATCCGCCCCTCGATCGATGCCGATAGCGACAGCGGCCGCAGTGCCCTCCACCCGCTGATCAGGGGGGAGGTTCAACGTGTAGCCGATGAAGGACTTGCGGGAAGGACCCAATAGCACCGGGTAACCGAGCGCCACAATTTCTCCCAAACGATCGAGGAGCTCCAAATTTTGCTCCACTGTTTTGCCAAAGCCAATGCCCGGGTCCAGAATGATGTGAGCCTCGGGAATCCCTGAAGCACAGGCCAAAGCGACACTCTCCAGGAGTTCCCGCTTCACATCCTCCATAAGATCATCGTAGTGGACTCCCACATAATGTCCTCCCAGTCTCTCCTCCTGGACAGCATCCTTGGGACGAGAACGGTTGTGCATGAGGACGACCGGGACGCCACGCCGGGCTACCAGAGATGCCATTTCTGGGTCCATGCGTAGACCCCACACGTCGTTCACGATGTCCGCCCCTGCCTCCAGGGCCGCGGCAGCAACCGAGGCTTTATAGGTGTCGATGCTAATGGGGACATCGGTGTACTGACGCAAGGCGCGTATGACCGGGACAACCCGCCGCAGCTCCTCCTCGGCACTCACCGGGCTGGAGCCCGGTCGAGTCGATTCCCCGCCGACGTCGAGGAGGTCAGCGCCTTCTTTGACGAAACGCAGCCCTTGAGCCACCGCCGCGTCAACCACATCTGCCGCCCGAGCCAAGAGCCCATCCCCGGAAAAGGAATCCGGTGTCACGTTGAGGATTCCCATAATGTATGTTCGGCTCCCCCAGCAAAATACACGGTCTCGAACACGCAGGTTCTCTTTTTCCATGGGCCGCCTCTCCGAAAGTGTCGTCCTGTTGCACGTTTCTCCCGTCAGGGATAGGGTAGACCAGGCAGAACGGCCTGTCAAGGAACGTCCTGCGGCAGTGCAACTTGCCTGGAGAGAGGTTCAACCGTATACTTTCTAGTAGAGACACCCTTTTTCATCGATATCCGAGCCACAGAGGAGGCACCATGCGTGTGCTGATTACCGGTGGGGCCGGCTTCATTGGCACGGCCCTGGCCAACCGCCTGGTGGCGGAAGGACATCACGTCCGCGTTCTGGACGATTTGAGTTCAGGAAACCCCGAGGGATTGGATCCCCGGGTCGTCTTCACCCGGGGAGATGTGCGTGACGTCCCCAAGCTCTGGACTTTGCTCCAGGGAGTCGACTGCGTTTATCACCTGGCCGCGCGAGTCTCTGTGCCAGAATCCGTTCTTTTTCCACGTCAATACAATGATGTCAACGTGGGGGGTACCGTCAGCATTCTAGAAGCCATTCGCACCGTAGGCGTTCAGCGCCTTATCCTGGCCTCTTCGGGGACCATCTACGGTGAACAAGCCCACCAACCCTTGCGAGAGGACATGGCTCCGAACCCACGTGTCCCGTACGCGGTCACCAAGATTGCGGCTGAGTATTATATTTTCACCCTGGGGGCGCTATATGGCATCGAGACGCTGGCGTTGCGCATCTTCAATGCGTACGGTCCGGGCCAGCATTTGCCCGTTTCCTATCCTCCCGTTATCCCTCACTTCCTGCGTCAGTTGCTCAGTGGCGGATCGGTCGTCGTTCACGGTAATGGCCTCCAGACGCGAGATTTTGTCTACATCGACGACGTCGTGGACGCCCTGATTGCGGCCAGTCAATCCGACGCGGACCAGCAAATCATCAACGTGGGCTCCGGGCAGGAAACCAGCCTCAACGACCTAGTGACGATTATGGAGGAAGTAACAGACAAGAAGGCACATGTTATTTACAACACCCATCAGAGCGGCGGCGTCTCGCGCATGCTGGCGGACCTGACCCGTGCCCGAACGTACCTCGGCTGGAAGCCGAAAGTTTCTCTGCGCGAGGGGATCTACAGGATGCTCACCGAAGACGCGCGCTTCGCGTCATTCCTCGGGCTGCCGGCCGCGCGCTGACGTCCACTTACAGGGCCTGAGCCAGAAGCCACAAGACGACCAATGCACCGCCGAGCACGGTCAACACCTGCCCCGCAAACACGAGGGCCAAAATGACGCGGAGGCTGTGGGAGGAGAGGTGGTGCCAGCGAGAAAAACCTCTGGTCTTCCACACAGCCCACGTGCTGGTCACCATTCCCCCAACCCCCATCATAGCCAGGAAGAGGAGGGGCAGGTGTCGCAGCGAGAGCATAGGGCCCTCACCTGACCCCCTCGCAGAAAGCACAGACAACGTGGTCAAAAAGGCGGAAAAGGTACCTGCCCACACTGTCCAGGCGGCGAATTCACGCGGATTCGACACGACCAGTGATTCTGGCCAACGGATGACAGCCATGTCGGGCTGTGCTCGCATGCTTTCTCCCAGCGCCTTAGAACGCTCGGACTGCCCCATGCCTTCTTGTTGAACACTCTCTTTCTTCGTAAAATCTCTCTTTGCAAGCATATCCTCTGTCGCTCCGGTTCCCTACAACCAGATGTCCACGGGGTAGGATACCCCACCCGACCCGAGGCGTCAAATCCGGTCCTCCATAATAGAACATACGATCTATATATTGCAATTTTCACCTGAAAAGTGGTTTAGGCGTTGCCCAGGGCTTGTCAATGCTTCCTGATGCCCGGACTCAATTAGTAAGACGAGTAGGCGAGGGCAGTGCCGTCGCCTACTCGATGCCCCCAGTCCCGGTGAATTTGAGCGTTAATAAGCCCTAGGCGTTGCATCCGTGGTTTGCCCCCGTGCGTTACCATTGGTAGAATGTGTAAACGTCAGGGGACCTCTCCAGGGGGTACGTATGAATGAAACTGAAGTGGCGAGGCCGGATGCACACCCCCAGCCTCCTGCGACCGACCATTTACCGGAGCTTCCCGATGAGCTGAAGCGTTATCTCCAGTCCGACCGTTATTCCGAGACGGACATGGAGTTGGTACGACGAGCCTACGCGCTTGCCGCCATGGCTCACGAAGGGCAAACGCGCAAGTCAGGGGAAGCTTACATTACCCATCCAGTGGCAGTGGCCGCTATTTTGGCCAATCTGGGTATGGATGCGGAAACTCTGGCGGCAGCACTTCTCCATGACGTAGTCGAAGATACGGGTATTGCTCTGGAGGATATTCGGCAGGAATTTGGTGACTCTATTGCCTCCCTGGTAGATGGCGTCACGAAGTTGCAAATGGTAGACAACCTGCCCCAAACGCGTAGCAAACGAGACAGGGATAACGCTGAATCTCTCCGCAAGATGTTTCTGGCGATGGTCAATGATGTGCGTGTGGTTCTAATTAAGCTGGCCGACCGGCTGCACAACATGCGCACGTTAGCATCCATGCCCCCTTCACGGCAGAAAGCCATCGCTCAGGAAACCCTGGAGATCTTTGCTCCTTTGGCCAACCGACTGGGGATTTGGCAGCTCAAGTGGGAATTGGAGGATCTCTCCTTCCGCTATTTGAATCCAGAAAAGTACAAGGAAATCGCCCACAAGCTGGCCCAAAAGCGTAGCGAACGGGAGCGGTACATCGAAAACGTCGTACAAATTCTGAAGGCCGCCCTGAAGAAGGCCGGCATCAGGGCAGAAGTGTACGGTCGGCCCAAGCACATCTATAGCATCTGGCGTAAAATGCAGCGCAAAGGCATTGATGTAGACCAAATCTACGATGTGTTGGCCGTACGCGTACTCGTGCGAACTGAACCTCAGTGCTATCAAGCCCTGGGAGTCGTCCACCAATTGTGGACTCCCATCCCCCATGAGTTCGATGATTACATCGCTCGCCCTAAGGATAATATGTATCAATCGTTGCACACGGCTGTGGTTGGGCCAGAAGGAGTCCCCCTGGAGGTACAGATTCGGACTTACGAAATGCACCGTCATGCAGAGTACGGCATAGCGGCTCATTGGCGTTACAAGGAGCCCGGCCTCAAGAGCGATATGACGTTCGACAACAAGATCGCCTGGATGCGGCAACTCATCGAATGGCGCCAGGAACTGACCGATGCTGCTGAGTTTGTCGATTCCCTGAAGACAGATGTTTTTCAAGACCGGGTATATGTTTTCACGCCTCACGGGGATATCATCGATTTGCCCGCAGGCGCGACCCCCATTGATTTCGCTTACCACATCCATACAGAAATCGGTCACCGGTGTCGAGGGGCCCGTGTCAACGGGCGCATTGTTCCTTTGAACTATCAACTCCAAAGCGGCGAACAAGTAGAAATCATCACAGCTAAGCAAGGGGGACCCAGCCGAGACTGGCTAAACCCTCACCTTGGCTATGTGCAGACAGCCCGGGCACGCAACAAGATCCGGCAGTGGTTTCGTAAGCAACAGCGAGAAAAAGCATTGCAAGAAGGTCGGATCCTCTTGGAACGGGAGCTCAAACGCCTGGGGCACGAGAACGAGGCCTTTGAACGCATTGCCCGATTGATGAAATTTGACAAAGTCGAAGACCTGCTGGCCGCTATTGGATATGGGGACGTTAACACACAACAGATTGCCAATCGTCTCCTGCAAGAGGAACAGGCACAAAAGCAACAAGAGAGTCTGGAGCAAGCCCTCCAGGAGCGTTCAAGAGAGGTTCCCCCTCTGCCCGCCCTGGATGAGATCATGGCTGGAGGGGAGACCGGTTTGCTCATCACACCAGCCCGCTGCTGTAATCCGGTCCCTGGTGACGATATCGTCGGCTACGTGACTCGCGGGCGAGGGATTACCATCCATCGTCGAGACTGCCCGAACATCCGTCACGTAGACAAGGAGCGGCTTATCGAGGTGACGTGGGGGACAAACAAGAGAACCACATATCCGGTCCGCATCCGCATCATCGCCTTTGACCGGCCAGGACTCTTGCGGGATATGACCACCGTCGTGTCCGACGAGGGCATCAACATTTTGGACGCCTATACCCGCACCTATCCGGAAAAGCACACGGCGGAGATTCTGGCAACCCTGGAGATTAACAGCACTGACCAGCTCAGTCGCATCCTGAGCCGTTTGGAGCGATTACCCAATGTGATTGAGGTATACCGACAGCGGTTCTAACGACCTTTGGATGCGAGATTGCCCCCGCTCGGGACATGGATGCAAGGCGTCTCAAACGGGGGCAACCACCTTCGTTGTTGCGTCCGCAGTCCGTTCAGCCTGACTTAGCCCCCCGTCTTACGTCGCAAAGCAGGTGGAATCTTGTCCACGGACCAATGCCGTTCAATTTTGGCGTTCCCACGTTGCTTGGCCAACCAATCGCTGAAGCATTTTTGCTGATCCTGGCTGATGTCCCTTTGAGAGCGCGGGTGATGAGGATCCTTTTCCAGTACCTGGATGATATGATAGCCGAAGGGCGTTTTGACCGGATCGCTGATCTGCCCGGGCTTGAGGGCAAAAGCGGCCTTCTCAAATGCCGCCACCATGCGGCCACGACCAAACCAGCCCAGATCTCCTCCCTTGTTCTTGGACCCTGGATCGGCCGAATACTTCTTAGCCAGTTCGGCAAAATCCGCTCCAGCATCCAGTTGTTTCTTGATCTCCAACGCCTTTTGGTATGCTTTTTGTTCGGCCTGTTTTACGATCTGGGGATCAGGCGTTGGGGTAGGCGTCCCGGCCCCGACGCTTTCCGGCGTTGGCGTAACAACAGCAATGAGGATGTGACGTGCATGCACGGCCTCCTCGGTCGTTGGCACCCCCGAACAAACGGCTTTTACCAGCTTCTGCCGCAAGAGGTCCATTTCGAACAATTGGCGAAATTCTTGCTCACTAAATCCCAGCGCCTGTCGCTTTAGGCGCTGTAAGTAGTCTGTGTAGAGTTTTTGAAATCCCTCTTTGGTCATGGGGGTAGGCGTTGGCACCGGCGTTTGTTTGGCCGAAGCCGTAGGGGTAGGGGCGGGGGTTGCTTTCGCCGCATTGGGATCATAGCCAAAGAATTGGTCGATCCGTTTTTGCACTTCCTCCGGGCTAACCGAGATGTTCCTGGACCTCGCTTCCTCACGGATGAGCTCTTCATCGATCATCTGGTCCAGCACTTTCAGACTAAGCCCTTCCACGTCGTTTACCTGAGCCGCCAATTGGTTAATCTGTTGAGAGATAAACGCATTTTTCCCCTTGGGATCTAGTTGCTGTCGGAATTGTTGCCACTGTTGCAACTGAGATTCCAGAGAGAATCGTTGATACGCCAAACGACGTTGAAACGCGTCGACGGGGATAGGGGTTCCGTTCACAACTGCGACAGGGGCCCGCGGGGCAAGCACGTACTGATTGATGATACCATAAGCCAAGACACCGATGACAACGACGGCAAGAATGCCCAGACCCACAAAAATCAAACGCTGTTGCTCACGTTCCTTTCGCCGAAGCTTCGCCTGGCGTCGGGTTTCACGCTTCTGACGTTCTCGTTCCCTCTTTGCCATATGCTTCTCACACCCTCCTTAATGCTCAAAAGACTCGGACCAGCGAAGAATCTGCGGTTTCATTTCCTCATGTACCTACATTAGAGTACGCACAGGGGCCCTTGTTAGGTTGCTACAGGATGTCGGCATTCTTATTAGAGCCGGTCTCTAAAAGGGATGACCGGGCAATGCCCGGCCATCCGGTTTATTCATTCCTCCGAACTCACTACCTTGATCCCTCATGCTGGTCCTACCCAACCATTCCGCTTGAACCCCGTTCAATCCTGACCCCGCAGGTGTTCAGGAGCAAAGGGAAGCAGCGCCAAGTGGCGAGCGCGCTTGATAGCGACAGCCAAACGCCGCTGATGCCTGGCACACACACCTGTCTTGCGGCGTCCCAAGATTTTGCCCATCTCATCCAGGTAAGGTCGCAAGAGATCGGGGTTCTTGTAATCAATGTACTTCGCCCCCTCAATGCAAAAAGGGCATACTTTGCGCCGATAGCGCCGCCGGCCCATAAACCGACGCCGCGGCCGCGTGTCGCGTGTGTTCGAACCGCTCGTTTGTTCTTGTGCCATCGTATTAACGCCTCCAGTTCTTCTTCGACAGCCTAGCCGTCTGTCCTCCCACTTAAAAGGCCAGATCGTCTTCCTCAAACAGGTCGCCAGGAGCCTCCTCCGTCACCGCCGCACGATTGTCCAGAATAATCATCTCGTTCGCAACCAGCTCAGTGCGATAGTGACGGTGGCCATCTGCATCCTCCCAGCTACGCGTTTGCAAGTGTCCTTCTACATAGATCCGGGATCCCTTGCGCAGGTACTGATTGCAGATCTCCGCCAGATTTCCCCAAGCCACAACGTTAAACCATTCGGTGGCTTCCTTCCGCTGGCCATCAGAGGTCACCCAAGAGCGGCTGGTGGCGACGGGAAAATGAGTCACCGGCTTGCCGCTTGGGGTGTACCGCATTTCCGGATCGCGCCCCAGATTTCCAATAACCATTACTTTGTTCAATCCCCGCGACATCATCCCACTCCTATCTCTCTACTTCATCACGACATATTACAACCCGGCGTTCACGAACCTGACCTATTCGGGGAGTCGTACAATCAGGTGGCGGATGAGCTCATCGGTGAAATGAACGATGCGCTCGACTGCGGCGACCTGGTCCGGCTCCATGCGAGCCCGGATCAGGAAATACGTGCCCTGGCGTTCCTTGGCAATAGGATAGGCCAATGAACGCTTACCCCATACGTCCGTCTCCAGGACTTCCCCCGCCTCGTTGATAACATTCTGCAAGCGCTCGATCAAGCCTTGCAGAACGTCCTCCTCGACCGAGGGACGTGCAATGAACACCATTTCGTATTCTCGCACGTGCTCTTCCTCCTTTCTTTGGGATAAGCCTGCAGTCAAGCCCTTCCCCCAACGAAGAAGGACGGCCACAAGCAGAAAGGATCACCCCTTTCTTCGTGGATCCTTTTCTAACGTCTTCCAGCAAAGTTGGTCATTTTCACACAACGGCTCCATGACCGCCCAGAACGGCCATGAAGCCGTACCCTCTACCTCAAATGGGGCGGGTGGGACTCGAACCCACACGGGGGTCAACCCAGAGGATTTTAAGTCCCCCGCGTCTGCCAATTCCGCCACCGCCCCGCTTTAGGCTTACAACCGGCGGTGAACATCACTCAACCATGCAACTATACCACGAAGTGTAGGAATGCAAAAATTGGGAGCCCTTTCTGGGGAAGGAGAAACACGACAGGCCCGGCTCGCGGGTTTCGCAAAAACGAACCGGGACCGGGACCTGTCCGGGATGGAGGCGCTGAATAGGGAGGAGGCAAAGGTCACGTTCCCGTCCACCTCCCCAGGCCTCCCATCGGCCCCATACGATGCCGGCCAAAGATGCCGGCGAAGAGGACGTCCAGCGACCTCATGACACAATAATCCGCAGCGCGGCCAGGAGTCCCCCTTCTGTCAGCCAGTAATAGATAATATACACGCCAGCGCCTGCCAGCAACACGGCGCTGGCTCGCTCCACGTAGGGCATCACTCGCCGTACCGACGACAGCGCCACCTCCCGGAAAAGAGCCAGGCCCACGGTCAGGCCCATGAGGACCGCCCCCATGCCCAGACCATAAGCCAGAAACTGGCCGACCCCCTGGCCAAGACCCTGTTGGGTGAAAGCAGCTCCGACAACGATCAGGAACACGGGCAGCGTACAGCTCAAGGACGCCAGGCCATACGCCACTCCAAAGAGGAACATGGCCCGCAGGGAACGCTGACGTCGTGCCTGCAGAGCAGGAAGGCCGGGAATGGTGAGGTGATTTCCCATGAACAGCCATAAGCCCAGCAGGACAAGTGTTAACCCGATGAAAAAGCCTATCCAAGGCATGGCCGTGACCAGTACATAAGCGCCCAGGGAGATGAGGGCGCCCGCAATTGCGAACAACACGACAAACCCCGCGGTGACCACTGTCCCCACCAGCAGTGCGCGCCACAGGCGTTGAATCTCATTCAGAGGAACATCATCCTCTGTGGCCAGGTAGTACGAGATGTAGGCAGGCAGCATGGCAAACCCACAGGGGTTCACCGTGGCCACCATACCCGCACTAAAGGCATAAGCGAGTAACCCCACATTCATTTGCAGAACCTCCTCGATCGGTAGTGTAGGCGACTTCAACATCGGATATCAGAAATCAGACATCAGGTCTGTTAATCATGAACGCTGGGCCGGCGACGAGTCATTGTCTTTCCAACCTTGTGCCGGAACGTAGGCATCTGCCGAGGGTAGCTCCACCGGACGGCCCGGTTAGGCACACCGCAGAGACTGCGGACCTCATACACCAATACCCACGGGAACCAACCGTGTAAGTGGCTTACCCGGCACAACAAGAAAGCTGAGCTACGTCCTTTTCGAAGGCCAGAGCAGCCAGCTTCAGCCCTTCCACTTGTACCAGATAAGGGAACAACATTTCTCGCAGATTAGCAATGGTAAACCCGACCTCCAGCCCCATCTTTATTGCCAATGCAGCGGTTTGGATGGCCTCCCCCCCTTCCGCGGCCAGAATGTGGGCACCGAGCAGGCGGTCCGTAGCTCGATCGGCCACGAGTTTAATCAGACCACGGGTGTCCCGCGCGGCCAAAGCTCGCGGCACGTAGGCCAGAGGTAGGGTGGAAACAGCCACGTCATGCCCTTTCTCCCGCGCCTCCGCCTCCGTCAACCCTACTGTAGCAACCTGCGGATCGGTAAATACCACCTGCGGCAATACCGTCAGGTCCAATCGCTTGTGATTGCCCTCGAGTGCATTCTCCGCCGCCAGGCCGCCCCCGGCCGCTGCCACGTATACCAGTTTCGGGCCAGTCGTCACATCGCCGGCCGCGTATACGCGCGGGTTGCTCGTCTGCATGTAGGGATTGACCACAATGAATCCCTGTTCGTCCAGTTCGATTCCCGCCTTTTCCAGGCCCATATCTTGCGTGTTCGGCGTGCGGCCCGTGGCCATAAGTACATGCTCGGCCCGAAACTCCCTGGGCTTTCCATCTACACGCGCCACCACGACCTTTTGGCCATCCTCCTGACGAACGGCGAGCGGAGTAACCCCTGTATGAATGACCATTCCTTCCTGGTGCAGGTATTCGGCCAATGCACCGCTAATCTCCGGCTCATGGCGGGGAAGAATGCGAGAGCTGCGTTGCAAAAGGGTCACCTGGGTACCGAAGCGGGCAAAGGTTTGACCCAACTCCAGGGCAATGGCCCGACCACCAATGATGATGAGAGAGCGGGGTTGCTCCTTTAACGCCATAGCAGTAGTACTGGTCAACGCCTCCACGTCCCCCACACCCTCGAGCGGCAAGATGCGCGGTCGGGCCCCGGTCGCAATGACGATGCGGGAAGGGTGACACGTTTCGCCGTTGTCCAGGACCACGCTGCCGTCAGGAAGCAAACGAGCCCGACCGCGAGTCAGGGTGATGCGGTCCCCGTAGGAGGCGAGGACGCGAATGTACTTGCTTTGCCGCAATTCAGCGACCAGGCGGTTCTTCTGGCCCACGACCTGGGGCCAACCCACCTCCTCAGCTCGGGTAAGGATGCCAGCGAACGGATGGTGTCCGGCCTTGTGGTAGACCTCAGCCGCGCGGATGAGCGTCTTGGACGGCACACACCCGACGTTCACACACGTGCCGCCAATCGTACCCGCCTCGATGATGCAGACCCGCTTGCCCATCTCCGCAGCGCGAATGGCCGCGGCCATGCCAGCTCCGCCCGTGCCGATAACCACCAGATCATAGTCAGCTTCAGGCCCCCATCCCTCGGGTAAGGTCGGAGCTGTAACCGGGAAACGTGCGGTCACCTCCGCCCGGTATCCCGCATTTTTGACCGCTGTCTCCAGGACCTCGTCGGGGATCTCATCGGTGGCAATGACCGTTGCTCGTCCCGACTGCCAGCCCGGCACATCCACGTCGGCCACGCCCTTTATCTGGCGCAAGGCTCGCGTGACGTGCAGGGCACAAGAATCACAGGTCATGCCCAGAACCTGAAGGTCTATTTGCTGTGCGTTCGTTTCTCTCATTACAATGTTCTCCTTGGGAATTCGGTAAAATCGATTGTGGCCATATATCCCCCTCAGGGGGATGGGTATATTATGCCCAATCGCGGCTGCGATGGCAAATCGGGGCCCATCAGTCGGTCATAACGCTGGGGAAGGAGGAAGAGGAGACTCCGCGAGTTATCCCACCAAGGTGGATAAACTCCCGCAGTGCCTTCAGTAAGGATTGATAGAGGTCTTCAGTGCGGACCCGATCGGGATGTTAATTTGTTTGCGATGGTTGATGGTCATGCCTCGTACTCGCTTAAGAGCCACCTGATAGTAAAAGCGATCCCATTAAGGGGCCGGGGCTGCGGAATTCATTCGCCTGTACGGCCACGGGTAGACGGAGGCAGTGCCTTCGTCTACCCCGGTTCAGGAAAGTCCATGGTTTATCCATCACTCCGTGATTGACCAAGTACTAGTCAGTTTCAGGCCAAAGTGTGGACGGGAGTGACCCCGCGAATTTGACGCGAGGAGACGGAACCCTCTATAATTGACTGACCAGTCAGTCGATTCGCAACCAGAGGAAGGTAATGGCCCTGCGTCCTAACATAAACAAGCAGCGACGCATCCAGATCATTGAGGCCGCCCAGAACGTGTTCGCCCGCCTGGGGTTCCACAAGGCGCGCATGGATGACATCGCTCAAGAGGCGGGCGTGAGCAAGGGGACCCTCTACTGGTATTATAAGAGCAAGGACGCCCTCATTACAGCTATTCTGGAGCGCATCTTTTCTCTGGAAATGCGCTACCTGGAGAAGACTCTGGCTACAGGCGGTCCTGCAGCAGAACGATTACGGCACCTGGGCCAGGAAAGTGTCCATCATGTGTTACGACTAGATTTCCTGGCACCGATTGCTCTCGAGTTTTACGCCTTAGCCGCCCGCAATCAGGCTGTACGGAACGCGTTGCGGGGATATTATACTGCCTATCGTCAAACTCTGGCGCGCCTTGTACAGGAGGGCGTAGAGGCCGGCGAGTTCGAGACAGGCACTCGCGCCGACGCCGTATCCCAAACTCTGATCGCCGCGTTCGAGGGCCACGTGCTGCTGTGGGTGGTGGATCCGGAGAACACGCGGCTGGACGAGGACGTCCGGACCACTTTCGAAACAGTCATTTCGAGCATTCAGGCGAAAAGTCGCCCATGAGCCAAGGAGGGGTCCTACCCGGATCGCACAGGGGGCCGGCAACCTTGTCGGGATACACCCTCGGGAGGTGAGAAATGTCCATTCCTTATCCACGTCGAGGATTATGGCGCTGGCTATTTAAGACGCCGGTGTGGCTATACCGACTGCACCTGGGAGGAGGGCTGGGCCGGCGCTTTTTGCTCCTGGAACACCGGGGGCGCAAAAGTGGACGACGGTACCGCACGGTTATCGAGGTGGTGAAGGACGACCCGACCCAAGAAGCTTATTACGTGGTCTCAGCCTTCGGTGAGCGCTCAGACTGGTTCCGCAACATCCGGGCCCACCCCCATGTGACCATCACCGTGGGCACCAGGCGCACGCCAGCCCGAAGTCTCGTTTTGTCCCCAGAAGCAGGCGCCCAGATCCTGATGGACTTCGCCCGACGGCATCCCAAGGAGGTGGAAATCCTCACGCGCATGTTGGGCGTTTCCACACCGCGAAACGAAGAGGAAATGCGGGAATTCGTGCAGGATTATCCGGTCGTGAAGTTCGAGGTGGAGAAAGGCAACGAGTGACAGGGGGAGGCCATGACAGCGGCACCGTTAATTCGACTGGAGCATGTGACCAAGAATTACCCCATGGGTGAGGTGGTGGTCCACGCACTGCGGGATCTGAGCCTGAGCATCGACCGTGGGGAGTTCGTCGTCTTGCTGGGGCCTTCGGGTTCGGGCAAAACGACGACGTTGAACCTCATCGGCGGGTTAGATCGTCCCTCTTCCGGGCGGATTATGGTGGAGGATGAGGAGATCACCGGATATGACGAGAAGGCTCTGACCGCGTACCGGCGCCACAAAGTGGGGTTCGTGTTCCAGTTCTTCAATCTGATCCCCACCCTGAGTGCGCGGGAAAACGTCGAGTTTGCGCTGGAACTCGTGGAGAGGCATCGGCGGCGGGTACGGCAGCGCGCCGATGACCTCCTGGCCCTGGTAGGTCTTGCCGACCGGGCCGATCACTTTCCAGCCCAACTTTCTGGAGGGGAGCAGCAGCGCGTGGCCATTGCTCGTGCCCTGGCCAACCGTCCTCCTGTGATGCTCTGCGACGAACCCACGGGCAACCTGGATGTGGCCACGGGCCGTCACGTCCTCCAGGCCCTGCGCGACCTGAATCGTAAGGAGGGCACCACGGTGGTCCTCGTCACCCACAACACGGCCATCGCGCCCATGGCCGATCGCATCGTCCGCTTGCACGACGGCAGCATCGCACACGTCGAGAGAAATTCCTCTCCAAAACCGGTGGATGAAATCGAGTGGTGAATGAGGGGGTCGGTCGAGATCGAGCCCGTGTCCCTGTTTGGATGTGTACGAGGTGGAAGCCCTATGCGCACTTTAGACCGGAAGGCCTTACGAGATTTGCGACGAAACTGGACTCTAACCCTGGCGCTGGCCATCATCATTGCCCTGGGCATCACCACCTACATCTCCAGCCTGGGCGCCTACCGGGATCTGGGCACCTCCTACCAGGAAACCTACGACCGCCTGCACTTTGCAGACGCCTGGTTTCGCGTGCAGGCTGCACCCACCTCTGTGGTGACGGAGATCGCACAGGTGAAGGGAGTGCAGGCCGTGGAAGGCCGCCTGATCCTGGACACCGGCTACCTCCTCCCTAACGGTGACCCTATTCGGTCCCGCCTTGTCGGCATGCCCACGAGCCGACGCCCTCGGGTGAACGATGTGCTCCTCCTGGAGGGGCGCTATTTTCGACCGGGCGATACCAACGTTACCATCGTCGAATCTCACTTTGCCGAGTTCTACAAGCTGCACCCGGGCGACGAGGTGACCCCGGTGGTGAACGGTCGAACCCTACACCTGAGGATCATAGGTGTCGCGGTCAGCCCGGAATACCTGGTCGTTACTCCCAGTCGTCAGGAGCTCCTTCTCACGGCGCGTACGTTCGCGGTCCTTTTCGTTCCGCAGAAGGACGTAGAGCATGTGGCTCAGGCCCGGAACACCGTGAACGATGTGGCCATTCTCTTGCGGCCCGGCGCCAATCGGGATCGCGTCCTTGCAGAGGTCAGGTCCCGGCTGGACACCTACGGTCTCATCGGCACGATCACCCAGGAGCATCAGCCCTCCAACGAGGGATTGCACATGGACCTGGAAGGGTTCAAGGAGATCGCTCACCTGATGCCCCTGCTCATTCTCGTGGTCGCGGCCATGTCCGTCTACATCATGCTCAGCCGGGAGATCCGCACCCAAGAGCCACAGATTGGGATCATGAAAGCCTTGGGCTACAGCAACAGTGCCGTCCTCTTCCACTACTTGCGTTTCGCATTGGTCATCGGGGTCCTGGGCACCGTTCTGGGCATCGTCATGGGAGTCCCGTTGCAGCGCCTCATCACCCGGGTCTACGCCGATGAAGTGGGCATCCCCATCGTCCAGATCCGCTTTTACCCGGACTTGCTCCTCATCAGCCTGGTCGTGAGCGTCCTTCTCTTGATGCTGGGCAGTCTGGGGCCGGCGAGGGGCGCGGCTCGCATCCCTCCCGCCCAGGCCATCCACCTGGATCCGGCGTTCGCGTTGGTGCGGGGCCGCCGCCTTTTCGTCGAGCGCTGGGTCCCCCTGCCCACATGGGTGCGCCTGAGCCTGCGCAACGTCTTCCGCATCCGGCGGCGTTCTCTGGGCACGGCGCTGGGTATCTTCTTCGCCTTTGTTCTCGTCCTGGCCAGTTGGGGACTCATCGACTCCATGAACTTTATGATCGAGCGCCTGTTCAGCGAGGTGGAACGGTGGGACCTGCAGGCGACATACAATACCCCTCTGATGCCTGCTGTGCTGGACCGGGTGAAAGCGTGGGAAGGCGTGACCGACGTCGCGCCGATGTTGCAGTTGCCCGCCCGCCTGAAAACCGCCACAGGCGCCCAGGACATCCTCCTGATCGCGATTGCGCCTGAGGACACCTTGCGCGTGCCCCCGCTGAGAGGCTCCATGTCCCTCTCTGAGGCCCTGGCCGGGAACTCCCTGGTTACGACGCCTTCCGTGGCGAAGAAACTGGGCCTACGGGTGGGCGACACTGTGTCGTTGGACACCGGCTACGGCGTGGCCACCCTCACTCTGCGGGCCATCAGCGAGGACATGATGGCTTCGGTCGCGTACGTCTCCCTGGACCAGGCTCAACACATCGCGGGCGCGCCGGTGCGAGTGTTCAACACACTCACATTGAAGGTCAATCCGACACATGCCCTGGAGGTTAAAAAGCACCTGTACGCCATGCCCGGCGCGTACAGTGTGCAATACAAACGGGATGTGGAAGCCGATTGGCGCAAGATGATGGGGCTTTATTACGCGTTCATGGGCGTCCTCATGGCGTTTGCGGTGGTCATGGCCGCGGCCGTCCTTTTCAACACCATGACGGTCAGTGTGTTGGAACGGCAGCGGGAATTCGCCACCATGCGGGCCATCGGCGCAGGGGGAAGACTCCTGGGTGGTATGATCGCGGTGGAGGGCCTCATCATCTGGCTCATCGTGTTGGTGCCCGGCCTCGTGGCTGGCACCTGGGTGACCTTCCAGATGGGGAGTACCTTTAGCTCCGACCTCTTCTACTTCGCGACGCGCATCCACCTCATAAGCTACGTCGTGGCCGCGGTAGCCATTTTAGGGATCATGCAGCTCTCCGCCTGGCCCAGCATTCGCCGTGTCAACCGCCTGAACCTGGCCGAGGCCACCAAGATGATCACGTAACGGACTCATGGGCCCCTTACGGGCGATGGCCACCAGAGGGAAGCACGCCCCGATCGTGGTCCCAGGCAGGCAACGCTTCTACCGGGGCAAAAGCTTATGTCTCTCCGCCGCACAGAGACTTCGAGCTGTTTCCTGGCACCCCGGGCGATACCACACCCGAGTTTGCGAGTCTTCCGAAAATCCCGACGGAAGGGTCGGGACGTCGCGGCACACGTCCATCAGGCTATTGAGAGAGCTGGCCCCCTCTACCAAGAGGGCTGAAAGCGGCCTCTTGCCTCCCACTTCATGCTCACAAAACCTTCATATTTCCCACAAACTCTGCTCACACTCCGGTCTTAGACTGAAAACAGGGAAAGCATGGTCGTTCATCGTGAAAAGGGGAGCTCGCTCTGGCAAGGAGGTGGTATGATGATGATGGGATTTGGTATGTTGGGCTGGTTGTTCGGATTTGTGTTCATGTTGATCTTCCTGGCCCTGGGCGTGCTGGTTGTCATCTGGATCGTGCGGGAAATCGCACCGGGATTGTTGGGGAATCCTGTCGGCAAGGGCTACCGGGACGCGGTCCACACAGGGCGTACGTGCCCCACGTGTGGTCGTCCCGTGCAGGCAGGGTGGACCGTCTGCCCGTATGACGGAACGCCCCTGGAGAGGTAAATCGATGAGCAAGCAAGAAGAACCCCTGCGCACCATCCGCGTACTGCTGGCCGATGACCACGCGGTGGTGCGCAAGGGCATCCGTGAGTTCCTGGAAGAAGCGCCCGATATCATGGTGGTGGCTGAGGTGGCCGACGGTGAGGAGGCCAAATCGCTCATCCGCCGCCACCTGCCCGATGTCGCCATTCTGGACGTGCGCATGCCCAAGGCCACAGGGATTGAGGTCACCCGTTGGATTCGCAGGACCTTCTCCAGCATCGGCGTGCTCATCCTGTCCGCGTATGATGACGACCCCTTCGTCATGGCCGCGTTGCGCGCGGGGGCAAACGGCTATGTGCTCAAGACCGCTGAAGCCGACGAAATCATTGCCGCCGTGCGCGCGGTATATCGCGGTCAGTCCGCGTTGGACGCGACCATCGCCCAAAGGCTCCTCACCCGTCTCTCGGGGGAAGCGCCCAGCATGCCTGTCGAAGACCTGACCTCACGGGAGCGGGAGGTCCTCATCCTGGCCGCCAAAGGGCTGACCAACAGGGGCATCGGGCAGAGTCTGGGTATTAGCGACCGTACTGTCCAGGGGCACCTGGCGAACATTTATGCCAAGCTCCAGGTCAACAGCCGCACCGAGGCGGTGACGAAAGCCCTGCAACTGGGCCTCATCACCCTGCCGGAGGACCAGAAGTGAGAGATTGGCGGCTGAGCCTGCGCAGGCTACGCATCCAAATTCTTCTGTGGATCATCCTGCCCCTCATCCTCCTCCTCATTGCCTTCTCGGTCACAGGGGTTCGCAGTCATCAACAATCCATGCGCACGCTGGTTGCGGAGCGCGACCTGGGGCTATCCCGTGCCCTGGCCCACGACGTGGCTATGGTCCTGGAGCGCTACCATGGGTCTCTGGCCTTACTCGCCCAAAGCATCGATGATCGGCCTTCGGACACCGTGGCCACGCGGCTGCGCGCGGCTCGCGATCTGTTAGGGCAGGAACTCGACCTGGCTGTAGTGGACAAGGAAGGTCGCGTCCGAGCTGCGGTAAACTCGGATGCTCGAACCATTATCTTTCCTGTCGCAACCGGCAAAAGAGAGTCCCTCCGGGTAGTACAAGAGGAGGGAGAGGCCTTCCTCGTGTGGCGCTTCCCCTTGAAGGCAGGAGATTTCCTGCTGGCCCGCCTGCCCTTGCGAGCCTTGGCGTTGGCCTCCGCGCTGAAGACGGGCTACCCCAGCCGGACCGGACGGGTGCTCCTCATCGACAGCAGTGGCCAGGTGCTGGCTCTCAGTGGACAGCCTCTGACCTCCCCGGCCCCGCGGCCGGGCGCGGAGAACATCCGGGCCACCGAAAGTGGCGTCACCTTCCTCCAAGCCCCAGAAGGAGAAGTGGTAGTGGCACACGCCCGGGTGCCGAACACAGACTGGTCTGTTGTCGTGCGCGAGCCCTGGGAAGCGCTGGCCGCGCCATTGCTCCGTTTCGATCGAGTGATGCCTTTCGTCCTTCTTTCCGCGACGATCGTCTCGCTACTTGCACTCTTCTTCGGTCTGCGCTACGTCGTGACCCCCCTGCAGCGATTACGAGAGCAAGCCGAGCGCATCGGTAGCGGGGATTTCAGAGCTGCGAAGTCGCCTGTGGGAGGAGTTCAGGAGATCGAGGACCTTCGCCAGGCGCTGGACCGGATGGCCCAACAAGTCGCGGACTATCAGGCTGCGCTACAGATCTACTTGAAGATGCTGACCCGCATCCAGGAAGAAGAGCGTTCACGCCTGGCGCGCGAGCTCCACGACGGGACGGTACAGGCCCTTATTGCCCTGGCTCAGCGGTTGCAAATGGTACAGAGGGAGTTAGGGCGCAATCCTGAGCAGGCGGCAGAGCGTCTGGCTGTGTTGCGATCGATGGTCAGCGAGGCCATCGAAGATGTACGACGGTTTACGCGGGCGTTGCGGCCTCTTTATCTGGAGGAGTTGGGGCTGGTACCGGCGCTCAAGATGTTGGCCCGTGAGGCCGGGGCCGTGTTTCAGGTGGAAGGAACCCCGTTGCGCCTGCCTGAGGAAGTAGAACTGGCCCTGTTCCGCATCGCACAAGAGGCGCTAAGCAACGTGCAGCGTCACGCTCAGGCCCAACACGCTGCTGTACGCCTCCTATTCGAAGCCGATCGCGTACGGCTCATTGTGCAAGACGACGGCCAAGGGTTTCACCCCCCGAAACGACTGGTCCATCTGGTGCAGCGCGGGCATCTAGGTTTGATGAGCATGCAGGAACGGGTAGAAATCGTTGGTGGCCGTCTGGACATTCACTCTCACCCAGGCCATGGGACCCGGGTCGAGGTGGTCGCCCCGACGAGGGGATGATGCCATGCCTGCCTCGGGCATCCCCGCCAAATGGCTCATATCTGCCCCCGTCAAATGGCTCTTGTCGCGCCTGCCAGACGTGCTACACTGGCAAGTGAGGACGACAGAGCTGAGGCGTCCCTAGGGGCGGGCGAACCCCATGGTTTCACCTGCCCATCGGCAGGACGTGCCGTCGGGGCCTGACGTCCGACCGCCCAACATCTCGCGACTTGCGCTCGCAACGTGGGGAGGATAACCATGTGGTGTCACATTCTACTCACTGCTCCTTTGTGGGGGGTGGTTATATTTTTGCTGCTCCCCTGGCCCATCGCGCTTCCCATCTACCTTGTCGTGGCCGGCGGTTCGTTGCTGCTCTACCGGCATATCTGGCGGGCCATGATGCGCCCTCCCTACACGGGGCCGGAAACGCTCATCGGCCGTCCATGTATCGCTGTGGAGAGCATTCGCTATCGTGGTCTGGTGCGCTGTGGCACCGAACTATGGACAGCGAGGGTCCGACGACCTTTAAAGGAAGGGGAGTGGGCCCGGGTCGTTGAAGTGCACGGGGCCACGCTGGAGGTTGAACCTGCAGTAGATGGAGATACGTTGCACGAGGCACGGAATGTACCATGATTTCTGGAGAAAGGAACGCCGGATAAGACAAAGAGCCTGGGCAAAGTGAGTCCTCGTCCTGGCTCCCTATGTCTCTACTCGTTCTCGTGCCTCCCCAATCCTCCGTGGAAATCACCTGTAGTCCGCCCGCATCTTCTCCATGCGCGCCAAGCTATCCTTCAACCCGCCGGGGCGATTGCGCGCTTGCCAGATCTCCCGGAATTCCGCCATCAGCCGCTCCGCGTCTCGCGCCAGTTCCTCGCGCAGCATCACATCCTCCTCCCCGCGCGCCCTGCCCAGCGCCCAGATGCCCCGTTTCGCACCGTGTCGCAGCATGTCCGCGGCCCAGGCGAACTCCCGTTTCACCCAATCCGCGTCCGGCCGCTCCATATCCCCTTTGTCCAAAGCCGCCATGACCCCGTTAATATACGCCAACGCCCGGCGCAGTCCCTCCTCCGTCAACCCCTTATACTCTGCCACTTGCTCGGGAGGCCACTGAAGAATACGGAAGAGAATGGACCCGTTAAAATTCACCACCCCCGGCTCCTTATACGCGTTCCCCAAATCGTAGGCAATGCGCCCCATCACCCCGGCCCTATCGCGGAACACAAACGCATTCAGCGCGGCCACGATGTCCACATCTCGATTCGTCTCATACGCCCAGGAAACCGCCGCGCCATAGGCGAAGCCCAAATAACTCGCGGGCAAGGGTTGCCAGTGACCGTTATCCCCCCAATCCGTGTTCAGGAACCCCACCGCACCGTGCTTGATCCCGTTCTCTGCCGCGTTGCGCAGATTACCCATCGCGTTCTCCGTGCGGCCCGCTATCGTGTTCCACGTAGACGTACCCGGACACACATAGAAGGGCACGCCGGACGCGGCGAAAATCTTGCCGTGTGCGTCAAAGGGATGACTGATATCATACCCCCACTCCAGCGCGATCACATCCCGGGACAACTCCGGCACCAAATCCGGATGCTGGACGATAATGTCCCCCCAGAACATCATCGTATGCCCTCGGGCCTTCACCTCTCGGTAAATCTTCATCAAGAAATCCAGGTAGACTCGCCCTTCCCCGACCTTCTCCACGGCCTCCTTGCTGCGCCCCTGACCCAAGTCCACCGTCTCATCACAGCCCACATTGACTTGCCGACTGCTGAAATGGGGCAGCAGTTCATCGAACAAACTCCGCACCAAATCCAAACTGCGCGGGTCCAGCGGGTTCAAGCTGAAAGGCTCATCAAAGTGGCCCCAGCGAGTATCGCACCCGTACGGACACTCGGCCAGGTCCCGATATTCATCGTGGACCAGCCAACGACGCATGTGGCCAAAGGTGTTCTGGTTGGGCACAAGTTCAATGAAACGCCCGCGGCAGTACGCGTCCAAAGCTAAAATCTCCTCCCCGGTCAAAGGGGACGCCTCGGCCCAGACCACAGGATGGTTACGGTAAGCGAACGTGTGTTCGGTGTAAAGCTGGAACTGGTTGACCTTGAAGAAGGCCAACGTATCCACGAGCGCGTACAGAGTCTCCATGGTGGGCACTTTATCCCGGCTGATATCCAGCATCACCCCACGATTGGGGAAATCCGGCCAGTCGCGGACCCGCAACGTTGGCAGCATATTCCCTCGCTGCTGAAGCAACTGCGCCAGCGTCATCACCCCGTAGAACACCCCCACGGGAGCGTCCGCGACCACGTGAATGCCTTCCGCTGTAATGGTCAACTCGTATCCCTGGGGATGATGCACCGCGCCTGGCACGACACTGAGAGTCGCCCCCACTTGGTTCTGCGGAACCGCAGTCCCCGCGACGACCTCCCATTCAACACCCGCGTTGTCCGCCAGAGCGGACTGCAGCCGGCGGGCGGTAAGATACAAATCGGCCGCGCGTGGGGCGTCGATAACAACGAGTTTGCCGGGTATCAGGGAAAGCGTGTCGCCAGTTTCTTCAATGGAGCGAGGGGTGGGGAGCAAGATCACGTTCGAAGTGAGCGAATTCATGGCAGCCTCCTTGGGTCATGCGACACTGGTCGGTCACCGTTCGGCATCTGTCATTGTCGGCTGTCGTCCGTATGCCACACAACAGCCGGTGGAGAAGTGGACCCCAACGTGGCCCCCTCTTCCCCACCGGCCAACACGTCAACTACGATCTCTTACGCGTCCGCCTTACTTCTCGATGGGTTTCAACATACCCTGGAGCAAGGCGATGATCACGAAGTTGTCACCATAGGCCGAATTCTTCAGCAGATAGTGGTCATCTGGTGGCCACCCGGTGACACGGGCCTTCTCATTCACCGGATTGTTGCCGTAGCGCTCCCACAGAGGCACGACAGGCAAAAGTTCGTTGAACACGGTAGCTACTTTCGCTACGTTCTCCTTCTGAGCATTCTCATCCAGCCCCTTGGCCGCATTCACGATCAACTGCTCTAGGTCAATCTCCTTACCGTTGACCGTTTGCTTCATGGGAAAGTCCATCCCCTTGCCCTCTGTGCTGGCAATATAGTTATAGCGGAAAAGCACGCCCTCATATGCAAAGTAGGGATGGGGGTTGGTGCTGGAGCCCCAATGGCGAATGGCCATCTGGAACTTACCTTGACGAATTTCCGTCGGGTGTTGCTGGAACTGGACACCGCGCGGGGTAATCTTAATGCCGAACTTCGTCAACTGCTCGGCCACATTCTGGCCCGCGGCGGACCAGTCCGCGTACTCCGCGGGGAAGGTGAGCTCGAACTCCATGCGCTTGCCCTTGTCGTCGATCCAAACACCGTCAGAATCCCGCTTAAAGCCGATGCTCTTGAGCAGTTCTTCGGCTTTCTTCAGATTGTAATCATAGGTGTTCAACTTGGCGATCTCATCCTTGCTTAGCCAAATGGGCACCAGGGTATCGCTGAAGCCCGTCATGTACTTCACAGCCTTGCCGGATTCACCCAGGGAGACCGTACCGTTCTCCTGACGGTTGATGGCATAGGCAATGGCCTGGCGCACCTCCACCCGATTGAGCGGGTAAATGTCATGGTTGAAGTAAATGGCCGGACCGGAATAGATGGGCGGACGCGCAATGCGGATACCCTCGGCAATGAACTGCTTCTCCGTTGCCGGCGGGAAGCCATGGGTGGCGTAGTCGATATCGCCCGCCAGTACCAGCGGGGTGACCGTCGGCGTCTCGCCGTTGTAGATGACCAATTTGTCGAAATTCACCTGCTTCGCGGCCCAGGACTTCTCGTTTTTCACCAACGTGAGCTGAGCCTCAGTGATGGAATTCGGATCGATCATGTAAGGGCCACTGGCAACTAGACTCTTAGGCCGGAAGTCTGTGGCTTCCTTCTGAAGGGACTTCCAGGCGTCTGATCCGGACCCTTTGCCTGCCATGATCAAATCCATTACCTTCTTGGCAAATTTGCCATAAGTCGAGGCAGGGCGTACCCGTTCCCTCAAGACGTAACGCTGCACTACCGTCGAGGGAATGTGCATATGGAACTGGACGGTATAATCATCTACTGCTTTGACCGTATCCACATACTTGAAAACTGTCCACTTAAACAGGCGGCCCACGTCAAAAGTCGTCACCACATCCTTGGCCGTGAAATCCGAACCGTCGGACCACTTAGCCCCCTTGCGCAGGTGTACCACGAATAGACTCTTGTCCGGTACGAACTCCCAAGACGTGTACATCAGAGGGACCCATTGCTTTTTAGACCAAAGATACATGGCCCCGGGCATCTGCATCACATCCCAATAGATGCCCAGGCTGATGGCATTGGGCACATACGTGTTATAGTGTCCTTCGGGGGGCACCTTGTAAGGCCAGGCGCCGTGGAACTCACTCGGAGCCATGGGCTTCTCAGGAGCTTTGGTCGGTTCAGGGGCCTTAGTGGGGGCAGCCGCCTGGGTGGGTTTCTCCGCGGGGGCCTGCGTAGGTGCTGCCTGTTGCTGTGCGCAACCGACGATGACGACGCTCAAAATGAGCAAGAGCACAAGGAATCGGTACATCTTAGACATGGCATCTCCTCCTTCTTGGAATGTGCCGCATGTTGAATTGAACATCAGGGGAACGACACCTGAAGGACACATGTCCTCCGCCTTCGAAATATGTGGCTATCTCGTCTTTGCCGTTATCACCTCCTTTCCCGGAAACATCGAGTCACCTGTTACCCAATCGTGCAAACAAGGCCACTACTCCCAACATCAGCACCCCCAAAGCGATCACCAGCATCAGCACCACGAATTCCGCACTCCCTCGCTCCACCCACCGCAAGGAGAGCAGAGCCGCCACGATGAGAAAGAGAGCAAACCGCGTCGCAATCTTGCCGAGTTCTGGCGTCATACCAACCCCTTCTCCCGGGCCACCACATGGCAGGCCACGCTCACGCCGCTGCTCACCTCCTGCAACAGCGGCACACCGACATCACACAGCCCCGCCTCGTACAGAGGGCAACGGGGATGAAAGGCACAACCGCTGGGGACATTGAGCAGGCTGGGGACATCCATACTGCGCAGGTGAACTCGCGCCTTCGAACGTGTGGCTTTTGGATCCGCTTCCGGAATGGCGGAAAGCAGAGCCTTAGTATAGGGGTGCTGGGGATGATTGACGATCTGTGGGGTGGGGCCGATTTCCACGATCCGACCCAGGTACATCACCGCGATCCGACCCTCCCAGGCGAAGTACTTGGCCACAGCCAGGTCGTGCGTGATGAACAGATAAGCCACACCTATCTCATCACGCAGGCGTTCCAGCATCTGCAACAGACTGACCCGGATGGACACATCGAGCATAGAAACCGCTTCATCCGCGACCAGGAACTCCGGATTGACCGTCAGGGCTCGGGCCACGGAGACGCGCTGCCGCTGGCCGCCACTGAGCTGGTGTGGATACTTGTTGTAGAAGTCCTCCGGTGGGGTCAGGTCTACCACCCGCAACAGATCCAAGACCTTCTCCTTCGCTTCCTTGCGATTGTGGACCACACCGTGGCGGAGCAAGGGGGCGCTCAAAATAGAGGATACCCGTTGAGTGGGATTCAAAGACGCGTACGGGTCCTGGTGGATAATCTGCACTGCCCGCCGGTATTCACGAAACGTCTCTCCCTTCATTGACCACACATCGTGTCCACGAAAGCGGATTTCTCCTTCCGTCGGTTCCAGAAGACCGGCGACTATTTTCCCTGTCGTTGTCTTGCCGCAACCGCTCTCCCCCACCAGGCAAAGGATCTCCCCTTTGCTCACCATAAAGGATACATCGTCCAACACACGAATGACCTTCCGTCCCACTTTGAAGGTTCGCCCAACGTGATAGAGTTCCAAAATGCCATCTGTTTGCCCAGTCATCACGCCCTTGCCTCCGCAGAGGCCAACATACGTTGGCCGTGATCTTGTGCCACCTCATCCCAGTGCCAGCATGCCACCTGGTGTTCCGGAGACGGGGTGATCAATGTGGGCTCCTCACGACGGCACTTTTTCGTCGCGTAAGGACAGCGAGGGTGGAACGCACACCCTGACGGGGGATCGATCAAGTCGGGGGGGGAGCCGGGGATAGAGATAAGTTCCTCTCGTTCCCCCGCCAGGGTGGGTACCGCGTGAATCAAGCCGGCCGTATAAGGATGATAGGGCGTGTAATACGCATCCCACACACTGGCCACTTCCACCAGCTTACCCGCGTACATAGTCGCCACCCGATCGGCAAGCTCGGCAGCGAGGGACAGGTCGTGCGAGATGAGAATGAGGGAGAAATCCATCTTACTCTTCAAATCCCGCAGCACATCGATAACCGACCGTTGAGTGAGAATGTCCAGGGCTGTTGTCGGCTCGTCGAGAATGACCAAGGGGGGATGCAGAAGCAGGCCCAAAGCAATGAGCACACGCTGACGCATCCCACCGCTCAACTGGTGTGGGTACGCCTTCAACACGCGCTCCGGTTCCAGTTGGACCAACCGGAAGAGTTCCTCCATGCGCTGTCGGATCTCCTTCTTGTTAGAGATACTATGTGCCTTTGCCGTGTCCAACACCTGTGCCCAAATGCTGAGCACGGGATTGAACGCGTTCTGCGCCCCTTGGAAGATCATGGCACAGTCCCGCCAGCGGAACTTGCGCAACTCGTCCTCGTTCAGATCGAGGACATCCACGACCTCCACCCCACGGCGGTAAAGAATCTGGCCCTGCTCCACCGCCGCAGTCGAGGGCAACAGGCGAATAAGAGAGAGACCCAACGTCGTCTTCCCGCAGCCGCTCTCCCCAATGAAGGCCAGGGTTTCCCCCTGACGCAAGGTGAACGACACGCCGCGAACGGCCTTCACCTTGCCGCGCTCTGCGAGATACGTGACCCAAAGGTCCTCGACTTTCAAAGTGAATTGTCCATCTACTGTTTCTGTGCGTGTCATAAGTACATCGCCTCGGGTAGAAATACATTGTATGTTCTGCGTCATGCGTCAGGCGTGAGCCCTTCGACACGACCGTACATGTGTTCAGATCAACGGTTCACACACTTGTGCGCAATCGAGGATTGAAGATCTCCTCCAGCATACGGGTCATGGATACCAGGGAAAGCTGGAACAGCGCGATGGCGACCACCGGAGACATGATGTACCACAAGCTGCCCTTGTAGAAGATGGCCCCACGGGTCCAGGCCAGACTCAGCATCACGCCCCAGTTGCTGCCGGAAAAGGGAACCAGGCCCAGGAAGACCAGGCCCACCTGAGCGTAGATGGCGCCCGTCATGGCAAAGATGAGATTGATGGCAATGTAGCTCATCATGTTAGGCAAAATTTCCTTCAAGATAATATGCCGGGTTCCCAGATCCAGCGCGCGGGCCGCCTCGACGAACTCCCGTTCGCGCAAAGAGAGAACCTGGGCTCGAATAGCGCGCGTCAGGGCCGGCCAGGAGAGCACCCCCAAAATGAAGGCCAGAAGTGTCACATTGTTGAACTTCACCAGTCCGGCCAGTACCGCCAACAGAGGAAACTGGGGTATTGTCAACACCACGTCGGCCAGAGCCATAATCGCATTGTCCACCCAACCACCGGCCAGTGCGCTGAGCGCCCCCAGCAGCACCGCGATGGCAGTGGAAATAAACCCGGCCAGGAAGGCCACAATGAGCACATCCTTGCCCCCATGGACGATCTGGGAAAAGATGTCGCGTCCCTCCGAATCGGTGCCGAGCCAGAATTGACGCGAGGGCTGCATGTAAATCTTATCCACCTTCGTTTGCGTGTCCAGGGGCACCACGTGGGGGCCCACAAAAGAGAGCAAAATGAAGAATATAACCCCCAACAGGCCGATGAACCCCACCTTGTTGTAGGTCAACAAGCGAAATGTGGTCTTCATACTGTGCCAAAACGATGACATCAGGTCCTCCTATAGTTCAACGAATGACGAGATGACCGGAGCATTACAAACGGTTATCGGCGGACCTCCTACCGAGTTCGAATTCTCGGGTCAAGCCAGCTATACACGAATTCAGCCAGGAAATTGGCCAAAATCACTGCGATGGTGATGACCAGAAACACCCCCTGCATGACGGGATAATCCCTGTAGTTGATGCTGTTAAGCAGTAACTGCCCCACACCCTGGTAAACAAAAATGAACTCAATCAGTGCCGACCCGCCCACGATGAAGCCGATGCTGATGGCCAGCTGGGTAAATAGAGGTAGAGATGCATTACGGCCCACATAGGCCGTGATAATACGGCTTTCCTGCAGCCCCCGGGCCTTGGCCACGGTCACGTAGTCCTCGCCCAGGGTGTTAATGGTGTTGCTCTTCATGGCCAGCATCCAGCCGCCGATGGTCGTAAGCACGTATGTCAGAATGGGCAGGGTCGCGTGGTAGAAAATATCCTTAATGAACGTCCACGTAAAACCGGGTTTTATCCCCGGAGACATGGCCCCTCGCATCCTGGTGATGGGGAACACTTTCCACTGCACCCCTAGAAATACCAAAATCATCATCCCCACCAGATAGTTAGGGATAGAGCTAAAAATGGAGGCCACCGTGGTCAAGGTATGGTCGAGAATGGATCCCCGCCGGTACGCCATGATCATGCCCAACAGCATGCCCACAGTGAAGCTGATAAGCAGAGAAACCCCCACACTGAACAGCGTCCAGGGAAGGAACTTGGCTATCATCTTGGCCACGGGGGTACCCTTGGACCGATACGAAGTCCCTAAATCCCCCCTCAGAAGGTTTTCCATGTACGCCACGTACTGTGTGCTAAGAGGTGCATTCAGATCAATATCGTAAAGTGCGGCCGCCTGATCACGTGCCTCCTGGTAAGTGAAGCCGTACTGATCGATCAACTCATTGATATAGGCTTCAATGGGATTGGTCGGCATCAGGCGGACGATGAAGAACGTCAGCGTAATCACGATGAAAATTTTGCCCAGGGCGATAAGGATGCGCTGCAGGATATAATTGCGGGCAATGCGCCGCACCCAATAGCCGATATCAAACTCGCTTCTTCTTGGTTCCACCAGCGTTGTCGTGCTCATAACAGACCTCTACGTTTGGAGATGGATGAGTTAGAAACTGGAGACTTTCACATTCACGGCCTGCCGGATGTGTCCACCGGCGCGTGCCAGCCGCGCACGAGCTTCCTCTGGAGTACACCCTAACAGGGTACTCACAATCGCGACCTTTACATTACCGTCACTTCGGGCCAGTGCCGTAGCCGCTTCTCCTTCATCAACGTCGGCAACGGCTGCAATGATGCGTCGTGCTCGACCGCGTAGTTTGGCGTTGGCCGGTTGTACATCCACCATCAGGTTGTCGTACACCTTGCCCAGACGCACCATCGTCGCAGTACTGAGCATGTTCAGGATGAGTTTCTGCGCGGTACCGGCCTTCAGACGGGTCGAGCCGGTGATCACCTCGGGGCCCACCAGGGGGGCAATCACATAATGCGCCAAGTCTGCCACGGGAACGGGGAAATTACAAATGACTCCCACCGTCACCGCCCCCCGCCGCCGAGCCTCCCGTAGTGCCCCCATTACGTAAGGGGTGCGTCCGCTGGCCGTAATGCCCACAACCACATCCAAGGACCCGACCTCTCGGGCGGCCATATCCCTTGCCCCTGCATCCGCGTCATCCTCGGCCCCTTCCACTGCACTTGTAATCGCCACCTTTCCTCCGGCAATCACTCCAACCACCTGCTCGGGCCGCGTGCGAAAAGTCGGTGGGCATTCCGACGCATCCAACACCCCCAGCCGTCCCGAGGTTCCCGCCCCCACATAACTCCAGACTCTTATACACATCTCCGCGACCACGAGCCTCCTGAGCATCTCGCATGCCGTCTTCTTCTTGACACACAAACAACACATCTCCACAACCATAAATAAATATAAATATCGCACTCTCGTGTAACCACACAA
>CAZAQA010000018.1:0-74625 GCA_964487375.1 uncultured Anaerolineae bacterium | reverse complement strand
GCCGTAGCTCAGTTGGGAGAGCGCTTGAATGGCATTCAAGAGGTCAGGGGTTCGAGTCCCCTCGGCTCCACTGAAGGGCGGGCCGACGGTCCGCCCTTTCTTCTATATCAGCCCCAATTTCTCCCGCAGCAACGCATCTATTTCCCCAATTTCAGCGTGTCGGCCTGTTTGCAATTTGGAATAGAGCAACTCTCCATCCACGCTAACTTCAAATCGGCCGCCATCGGAGGGAATGACGGTAATAGTCCCAATGTGGCTCTCGAACTGATTAAGTAATCTGGTGACCAAACTGGTCGCTCGTGGAGTGTACTTTCAAACGGCACAATATTCGATGACGATCTGCACTCGCATGTTTCCCCCTTCGCTCCTTCTGCCATGACCATGGGATGATGTTTTGAGTATACCACGGTCTTCCCCTCCAGGCCATTTGTCCTGCAGCCTTACCAACCGAAGGGCCCTTTTCGCCCTCGTGATCTCTCGTTCCTTGCCCGATCTCGGCGAATGTGTTATAAGGCGTAGAAGTTCACTCCATTTTCATGTGGTTCAACACCAGGAGGGTACCGATGGCGCGTTTTTCGGAGCTCTACACCCGAACCAGTAAACCCGTTTTGTCCGTGGAAGTCTTTCCTCCCAAGACCCCCAAGGGCTGGGCGAATTTGTACTATGAATTGTACCACCTCACCCGGCACAAACCGGGCTTTGTCTCCGTCACGTACGGGGCCGGAGGGAGCACCCGTAAGCAAACTTTAGAACTGATGTACGAAATCCGTACACGGTTTCGGGTGGAAAGTGTTCCCCATTTTACCTGTGTGGGGGCCACAAAAGAGAGCGTACGCGAATATCTGGACCGAGCCCTTGCCCTCGGCGCTCAGAATATCGTTGCCCTGCGCGGGGACCCCCCCCGGGGCGAGACGACCTTCAAGCCGGCCCCCGGCGGTTTCCGATATGCTTACGAACTGGTGCGTTTTGTCCGAGAGTACACCGATCAGATGGACATCGCCGTGGCAGGGTATCCAGAAGGCCACGTGGAGACACCCGATCTTGCGACCAGTGTCCAGCATTTGAAGCTGAAAGTGGACCAGGGAGCCAGTATCGTCATCACCCAACTTTTCTACGACAATGCAGACTTTTTCCGCTTTCGCGACCTGGCGGTCAAGGCCGGCATTAACGTCCCCATCATCCCAGGGTTGCTGCCCATCATCAAGTATTCCCAGATTGATCGCATCACCCGATTGTGTGGGGCCAAAATGCCTCAACCCCTCATCGACCGCTTGGTGGTTTATCCCGACGGGTCTGTGGAACAACATCAGGCCGGCATTGAGTACGCCATCGAGCAAGCCCGCGAGTTGCTGGAAAACGGCGTGCCAGGCATTCACATTTTCACCTTGAACAACAGCCACGCAACCTCCCGAATGGTCGAAGTCCTGGGAAGTTATTTCGATCCTGGGGAACCCTCATCCTGAGATTCTCCCTTCTGGCCGATGAGAGGCGGAAACGTGCGCTTTGTCGGCAAACCCCGCCGGATGAGCCCTTGGCCCATACTCGAATAAGGGCTGAATTGGAGGCATTGTCCTCCTCATTCCCCTCTTGCGTTTGCCTGGGGCTCCTGACATTGGCAGCCCTTTCGGGCTGACGCATACCTCCCGCGACCTGAGTGAACGGTTGGAGAGGATGTTTAGACCCCCCTACGCGACCCTCCCCCTTTTCTGTTTCGCCAATATTTCGCCTCCTGGGGGCCTCTTTTAGCCTCTCCATATGATTTATGTCATTTGCGTGGTCCTCCTGATGCGGATATAATTTTACTCAGTTTTTCTAGTATTTACGCAGATTTTGGAGGCACTTGTGGGAGACACCCTACGCATCGGAACGAGAAGCAGTGCGTTGGCCATAGGGCAAGCCGAGCTCGTTCGTGCTCTTCTTGAGTCCAGGTGGCCTCATTTGACGGTAGAGTTGGTTCCTCTTAGTACCCGGGGCGACAAGGAGCAGGACAAACCCCTTCCGGCCCTTGGCGGAAAAGGTCTCTTCACGGCGGAACTGGAGGCAGCGTTGCGGAGCGGCGAGATCGATTTAGCCGTGCATTCCTTAAAGGATTTGCCGACAGGATCCCCTCCGGACCTGACGCTGGCAGCCATTCCCTCACGGGAGGATCCTCATGATGTGCTGATTTCCCGCCATGGCCTTCCCCTGGAGCACCTGCCTCCTCATCCGGTCGTCGGAACCAGCAGCAATCGTCGGGCCGCCCAGGTGCGCCTCCTCCGGCCGGATGCCCGCATTCTGCCCTTGCGCGGGAACGTCGACACTCGGGTGCGGAAGGCTTTAGACCCGGACGGACCCTATGATGCCGTTGTGTTGGCTTTGGCCGGCCTGATTCGGCTGGGATTGCACGCCTATGCGACTCAGATCCTTCCGTTGGATCTCATGCTCCCCGCACCGGGCCAGGGAGCCCTTGGCATCCAGTGTCGCGACAAGGATGAGCGCGTCATGAGCTATTTGCGCCCTTTGGACGACGAGAGCACACGAGTTGCTGTCACGGCCGAGCGGGCTTTCCTGGAGGGGCTGGGAGGGGGATGTGCCCTGCCGGTGGCTGCCTTAGCCTCCGTGGAGGCTGAAATCGTGTACATGCGCGGCCTTTATGTGGGCGAGGAAGGCATGCCCATCCGGGTCGAGGGGAAGAGGTCTATGTCGGACGCCCGACAATTGGGCTTGACCCTGGCCGCCCGGGTTCTGGCGCAGAGCCAGGAAATGAAGCGGCAGCAATTCTCCGGCTTACCTTTCGGGGAGACGTCGAAGGGAGGAAAAGGATCACCCCCACCAGAGCAGACACGTGTTCTGGTCACGCGGGCGCCCGATCAGGCGGCAGAATTGAGCGACAGACTGCGCGCGATGGGCATGGAGCCTGTCCTGTATCCGACGATTCGAATCGCACCGCCCGAGGACCCGCGAGAGCTGGACGCTGCTCTGGACATGTTGTACGCAAGAGGGTATGACTGGCTGGTCCTGACTTCGGTCAACGGCGTTCGTTTCGTCTGGGAGCGTCTGCACGCTCTGGCACTGGGTCCCTTCCCGGCTGGGGTGAAAGTCGCCGTTATTGGACCAGCTACGGCTGAGGCTTTGCGAAAACAAGGCGTAGAGCCGGACTTGGTTCCAGAGACGTACGTGGCCGAGGGACTTGCCGAAGCCATGGGGGTCGTGCGCGGCCGCCACATTCTTTTGGCGCGCGCCGACCGGGCGCGACCGACGTTACGGGATATGCTCCGGCGACGAGGGGCATATGTAGACGAAGTGGTCGCCTACCGCACCCTTGTCGCTCCCCCGCAGACCTCGCCTCCTGAAGTAGATGTGGTGACTTTTACCAGCCCGTCTACAGTTCGCGGGTTTGCCGAGGCTCTGCAAGGCTCCCCTCTGCCCTCAAATGTGAAGGTTGTTTGCATCGGCCCTGTGACGGCTCAAGCCGCGCGCGAGGCCGGTTTTCCCGTCCATGCCGTGGCCACCACCTACACTATTCCCGGACTCGTCGCAGCCATCCGTTCATTGCAATCCTCTGAGTAAATCCCAAATTCATTTGGAGGTTGGCATGTACAATCTGGCTTCATTTCCCATCAACCGCCCACGGCGTCTGCGCCGCACACCTGCCCTAAGACGCATGGTCGAGGAGACGGTTCTATCGGTCAATGATTTCGTCTACCCATTGTTCGTCGTGCATGGCCGGGAGATCCATCGTGAGGTGCCCTCTATGCCCGGTGTGTACCATCTTTCGGTCGATCGCTTGCCGGCAGAGGTAGAAGAGTTGAGTCGTCTGGGTATCCTCGCGGTCATTCTTTTCGGCATCCCGGCCACAAAGGACCCCGTCGGTGAGGAAAACTTTGCCGTCGAAGGAATCGTACAACAGGCTGTTCGCGCCATCAAGCGGGAGAATCCCGAGATGACGGTGATCACGGATGTGTGCATGTGCGAGTACACAGACCACGGACATTGCGGAATTGTCCACGATCATGAGGTCGTCAATGACGACACCCTGGAAGTGTATGGCCGTGTAGCGGTCTCCCACGTTCGAGCCGGGGCCGATATTGTGGCACCCAGCGGCATGATGGACGGTCAGGTGGGGGCCATTCGCGAGGCGTTGGACAGAGCGGGGTTCGCACACATCCCCATCATGGCCTATTCGGCTAAGTACGCCAGTCACTTTTACGGCCCATTTCGCGATGCCGCGCAAAGTCCACCCCAATTTGGAGACCGTCGTAGCTATCAAATGGACCCACCCAATGCACGTGAGGCTCTGCGAGAAGTTGCACTCGACGTGCAAGAAGGCGCGGATATTATCATGGTTAAGCCGGCTCTGGCCTACCTCGATGTCATCCGTCGAGTACGGGAAGCGTTCCCCCTGCCCCTGGCTACGTACAACGTGAGTGGCGAATATGCAATGGTCAAAGCGGCTGCTCGCAATGGCTGGATCGACGAACAAGCCGTGACTCTCGAGATCCTTACAGGCATCAAACGGGCCGGCGCCGACTTGATTCTCACTTACCATGCCAAGGAGGCTGCGCGATGGCTGAACGAACGCTGAACCATTTTGCCCTGTTCACCTTTCGGCCTGACTTTTGGAACCTCGACTCGACGGCGCGCGCTCGATGGCTGGACAAGTGGGGCAACGAGATGGCCCGCATTGCCCCGGCCGTCCACTTTTATCAGGTTTATCCTGCTCATGATGGTGTGGATGTGCTCTTGTGGACGGCCGTCGAAATGGAAGACCCAGGAACGCCGGCGCGTTTCTTTGCCGACTATGCCCGCGCGATGAGGGAGATGCGTCCCTATGTGGATACAGACCTGACGCTCTGGGGGTTGACAAAACCTTCCATGTATGCACGTGGACGTTCCCTCCAGGAGTCGACCCCCTTCGGCACTTCTAGATCACGTTACCTCGTTGTGTATCCCTTCGTCAAGACGGCGGACTGGTATCTGATGAGCCGGGAAGCCCGCCAGGGAATGATGAACGAACACATTCGCAAGGGGAAGGAATACCCGGCTATCACCCAGTTGCTCCTTTACTCTTTTGGCCTGCATGATCAGGAATTTGTTGTGGTGTATGAGATGGAGGATGTGAGTTTGTTCTCCGACCTGGTGCAAGACCTGCGTTCCAGTGACGCTCGACGGTTTACGGAACGGGATACGCCGATTGTGACAGGGGTGTACCGTACACGGGCAGAATTGAAGGACGTTTTTGCCTGACAGGCAGGGGATCCACAATCACCAGCATATTCGTAGGGGAGGCTCATTCATGGAACACAAATTTGCGTCGGCACCGATGTTGGTCTATTGGGAAGTCACACGGGCCTGCGATCTGGCGTGCCGCCATTGTCGTGCAGAGGCTCAACCGCACCGGCATCCTCTGGAGCTGAGCACCGAGGAAGGCTTTCAGCTTTTGGAACGCTTACGAGCGTTTGGAGATCCGCCGCCCCACATTGTGTTTACCGGGGGGGACCCACTGAAACGGCCTGATTTGTTTGACTGGCTTCAACGTTCTGTGGAATTGGGATTTCTGACGGCCATCACACCCAGTGGTACGTATGCCCTTACCCAGGACATTGTGCGTCGTTTCAAGGAAATCGGGGTGTGGATGATGTCCGTCAGTCTTGACGGGTCCACGGCAGAACGGCATGACGCCATCCGCCAGGTGCCCGGCACGTTCGACAAGACGATTCAAGCCATTCGTTGGGCCAAAGAGGCAGGACTGCCCCTGCAAATCAATACTCTGGTGTGTGCAGAGACCTATGACGACATTCCCAACGTGGGGCGACTGCTGGCCGAGTTGGGCGTGGAACGATGGAGCGTGTTTTTCCTGGTGCCGACAGGTCGAGGCGCCGTGTTGGGCAACATCACGCCGGAGCAGAGCGAGGCGTTGCTCAATTGGCTTTATGACTTCAGCAAAGAGGCCCCTTTCGTCATTAAGACAACCGAGGCACACCATTACCGCCGGATCGCGATACAACGGTCCCGAAGTGAAAGAGACCGTCGGCGCTTGCGCAGCCTGCATCGCGGCTTTGGCGTGCGGGATGGGGCGGGGGTGATGTTCATTTCCCACATCGGCGAGATTTACCCGGCGGGCTTCCTGCCCTTTGCCGTGGGTAACGTGCGGACGGACGATCCTGTGGCCGTGTATCGTCATCACCCTCTTTTCCGCTCTTTGCGCAACGCGAATGAGTACAAGGGCAAATGTGGAATTTGCGAGTTTCGACACATTTGTGGGGGGTCGCGAGCGCGGGCATACGCCGTTACCGGTAACCCTCTGGGGTCGGACCCGTTGTGTGTATACCAGCCGGCGAAGGTCCGGGAGAGTACGAAGGTTACTGTGACGCTCTGAGTAGAGCGTCTCTCCCGCCCGGTATCGCAAGGAGGGACACGATGCATGTGGTCGTGATTGGCATGAACCACCGTACAGCACCGGTGGAAGTGCGTGAACAACTGGCAATGGAACGGGCTCGGGTGGAAGATATGTTGCGCGCTCCCGTCCCAGATGTCAAAGTTCAACCCACAGAGCGCGTCATCCTGTCCACGTGCAACCGTTTTGAGTTTTACATGGTGGTCGAGCGCGTGGAGGATGCCTGGCCTACGTTTCTTGCCGTGGCACGTGTTCAGGGGATAAAGGATGAGACGCTCATCCGTGAGCATGCGTTTAGATGGCAAGATGAACACGCGGCCAGGCATCTATTTCGGGTTGCTGCCGGCCTGGATTCCATGGTATTAGGGGAATCCCAGATCCTTGGGCAGGTCGGCGAGGCGTATGATGTGGCCCGGGGCGTTGGGGCCACCGGTCCTTTCCTCTCTCGCCTTTTTCAGATGGCCGTACATGTGGGAAAGCGCGCCCGCTCCGAGACGCCGATAGGACGGGCTCATGTGTCCGTCGCGTCTGCTGCCGTGCATTTGTTGCTCGAGACCGTTTCCCACATGCCGCAACGACGGGTTCTGGTTGTAGGGGCGGGGCAGATGGGGCGTCTCGTAGCCCGTTACTTTCACAGTCAGGGAGTACGCACCCTGGCCGTTATTAATCGTACATTTCAACGCGCTCTGGACGTGGCTCGTGAAGTGGATGGAAGGGCCTACCCGTGGGGGCTGTTACTCCCTCTATTGACGTGGGCCGATATTGTTGTGGTGACTACGGGAGCCGTATTGCCTGTTATCTCCGCAGAGCATGTTGGGATGACTGTTCCGTTTAGAAACGAACGACCTTTGATATTAGTGGATATCAGTGTGCCCCGAAATGTAGACCTCACGGTAAGGGAAATTGATGGAGTACAGCTCTTTGACATCGATGATCTGAAAGATGTTATGGCGGCAGGGATGAACGTTCGGCGGCAGGCTGTTCCCATGGTGGAAAAGCTGGTGGATGGGGTCGTGGTGGAATACATACGTTGGCAGCAGGCCCGGAGTGTTGCACCCACCATATCCGCCTTATATGAGCACGCCGAAGCGGTACGTCGGCAAGTTCTGGAACGCACTCTCCGACGTTATCACGATACGCCCGTCGATGAAGACGTGGTCGAGGAAGTCACACGTATTCTTGTGGACAAATTGCTGCAAATCCCTGCGCGCAATCTTCATCTGCTGGCCCGAGAAGGACGAGTGGATGGCTATGATGACGCGTTGCGGCGCCTGTTCGAAATTCGATGAATCATCCGAGTTCATTACCCCGGAGGACAACCGATGGAAGGAAAAGGGACGTCAGCCACGTTGAAGACAGAGGTATCTGAGGTACTCTACACGCGGGCCCAGAACGTCATTCCCGGGGGCGTGAATTCTCCTGTACGCGCCTTTCGGGGGGTGGGCGGCACCCCTCTTTTTATCGAACGAGGGGCCGGGCCCTACGTGTGGGATGTAGACGGCAATCGCTATATTGATTATGTGCTTTCCTGGGGACCACTTATTTTGGGACACGCCCACCCGCAGGTTGTGGATACCATCCGACGGATAGCGGAGAGAGGGACATCGTTTGGCGCACCGACGCGCCTTGAGGTGGAATTAGCGGAACTGGTGGTGGACACGGTCCCTTCGGTGGAGATGGTTCGCTTTGTCAATTCGGGTACAGAAGCCACCATGAGCGCGCTGCGGTTAGCGCGGGCGGTCACTGGCCGGGATAAAATCATCAAATTTGAAGGGTGCTATCACGGCCATGCGGATTCCTTACTGGTGCGCGCCGGTTCTGGTGTGGCTACGTTGGGACTTCCCGATTCTCCGGGCGTGACCCGAGGGACAAGCCGGGACACGCTTGTCACCAAATTCAATGATTTGCAATCGGTTGAGGCTCTTTTCGAGGCGTATCCCCAAGACATTGCTGGCGTCATTGTCGAACCTGTAGGAGGGAATATGGGCGTGGTTCCTCCAGTGCCCGGCTTTCTGGAAGGGCTGCGAGCCCTCTGCGATCGCTATGATGCGCTCTTGATCTTCGACGAAGTGATGACCGGGTTCCGGGTGGCGTTAGGTGGAGCGCAAGCATTGTATAACGTCAAGCCCGACATCACCACGCTGGGGAAAGTAATCGGTGGCGGCTTACCGGTGGGTGCATATGCCGGCCCCAAATCCATTATGGAACACGTTGCTCCTGTGGGGTCCATGTATCAGGCGGGAACGTTATCGGGTAACCCACTGGCCATGGCCGCGGGGCTGACGACGTTGCAGGTCCTGCGAGAGCCGCATGTTTGGCCCACGCTTCTCGCTCACACACAACGGCTTGTCGCGGGTATCGCCCAAGCGGCACAAGAGGCTGGCGTCCCCATTGTGCAGACGCAAATAGGCACCATGTTTAGTCTGTTTTTCATGGAAGGGGGCACCCCTCGTCATTGGGACGATGTAAAGAAGGCCAACACAACACGGTATGCGCGATGGTTTTGGGAGATGGCCGCGCTAGGAGTTTACTTTGCTCCTTCTCAATTTGAATCGGCGTTCATGTCCCTCGCACATGACGACAAGGTGATTGAACACACCATCGAAGCGGCGTATGAGGCCTTTAGGATCATTGCTCGCCTGGATATGCCGGCCGGAGAGTGAGATGAAGAACGTAGGAACTTTCCCCTTCCTGGCGGCTTGTCGTCGTCGGTCGACGGCAGTAACGCCGGTCTGGTTCATGCGTCAGGCTGGCCGTTTCTTGCCCGAGTATCGCGCTTTGCGGCAACGGTATACGCTTTTGGAAATGATCCAGACTCCAGAGTTGGCTGCCCAGGTGACTTTGATGCCACGGCGTTTGGGGGTGGACGCACTCATTCTCTTCGCCGACATCCTGTTGCCCCTGATACCTATGGGCCTGGAATTGAATTTTGTACCGGATAAAGGCCCTGTCCTAAATCATCCCGTGCGCACGGCAGCGGATATTGACGCGCTCAGAAAAGTTCAGCCGGAAGAAGACTTATCCTATGTATTGCAGACTGTCCGCTTCGTTCGGCAAGCCGTGGAAGACGTTCCCCTTATTGGCTTTGCAGGGGCTCCCTTTACTTTGGCTTCGTATGCGATCGAAGGAGGTGGCTCGCGGCATTATCTGAACACCAAGCGCCTCATGGCTGCTGCGCCGGACCTGTGGCAGAGCCTGATGGAAACGTTCACCGCCGTCACTCTGGATTACCTGCGGGCTCAAGTCCATGCCGGTGCCCAGGCCATCCAACTCTTTGACAGTTGGGTTGGCGCCCTGAGTCCGGAGGACTATCGTGCTTATGTACTCCCTTATGTCCGCTACATTTTTGACGGACTGGCCGACCTGGGCATACCTCGCATTTACTTTGGAACGGGCACGGCCGGCATGTTATCGCTCTTCCGCGGGAGCGGTGCGGATGTGGTTGGCGTGGATTGGCGGATTGAACTGGGGCACGCGTGGGAACAACTGGGATTGGACCTGGCTATTCAGGGCAACCTGGATCCGGTGCTCCTTATGGCCCCTAGCAACGTTCTTGCCAAACGGGTACGTCATATCCTCGCTCAAGCGGGGGGACGCCCCGGACATATTTTCAACCTGGGGCATGGGGTCTTACCTCAAACCCCTGTAGATAATGTGAAATTCGTCGTGGATCTCGTTCACGACGAGACATCCCGTTGAAGGAGAACCGAAGCATGGTGTTTGAACACGTGGCCGTGCTGTTGATGGCTTATGGTGGCCCTCTTTCGTTGGATGATGTAGAGCCCTATCTGCTCGATGTGCGTGTGGGACGGCCGACTCCCAAGACACTGGTTGACAAAGTGCGGGAGCGTTATGCCCTCATCGGAGGGCGTTCCCCCCTGTTGGATTGGACGAGGGCGCAAGCGGGTGCGCTGGAACATGCCCTGAACGAGACATACCCAGGCATGCAAGTTTTTGTCGGCATGCGTCACTGGCACCCGTACATCCGAGACGTTTTGCCCCAGATCGTTGCCTCCGGGGCGACCGACCTTATTGCGATTCCCATGGCTCCTCATTATTCTCGGATAAGCGTGGGGGCCTACCGTAAAACGTTGGAGGACGCCCTGGCCGCCCATAGACATCGTCTCCGAGTCGTATATGTCGAGCGTTGGGGGACCGAGCCGATGTTCGTACGGGCCGTGGCACAAAAGGTTCACAAAGCGCTGATTGCTTTCCCTCAGGATGTGCGCGATCAGGTGATGGTGGCTTTCACGGCTCATAGTTTGCCCCAACGGGTCGTCGACATGGGGGACCCTTATCCGGAGGAGTTGGAGAGGAGCGCTCGAGCGATCGCACAAACCGCAGGGCTTACCCGTTGGCGTCTGACTTACCAAAGTGCAGGAGCATCATCCGGCCCCTGGTTGGGGCCGGATGTCGGGGATGTGGTAAGGGAGTGGGCTGCAATGGGACATCACCACGTGCTGGTAGTGCCTATCGGCTTCGTGTGCGACCATGTGGAAGTCCTCTAT
Organism: uncultured Anaerolineae bacterium; assembly: GCA_964487375.1. GTDB lineage: Bacteria > Chloroflexota > Anaerolineae > JAADDB01 > JAADDB01 > JAADDB01. The sequence continues at coordinate 63,741 of CAZAQA010000018.1, read as the reverse complement.
GACATTGATATCGAACTCAAGAGGACGGCCGATCAGGTTGGGGTTCACCTGAGTCGGACGGAATCTCTGAACGATGATCCTGGCTTAATCGACGCCCTGGCCTCTCTAGTAACGAGAGCGGTGAGCGCGTCGGGTGAGAAGGAGAGAAATCGTGTCCGTTTCGGATAAGGGGCTTTCTGTTGTCATTATCGGTGGGGGCATATCCGGCCTGGCAACCGCGTACTACCTCCAGAAGTATGCTCGCGACCGTGCCCTCCCACTCTCCTTACATCTAGTGGAGCGAGCGAGGCGGCTGGGTGGGGTTATTAGCACCGTACGGCAAGACGGCTTTATCGTCGAAGGAGGGCCGGACTCCATGCTCTCCTACAAACCCGCGGGCATTCATCTCCTGCAGGAGCTAGGACTGACGGCAGAAGTCGTCGGCACCTCTCCGGAAAACCGAGGCTCATTCGTTTATTCTCGTGGAGCCCTCCATCCCCTCCCCGAAGGCCTAACCTTGATGATTCCCGGCCGGTTGGGCCCTCTCTTCCGCACGCGCCTGATTTCCTGGCCGGGCAAGCTGCGTGCCGGTCTGGATCTCTTCAGGACGCAGCGGCATGGTGACGGTGATCTTTCCGTCGCCGAGTTTGTGGAACATCATCTGGGTCGCGAGGTGTTTGAGCGCATCGTCGAACCCTTGTTTGCTGGCATCTACGCTGGCGATGCACGGGTGTTGAGCTTGCCGGCTACCTATCCACAGCTTCTCGCTCTGGAACACGACTATGGAAGTTTGCTACGAGGACTGCTGCTCATGCGGCATCGCGGACGATCGGGAAACGGTCACCATCGTGCTCACTCTTCCCGTTGGACCGCCTTTATTACGCTGCGCGCCGGGTTGCTACGCCTGGTTGAAGTCCTGGAATCTCACTTGGAAAATGTCCGTGTTCATCGAGGGGTAAACGTAACGTGGCTGGCTCGTCAGCAAGAGAAGAATGGGAGCGGGTTAGCCCGATGGCGGATTGGGCTTGAAGGAGGCCCATCGCTCGCCGCTGACGCGGTTGTCATGGCGGTGCCCGCGTACGCGGCCGCCGAACTTTTGGTGCCGCTGGACAAAAATTTGGCCGACGCCCTCTCGGATATCCCTTATGTCTCGAGCGCGACTGTTTCTCTCGCTTTTCGTCGGGACGATATCTCCCATCCCTTGAAGGGTTACGGCTTTGTCGTGCCTCGCGTGGAGCGACGGCCCTTACTGGCCTGCACATGGACTTCGAGTAAATTTCCACATCGCGCGCCTCCAGGATATGTACTCTTTCGCGCGTTTCTTGGGCGATCCGGACAAGAAGAGGTGGTGCATCGCTCTGAGGATGCCTTAGTGGCCCTGACACTTTCCGAGCTGAGGACAACCATGGGCGTGAACGCCCGTCCGACACATGCCTGGGTGTTCCGTTGGCGCCCGGGATTACCTCAATACACGGTGGGGCACAATCGGCGTTTGGCTCGGATTGATGAACGGCTGACAAGGTTGCCCGGTTTGTACCTGGCCGGGAATGCTTACCGGGGTGTGGGCATCCCTGACTGCATAGCAACCGGGGAGCGAGTCGCCCGTGAGATCGTCGGATCAGTCGCCCCCGACGTATGAGAGCCCACTCGAGCTGTGGCCTGGAGGGCACGAAGCCCATCCTCATTGGAGTCTCTTTGCGCGTTTGCCGCCTCTTTTGGTAGGATCGAATATCGACGGGAAGGGAGAGCAGCAATGAAAGAAGCCCTCTATTTCCCGCAACCATAATTCAAACCCAGGGGGAGAGATGATGGACCCACAAGCCAAGAAGCACGTCTTGCGAATGCTGACATACGGCCTGTACGTTTTGACGGCGGCAGATGAAGGTGATGTTGCAGCCGGAACAGCGACCTGGTTGTCCCAGGCTTCTTTCGAGCCTCCGCTGGTCATGGTTGCTGTACGGGCTGATAGCAATCTCCATCGTCTGATCGAACGAGGCGGACAATTTGCTGTTAACATTGTGGCGGAAGGCCAGAAAGAGCTGGCCGCCGCCTTTTTCCGTACCAGCGAAGTCACGGCAACCACCATCAACGGGTACCCTTATGAAAGGGGTCCTGAGACAGGGGCTCCATTGTTGCTGGATACCCCAGACTGGTTCGAAGCCCGGGTTACCGATGCCGTGAAACGGGGAGATCATACAGTATTTGTTGCCCAAGTCATCAGTGCCGGTGTGCGAGATGCGGAAGCCCGTCCCCTGCTTCTGCAAGATACGGGATGGTCATACGGAGGATGAGGAACCGCTTGCTCCGGACCATCCCTCGAGCGGGCATATGAGGTGAAGGTTTGTCGGTTGTCAGGGGTGCGAGTATATTGTCCATGCTTATTGGAGTCCAATGCGAGTTCTGCCGTCAATAGCAAGCTCTGGGTAGGCCCTCGCTTACCCACTCCGGAAAGATTTTTTCAGTGGACCCAATGCTTCAGCCACGGAAGAGAGATGAATGACCGAACAGGATGGGGCCGCCACTCTGAGCGCCATTTATGGTCCTGACGCGACCCGTCAGGTGAAACGCTACCGCCATTTGGTGGCAGAGTTCAATCGTGTGTACGGTCCCGGTCCGGTGCGTCTCTTTCGAGCTCCCGGTCGTGTGAATCTTATCGGTGAGCACACCGATTATAACCACGGCTATGTCATGCCTGTGGCCCTGGACCGGGATACGCTCTTGGCCGCCCGCCCTCGGGAGGATGCTCTCGTGCGCCTGGCAAACGTGGAGCCCCAGTTTGCTCCCGTCGAGTTCCTGATCGGCGCGGATATTCCTCCGGCGCCCAAAGGACATTGGAGCAATTACGCACGCGGTGCGGCCCAACGTCTGGCCCAAGAGGTAACATATCCCCTACAGGGCATGGATGTGCTGGTGGACGGTGCGCCGCCCTTTGGGGTACCCCGGGGGGCCGGACTGAGTTCTTCCTCCGCCTTGACTGTCGCGGTGGCGCTCGCAATAGCCGGGCTGAATGCCTTAGACCTGAGTCGCCCTTACCTGGCTCGCTTGTGCCAGGAGGCGGAATGGTACACGGGCACTCAAGGAGGCATTATGGATCAATTTTGTGCTCTCATGGCTCGGCGAGGATATGCTCTTTTCCTGGACACGCGACCCCAACCGGACGGGACCTTTTATTTCGACTATGCCCCGTTGTCCCAGGAATATGAGCTGGTCATCGCGGATAGCGGTGTGCGCCACAGCAACGTCCACGGAGGCTATAACCGGCGAGTGGCGGAATGTCGGGCGGCCGTGGCCATCTTGCGGCAATACTACCCGGGTATCACACATCTCCGGGATGTTCAGCCCATTCCCTGGCGTCGCCTTCAGCCATTATTGCCTGAGGTCACGACCCTGGGCGCGTTGGCCGATCAAGGCATCCAGGTTGATGGCCCCTTGCCGGGCGTAGGACGAGCGGATCCGTTAAAAGTACGGGCCCGAGCTCGTCACGTGCACACAGAGAATCGGCGTGTAGAAGAGGCTCTGGATGCCATGCGCAACCGAGATATGGTTCGTTTGGGACAGTTGATGGTCCAGGCACACGTCAGCGCGCGGGACGATTACGAGATCAGTTGTCCGGAGCTGGAAACGCTCGTTGCGGCCGCGCTGGAGGTTGAAGGTGTTGTGGGGGCTCGGCTTACGGGGGCCGGTTGGGGCGGCTGTATCGTTGCTCTGGCTCATGAAGACGCTGTTTCGTCCCTGGAGACTCATTTGCGCCAACGCTATCGTGCGGAGTTCGGCCGCGAACCGGACGTCTTTGTCTGCCGATCGGTAGCAGCAGGCGGGGAATGCAAGATAAAGGAGTTTGCTCATGCCACCAGCGATTAGTGCTGTTATGGTGGGCGCTGGACAGCGCGGTTATTACGCGTACGGTCCTTACGCCCTGGAACATCCCGATGAACTAACCTTCGTCGCCGTCGCCGAACCCGACCCGGCCCGCCGCGAACGTTTTGCCCGGGCCCACCACATCCCTCCGGAGCGCCGATTTGCCTCCTGGGAAGACCTTATCGCCCAGGGCCAGATAGCAGACGTCCTTTTCAACATGACCATGGACCAGGTGCATTATCCTTCTACCATTGCGGCCTTGGAAGCGGGGTACGATGTACTCCTGGAGAAGCCGATGGCCCATCGTTTGGAATACAATGTTGCCCTCGTGCAGACGGCAGAACGCACCGGCCACTTGCTGCAAGTCTGCCACGTTCTTCGCTATACCCCCTTCTTTTCCACCCTGCACGAGATTTTGGAATCAGGGCGGCTGGGAGATATCGTGACCGTCGAACACCGAGAGAATGTGGTTTACTGGCACATGGCGCACAGCTTCGTGCGCGGCAATTGGCGCAACGTGGAAACGTCTGCGCCCATGATCCTGGCCAAATGCTGCCATGATTTTGACATCCTTTACTGGAACCTGCACGAGCGGGTCACGCGCTTGGCCTCCTTCGGATCTCTTATCCACTTCCGTCCGCAGAATGCCCCGGCGGGAGCGACCGAGCGCTGCACAGATGGCTGTCCTGCGGCAGAGCAGTGTCCTTTTGATGCTCGCCGCATCTACCTGAACATGAACAATACCGGTTGGCCGGTCACTGCTATCACCAATGACCTGAGCTATGAAGGCCGTCTCAAGGCTCTGCAAGAGGGGCCCTATGGGCGTTGTGTCTACCATTCCGACAACAACGTCGTCGACCATCAGATTGTCAACATGGAATTCCCCAGTGGCACCTCGGTAGCGTTGGTGATGCACGGACATTCGCATGAGGAAGCCCGGACCATGCGCTATGACGGCACGCGAGCAACGTTGCGAGGCAAGTTCGATTACCGGGCTGGCTGGATAGAGATCTGGGATCATGTCACCAACCGCCGCATCGACGTGGATATTCCGGTGGCGGAAAGTGGTCATGGCGGCGGGGACTTCGGCGTTGTGCGGGCGTTCCTGCGCGCGGTTCGTGGTGAAGCTCAGCCTCTGACCACCGCTCGCGAAGCCCTGGAAAGCCACCTCATGGCCTTCGCCGCGGAGGAGGCCCGTCTCGACGGAACGGTTGTGGACATGGCTGATTTCCGACGCCGTGCGGAATTGTCCACGGGGAACTTGCAGTGACAGACAAGGGCGATTTGTCATGAAGGTAGCCACGGCTCAAGCCGGAGCCAACATCGCGTTTATCAAGTACTGGGGCAACTTGGACAGCGCCTTGCGCCTGCCTCTGACCAACAGTCTTTCCATGACCCTGGACGCCGCGACGACCATCACCACTGTGGAATTCGACCCTGCCCTGGAGGCGGATAGGCTCATCCTAAACGGAGAAGACGTCGCCGGTCCAAGGCTAAAACGCGTTTCCGACCACCTCGATCACCTGCGGACCTTGAAAGGCGTTTTCTGGCACGCACGAGTCGTTTCCCACAATACCTTCCCCGCGGGAGTAGGCATCGCCTCTTCGGCCTCCGCGTTTGCGGCCCTTACCGTAGCCGCGGCCACAGCGCTGAATCTGGACCTCAACCCGCGGCAACTCAGCATTTATGCCCGTCTGGGTTCCGGTTCGGCCACACGCTCCATATTCGGCGGCTTCGTGGAGTGGGTGGCCGCGGGACGACACGAGGATTCCTACGCCTATCAGGTCGCTTCGGAAACCCACTGGTCCCTTGTAGACGCGATCGCCATTATCTCGGCAGAACACAAAGCAGTTGGATCCACGGAAGGGCACGCGCGTGCCTCTACCAGTCCTCTCAACTCGGGCCGGTTGGCCCACGTACATGCCGCACTGGCCCAGGCCCGTTCGGCCATTCTTGCCCGAGATATCGAGACCCTGGGTCGCGTCATGGAGTTGGACGCTTTGACCATGCATGCGGTGATGATGACGTCACAACCCAGCCTGCTCTATTGGGACCCCGGCACGTTGGCCGTCATGCACGCGGTGCGCGCCTGGCGCCGCCGTGGAATCCCAGCCTATTTCACCATCGATGCCGGGCCCAATGTCCATGTCATCACATTGCCGGAATACGCCGGCGAAGTGCAACGTCGGCTGCGGTCGTTGTCCCAGGTGAAGGATGTGATGCTTTGCCGGACGGGAGGAGGTGCGCGTGTCTTGGAGGGAAAGTACCATGAGGAGCATGAGGAGAAACCTTGACGCTATATTCCCATCTCTGGCTTTTGTCTCTCCTTCAGCGAGGTGGCCGTGACATCTCCCTACCGCCGACTGCCCGCTGTGAGCCGGTTGCTTGACCACCCCCAGGTCGCCCCTCTCGTTTCCCAGGTGGGACATGAGAAGACTGTGACTCTGGCGCGAGCGTTGCTGGATGAGGCGCGAGCGGCCATTCGTCGCGGGATCGAATCCCCTGACTTCGAGGATTTGGCCCGTCTTCTGGCCCAACGCCTGCGCGCGGCTGCCAGGCCTGGCCTGCGGCCCCTCATCAACGCTACAGGGGTCATTGTGCACACGAATTTGGGACGTGCTCCCCTCAGTGATGCGGCCCGTGCTGCCGTGGAAACCGTAAGCCGAGGATACAGTAATCTCGAATACGATCTGGACGCGGGACACCGCGGTTCCCGCTATGGACACGCCATCCCTTTGCTGCAGGATCTCACCGGGGCAGAAGACGCACTGATAGTGAACAACAACGCGGGAGCGGTGTTCCTGATCTTGCGTTGTCTGGCCGCGGGACGGGAGGTGCTCATCTCTCGAGGTCAGTTGGTCGAGATCGGGGGAGGCTTCCGCATCCCCGACGTCATGGCCGAGAGCGGAGCTACTCTACGAGAGGTAGGTACGACCAATCGCACTCACCTGTATGATTACGAGCACGGCCTAAATGAGAACACAGGGCTGATCTTGCGCGTCCACCCCTCCAACTTTCGCCAGACGGGCTTCGTTGCCCAACCGGAACTGGAAGCCCTGGCCACGTTCGCCCACGCGCGGGGCTTGCCTTTGGTGGATGACCTGGGCAGCGGTACCCTTCTAGATACCCGCTCTTTTGGTTTGGCCTATGAGCCGCGTGTGCAAGACAGTCTGGCGGCAGGCGCAGATCTGGTCACTTTCAGCGGAGACAAACTCCTGGGTGGACCACAGGCAGGTATTATTGTCGGACGGTCCGAGTATATCGAAGCCTTACGCCATCACCCCGTGGCTCGTGCTCTGCGCGTGGGCAAGATGACCCTGGCGGCCCTGGAAGCTACTCTCAGCGCGTATCGTCGCGGCACGGCTACGGTAGAGATTCCGGTTTGGCGCATGATAGCTGCTCCCCTCGAAACGCTGCGCCGGCGGGCCGAGCGCTGGGTTGAGTGGCTACAAGGGCAAGGAATCCCGGCAACAGGGGAGAAGAGCGCGTCCACGGTGGGGGGCGGGGCTTTGCCCGGAGACGTGCTGCCTACCTGGGCGGTCGTCCTGCGTCCCCGGCATGCCGCCCGTCTGGCCAGTGTCCTGCGTGGCGGGGATCCCCCCATCGTCGCTCGCGTGGAGAACGATGCCCTCTGGCTAGACCCACGGACAGTGTTGCCGGAAGAGGATGAAGCCTTGCTAGCCGGCGTGACGGCCGGTTGGGAGGCCTCGACATGATGGATTTGTGGAGGACCTTGCGCCTGGAGACCTGTGCTCCCCCTTGTGTGTTGGCGCTGGTTGGCGCAGGTGGGAAGAGCACGCTCATGCAGCGCCTGGCCGCAGAAGGCACGCAACGGGGCGCGCGTGTTCTTGTGACCACGACGACTCACATGTGGACCTACCAGGCGAGGTCGTTTCCCCACTGGGTCCGGGTAGCCAGCCTGGAAGAGGCATTGACTAAGGCCCGGGTTGGGCCCTTTCCCCTGGCGTTGACCGGGGGCCGCGAGTCAGCCGGTACGGACTCCCTCTCTAAGGTTTCGGGCCTCCCCCCCGAGTGGATTGATGCCCTCGTGGCGAAGGCGCGACCCGACCTGGTCGTTGTGGAGGCGGACGGCAGCCGGGAACGGCCACTCAAGGCCCCCGGACCGTATGAGCCGGTGATTCCCCAAAGCACCACACACGTCGTACTGCTCATCGGCTGGCAGGGGGTGGGACGCCCTCTGGACGAACACACGGTACACCGGTTCCGGCGATTTGCTCGCCTGACGTCTCTGTCTCCGGGTGCCCCCATTACCGTGGAAGCGCTGGTCCGTTTGGTAACCCATCCCGAAGGCGGGCTCAAAGGGCGACCGGCTACAGCGCGTGCAGTGTTGTTCGTCAATCAGCTCGACAAGGAGATCGATCTCGTACGGGCTCGTGATTTAGCACGCCAGGTCATCACCGCGGCCATGGGGAAGGTGGACGAAGTCCTTCTGGGCTCCCTTCACCGCTCTCGGCCTGTATACGAGGTTCACGGCCGCGTGGGTGCTGTCGTGCTGGCCGCAGGCGCAGCGACCCGCTTTGGTGGGGCCAAGCAAGTGGCCCTATGGCGAGGCAAACCATTGATCCACCATGTGCTCGACGCCGTGGTCGGAGCTGAGGTCGATGAGGTGGTCGTTGTCCTGGGGGCCTATCGGGAGCAAGTGACGGGGGCGATAAGGGGGTGGACGAGGAAGAGGGGAATCTCGGTTCCCATGCGTGTGGTCGTCAATCCCGATTGGGCTTCGGGGCAGAGCAGCAGTGTAAAAGCCGGCGTCCGTGCGTTGGGCACCGTTCATGGCGCCCTTTTCCCCCTGGCCGACCAGCCGCGCCTGACGTCAGACTTGCTCGACGCTCTTATTCAGGAGCACCGACGCACGCTGGCGTCCATTGTCGCTCCCCGGTACGGGGAAGCTCCGGGCGCGCCGGTGCTGTTCGATGTCCACCTCTTTCCCGAGCTGCTGACCTTGCAAGGGGACACGGGAGGACGGGTCCTCATCCGGCGGCATACCGACAACGTGCATTGGCTTGCCTGGTCGGACACCGGCGTGGCCTGGGATGTAGATACTCTTGAGGATCTACAAGAGCCGCCATTGGCCCGGATGCGTAAGGAGCACGAGTATTCGGCTAAATCCCCCACGGCTGACGACGAGGGACGCGGAAGCGCGTCCTGAGGTCAATGAGTCCCCGGCGGACTGGGGAGAGGCGAAAGGCCAAAAGGATGGCGAGGAGAAGGGCGAATCGGAGCGGCTCTCGCGGATCCTTGGAAAGCCAGAGAAAGTGCACCACGGCCAACACTCCGGCCAGGTAGACCAGTCGATGCAGACGTTTCCAGTTGCGTCCCAGGCGGCGCTGCCAACTTCGCGTGGATGTCAGGGTCAGCAGGGCAAGGATGCCTGCCGCAGCCGCCCCCACAAGCACGTAACGTTGGTCGCCGATGTCATCGAACATCAATCCCCAGTCAAAGCGGTAGTCGAGGCCGATGAAGGTGAAGAGGTGCAGACCGACGTACAGAGCCGTGTAGAGGCCCAAAGGACGGCGGATCTGAGTGGCATATCGCCATCCGGTCAAGAGGGTGAGAGGCGTGCAGGATAGGGTGAGCATCAACAGGATCAGGCTCGTGCGGCCGGTGCGCGTGGTAATCTCCCGTACCGGGTCGACAAGGAAGTTCCCCATGGCGGCGTCCCGTATCAGGAGGGCCAGGGGAATAAGAGCGCCCACGTGTACGGCCAACTTTACTCCTTGTCGCCGCCACCCGGTTCTGCTCAGTAGAACCATTTGCGGTCGTCCAGATTCGGGTAGAGAGAAGTTACTTCGTCGGCATACCCATTGAAAAGCAACGTGCGACGGCGACCGCTCTCCCCGATACGCCGTTCCGTGGCTTGGGACCAGCGCGGGTGGGGTACTTTCGGGTTCACATTGGCGTAGAAACCGTACTCACTTGGCGCGGCAGCCATCCACAAAGATGTAGGCATCTTCTCTACCAATTCGATTTTGACAATGGACTTGATACTCTTGAAACCATACTTCCAGGGGACGACCAGGCGTATGGGCGCGCCATCCTGAGCCGGTAACCGCTTCCCGTACAATCCGGTGGCGAGGATGGTCAGAGGGTGCATCGCCTCGTCGATACGCAATCCTTCCACGTAAGGCCACTTGTAGAACCCGTTCTTCTGCCCGGGCATCTGTTGGGGGTCGTACAAGGTTTCGAAACGGACATATCGGGCTTTGGCAAGGGGCTCGACTTCTTTCAGCAATCGTGAGAGAGGGAAGCCGATCCAGGGGATGACCATGGACCACGCTTCCACACAACGCAAGCGGTAGATGCGTTCTTCTTGTTCAAACTTGAGCAGATCTTCCAGGCCGAATGTCCTCGGCTTGTGAACCAGCCCTCCGACTTCTACTTCCCAGGGGGAGGTACGGAAGTGTTCTACCAGCCGGTACACATCTTCCTTGCGGGTGCTGAATTCGTAGAAGTTATTGTAATGCGTAATGGCCTTATAGGGGGTCAATGGATTTCCCAGTTCGTCACTGTGGGCGGAGAGGGTGGGAAATGTGGACGGAATCGGGAGTGGGGTGGGTGTTGATCCGTCCCCGGAGGCCGCGGGGGCCTGCTGGGGGCCAAAGCCGCACGCGGCCAGAAGCCAGGAGCTTGCCAGCACTCCAACCCCTTTCAAAAAACGCCGTCGGGAATGGTACAGGTGCTCCGGAGTGATTTCTGAAGATTTGATTTTCTCCATGGTGCTCCCTTCCTGTGGCATGTGCTTTGTCCGCTGTGAGCGGTGGCCTCGGGTGTTGGTACTGAGTAATACGACAAGGCAGAGCAAAAGGATCACTCTGCCGGGCTTCTCCTACACCATAGCAGTGATGTGATCTCGTTGGGCATTGGAAGGTTGCCGTCCGGCGGCTGCCCATGATAGTATTGAGGGCGTTCGCCGGACAAAATCGCTATAGTCCGGGCATTCCTGTTCAACATTCGAGGAGGAACCGTGGCTGGACTCAGACGAGAGCGTGTTCCACTTCTGGTGGGTGTCATTTTCGTTCTTCTGGTGGCTATGTGGGCCGGTCTGGTCCGCATGGGATGGAATTGGCCGACAGGGCCCAATTGGGCTGCTGTCCACGGCGCTTTAATGGTTTCCGGTTTCTTGGGGGCTCTGATCGGCCTGGAACGGGCGGTTGCTATTGACCGGTTGTGGGGCTACTCCGGCCCCGTTCTTACGGCCCTGAGCGCTTTTGGGCTGATTTTGGGGCTTCCGCTCCTGGTGGGCCAAGTCGGATTGTGGATCGGCAGCGGTCTTATCGTGGTTCTCTTCATTCACCTCTTGCGCAGACAGGCGATTCTTCCTGTGTGGGTGATGGCAGCCGGTACACTCATGTGGTTTGTCGGCAACGGACTGTGGACGTTCGGCTTCTCCGTGCCCCACGTGGTCCTCTGGTGGGTCGGATATCTCGCTTTGACGATCGTGGGGGAGCGCATCGAGCTGGCGCGTGTGCTCGCGTTGGGGAAAAGCATCACACGGATGTTGGACGGAACATTGGCCCTCTACGTGCTGGGCGCCCTTTTGGCTTTTGCTTCCTATGATTTGGGCGTACGGGTGGCCGGATTGGGGTTGCTCACCATGGCCCTTTGGTTACTCCGTTATGACATTGCCCGACGGACGGTCAAACTGGGAGGCTTGCCCGCGTTTGCGGCCGTGTGTTTGCTGGCCGGCTATGTGTGGATGGGGATCGCGGGGATCATGGCATTGTGGTGGGGCGGTGTGGGGGCAGGATTTCACTATGATGCCTGGCTCCATGCATTCTTCCTGGGCTTCGTTTTTTCCATGATTTTCGGTCATGCTCCCATTATTTTCCCCACGGTGCTGGGCCTTCCCATCGAATATCGGCGCCGCTTTTACGTCCATCTCGTTCTCCTACACGGATCGTTGCTCATTCGTGTAGGGGCCGACCTCCTGGCCAATGCGGCCTGGCGTCGCTGGGGAGGGCTCCTGAACGCGGTCGCCCTTCTCCTCTTCCTGGGATCGACGGCGGCGGCCGTCATGCAGGCGCGGCGACGGGCTGGCCGGCGAGAACGCTGAGAAAGGAGCGCAAGGCATGCCACGAGTTACACGTTGGTTCGTCAGACTGGCTTTTATCTACCTGCTTATCGCGTTGCTTATCGGCTTGGGCCTTGTCCTCAAACGGGTAGGCTGGGGACTGTCCATGATCGTCCTCTTTTCCCCGGTGTACTTTCACTTTTTCATGGTTGGGTGGGTTACTCAGCTCATCTTCGGCGTCGCCCACTGGATGTTTCCCAACTATTCTCAGGAATCACCGCGTGGCCACGAGGGACTTGTGTGGACAACTCTGGTCACACTCAATGTGGGCCTGGTGTTGAGAGCATTGGCGGAGCCCATGGCGGGGCGTGGAGGGCTCTGGGGGGAAGCTCTGGTCCTCTCGGCATTGCTCCAGTGGATTGGCATCATGTGCTTCATTGTCAACACCTGGCCCCGTGTGCGGCCACGCCGCTAGGAAGGAGTGAGACGTCATGCCTAAGCTGAGCGTGTGGTATGTGCGTGCTTCGCTGGTCTACCTGGGGCTCGGGGCCACCTTTGGGGCTGTGATGCTCTCACACAAGGGCATTCCTTGGGCTCCCTGGGCGTGGACGCTCCTGGTCTCTCACATCGATGTGGCTCTTTTCGGTTGGGTGACTTTTCTGGCCATGGGCATTGCTTATTGGATTTTGCCCCGGTTTGGTGTGCGGCGAGGACGCGAGGGGTGGGCACGGACGGCCTTATACTCGATGAACGCAGGCCTTTTCCTGGTCATCGTGGCGCCCTGGCTCCCGGCAGAACCCGCGATACTGTTGATAGGCCGGACGCTGGAGGTGTTGGCCGTTGTAGCTTTTGTTGTTCATGCCTGGCCGCGAGTGAAGCCCTTGATGGTCAGCAGTGGCGATCTGGATGCTCTGGCCAAACGTCGCAAGCAACGGCGACCAAAGGCATAAAAGGCACGTCGGGGCCGGCACTCTTGTTCGCTCCCGGCCCCGACGGTTTACCCCCGTAGGCGCAGGAATTTTCGTCGCCCCACACGAAGTACGTGAGGATTCCCATCGGGCGTGAAAACGGCGCTGATGTCGGAAACCTTTTTCCCGTCCAGTTGGACGCCCCCTTGCCGGATAAGACGACGCGCCTCTCCTTTGCTCCTGGTCAAAGCGGCCGCTACAATGATGTCGACCAGGCGCATGGGCTCATGGACGTCCCATTCTGGCATCTCCTCCGGCAGATCGCGCTGCTGGAAAACGCGGATAAAGTGCGCTTCTGCCTGCCGCGCGGCGTTTTCCCCGTGGAAGATGCTGACAATTTCCCGGGCCAACTCCATCTTGACATCGCGTGGGTGACGCTGATTTTCTCTCAAAGCTCGCTCGATCTGTTCGATCTGGTCGGGCTTGTAACGGCTGACGAGCTTGAAATAGGTCAGCATCACGTGGTCCGGCAGACTCATCACCTTGCCGTACATGTCCTCCGGTGCTGCCAGAATCGGAATGTGATTGCCCAGACTCTTGCTCATCTTCACCACCCCGTCTGTGCCCGGGAGGATGGGGACGATGATCGCAACCTGGGGACGCTGTCCAAAGGCTTCCTGCAGCTTGCGCCCGGCAACGACGATGTTGAAGATCTGGTCGGTGCCCCCTATTTGGGCGTCCGTGTGCAAAGCGACCGCGTCGTATCCCTGCATAAGGGGGTAGAAGAATTCGTGCAGGAAAATGGCGTCTCCCTTGTTGTAGCGCTTGCGAAAGTTTTCGCGCGCGAGGAACTGTTGCACGGTGAAGTGGGAGGCGATGTGGACGAGATCCTCGAAAGTCAGCCCGGCCAGCCATTCGTGATTGTAGCGAATAAGCGTCCTTTCCGGGTCCAAGATCTTGAATGCTTGCTCTGTGTACGTGCGCGCGTTTTCCAGGATGGTGTTCAGGTCCATGATCTGGCGCGCCTTCTCCTTGTCGCTAGGATCTCCTACCAGGCTGGTGAAGGAGCCGATAAGGAAGATGGCGGTGTGCCCTAGCTCCTGGAACTGGCGCAGTTTGCGCATGGGCACGGTATGCCCCAGGTGCAGGTCCGATGTGCGCGGGTCTACGCCCAGGTAGACCCGCAAGGGGACGCGTGTACGCAGGGAATCTTCTAGGCGTTGGCGCAGTTCCGCCTCCATACGCTCCTTGAGAAGTTCCGCGTCCGGATCTCCCTCTGGGCCGTACTGGCACCCTTGCATCAAGTAACGCACCTGTTCGTCAATGCTCATGGATTGAGCCAACGGCGTGGGCTCGTACACGCCTTGCGCGGGCGGTTCCTGGTTCCTCATTTCTCTTCTCCTTCAATTTCTTCGGCAGATTTTGGGGGGCGAAAGCGCGCGTCGTCCCCTAGGGAGACTCTTCGTCGAGGATGGTCAACTCACGTCTTGCCTGAAGTCGAGGCGCCGGGCGTCTCCGATGGAAACTCCCTGCTTCCCTCTCTGGGCGGGGCTTTTTCTTCCGCAGTTCCGGACCTCTCTTGGGTTCCAGGGTACACTGCCCGAGAGCGTCCTCCACCGGGATCGGGACCGATAATGCCTGCCTCCTCCAGCTCGTCGATCAGCCGCCCTGCACGAGCATAGCCGATGCGCAGTCGGCGTTGCAACAGAGAGATAGAGGCTCGTCGTGCTTCTCGTACCACCCGGACAGCTTCATCGAAAAGAGGATCGCGATTGGCCTGTGCTTTCTGTGCCTGGACATCGCCCAGCAATTCGTCCCACAGAGGGGCCTGTTTCCATCTGTCCTCTTCTTCAGAGCGAGAGGCCGGGCGGGCCCCTGTGTCGCGAGAGGGCGCCTCTTCTTCTCCGCCATCCAGGGGCGGCTCCGGAGCAGGTCGTTGGCGCCGCCAAAATTCCACCAGCCGCTGGATTTCCCGGTCGGAGACATACACCCCTTGGAGACGGGCCAGTTTGCTGGAATCGGGAGGCAGAAAGAGCATATCCCCCTGACCCAGGAGTTGCTCCGCTCCGGGGCTATCCAGAATCACGCGCGAATCCACCTGAGATGTGACCGCGAAGGAAATCCGGGCCGGGAAATTGGCCTTGATCAGACCCGTCACCACGTCCACGCTCGGGCGTTGAGTGGCCAGCACCAGGTGAATGCCGGTGGCCCGAGCCATCTGTGCCAGGCGCACGACCGCGTGTTCGACCTCGTCCGGGGCCGAGAGCATCAAGTCGGCCAGCTCGTCGACAATGATGACGATATAAGGCAGATGTTCCCAATTTTCGGGGGTGGCTTGTTTATTGTAGCGAGTAATATCCCGCACGTGGTGTTGGGCGAACAGCTCGTAGCGTCGCTCCATCTCCCGTACGGCCCAATGAAGCACATTGACAACCATGTCCACATCGGTAATGACATTGCCGATCAAGTGGGGGACGCCCTCATAAATGGTCAGCTCGACCCGTTTGGGATCAACCAGGATGAAACGAACTTCGTCCGGCACATGGGTCGCGGCCAGGCAGGTGATGATAGCGTTAATACAGACGGATTTCCCCGACCCGGTGGCCCCGGCGATCAACAAGTGGGGCATGCGTGTGAGATCGGCCACGACGGGCCGACCGGCCACGTCGCGTCCCAGAGCGATCTTTAGCCGGCCCTTGAAAGTCCGCCAGGCATCTGATTCCAGCACGCTGCGCAACGTGACCAGGGCTGTCCGCTTATTGGGGACCTCGATTCCCACGATGGGTTTCCCCGGTACAGGGGCTTCGATGCGGATCGGCGCTGCGGCCAGGGCCAGGGCTAGATCGTTTTGTAAGGCCAGGATGCGAGCGACTTTGACCTTCTCCCGCCGCACCGTGCCGCTCTTGCGGTCGACTTTCTCGATGTAGCCCGGCTGGATGCCAAACTGAGTGACCGCCGGTCCCTGGTTGACTTCGACGACGCGCACGGGCACACCGAACGCGGCCAGAGTTTCTTCAATGATGCGACTTCGTTGACGGATTTCCTCCGCCCCGATTTCCCCCTCTTCCGGGTCCTCAAAAATTTCGCGGATATTGGGCAATTGCCAGATTTGGTCAGAGGATCCGGCTCCCAAAGGCTGGGCAGGACGGGGGGCTGCCGGGGAGCTCGTGCTGGCCGTGGCTGCGGTGACCGGGGAGCCCGGTGTGGTTGTGGCTGTTCGCAAGGGCAGAGGCGCGGGTTCGGGGGGTTCGACTGGCGTATAGGTGCTAATGACAGGACCGGCGTCTCCGGGTTCTGTTCCCACCACGCGCGTCGGTAAGGGGGGCTGCTCCGCCGCTCTGGACCGCCCCCGAAGCTTCCCCCAAAGTTGCCTCCACCAGGGCAGGTAGGCCTCGGCAGGTTCCACGGTGGGGATCGGTTCCCAAATGGCCTCCTCTGCCGGAGATGGCGTGACGGGTCGGTGTGTCAAAAAACGGCGCAGGCGGTCCAGAGCGCGTACGACCTCCGCTGGGGTGATATCGAGCGCCAGGACGAGGCCGACGAACCCTGTCAGACCTATGACGGGAATAGAAAGCCAGAATCCGAGATTGCGAACAAGCAAATCACTGAAAATCCAGCCAATGCTCCCTCCCCCTTCCCCCTTCTGAGCCAGGGCTTCCGGGTCGGGAGAGAAGGAAAGGAGGTGGAGTGCGCCGGTTACGGCGACCAGGACCATCAACGATCCTAGAATGCGCCAACTGGGCGCATATGTCGTCTCCGGGTTCGGTTCTTCTTCTGCAATGGCCATCCGCATCAGCCACCATCCCGATGCGGCGGCCACCACGGGGACCAAAACGATGGCGCTGCCCACCAGGTGGCGCACACGTTCGTTCCACCACAAAAGCAGAGGGCCCCGGTCCGGAGATACCAGTGTGCCCGCGGTCAACAGCGCGAACAAAAAGAGCAACACCCCCCAAAGAATAGGGTGAAGCATCCAGGAGAGGTCGGGCCACTCGAATGAACGCTGGCGCCGCTTCTTGCGCGCGGAAGATCGGCGTGTGCCCTTGCGTCGGGAGGAAGATTTGCTTGACTTGTTCTTTTTGCGTGTCGCCTTGGCCGGCATGGTTACCCTGTTTAGTGTCAGACGCTCAGTATTCGCTGATTACAACAGAAAATTATATCATAGAGGGACAAGGCAGGGCCAATCTGGGTGAACGGGTGTATTATGCGTCGGGGAGAAGGAGGAGGCGATGAATATAGGTGTCGATGTCGGTATCATGATCGAAGGGCAAATGGGACTGAACTGGCACCGTTGGCAGCGTCTGGTCCGGGCTGTGGAAGATCTGGGGTTTGTGGGACTCTGGCGCTCCGACCACTTCACTAACCGCACACCACCGGACATGGACTCACTGGAACTGTGGACGTCCCTCACCTGGTTGGCGGACAACACCTCCCGCATTGAATTCGGTCCTCTGGTCACGCCGATGTCCTTTCGCCATCCAGTGTGGACGGCACGCATGGCCAAAGAAGTAGATGATCTCTCCGGAGGGCGACTGGTCTTGGGGGTGGGCGCGGGCTGGCAGGAACGAGAACATCGCATGTTCGGCTTTCCCTTACTGTCCGTATCCGAACGGTTTGCCCGCCTTGAGGAAGGGGTGCAAGTCATCCTGCATTTGTTGCGAGATGAGGACTCGGTTGCGTTTCGCGGGCGCTTCTATCACCTGGAAGGGGCCATCCTTCTGCCCCGGCCCGCGCGCCCCGGAGGACCACGCCTCCTTGTTGGCGGCAACGGGATCAGGCGTACTTTGCCCCTGGCCGCGCGCTACGCGGACGAGTGGAACGGGGTGTACCTGAAAGCCGAGGAGTTCGAACGCCGCAATCGCCTGTTGGACGAGCTGCTACACCGCTTCGGGCGTGACCCGAAGGCAGTGCGTCGTTCGCTCATGATCGGCCTGGAGTTTGGTCCCACAGAAGCAGCGTTGCGGGAAAAACTGGCCGGCCGCGATGTGGAAGCGCTGCGTGCCCGTGGAGTCCTCGTTGGCACCGGCCATCAGATACAGGAGCAGATGGCGGTTCTGGCCGAGGCCGGTGTGCAACGAGTCATGCTGCAGTGGCTGGATCTGGACGATCTGGATGGGCTGGAAGCATTGGCCAAAGCGGTGCTCTGAAGCCCAGGGTGGAGCTGTTCGGACGCGAGAAGGCGTCTGAACGAGGCTGACGCATTCTTCGCGGTGATCCAAACCTCCTCCAGCAGACGTTTGCTCTAACGACCGGCCATTCGGTCTCCCATTCATCATCAAGCATCTGCAGGAGGATAAAACCATGTTCAACAGACGAGTGCTCTCAGTATTGCTCCTTACACTGGCCCTGCTTCTGGCGTTGACCGCATGGGCGTTTGCCCAGGGCGGAGCGACGGTCCAGGTGGCCCAACACCCCACCTTCGGTAAGATTCTGGTGGATGCCGACGGGATGACGCTCTACGTGTTCGCCAAGGATCAGCCCGGCGTCAGCAATTGCTATGATCAATGCGCCAAGAACTGGCCTCCCCTGACCGTCGCTGCGGGAGAAACGCCCACCGCAGGACCTGGGGTCTCCGGTACTCTGGGCGTCATCAAGCGCAAAGATGGTCGCTCTCAGGTCACCTACAACGGCATGCCCCTTTACCGGTTCTTCAAAGACCAGAAACCAGGGGATGCCAACGGCCAGGGCATCAAAGGGGTTTGGTTCGTGGTCAACCCGGCCGCACCTTCGGTGACGGTGAACAATCAACCGATTAAGAACGGGACGGTGACTGTGGCGCGGGTCGTCGCCTTCGAGCCGGGCTGGATTGTTATCCACGCCAACGCCAACGGCAAGCCTGGACCCATCCTGGGCTACACGGCCGTAAAGCCGGGCGAGAATCTGAATGTTGTCGTCAAGGTGAACCAGGCAAAGGCGACCGCACGCCTGCACGCCATGTTGCACGTTGATCGGGGAACTCGGGGAACGTTCGAGTTTCCGGGTGGCGCCGATGTGCCGGTGAAGGTCAGCGGTAAGGTCGTCAACGTGCCCTTCAACGTGACCGCGACCGTCCTGCCGACGACGGGAGCAACGCCCTTCCCGTGGACCTTGTGGGCCGCGTTTCTGGGTGGATTGGCACTCCTGGCAGGTGTCGGCCTGCGGTTCGCCCTGCGTAGCCGCTAGAGTCCCTCTCTTATCCAGGCCCGCCGGCTCTCGTGAGAGAACCAGGCGGGCCTCATCTTACGTGACGCGACATGGATCACTCTGCCCTGGAGGCTCAAATACCCGCATACGCCATCGGCGCTTTGGACGTGGAGGAGCGGCGGACCGTCGAGGCCCACCTGTTCCTGTGCCCACCGTGTCGACGCCTGCTGTGCGAGTATCGGGAGCTCTCCAACGCGTTGCTGTTCGCCATTCCGGTGAGATCGGCCCCGCCGCACCTGGAATGGCGTCTCCGCCAAAACATCCAACCTTCGTGGTCCGGGCCACGCTCGTGGCTCCTGGCCACTGCCGCTGTCTTCGTGCTGATGGCAGCAAGCATTTTTTACGAGACCAGAATTCTGCAGCAGCATGAGCACATGTTGCACACACAAGCGACGGCCCTGACCATGTTGGCTGAGGGCCGGTCAGTATCCCTGCACGGAGATGCTCTGGCTCCTCAGGCCCGGGGAGAACTCTACCTCAGCCCGGGAAACCAACGGGCTCTTCTGCACGTATCGCATCTACCCCCGGTTCCCGAAGGGAAAGCCTACCAGATATGGCTCATCAATGACGGACAACGGGATAGTGGGGGAGTGTTTCGCGTGGGGCAGACGGGTGAGGCTGTGCTGCTCATTACGGCGCCCAGGCCCTGGCGTCATTATCAGGCCATCGGCATCACTGTGGAGCCGGCCACAGGGAGCCGGGCGCCCACAAGCCCACGGGTTTTGGGAGGACGTTTGGAGTGAGGGGGAGGCGGCCGCGCCTGGAAGAGCCAGCACGGCCGCGTGTGCAAGGAGGAATGGGTAATGTCGCTAAGTGTCAACCGTGGACGCGTTTCTCGTACCCTCGCCAGTAAGGCTCTCGCAAAGCGCGCTTTAGAATTTTGCCCGTGCCTCCCTTGGGGAGCTCACTGCGAAACTCGATGTGTTTGGGCACTTTGTAGTGGGCAATGTGCTCGCGCAGGAACTGGATCAGCTCTTCCTCAGTAGCCTGCATGCCCGGCTTGAGCACCACCAGGGCCAGGGGGACCTCTCCCCATTGTTCATCGGGCACCCCGATGACCGCACATTCGTAGACGGACGGATGCGCGTAGAGGGCGTTCTCTACCTCGACCGAGGAGATGTTTTCCCCTCCGGAGATAATGATATCCTTCTTCCGGTCCACAATGAGGACATACCCTTCCTCGTCCACTGTGGCCATATCTCCCGTGTGGAACCAGCCGTCCACGATCGTTTCGGTTGTTGCATCCGGGTCTTTCAGGTACTCTTTTAGGACAACGTTGCTGCGCACGACGATCTCGCCTACCTCTTGATTGTTCCAGGCCACGTCTTTGCCCTCGTTATCCACCACCCGCAGGCGTACACCCAGGATGGGGATGCCTGTGCGGGCTTGGTAACGCCTGCGCGTGTCCGCGTCTGTGTCCAGATAGTCTTTGGGATAGGCCAGGGTAAGGATGGGACTGGTCTCGGTCAGACCGTACCCGCTGAACGCGCGTACGCCAAAAATATCCTCAAGTTTGGACAGGAGGGCTGCTGGCGCCGGAGCACCGCCGATGATGACTTCTCGCAGATTGTCCAGATGATATTGGTGAACATCCGGGTGATTGACCATGGCATTGAACACGGTGGGGACGCCAAACAAGCGGGTGACCTTCTCTTCCTGTGTTAGCTGCAAGATCAGTGTCGGATCCACTTTGCGCAGCATAACATGCTTGCCCCCCACGGCCGTGAGGAACTGGGGCGTCCCCCAACCATTGACGTGGAATAGGGGAACGATGTGGAGCAAGGTGTCTGTGTCTCGCAGGCTGAGCGCTCCGATGGCGTTCAACGCGTGCAGGTACAGGGTCCGGTGGGTGAGAGTCACCCCTTTAGGTCGACCGGTGGTGCCTGACGTGTAGAAGAGTTCTGCCACGGCGTTCTCGTCGATAGCGTCCAGATCCACGTCTGCGTGGGGGTCGGCCTCGGCCAACAGTCCTTCGAACTCGTGTGCCCAGTCTGGCCAACTCTCCCCGGGCTCGATGATCACGTAGTGCTGGATGCCGGGTACTTGAGGGCGCAGGCTTTCGATCAGGGGCAGGAACAAGCTGTGGAATATCAGCACTTTGGTGCCCGCATGATTGAGGATGTACGCCACTTCGCTGGGAGCCAGCCGCACATTGATGGGGTTCAAAATGGCCCCGATCTGGGGAACAGCGTAGTAGGCTTCTAAAAGGTGATGGGTATTCAGGTTAAAATAAGAGACCACGTCACCCGGGCGGACTCCCAAAAGCTTCAGGGCATTGGCCTGACGGTTGATGCGCTCATCAAATTCCAGATAGGTAAATCGCTTGGGAACATCGACGACACCTTCTTTCTTGCCGTAGTAGGTGACGGCACGTTGTCGGAATTCCAATGGGGTCAACGGTACGAACATCGGGCACCTCCCTGTGCAGTGTGAAATATACGCATTGGGTTGAGGAACATACCTGGAATGCCCCGACGAACGGGGACGTCGGTCGAGTGCAAGAGGACAGGACCAGGTACATATACATGATACATCCTGGGATACAAAAGTGCAAACGCGTTTCGTTTTGGCCTCCTTTTCCCTTTGTGCTATGATTCCCACCGACCCCTCACCGGCGCGTCAGGCTTGAGGAGAGGGGTCAAACGCGCATTTCGAGGATAAGGAGGGTAGAAAGCCCTTGGTGGAAACAAACAGACGGCGTGTGCTTGTCATTGGCCTCGATGGTGCCACTTTTGACATCATCGACCCTTTGTTGGAAGAAGGCAAATTGCCCACTTTGGCCCGACTGCAACGCGAGGGCACCCGGGCCACTTTGACCTCCACCATTCCTCCCAACTCCGCCCCGGCCTGGACGTCGTTCATGACCGGTGTCAGCCCGGCCAAACACCGTATTCTGGACTTCCGGGAGGTGGACCTGCGTCGTTATGAACTGTACACTGGTGGCTTTGTCAACGCGACCTCTTTTGCCGGCCACACTATTTTCGATTTCATCGGAGAGCACTCACGGGGCGTGGTGGCCTTCCGCGTGCCTATGACCTTCCCCGTCTGGCCGCTGAACGGCATTCTGGTGGCGGGATACCCGACGCCGGACCGGGAGCGCGCGTACACGTACCCCGAAGAATTGGCCGAGGCGCTCACCCCCATCGCCATCTATAGTCATGACGACATCCTCAAGGCGGGCATTGCGGAGGAACGACGCAACGCGGATTACGAAATCGAGGGCATCCTCAAGCACATGGGCCGTTGGCTGCGGGAAAACCGCCACGATTTCTACATGGCCGTGACCGGTATCTCGGACGGCTTCCACCACAAGTTCTGGAAATACCACGATCCCTCGCATCCCTTGCACAATCCTGATTGGTCGCAGGAGGAAAAGGACATCATCCGCGAGTACTACCAACGCCTGGATGCGATGGTGGGTGAATTGCTTTCATTGGTGGATGATCGTTGGCTGGTGGTGGTCATGAGCGACCACGGCGGGGGTCCTCGTCCGTGGCGAGTCTTCAACACCAACGCCTGGCTGGCCCAACAGGGCTGGTTGATGCCGGCGGGCGGGGCGGGCACGCGGTGGGTTCACCATCTGCTCCACTACGGATTAGAATGGGCGCGCAATCGTCTGCCCCTGCGCCACTGGGTCGCAGAGCACGTCCCCCTGCGCCTGCGCCAGGAAGCCCTGGCCGTGCGTCAGGCCACGAACCTCATCGACTGGGCTCGAACCCGCGCCTACCGGGTGCCCCTGCAATTCCCCGCCGAAGGCATCGAAATCAACCTGCGCGGGCGTCAACCCCAGGGGCTGGTTGTCCCGGGCGTGGAGTACGAGGCCCTGCGGGAGGAGATCATCGAGGGATTGCGCCAGCTCAAAGACCCCGAGAGCGGCGAACCGGTCGTGCGTGCCGTTTGGCGTCGCGAGGACCTTTATCCCGACGGAGACCCGGACGCACTGCCGGACATTCTGTTCATCACCGCCCCTTACCTGGGATGCGGCTCGGATTTGGAATCCACGTTTTCCCAAGTGCCTCTCTCTTTCCTGGAACGTCTCAATGGCGATCACACTATGGAGGGTATCACGTACTTTTGGGGGCAGGGAGTAAAGGCGGGGCAGCGTATGGAGCTGAACATGCTCGACCTGGCCCCTACCCTGCTGTGGGCCATGGGCCTGCCTGTCCCTCAGGCCATGGATGGACACGTGCTTACGGAAGTGTTCGAGGAACCCTGGGCCTCCCGTCCCGTCAAACGTGTGGAGATGTCCTGGCTGGCTGGAGAAGAAGACATGGAGACCTTGACCGCGGAGGAAGAGGCGGAGATTCGCAAAGCGCTCGCCGGGCTGGGATACGTGGACGAGGCAGAGTAAAATGAACAGGTTGTCATCTGTGCTACATCCCCCATTCATCCCGAATTCATCTATGGGCGTTATACTTCACCTCGATGGCTGCTAGGATGGCGGTTCCCGTCTTGCACGTGGTTGATACATTGGGCTTTGGAGGTGCCGAGCGTTTTTTGGTCGGGCTGGTCCGCCACCTTGACCCAAAACGGTTTCGGCCTATCGTGGCCTGGTGGAGCGCGCCCGGCCCCTTTGCCGAAGACCTGACGAAGGCGGGTATCCATGTGGTGGGCATTGGCGCCCGCGGCCATCGAGACCTACGAGCGCTTAAGCGCCTGGTGGCGCTCATGCGGGAGGAACACGTACGCATCGTGCATACTCATCTGTTCGTGGACAGCTTTTACGGCCGCGTTGCGGCGCTGTTGGCAGGCGTGCCCGTGCGCGTGGTCACGCAGCAAAACGCGTACGACGACCCGGCCTTGCGCCTGCCAGCATGGCAAATATGGGCCAATCGGGCGTTCGTACCCGTTACCCAGCAGTTCGTGGCCGTGTCCAGGGCGGCAGGGGACTACCTGCACAATGTGGAGTGGGTGCCCCGCCGCAAAATACGGGTCATACCCAATGCCATCGAGCCGCCCGGAGTTGTATCCGAGACAGAGGGGCGGGCGCTGCGGACCCAGTGGGCAGCCGACGGGGGGGAAGGCCCTCTCATCGGGACGGTGGCCCGGCTGGAGCCACAGAAAGGACTGGACACATTGATAGACGCGGTAGCGCTGATGCGGGAGCGGCTGCCCGACCTGCGCTGTGTGCTCGTGGGCACGGGGGCACTGGAACACACGCTAAGAGACCATGCTCGGGCTCGCGGCGTGGCCGACCACGTCATCTTCGCCGGCACACGCAAGGACATTCCCGCGGTGCTGTCCGCACTGGACGTGTTCGTGTTGCCCTCGCGCTTCGAGGGCCTTTCCCTGGCCCTGTTGGAAGCCATGGCCGCGGGCACACCCGTGGTGGCAACGCCCGTCTCCGGCACGGTAGAGGTCGTGAAGGAGGGCGAAACCGGGCTCCTGGCGCCGGTAGGGGATGCTGTTGTTTTAGCGGAGCGCATCGAAGCGCTTTTGGAGCAGCCAGGCCTCGCTCGACGCCTGAGCGAGCAGGCCCGAGAGCTCGTTCTCCGTCGATACACCATCCAGGCCGTCGCGCAAGCATATATGTCGATCTATGAGGATTTGCTGGGGTTTAGGTAGAATATGGCATTACTGTCCCAATCAGCAAGGTTGGAACGGTTTATCAGACAAGGCCGTGCAGGAAACGTAAAACGTGAGGCGTGAAGTGAATGAAGGGAGCATTTCACGATTGACGTTTTACGTTCTTGGTGCATCGGGTGGGCACACTAAGAGCTAGACAGATATTTTCGAGGAGATATTCGTTCAGGAGGTTGAGCAAATGAATCGTTGGTACGTGACGGTGTTGGCCATTTTGCTTATGGCATTGATAGGAGGGAGCGCGTACTGGCTGTTGGCAGATAGTTCCACCGGCCAAACGCCGGTTTCGGCACAGGGAGCACAACCCAACTATCTGGCCCCTGTGTACAAATATGAGACCAAGCCGGGCATCTACGTCTGGGGCGGCCCCTATCGGGGCCTGCTGCCGGAAGGAAACGAGGACCTGGGGGGAACGATTTTCCCCATTCGCGGGCATATCGCTTCCTTTCACTGGGATGAATTGGTGCATGTGGACAAGAGCACTGGCCAATATAAGTGGTATTTTGGCTCTATTGACGCTTGGTTACGGGAACAGTGTGACCGTCAGCCGATCAAGGTGAAGAATCGTTATGCGGCATTCTACATTGTTCCTTACACATCGTCTCCCACGGCCGGCACGAAACATTTGCGTATTCCGAAGTATATGATCGATCCCACTTACCCCCATAGTAACCCCAGCGAAGCTTACATTCCCTATGATTTCGGTGGCAGCAGCCCGGGGGATGGCATTCCCAAGTACTGGTCTAACTACTTCCAGACGGAAATGGCCAAACTGGTGGCCCAGTTGGGGCGCAAGTACCGGGACAGAGGAGACTGCATTGCCTTCATCGGCATAGGAACCGGCCGTGATGGCGAGACAGCTCCCGCGGACACCTGGAACCGTTCGGACTTAAAGGCGCTCCTTGCCAGCAATGGCCTGACTTCAGACGAGTGGGTGGCGTACGTAGATAAGGTGGTGGACATGTACGTCAAGGCCTTTTCCTCACCGAACTGTGACGGCCCCAACCACCTGTGCATCCCCTTGCTACTGCAGGCGGCGCCCTACTATAGCGCCCCCAGCGAACGCAAACGCTTTACGGACTATGCAGCCTCCAAAGGCGTGGGAGATTCCATTAACGGCCTCTATCCCGAACAGACAGGAGCTTACGTGGGGGATGGGACGGGGATGTATGAACCTTTGTATCGTCACCCCAATCTTCCCGGTGCTTTTGAGACGTATTTTCAGAACTTCGCTTGCTCGACCACACAGTGGATAGATCGTTACTTCTATTGGGGGATGATCAACGGCATTAGCAAGCATATCGACTTCTTACGTCCCAAGTGGGACCTGGTGTTGAAACCTCAATACGGCTACGACTACCCCTGTCCGTGGGGATTCTGCCAATATCCTCCAGAACGCATTCAGCAAGATTTCGTGCCCATTTTCAAGTGGATGGAGAAGTACCTGGGCGTGACGACGGACACCACGCCCGACGTGTGGGTGGCGTTGAAGGAACATCGCAATCCTTTCAACGTGTGCAACAACAGTCACACGGCCCAAGGAGGCTTCGAGCAGGGGAACTATTCCTTCTGGCTCTATCAGGAGGACATCCCCACCGGCATCACCGTGCCCGAGACGAACGCTCAAACCGACCAGCACGGGGTCCCCATTGTCAGCATGGGATTGAATCGCAATCCGTACAATCCCAATCTGCCGGACACGAAGGAAGCGTGGTACATCCGGCGCACGGACGAAGGCACGGGCAATCCCAACATGTTTTTCAACGTGGATGATGCCTATCTTTACGGCGGCACTGCCACAGTGACGGTGACGGTCACGTACATTGATATGTACACGGATACGTTCAGCCTGCACTATCCCACCTTAACCGACCCGGATGTGAAGGCGAAAGTGGTGGGCGTGTATGAGGTGCCCAATATCTACGCCGATCCCAGTCAACGCACACCGGTGTCCGTGCCTCTGGGCGGTACAGACGTACAGAAACAGGGAACCAAGACCCTTCGGCAGGCGATCTTCCTCCTGGAAAACGCGAACCTGAAGAATCAGTTGCCCCAAAATCGTGGTGGCGAGGACTTCTATCTCTCCTCTAACAATGATGGGGATGAGTGGGTGCACATGGTTGCCCTGACCTATGACAAGGCCACCTTTGCACCAGAGCCCACCCCTACCCCTACGCCGACGCCGACAGCTACACCAACGGCGACGCCAACACCCTCGCCTACACCCACAACGGCTCGTGTGTACGGAATGGTCTGGGACGATGCCAACCGCAACTTTGCACATGATGCGAATGAACAACCTATCGCCGGAGTCACCGTCAAGCTGTTGGATCAGACCACTCGGGCGGAGAAGTATAGTGATATTACCGATGCCGACGGACACTACGACTTTCCTGCTATCTCGCCCGGGGCGTATATCTTAAAAGTGGTGGTGCCCGATGGTTATGCTCCCGTCCTCCTGGACGAATTTCCACTGGGGAATCTGGTGGCAGGACAGGTGCTCCCCCTGAACATCGGGCTGTACCAGTTGCCCACGCCGACGCCCACCATCACACCAACGCCAACGGCCACGCCGACGCCGACCCCGGCACGCGTGGCAGGGGTCGTTTTTGACGATCAAAACAGGAACGGGCAACAGGATAGCGGCGAGCCCGGCCTGGGTGACGTCCAAATCGACCTGGTGTCGATGAGTACGGGAGGACTCCAGGGAAGGGCCACTGTCGTAGCGACCACATCCACGGCGGCTGATGGGTCTTTTGTCTTCGACGGTGTGGAAGATGGCACCTATCAGATCGTCCAGGCTCACCTCTGGGACTATATCCCGACGACCGGGTATGCCCAGACGGTCACGGTAGTCCGGGGGAACGAGTACACGCTCTCTTTCCCCAATCGCAGTGTGGCCATACGCATTTGGGTGCCACTCGTAAGAAAGTAAAGGCCGGTCAAAGAGGACTCCGAGGGAAATGGCTAGCCGGAGTCGCGTGTTGCCGGGGATACAATGAACGACACTGAGACGTCAACTCACGAGTGAGGTGTGTACATGAAAGAGAGAAAGCGCTATGTCTTGATTGCTGCCGCCCTGGCGTTCATCGTCATATGGGCCATCGGGAGCGTATCCATGGTGTGGGCAGGGGCGAGCCAACCCCAGCCCAACGCCATCAATGTGCCGGTGACGCCGGGCGTGCGCTATCCGGGGGTGTACATCACCGGCAATTACCTTTCCCATCCCGATCCTTTCATCCGACGAAATGACGCCGTCCTTGGGGCCGAAGGAGATCTTGTCATTGTCAACTGGGCGTACATCGAAAACGACGTGCCGGATCAGTATAACTGGAAGACCCTGGACGCGGTAGTAGCCTGGGCGAAGGCCAACAGCAAGCGTGTCGGTATTATGTTCAGCACCTACAACGGCTGGTGGAACGGCGGCGTGGTCAACGCCATGCCCCGCTACTTGTGGGATCCGACCAACCCCTATTACCAATCCATGATCGACAGCTATGCCCAGAAGCTTCCCGCGGTGGTGGATGGCGGGGCGTGGAACTGTGCCACCACCCCCGACCAGCAGGGGTGCATCAACGGCCACTGGTACTTCCCTCGCTACTGGAGTGACATCTACCGCGATCGCTACTCCAAGCTATTGCACGCCGTCGGCAACCGCTATAATGACGAGGGCGTCATTGAGTTCATCGCCATGGGTATCGGCATGTACGGCGAGAACTACGCGGTGGACTACTGGTCGTCGGACCTGAAAAGCGTCCTCAGCAGCGAAATGCAAAAGGACCTGAACACCAAAACCCTGTTCTGTGAAAAGGGTAGTTGGTCGCCCAAGTGTACCCGGCCTCTCGATGTCTGGGTAGATTTCGTGCAAGATCTGGAAAACACCTATCGCGATGCGTTTCCCACTCAGCCGGTCATGGTGCAGCAGGCCGATTCCATCTGGAACGGCGACGACAAGAAACCCATTCTCGATCACGGCAACAGCCTCAATCCACCGGTGGGGCTCTCTTTCAACATGATGTATCCGCAGTGGTTCTGGTCCTACGGCACCGGTAAACTTTATTTCGACCTCTTCCCGGCCCATGGACCGGATGACACGTTGGGCCAAAAGGGATATCACTTCCCCGTGGCCATGGAAGGCTACTGGGACTGGATCGGCTGTGAGGGCGATGTGCAAGTGTATTGGTCCTTGCTGAGTTCCCTGAGCAAGCATCCGGACTATTGGCGTTTGAACTACGACTTGCTGGTTAACCTGGACCGGACGACCAAGGCGCCGTTGTGGGACCAGCCCCGTACCGACATTGTGAACATGGTCAAAACGTGGAAGCGATTCCTGGGTCGTTCTCTCACCGGCACGCCGCAGCAGAAACCGCCGGCAGTATTCGTTGCCCTGCGTGACCATCGGGGGCCCTGGTACACCTGTCTGCGCGGCGGGCCGAAGGAGAGCAAGCAAGTCCAGGGATACGGGTATCCCGAGTACGGGGACTACACCTACTGGCTTTACGAGGACCGCACCATCCCCGGTGGGCGCAGCGTGGCCGAAACCGGCTTCCCCTACGTCATGGTGTGGGACAGTGCGGCCAAGAGCTTCGAGAGCGTGCCCTACGCAGCCGTGCAGTGGATGGGGAATCCCTACCTGAGCTATCCGGACTACAACGCCAACCCGGTCAACCCCAAACTGCCCTTGACCAAGGAATCCTGGGAGACCCGGCGCACAGACATTGCCGGGGGCAACCCGCGCATGTACTTCAAGATTGACGATCGCTACATTGCACCTCACAGCATCCAGGCGGGCCAGCCCGTCACCATTACCGTGGTCTACCTGAACGATGCCGGTGACAAGTGGGCGCTGTATTACAAAGCCCAGGATGGCACCACCAAGAGCGCCACGCCGCTGGGCAGCAGCGTGCCCTACGTGCAGAATGACGATCCCGGCGATCCCGGGCTGGGTGGCGGCGAGTGGAAAACGGCGACGTTCGTCATCACGGATGGTTCCTTCTCCAACGATTTCTCCGGCGCGGACTTCTACCTGGACGCGAGCTACGGTGGCGACACCCAGGATAACTGGTTTCACCTGGTGATGGTCAGCACGGGCGATGTGCCCATGGCACCTACGCCGACGCCGGGGCCGACGCCCACGCCGACCGCCACCCCTCTGCCGCCGACGCCGACGCCAACACCGACGCCGAGCACGGCCACTGTCACTGGTACGGTCTTCAACGATTTCAACCAGAACGGTGTACTTGACAGTGGGGAGCCGGGAGTGGCCGGTGCAAAGCTCACTTTGTTTTACGGTGGCAGCCAGTTGGTCGGGCAGCGCACCACTGACAGCACGGGAACGTACACCTTCAGCGACTTGCAGCCGGGACTGTATGTGTTGAAGGAGCAGAATCCAGACGGGTATACGGACACGACGGTCAATATGCGCACATCCGTGCTCAGTGCGGGACAGGTTGTGGTCTGGAATTTTGGGGATTATCAGCCTCTGTACAGCGTTTATGTGCCGATGGTGGTAAAATAAGAAAAGTGGCGTTGTCCTCCGGTGGAGCGGATCCCGAAGCCGTTCCACCGGAAAAAGCGCCATTCCGATAAGGAGAGGGTGGGGTGCAAGGACGACGTGTGTGGTTGGTCCTTTTGTTCCTGGTCGCCGGCGTGGTGGGAGCCGGCATAGGCGATGCAGGAGCTTCGGTGCCCATGCAGACTCCCACACCATCGCCCACATCCGCGGAGGCCTTTGCCGACGTTCCTGTGACTCCGCTGAGCTGCAGGGCCGTTCGGCACGATACGAATGTCGGTGCTCCCACACGGGTGAACAAGTATATCCCTTGTCGCCCCTACTGGCGCGAGACCGGGCCGGAACGTCTCTACTCGCTGGTGCTCACGGCCCAGCAACCCGTGACTGTGACGTTGTTTTCCGACGATCCGGCAGTGGATTTGGACCTGTTCTTTCTCAGCGCTCCTTCGCCCTATGCCTGTATGGCAGGTGGGGACAATTACCTGAAGCCCGGGGATCAGGGCATGCCCGAGATCTTGCCGGCCGGGGTGTATTATGTGGCTGTGGACGGCTATGACGGGAGCGCAGGGGGATACACGCTTCGCCTGGATTGTCCTTTGGGCCCCTTTGCCACGCCGACCCCAACGTCGACACCGACAAGGACCCCCACACCAACACCGACGCCTACCTTCACGCCGACACCGACCCCTACGCCGACGCCAACCCCAACGCCGTTGCCTTACAGCCAGGTCTATGTGCCCGCGCTGTGGCATCGGTATCCTAACCCTCAGGCGCGCCTGGTGGTGGTACACCTGAAGGAAGGAATGTATGGCTATGCCGGCACTCGGGAGACGTACATCAACCGCTGGCAGCCAGAGGTCGCTTTTGGCGATCGCACCTGGATGAGTGTGCGGACGAAGGGGGTCATGAAAAGCTTACTCTACTTCGACCTGGGGCACATTCCTCAAGGAGCAGAACTCGTCCGGGCCGAATTAGTGCTCAACCGCGTCTTCCAGAGCAATCCCAATCCCATCACGCTGGAAGCCCATCGCATGTTGCGCCCCTGGTCTGAACGTGCGGCTACGTGGGGACAGGCAGGCGTGGGTGAACCCTGGAAGACACCGGGAGGGGCTCCGGGCGTCGACTATTACCCACCTGCCGTTGGGATAACGTCGGTCTCAGAGCAGAGCGATTGGGTACACATGGATGTAACCCCTATTGTTCATGCTTGGGTGGCGGATGGCGCGCCAAACGATGGCCTGATGCTGATCGCCGAGGGAGAGGGGAGCGTGGAATATCGCTTCGCCTCACATGAACATCCCACGGTGGCGCGGCGGCCCGAACTGATCCTGACGTACCGGCTGCCGCCACCTTGAGAGGAGCGTTACTTTTCTTATGATCCAGCGTCCTGGTACACAGACGGCCTATAAGGGGGAGACCATGGAGAGTGGAATGCGGCTGGCAGCACCCGTGCGGACTCGCGTGGTGACGCATGCTTATCAATCCTGGGTAGTTCCTGAGCCGATCACGCGGGCCAGACCGGGCCTGTATCAGCGTTATTTCAAGCGCGTCTTCGACGTGATTTTCGCCTCCATCGCGTTGGTCTTGCTCTTCCCGTTGATGGTGGCCATTGCCATTGCCATCAAACTGGACTCGCCCGGGCCTGTGTTGCACGTGCAGAAACGCCTGGGCAAGAACGGCAAGGTGTTCAATTTCTACAAATTCCGTTCCATGCGGGCCGATGTCGATCACACGCAGAGTCACCGTGAGTTCGCAGCCGCTTTCATTCAAGGCCGCCTCTCACCGCCGGTGAGCGATGACGACGAGGATCGCATCTACAAACCCCCTTCTGATGACAAGAACATCACCCGGGTAGGGCGTTTCCTGCGCCGTAGCAGTCTGGACGAATTGCCCCAGCTCATCAACGTCATCAAAGGGGACATGAGTATTGTCGGTCCCCGGCCCAACATGTGGTACGAGTTAGAATATTACAAGACATGGCACAAGCGACGCCTGGAAGTCCTACCCGGATTGACGGGGTTGCCACAGGTTAGAGGGCGCAGTCGTCTGCGTTTCGACGAAATCGTCGAGTTGGACATTCAGTATATCGAGAATCTTTCTTTCTGGTTGGACATCGAACTCATTCTGCAGACCATCCCTATGATATTGACGGGAAACGGCGCGGGATGAGGAAGAAGCAGGTGTTTCTGAACCGTCGTTGAGAAATCGACATCCGTACCTGGAGAGGCAGGCATCAGTGAACTTGGGAGGTACACGATGATCTGCCGGTACAACATTTGACGTACGAAGTCCACAGGCTTCCTCATTACCGCTAGCGTGTTGTGTGTGAATGAGCATAAGGGTGAAAAAAATGCGAAGAGTTATCCCCCGTATGGCTGTGGAGATCCTGGTCCTTTTCCTGCTCTTGACCGCCCTGGCCCTGGCCGCCCGCGCGTTTGCCGATCGCCTTGGCGGGCCCCCGCAGGTTACACCGGAGGGCAACGCCTCCCAAACCGGTCTCTCTGATCCTCACGGCATTTACATGACGGGCTTCTATCTGCCCGGTTACGGCAGTTCCAACAAGAACAACTGGGGTGTGGATGGGGATCTGGTGACGATCAACTGGGCCTACATCGAGAACTTCTATCCCAACACATACGACTGGACGCGCATGGACGCGGCCATGAACGACGTGGCCGCGGACAACAACCGCATCGCCGTCATGTTCACCACCTACAACGGCTGGCCCGTCAGCGGTGTGGTCAACGCCATGCCTAAGTACCTCTGGGACTCAAGCAGCCCCTATTACCAGCCCGGTGCGGTGGTCGACGCGGGTCCCTGGCAGTGTGCTACCCAGCCTTCGCACCCCGGTTGCGTCGGCGGTCACTGGTACTTCCCCCGCTACTGGGGCAACGAGTACATGACCCGATACTTCAACTTCATACGCGCGTTTGGGGCCCGCTACGGCAACAACCCCCGCCTGGAA
Organism: uncultured Anaerolineae bacterium; assembly: GCA_964487375.1. Lineage (GTDB taxonomy): Bacteria > Chloroflexota > Anaerolineae > JAADDB01 > JAADDB01 > JAADDB01. The sequence continues at coordinate 30,721 of CAZAQA010000018.1, read as the reverse complement.
TTCGTCGCCATTGGCCTGGGGTTATATGGGGAGAATTACGCCGTCGACTACTGGTCCGCGGATCTGAAGAACGCGCTTGTTCAGGCCATTCAGAACGATCTGAACACGGGCAATGTGTTTTGCCAGTCCTGGTCCACCCCCTGTACCACGCCTGAGGAAGTATGGATTGATTTCGTCAAGGAGACCATGCGCACCTACCGGGAAGCCTTCCCCAACAAGCCGGTTTTCGTTCAACTGGCAGGATCGATTTGGGGGAACAGGGATAAGCGACCGATCATGGACTACGCCAACACGTTGAATCCGCCCGTGGGCCTTTCCTTCAACATGATGTATCCTCAGTGGTTTTGGGCGTATCAACCCAACGGTCTGGGCTTTTTTGACGTGTTCCCCCCTCATGGCCCGGCTGGTGACCGGGGCACGCCCGGATACCACTTTCCGGTGGCCATGGAAGGGTACTATGACTGGATCGGTTGCGAGAATGACATCCAAGTTTACTGGTCGGTTCTCAGTTCCCTGAGCAAACATAGCAACTATCTGCGTCTGAATTATGACCTTTTTGTGCCCAACGGGCTCTATGGGCCGGATTGGTCTCATCCTCGTACAGCCTTCATCGACATTTTCAAAGCGTGGAAAAAGTACCTGGGGCATACCGCGGCCACTGCCCCCGGCGTCTTTGTGGCCCTGCGTGACCATCGAGGTCCCTGGTACGTCTGTTTGAACGGCGGTCCCCCCCTGGACAACCAGCGCAGCGGCTACGGGTACCCGGAATACGGCGATTACGCCTACTGGCTCTATCACGACCGCAGCATCCCCGGCGGGCACACCGTGCCTGAGACCGGCTTTGCCAACGTCATTACTTGGAAGGAACGCAGCCAGCACACCATCCAGCAAAAAACGGCGGTGGAATGGATGGGCAATCCGTCCCTGTCCTATCCCGACTACAATCCTCACCCGGTGAACACCGCATTACCCCAAACCAGAGAATCCTGGACCACGCGGCGTACCGACCAGGCCACCGGGAACCCTGATATGTTCTTCAAGATCGACGACAACTACCTCTACAGTCCGGTGCCGGGCACTCCGGTCACCATCACTGTCACCTACCTGGACGATGCAGGGGATACCTGGTCCCTCTGGTATGATTCCCTCAGTGGCCCCAAGCGGGCCGTTCCCGTGGGCAGCAGTCAGCCTTTCGTCCAGAAGGATGATCCTGCCCCCGCGGGGTTGGGAGGAGGGCATTGGGCCCAGGCGCAATTCGTCATTACCGACGGTCGCTTTGCCAATGGTCTGACCGGCGGCGCGGACTTCTACCTGGATTGCAACAACGATGGTGACGAGTGGGTTCATCTCGTCCAAGTGACAAAGGGCAGTGGTCCCATAGGCCCAACACCTACGCCCACAATGACCCCAACCCCGTCGGACACACCGACCCCGACCGATACGCCCACAATCACGCCGACGCCTACGGACACACCGACGCCCACCCCCTGTCCCGGGGGCATTTGTCCCACCGCGACACCGACGCCCACCCCGACCGATACGCCGACGGCCACCCCCACGCCGGTCGTCACGCCGACTCCGACGTCCACGTCCACGCCCACACCGACGTCCACGAACACCCCGACACCCACGCCCTTCGTCCCGCCGGCCACCCCTCCACCCGATGCCACGACGGTCCTGCTGCGCAAGGGGGAAAATGGCTACGACGGCGTGGCGGACACTTATCTCGAGCGCGGGCAAAAGAGCACCAACTTTGGCAGTGACATCAATTTGAAGCTTTGGAGCAAGGACAATTCTCGCATCAACACCCTGATCCGCTTTGACCTCTCGCCCATTCCCGCCGGCAAAATGGCGTATCGGGCTGTCCTGCACCTGTACCTGAACTACTATTACTCCAAGTACAAGCATACGGCCTACATCCGACCTTACCGCCTCCTTCGACCCTGGCGGGAAATGGAAGCCACATGGAATGAGGCCAGTACGGGCACGCCCTGGGGATTACCCGGGGCGGAATACGCAGGGGTAGATTACGCTCTGGGCTATCCGGATAGCGTCATGGTCAGCAGCAGTTACGAGGGACATCCGGGGTGGGTTGACATTGACGTCACGGCCCTCGTGAACTACTGGCTTCAACATCCGGCTGAAAATTTCGGCATGCTATTGCGCTTCTACCAGCCTGAGGACAGAAGTGTGCTGGTGACCTTCCTGTCCAGTGACTGGACAGGAATTAACCTGCGGCCGAAACTGGAAGTGACCTACTACACGCCACCCACTCCTACCCCCACCCCGACGCCCTGTCAGGTCAATTGCCCGACCGATACGCCGACCCCCACGCCCACGGTGACGCCGACGCCCTCCTCGACGCCCACCGCCACGGACACGCCCACCATTACTCCCACCCCCTCTATTACCCCCACGCCCACAATCACCCCTACGGCCACTCACACCCCTACCGTGACACCGACTGCCACAGCGACATCGACCCCCACTTCGACGGCCACGCCGGTCAGTCCGTACGGGAAGATTAGCGGATATGTTTGGGACGATGTCGATCAGAATGGGGTTCGGGATGCCGGGGAACCTCTCCTGGCCGGGGCTCAACTGCGCCTGTACGACGCCAATCACCACCTGTTGGCCATGCGCGTGACCCAGGCCAACGGTTCCTATGAGTTTGCCTCTCTGGACCCCGCCACTTATTTCGTCGTCGAAACCGACCCTCCTGGCTATGTCTCCAGTACGCCCAACGAGGTTCAGGTAGACCTGGTGGCGGGTTACACCATCCCCTTGAATTTTGGGGATTATCCAGAACCGACGCCGAGTCCTACGCCCACGGCGACGTCCACCCCGACCATCACGCCCACTCCGACCATCACACCGACTCCGACGCAAGGGCCGACGCCGACCGTGACCCCGACGCCGTCGCCCACTCCGGGGCTGGGGAGCATTCGAGTTTACGTGTGGGAAGACCGGAACAAGAACCACCTTTGGGATCCAGAGGAGCCTCCCATGGCTGGCGTCCGTCTGAATTTCTATCGAGACACAAACGGCAACGGGAGCCTGGATGTGTGGGAGAGTATTCCCATCCATTCAGGCGTCACCAATGCTCAGGGAATGCATGAGCTGTACAACGTAGAGACAGGCTGGTACCTGGTGCAGGAGGTCGATCCGCCCGGCTACGCCTCCTTTACACCCAACATGGTTAGCCTCTACATCGATGTCGGGGTGACCGGCATTGCCTACTTTGGAGATTTGCCTCTCAAATACATCTACGTATCCTATATCATACGGTGAGCCGAAAGAGGCCGGCGGCATGGAGATACGTTGTCCGGCGCTTGTGCCGGCCCCATTTCGGCGCAGCATACCAACATACCTGCGAGGACGTTGCCCGTGAAGATTCTACGTTCCAGCGGCATTCTATTGCATCCGACCTCTCTGCCGGGACGTTACGGCGTCGGTGACTTGGGGAAACACGCCTACCACTGGGTAGACTTCCTGGCCGCTGCTCGCCAACACCTCTGGCAAGTACTCCCCCTTGGTCCGACAGGATACGGGGATTCTCCCTACCAGTCCTTCTCTGCCTTCGCGGGGAATCCCTTGCTGATTAGCCTGGAGGATTTGGTTTCCCGGGGATGGCTGCAACCGGCGGATCTGAACTCTTCCCCTCCCTTTCCCGAGGACCGAGTGGACTACGGGGCCGTCATTCCTTTCAAACGTGACCGTCTACACCAGGCCTACGGGAGATTTCACCGGCATGCAGCCGAGGAGGATTGGACTTCTTTCCAGGCATTTTGTCGGGCGACTGCCCACTGGCTGGACGATTTCGCTCTCTTCATGGCGTTGAAGGACCATTTCCAGGTGGCGTGGAATGAGTGGCCGCGCGATATTCGTCTGCGCCAACCCCAGGCCCTTGACCACTATCGTCGCACGCTTGCCAACGAGATCGATGAACACCGCTTCATTCAGTGGCTCTTTTTCCTGCAGTGGGATGCTCTCAAGATATATGCCCATCGGAAGGGAATACGCATCATCGGTGATGTCCCCATTTTCGTTGCCTTTGACAGCGCTGATGTTTGGGCGCATCCAGAACTCTTCCACCTGGACGACGAGGGAAATCCGACTGTCGTGGCCGGCGTTCCTCCAGACTATTTCAGCCCCACAGGCCAGCTTTGGGGCAATCCCCTCTATCGTTGGGACGTGTTGGCTCGTCAGGGATACCGTTGGTGGATTGACCGCCTTCGTGCCGCCCTGCACATGGTGGACATCGTGCGCCTGGACCATTTTCGCGGTTTTGAAGCCTACTGGGAGATCCCCGTGGGCATGCCCACGGCCGAAGTCGGGCGCTGGGTGAAAGGCCCCGGGGACGCGTTCTTTCGCACCCTGAAGGACGCGTTGGGGGATATGCCTATCATTGCCGAGGATCTGGGCGTCATCACGCCCGAAGTCAAGGCCATGCGTGAGCGCTGGGGGTTCCCGGGCATGAAAGTCCTCCAATTCGCGTTCAGTGGCCCTGACAACCCCTATCTGCCCCACAACTACACATCATCCCACTGCGTGGTCTATCCCGGCACACACGACAACGATACGACAGTGGGCTGGTTCCGCCGCCTGGACGCGAAGACACAAGCTTTTGTCCGTGCTTACCTGGGGCGGGATGGGAGCGACATTGCTTGGGATCTGATACGGTTGGCCTGGCAGTCGGTGGCCGCGTTTGCCATCACGCCGTTGCCGGATGTGTTGCGCCTGGGTTCGGAGGCGCGCATGAACCTGCCGGGGCGTCCGGACGGCAACTGGTCCTGGCGCTTCCGCCGGCAACAGCTCGATCCGGCGCTGGGGGAGGCGTTGGCCGAGATGACGCACGTGTACGGCCGTGTGGTAGCCCATGAAGCCGGTGGATAATCATCCCGGGTCGGATGACGATCGCGATTTGGAGGATGTGGGCAAGGCCCTGGCCGGCCTGGGCCTTACCCTCCTGGTTCTCTTACTCGTCCGACACATTCCCTGGCTGGTACAGGTGCTTCTGCTCATCGGTGTGCTCTACGCCCTCTGGAGCGCCTACCTGATCTACCATTGGCTCCGGAAGTAACTCACATCAGGAAGTTCGCATTTACCGCTCGTACACGATTTCCCCATCCAGGACTGTCATGTCGACGTGCACTTGGAGCAGGTCCTGAGGGGTGTGGTAAGCCAGCCACACCGGGTCGTGGCTGAGCACCACCAGGTCGGCCACCTTGCCCGGATAAAGGCTCCCTTGCCAGGCGGCCGTGCGACTTAACATAGCAGGAGCCAGCGTGTACGCGTGCAGCGTGGGGCGGATGCACAGTCGTTCCTCAGGCACCCATCCACCTTCCGGCTCCCCGCTAACGCGCTGGCGCGTGATGGCAGCGTGGATACCGGCGATCACGTCCGGCTGTTCCACCGGGGCGTCGGAACCAAAGACGAGCAGTGCCTGGTGGCGCTGAATGCTCCGCCAGGCGTAAGCGAACCGAGAGCGTTGCTCTCCCCAGTAAGCGCGAGCCAGGTCCATGTCCTGGGTGGCGTGGATGGGTTGCATGGAGGCAACGAGACCCAGCTTGCCCAGGCGTTGGATGTCTTCCTTCTGCAGGAGTTGGACATGTTCGATGCGATGGGGCAAAAAGGGAAGCCGTTGGCGGTTTGTCTCTTCCTTGCGCATGACATCGAAAATGTTCAACACTTCGTGATTGGCCCGGTCTCCAATGGCATGAACGGCCACAGCCAGGCCAGCGTTGCTTGCCCGGAAGATCCCTTCATACAGTTCTTCGGGGGGGGTGACCAGGACTCCAACGTTGTCGCTACCATTGAAAGGCGCAAGCATAGCCGCCGTTTGCGAGCCTAGAGTTCCGTCGGCAAAAAATTTGATGCCCCCCACGCGCACGAAAGCGTCGCCAAAGCCACTGCGGAGTCCAAGACGGATGACGTCCTCCAGGCGAGAGGCAGGAAAGTAGACCAGGGAGCGAATGAGTCGTAGCCCTTCCTCTCGCAAGCGCTGCAGAGTACGGAAATTGCGCATGTCTTCCCGGTCGTGCATGATGTGGACGCTGGTGATCCCACGCGTCCAAAGGTCACGCAGACCTTCCTGAGTAGCCTTTAGCCACACATCCTCGGTTTCGGGGGGGTAGAGGCGGGAGACCAGGGCTCGCGCCGTTTCCTTGAGGATCCCCGTCGGCTCGCCACTTTGGGCATCTCGCACAATGACGCCTCCTGGCGGGTCGGGCGTTTGGGCGGTGATGCCGGCGAGGCGTAGGGCGCGAGTGTTCACCCACAAGGTGTGGAGGTCTTTACTGTCCAGGGCGACCGGGCGGTCAGGCGCGACACGGTCCAACTGAGCAGCGGTCGGCCAGGGGCCATTCAGATCAGACCAGAGGCTGGCATCCCAGCCCCCACCGCGCAACCATTCACCGGCAGGGAGTTGTTGTGCAGTGCGCCCGACGCGCTCGAGCGTTTCCTGGAGGGTGGGGATGCCCCATAGGTTGACTTGCTTGCGTTGCAAGGCCCATTCCACCAGGTGGATGTGACTATCCGTGAAACCGGGCAGCAGTGGGCGCCCTTTCAAGTCGACCACACGGGTGTGGGTTCCGTGCAAGTCCATCATCTCCTCATCCATTCCTACTGCCAGGATGCGGTTTCCGGCGATGGCCACCGCGGTGGCGTAGGGCGCGCGCCGATCCATTGTGTACACACGTCCATTGAGAAAGAGCAGATCTGCCTGTTGCTGCATGGATGACTCCTCGAGAAGGTTTGGGGTATCGGTTCTTTTCATCACAGCCATTTCCTCAGATCAGCGGGTTTCTCCAGGATGATATCTGCGCCTTCCAGTTCGTCCAATTCGCCGAAGCCGCATAGCACGGCAGCGGCCAGGGCTCCGGCTGCACGGGCTGCTCGCACGTCAACCGAGGTGTCTCCAACCACCAGAGTGGCCGATGGAGGAATGCCCAATTCTCTGGCGGCCAGACGGATAGGGGCCGGATGAGGCTTGAGGCGGGGTACATCGTCGCGGGTGACAACGACATCGAAAAAGGAGCGGATGCCCGTGGCTGTTAGCATTTGCTCTGCCTCTGCTCGCGAGCGGGTTGTGACCACACCCAGGCGATAACGGCCGTGCAAGGAAGCCAGTAAGGCACGAGAATCCGGTGTCAATCGATATTGCTGTGGATCTGGGCTGGCGTGGAGTCGACGGCCGGCCCGGTCTGCGAGCCAGAACGCAGCCCGGTCCAGGCGCAGGACGTCGAGCAGGGTGATGGCAGCGTTGACCCACGCTTCCAGGTTCATGACTATCACGCGGGCTGTCCGTCGAGCGTCGATGTGGAACAGGCGAGCTAGAGGCCTCAATGCCTGCGCGACCTGAGCCACGATCTCGTCATCCGTCTCAAACAAAGTGCCGTCCAGGTCGAAGAGGATGAGTCGAATCGCGGAAACTCGTTGCCGATGTCGCCAGCCTTGGGCGCGTTCCTGTGAGTTCCCGCCATGCCTCTCGGCTGAGGGGTTGGGGAACGGTCGGCCTTGGGCTGTCAGAACCCCGGCCGCAAACAGGGGTGTGGTCCCCACGGGAAGGTCAGTGAAGGGGGCCGATGGCGCCCGGTGGCCAGTAGCGGAAGATGGCGCGTCCGACGATATGATCCCGGGGAACCGGACCAAAACTGCGGGAATCGTTACTGGCCCCACGGTTGTCTCCCAATACGAAATAGTACATGGGCGGAATGCGGGTTGGCGGTAGGACACCGGACGTCGGGTGGTTGAGGTATGGTTCTTTGAGGGGTTTGCCGTCGATAAACACCCGCCCGTCATGGATGGCGATCGTTTCACCGGGCAATCCTACAATCCGCTTGATAAGGTGAGGGTAGTCCTGTCGCAGGATGAGGACGACCACATCGCCCCGTTGGGGGGGGCGAAAATGATAGGTAATCTTGTCCAGAAGCACGCGATCTTCCGAGTGCAGGGTAGGCTCCATGCTCTGGCCGTAGACGCGAGTCGGCTGAATAAGGAACAGGTGAATGAGGATAGCAATGACCAGTGCCGGCAAGATGGTGCCGGTGAATTCGTTCCATAGGGCACGGAGCAGAGTAGACCCTGTACCGGGTGCATTTTGGGCCGGTGTGGGATCATCTTCAGGCTCCGGCCGTTCTTGTCTTTCTGGCGCAATGTCTTCTCGAATGTCGAACTCGTCTTTCATGATTCCACTGATTTTACCTCGTAAGGTTGGGGATAGATAATGACTCAAGGGGAGCAATGACGTTACAGGATGGGATCGAGGAGGGGGAGCGTCATGGTAACCCCCTCCGGGACGGACAACCGGTCGAGTTCCGAGCTCGCCCGGTCATGTCCGGCCACTGTTCCCGTCTCCTGCAGCTTTCTGCTCTCCTAGCGTCGGCTACGCCCGCCATGGCCTCCCCGGCGTCCCTCAGAGCGCCGGCCGCCGGACCGGCTCCCGGATCGACCACCGGAACGACCCCCAGAACGGCCGCGACCGCCGTCACCGCTGAGTTTGCGGTCTTTGGCTCGTGCTTCTTCGGCCGTCCATCCTTCCAGGACAGCCTGACGACTGAGACGGATTTTGCCCGTCTCCCGGTCCACATCGATGACCATAACCATCACTTCGTCCCCGACTTTGACCACATCCTCGACGGAGGGAACTCGATAGTCGGCCAGTTGCGAGATATGCACCAAGCCTTCGATGCCGGGCAGAATTTCCACGAAGGCCCCGTAAGGTTCGACGCGTACCACACGGCCTGTGAAGATCTCGCCCACTTCCGCTTCTCGAGTCAGGGTTTCGATCTCGCGAATGGCTGCATTGGCATCGTTCTTGTTGTGAGCGGCAATGTAGACGGTGCCGTCTTCAGCAATGTCGATCTTGACGCTGTACTCCTCTTGCATCTTCCGGATCACTTTTCCTCCGGGACCGATGACACGGCCGATCTTGAGGGGATCGATGTGAATGGTCTCGATGCGCGGCGCATAAGGGGAGAGTTCCGGTCGCGGCTCGGGAATGACTTCCAGCATTTTTTCCAGAATGAAGAGGCGAGCCTCCCGGGCCTGCTGGAGGGCTTGACCGAGAATCTCGTACGTCAGGCCGGCGATTTTAATATCCATTTGCAAGGCCGTGATGCCCTCACGTGTGCCCGCGACCTTGAAGTCCATATCTCCAAGCATGTCTTCCATGCCCTGGATATCGGTCAGAACCACGTAGCGGCCCGTAGCCGGGTCGCTGATCAGCCCCATAGCGATGCCGGCGACTGGCGCTTTGATGGGCACTCCCGCGTCCATCAAAGAGAGGGTGCTGCCGCACACTGACGCCATGGAGGTGGATCCGTTGGAGGAGAGCACTTCCGATACCAGCCGGATAGTGTAAGGAAAGTCCTCCTGGGGGGGAATCATCGGCTCCAAAGCTCGCTCGGCCAGGGCCCCATGTCCGATTTCTCGACGCTTGGGGCCTCGCATGGGCCACACTTCGCCCGTGGAGAAGGGCGGGAAGTTGTAGTGGTGAATATAACGCTTGCTCTCCTCGGGGAAAAGGGTGTCCAGCTCCTGGGCCTCTCGCGGGGTCCCCAAGGTGGCAATGGTCAGCACCTGTGTTTCACCGCGCTGGAAGAGACCGGACCCGTGCGTGCGGGGGAGCAACCCAACCTTGATGGTCAACGGGCGGATGGTGGTGGCGTCCCGACCGTCAGGGCGCTTGCCCTCGTCCAAGATCATCGCGCGCGTTTGCTTCTTGAGCACCTCATCAAAGGCGGCTTTGACCATCGCTGGCGGCCATGGGGTTCCGTTCTCATCCACCTGGTCCGCAAATTGCTCTAGGACCTCCTTGCGGATGGCGTCCAGGGCGTTTCCCCGTTCCTTCTTAGGCAGGAACCGGTGGAGTATTTCGTCGATGCGTTCGGCGGCCATCTTCCCGACGGCCTCCTTGAGCGCTTCTGGGGTCTCGAAGAGCGGCACGTCCATCTTGGGCTTGCCGATCTCTTCCCGCATCTGCTTTTGCAACTGGATGAGAGGCTGCATGGCCTGGTGGGCCCGCTGCAACGCCTCAATCATCAAGTCCTCCGGGATCTCGTTGGCCCCGCTTTCAACCATAATGATCGCCTGTTCCGTTCCTGCCACCCGCAAGTCCAGAGCACTTTTTTCCAGCTCGTTGGCCGTGGGGTTGATGATGAATTCGCCGTCGACATATCCTACGCGTACGGCTCCGATGGGGCCATTCCAGGGGATGTCGGAGATGGTCAGGGCGGTAGAAGCGCCAATAATGGCGGGGATGTCCAGCAGGTTCTCTTCATCGGAGCTGAGCGATGTGATAATGACCTGGACATCGTTGCGGAACCCCTTGGGGAACAAGGGGCGCAGGGGGCGGTCGACCAACCGGGCCAGAAGGATGGCCCCTTCGCCGGGACGCCCTTCTCGGCGGAACCAGGATCCGGGGATGCGGCCCGCCGCGTACAGGCGCTCTTCATATTCCACACTGAGGGGGAAGAAGTCGATATCCGCCCGAGGTTCTTTGCTGGCAGTGGCGGTGGCCAGAACCATGCTGTCTCCTGCGCGCACCGTCACAGCTCCGCCGGCCTGCATGGCTAAATGGCCGGTTTCGATAACGATCTCTTTGCCACCGACCGTGGCTGTGTAACGTCTGTAATTTGTACTCATCATGTCCTTTCCTCTACGTCGAGTCCTTTCTGCTTTGGGGGCTCGGAGTCTCCGACGGTGGGTGCGACCTTCTCGGGGTCACATCTACGGCCCTGCGCGTCCGGCCGCACGTCTCCGTTCAGACGACGATCTCCGAATGCCCTCGCTTCTTCAACATTCTACGCACGGAGAGGAGCAATTGTTTGCGCCGGCTCGATAGCGCGTAGCCCTCTTTATGTGCGTGACGACTCGGGTAGAGGCCAGGGACTGGGGAGTGAGTCCATACGGTGGCGCATGGGCGCACGCCCCAATTCCTGCCTCTGCCCGGGGTCGCTTCCTTTGCCGAATAACATATCGGCCACCGGTGAATGGGGTGGCCGACGCTCTCCACTACCGTCGTAATCCCAATTGTTCGATAAGAGTTCGATACCGTCGGCGGTCTGTTCGTTCCAGATAGCGGAGTAGCCGCCGTCGGCGTCCGACCAGTTTGAGTAAACCGCGGCGGGAATGCTCGTCCTTCTTGTGCACTTTCAGGTGTTCGGTTAGGTGGTTGATGCGCCAGGTGAGCAGCGCCACCTGGACCTCCGGTGAACCTGTGTCCCCTTCGTGGATGGCAAATTGCTCGATGATCTCCCGTTTCTTTTCCGGTGTCAACGACATGGTATTCCCGTCCTTTCTCTGTCCTCCGCCGCCCGAGGCACCGTCGGAATACCAAGGCAGATACCCCAGTGCGGGGAACACAATAAAGTCTCAGATTGTTTCATCGAGCACATTATACACGCGATGCACGTGCCCCTCAAATGTTCCGGCCTGATTGGGAAGAAGGGCGATGCCTCCCGGTGACTGCTGCCCTCACCCCAGGCGGCGGCGGAAGTCCTCGATGGTAGGTTGGAGCCCTTCTCTCAGGGGCACACGCGGTTGCCAGCCGAGCACCTGTCGGGCTTTGGCAATGTCGGGCCGGCGTCGCTTCGGATCATCTTTCGGCAAAGGTTCGAAAACGATGCCCGCGCGGTTGCCTGTCATCTCGTTGACGAGCTGAGCAAAGTGGAGGATGGTGTATTCCTCGGGATTCCCAATGTTGACCGGCTCCACCTCGTCAGAGAGCAGCAGGCGGTAGATGCCCTCCACCAGGTCGTCGACGTAGGTGAAGGAGCGAGTTTGCGAGCCGTCGCCGTAGACGGTGAGGGGCTTGCCGCGCAAGGCCTGGGTGAGGAAGTTGGGGACGACGCGGCCATCATTGAGGCGCATTCGAGGACCGTACGTATTGAAGATGCGTACGATGCGCGTTTCCACCCCATGGACCCGGTGATAGGCCATGGTTAGGGCTTCCGCAAAGCGCTTAGATTCGTCATAGATGCCGCGTATGCCGATAGGGTTCACGTTTCCCCAGTAGGATTCCGGCTGGGGATGCACGAGAGGGTCGCCATAGACTTCGGATGTGGAGGCAAGGAGGAAACGCGCCTTCTTGGCCTTGGCCAGCCCCAGGGTTCGATATGTGCCCACCGCGTTGACTTTCCCAATCTGGATGGGAAAGGCAGGAAAGTCGGCCGGGCTGGCCGGGGAGGCAAAATGGAGGATGGCATCCAGTTCTCCCTCCACATAGATGTACTCTGTCACGTCATGGTAAATGAACTTGAAGTGCGGATGTCCCGCCAGATGAGCGATGTTGTCCGTCGACCCGGTGATGAGATTGTCCATGGCGATAACGGTGTGGCCTTCCGCCAACAGACGATCACACAGGTGCGAGCCCACAAATCCGGCACCGCCGGTCACTAAAATGCGCATATGCACTCCTCGGTCCAATAGAAGATGGGATTCCACGGCTGGGCGATGGGGGGCGAGACATCCCCTATCGGCATTTTGACACCCGAGGGTAATCCTACCACATCCTCCTCGGGGATTCCAAGCGGGGGTCGACGTTAGGGGGCGGCAGAAGGGTTGCGGCCGCATGTGACAAAAACCGTCGACCGCGTCCAACCAGTAGACGCGATGGGCGATAGTCGGGCGCGTCGGGGGAGAGACACCACGGGGGCACGGGTTTTTGCCAGTTGTTCCGCCTTCGCCTAAAATGTGATGCTGGCATGTCTGACGGTGCCTGTCCCCGTTCCAGAAGAGGACTCTTCGGATGTCGGAAGGGAGGTGATGTTGATCACCCCGTCGGACGTGGCCGCACAGAGAGCGCCGAGAATTTGCCGTCCAAGGCAATGTGTTGAGGGAGAACAATCATGAGTCCGTTGACATTGAACGCTGAACCACGCGAAGTGACAGGACGCCGGCCTGTCCGCCGTTTGCGTCGCGCAGGGCTGATCCCGGCCGTCCTGTATGGACCGACAACCCGACCGCGCAATTTGCAGGTCCGAGCCATGGATGTGGAGCGCCTGTTGACCGAAGGAGGGATGACCCAGTTGGTGGAGCTGGTGATCGAGGGCCGGAAGCGCCCCCTGAAAGTCCTCATCCGGGAATTGCAACGGCACCCGGTCCGCCGCTCGCTCCTCCACGTGGATCTGGTGGAGGTGAGCTTGAAGGAGAAGTTGGAGGTGGAGGTCCCCGTAGTGCTGACGGGCGAATCTCCGGCCGTCGTCGCCGGGCTGGGCTCGGTCAATCAGGTGTTGGATACTATTGCGGTACGCTGTCTGCCCACCGATATTCCTGCCCACATCGAAGTCGACCTGAGTTGGCTCACGCAAGAGCACGACGTCATCCGGGCTGAGGAAGTCGTCCTGCCGGAGCACGTGGAGCTGGCCGAGGAGCCGGACGCGGCCGTTGTCGTGCTTGAGTACCTGGCCGTGGAAGCCCCCGAAGCTGCCGAGGAAGAAGGCGCTTACGGTGTCGCCGAAGGCGAGGAACCGGAGGTCATTGCTCGCGGGAAGGAAGAAGAGGAAGAAAGCTGATCAGACGTCGACAGGGCTGCCGGCGGTGTGGCCGTCGACTGCCCGGCGACCTATTGCGACCAGGAGATCCGCGTTGGGTTCGAGGTGAGGGACGGCCCTCATCTCGGGCCCAACCATCGTTTTTCCAACGCGGCCAGGGTGCCCTCCTGACGAAGAAATTTGAGAGCACGATTGACTTCTTTCTGGAGAACAGGCGCGCGATAGGGCATGACGATCACATAGGGCTCTGAATTCAGCGGGGGGGGCAGGCTGCGTAGCCAGGACTGTTGCTTCCGAGCCGTCACCCCATCCAGGATACCTGCGTCTGCCTCTCCTCGCCTCAGAGCTGCGAGCACCTCCTCCGTGGAAGCCTTGAGCATCAGTGTGATGCCCGGGTGGGTGTCCCGCAAGTGCCTTGCCCAGACATCACCCTCCGACCCCCATTCTACGGCCAGGTGCCCGGCGCGCAGGTCGTCCAGGCGTTGGATGGAGGAAGTCGCCGGCACCACCACCCGCCAGCCCGCGTCGAAGTAAGGGACGGAGTAACGGACATCCCGCGTCAACAGAGGATCGTAGGGCAGAGCGGAGATGGCCGCGTCTATCTTGCCGCTGCGGACGGCCCCGACGAGAGCGTCGAAGCCGATGCTGACGAATTCCACCCGCATGCCCCAGCGTGAGGCGATGGCTCGCGCCAGGTCAACGTCGAATCCCACGAGATGTTTCTTCGCGTCCAGTTGCTCGAACGGGGGAAAGCTAGGGTCCAGTCCCACACGCCAGGTGCCCGTTCTCTTCATGCGCGCCCACACCCGATCTTGGACGAAGAATCGTTCGCGAAGCATGGGCAATAAGGCGCCTGCAGCAATGAGTGCCAGCAGGACGAGGATGGCGATGCCGACACGCATCCAGGGTCGGCGCTGAAGGAACGTCATCGTTGTCTCTCCTGAAAAAGGCGTATCAGGTCCTCGACAGTGGGCTTTATCTGCCCGTGGGCGTATGCTTGGACCGCGATATAAATGGGCTTGGGAGTAAAGTCGACTTCCACGAAGGTAAACGCATCCTGGTAGGAATGGGCTGCCCGGGGATAGCGGAAGGCCCAGGGCGTGAACGCCAGCGCCCAGTCCCATCGCCGGACCATTTCATACGCTTGCAGGGTGTAGAGCACGCGCTGCAAGGGGCGGACGGCCTTTGTCCACCGAGGATGGTCGTTCCACCCCCCTTCGGTGATGATGATAGGCTTGTGGATGTCTCCGTTGCGTACCATGATGGCATGCAGCAGTTCCGTACGCCTGAAGTTAATGGCGTCGGCCGCGGGGGGCATGTCGGCAGGGAATGTCCAGCCGTAGGCGTGTACAGCCAGGATGTCGAAGCACGGTCTCGCGCCCGCGTCGTACATGGCCTGAAGGTAGTCCAGGTCGTTCATGCCCCACTCACTGCCGGGGGGAGCCAGCGTCGGGGCCAGTGCACCGCCCAACACCTGCATCTCTGGCGCGGTCCGTTTGATGGCACGATAGGCGTGACAGAGGAGGTTCGTGTAGGCCGTCGGATCGACCGGCCGGTACCCCCACTCCTGACTCAGGTTGGGTTCGTTCCAGATGATGATGTAGTGGACCCAGTTTCGGTAACGGCGGGCGAAGGCTGCGGCGAAGCGGGCGAAGTCGTCCACGTGTTTGCGATCGATGCTACTGCTGGGCGTCCCGCGCGCCCGCGCCCACTGGGGCACGTAGCCCAGGCGGGCGATCAGGGTCAATCCTTCGTGGTGTGCGGCTTGAACGACCAGGTCGGGATGGTCCCATGTGTAATGGCCGGGCCGAGGCTCGTAATAGCCCCAGGGAAAATATTCCACGATCCAGGACGCGCCCATCTGCCGCACCATCTCCAGGGAACGGACGATTTTCCAGGGCTCGACCTCATCGGTCAGGCGGGTGTGGACGCCGATTTTGGGGTTGATCGTGACCACCCGGCGGGGAGGGCCGGCAAGCAGGGGGGTGTAGGTGTCCGTGCTCACCCCGCCTCCCATCAGGGCCAGCAAAAGGGCCATCAGGCCGATATGAGCGAGGAGCCAGCGTATGCCCGCGCGTCTCATCATGATCCCCAGTCTAACGCATCCTTGACGCATCCCCAAACCGGCAGGCACCCCGAGGGACGGGCGTTGGGATATCGTCGATTGGCGTCCCGACTGCACTCCAGGTACAATCAAGGGGAGAGTATGGGGATCAACGCCTGAGGCAAAGAGGACGGATTTATGGCACTGGACGTCTGGCGTGATGGAGCAATCATTGTCCTGGTTATCGAAGGGTTCCTCCTGGGACTGATTCCTCTCGTGTTGATGGTCGTCATGATTCGCGGTTTGGGTTGGCTGAACCGTCGAGTACACATGTACGCGACGCTGGTTCGTGAGCAATGGCGACGCGTTCACGAGCAGGTGGTGCACTACTGCTCGCTGATACAAAGGCCTTTCTCGGAGGCGGAGCGTCTGTCCCGCCTGTTGAAGCGGAGGCTTTGATTACCCTACCGTCCACATGGAGGCATCATGGATCGACGGCTCGAGTATGTGTTGCTGGGCGCCCTGGTTGGGGCTCTCGTGGGAGGTGCCATCGGCAACATGGTGGCGGAACGGATGGAAGCCCTTGAGGCAGAGGGGAAATCCTCACGTCTACAGGCCAGCGCCATGGATTGGCTTAAACTCATTGCCGCGCTTCTGAGCGCCGGACGGCAGCTCAGCCGCTTGCTCCGTCCCCTCGATTGAGGAGTGCCGGACTGCCGAGTGCCTCTCGTGCCGAGCAGCGAGCTCGGAAGGCCCCTCCGGGGAGCGAAGAGTAAACCTTGCCGGGGATGTATCAGACCATGCCCATTCGAATTCTACCGCCGGAAATTGCCGACAAGATCGCAGCCGGAGAAGTGGTGGAGCGTCCGGCCTCGGTGGTCAAAGAGCTGATCGAGAACGCTCTGGACGCGGGCGCCCGTGCCGTGCGCGTGGAGATTCGCGAGGGGGGCATACGCCTGATCAGGGTCGTGGACGACGGTTCCGGCATTCGTTCGGAGGAAGCAGCCCTGGCTTTGCGCCGTCATGCGACCAGCAAAATCACCTCGGCGGCAGACCTGGAAGCCATTCGCACACTCGGGTTTCGCGGCGAGGCCCTGGCGTCCATTGCTTCGGTTTCCCGATTGACCTTGACCACACGACATCGCAAGGAGTCACTGGGCGTCCACCTGGCGGTCGAGGGGGGAGAGGTCAAGACGCGGGAGGCGGTGGCTCATCCGGCGGGCACGACGGTCGTCGTCGAGCATCTTTTCTACAACACGCCGGCCCGGCGCAAGTTCCTCAAATCGCCTCGCACAGAGGCCGGACATGTGCACCGGCTGATCACCCGATATGCCCTGGCTTACCCGGAGGTTCGTTTCACTTACGTGAGTGAGGGGCGTGTGGTGTTTCAGGTGACGGGCAGTGGGCGATTGCTGGATGTGCTGGCTGCGGTCTTTGGGCAGGATGTAGCCGGGCAGATGGTTCCTGTGGGGGCGGTGACCATGCCCTGGCCGGAACCCTCGGCCACTGCCGACGTGTGGGGCTACGTGGGGAGGCCGAACTTGCACCGGGCCAACCGTCAGCAAATCGTTCTCTTCCTCAACCGGCGCTGGATTCGCGATTATGCCCTGACTCAGGCAGTGGTTCAGGCCTATCACACGTTTCTGCCCGTGGGCCGGTATCCCCTGGCGGTCATTCACGTTGGTCTGGATCCCCACCTGGTGGATGTCAATGTTCACCCAACCAAGGCCGAGGTCCGTTTCCGTGAGCCCAGGGCGGTGTTTGCGGCTGTGCAGAAGGCCGTGCGTTCGGCAATTGCGGGTCTGGCTCCGGTGAGGGAGGTGGAAGCGAGTGGAGGGTGGGCCCGGCCGCCCGGTTGGGCAGAGCGCCGTCGTTCGCTCGTTGATGCGGGTTCCGGGCAACAATCGGAATTGAATTTGCGCCTGGAAGGAGCCGCTGCCGGGTTGCCCCGATCCCAACCGGAAGCCGCGGCCGCGGAGCAGACGTCGGCCCCGATGTCGGCGGGAGCAGAGAGCGGTTTGCTCCCCTTGCTACGGGTGATCGGGCAGGTGGGAGCAACGTACATTGTGGCTGAAGGGCCAGATGGCTTGTACCTGATCGACCAACACGCCGCGCACGAGCGGGTCCTGTACGAGAAATTGATGGCCGAGCGGGCAGCCCAGGGAGTGGTGCCCGGCCAGCAGCTCCTCGAACCGGTGCCCGTAACGGTGGACAGCGAGCTGGCGGCGCTGATTGGGGAGGCCCTGGACGCGTTGCATGAGGTGGGATTCCACATTGAGCCCTTTGGTACGGGGACGTACCTGGTGCGTGCGGTGCCCGCGATCTTGAGTGGACAGAATCCGGCCCGGGTGGTGGAGGAGGTCGCGCGCGGGCTGGCAGAGGAGGAGAATCTGGCAGCGAAGGCGGTGGAGGAGCGCCTGGTGACCCTCATCTGTAAACGGGCCGCGGTGAAGGGGGGACAGGTGCTGAGTGAGGCGGAAATGCGGGCGTTGGTGCGTGCGTTGGAAGCCTGCCAGACCCCCCATACCTGTCCTCATGGTCGACCGACGATGCTGCACATCACAGCAGGGGAGCTGGCCAAACTGTTTGGGCGTCTCTCCTGACGGGTTCATCGTCGCTGCTCCAGGGGCCTGCGGCGACATGATTTGACAAGAAGTCATTTGACGGCTACTCTAAGGGCGTTCCACAGGCCTAGGACGCAAGAGTGTCGTTCATTCCACTCATGTGGGGTACACAGGATGCCACACCCGGAACAGTGGTCGTATGCGGCCCCGGACTCCGTGCGTTGGGGTATTCTCGGCACCGCTCGTATTGCACGTCGCCTGGTTCCTGCGATGCAAGCTTCCTCTAACGGCCAGGTGGTGGCCATTGCCAGCCGTGATGTCGCGCGGGCGCGAGACTTTGCGCGAGAGTTCAACATTCCCCGTGCACATGCGGGATACGACACCCTCCTGCAGGACCCGGACGTGGACGCGGTGTACATTCCCCTGCCCAATCATCTACACAACCCATGGACGATTCGCGCGTTGGCCGCGGGCAAGCATGTGCTGTGCGAGAAGCCCCTGGCGCTGAGCGCGGCTGAGGCCGAGGAGATGGCTGCGACCGCGCGGGAGCACGGCCGTTTGCTGATGGAGGCCATGATGTACCGCTTTCATCCCCGCATCGAGAAGGCCGTGACCCTGGTACGTTCGGGCGCTATTGGTGTGCCCCGGGTGGTGCGGAGTACGTTCACGTTCCGTTTCTCCGATCCCCGCGACTATCGCTTTTCCCCGGAGATGGGTGGCGGCGCGCTGATGGATGTGGGGGTGTACTGCATTACTGCGGCTCGGTTGATGCTGGACGCGGAACCGGTGTCTGCGGCCGCGCGGGTGGTGGAAGACGAGGTGACGGGAGTGGATGTGACAGAAGCGGTCCTGTTGGACTTTCCCGGGGAGCGTATGGCCACGTTTGTGAGCAGCTTTGCTCTCGACTCCCACGCCAGCATCGAGGTGTTGGGCACGGAGGGGGTATTAACCCTGCATGAGCCCTGGGTACCCGGCGAGCGAGCACTCCCCATTCTTGTGCGTCGTGATGGGCGGGAGGAACGCATTCCCGCGCCCGCCGCCGACCACTATCGCCTGATGGTCGAGCATTTCGGAGATGCAGTGCTCGGCCGCGTTCCTCTGAGTTATCTTCCGGAGGACGCCGTGGCGACGCTGCGGGTGGTGGAGATGATAGGGAAGGCTAAGGGGCAAGGTTGATCGGGTATATGGCTCCCGGAAGAGAGCGAGAATCGTGTGCATGCACCAGGACGCCGCCATTTAGTTGAGGCTGATAGAGATAGATGCGGGGTATATGGATGTACGTGCGAACTAATGCCGTCCACATCCACATGGAGAGCCTGCCCTCAATAAGTAGAAAATCCGCAATTAACGGAGGAAGTGTGGCGCCTTGCAGAGCGCCTATAGGCACGTAGGGAGGAGCGAAGTTTAGCGAGAGGTGTATTCCGTGGGTGGGCAGAGGGTGCATGCGATGAACAAGGAGAGGATGGGGTTCGGAGGAGAGGCGAAAGTGTGGGGGGTGAATCCAGCCCAGAACGGCGTCGAACTGAACCAGTTGTTGGGGGAAGGTCTGGGCTGCAATTGTACCGTAGACCCAGTTAGGCGCGGAGCCGTATATGGCCACGGGGCGATGTGTGGGCAGCTTCTCCGCAAATGAGGGGAGCATGTCAGGGGTCCATTGGTCAGTGCCGCGCTCGACATCAATGACGTGGGGGATCGGTGCTTGTTGTTTGTGTTTTTCCACCAGCGCTCGGGCGATGAGGAGGCGTTCCTCTTGGGGCGTTCTTCCCCTTTTCGGGGCGAAACGGATGCGTAACGCCTTTCGAATCAACTCAACTACGTGCCGACCGACTTGTTCGATCACGGGAGAGGGTCGCGCGCGCGAGGTTCGTTCCAGACAGCAGAGTGTACCGCGGAGGATAGGGTGGGTCGCTTGGAGGGAATCCTTGCCCTTCAAGTCAGAAATGAGTTCGGCGATAACCGGAATGCCCTTGTCTTCCACGAATGCACGCCATTGGCGTATCCCTTCTTTGGTGGAGGAAAGCAGAATGGCATGGGTACACGCGCGCACGATAGTCGCCTGCTCCTGGGTGATCTTGCCTCCGACATCGACCAGTAGAGGGACGTGTCGATGGAGAATGGCCTCATGGAGGTATTGGGCGAATTCAGGGGTGAATGTCTTCTTTTGTCGCAGTTTTTGGGCCAAGGTCGGGTCAATACGGGTAAACCAATCTCCCTCTCCATCGGGATTGGCTCGCAGCAGGTAAAAAGGGAGGTGAGGCCACACGTGGCGTATCATCCCTTTTAATCGTTTGGAGAAGACGGATTTGCCGCTGTGAGGCGGTCCACCGATAAGTATCGCAGGAAGAGGGGTGTTCATTGTAAATTCGTTTCATCGCCTCCGGCACAATTTGGATATATGAGTTAAGAGAAAAAAGCCTTGACATCCTGGGCGGTTTGACAGTATAATCGATCAACTTTACAAGGCAAAATTCCTTCATGACGCACACAACATTTGTAGCCACATTGGGGGGCCAGCCACAGGTCGTTACGTTTACTCTTGACCTTCTTTTGGCGCGCTCTATCCGTCCCCGACACGTGTTGGTAGTCCACCTGTCGGCCCAAACCTCCCGCGTCCGGCGCGCTCTGAGTATGCTGTCGCCCCTGTTCGTGAACGGTGAATACGGAGGCATGCCATGCACGTTTCGTACAATCGAGATCCGGATAGGATCTGAAGCCCTGGATGATATTCGCAACGCTGCGGACGCCGAGGTGGTATGGCAAGTGTTCCATCGGCTTTTTACGCAATTGAAGGTCCGCCACCATTCTATTCACCTGTCCATTGCCGGTGGGCGCCGCTTGATGGGGCATCTGGCCATGAGTGCGGCCACGTTCTTGTTCGACCGCTCGGACCATATCTGGCACTTGTACACACCTGACCAGGTTCAGGAGGAAGTGCGGGAGGGACGGCGAATGCATCCTCTACCAACGGATGGAGCCCAGCTGATCGAGGTCCCGTTCGTGCCTTTAGGCGCGATTTTCCCCGCGCTGCGAGAGCTGGCCCATGCCGGCCCATCTGAAATTCGGGCGCAACAGATGCAATGGCTGGATGCGGTGACGCGTCAGCGGTGTCGGCAGGTGTGGAGCAACCTGACAGCCCGCCAAAGGGAGGTACTGCGCCTGTTGGCATCGGGCATGACGCCCAGGGAGGTGGCCCAAACTCTCCACATTACCCCGGCCACCGTGAACTCCCACAAAACGGCCATCCTGGCCGAAACCCGCATCGCCTGGGAGATCCCCGAAGGCGAGTGGTTGGACTACCACTTCGTGCAGGACAAATTCGGCCCCTGCCTGCGGAAGTTGGCGGGATCGTAGGGATTTCATAGGGGGTATGAGGGAGGGTGGGAGGACGAAGGGAACGGGAGTGGGGTAGGATGGAAGGTGGGAAAGAATTACGAAGGGAGGCGTTCATGACCAAATATTTGTTTGTCTGTTCTATTGGCCCTGTCCAAGATTTCATCGCGGCGGCGCGCAGCAGCCGCGATTTGACCTACGGTTCCTGGTTGCTCAGCGAGTTGGCCAAGACCGCCGCGCGCGCCATTGCTGAGCGAGAAGGCTTTGATGCGCTCATCTTCCCAGCGCCACAGAACAAAGATGATCTCGCTGCAAACAGCGACCTCTCGGTGGCGAACAAGGTGCTCGCCGTGGTAAAGGGAGACCCAAAGGCACTGGCAGATGATATTGAGAAGGTGTTGCGCGGGTATATCCTGGATGCGTGGCAACCCGTCGAAAAGGAACTGGGCAAAGATGTGGATGCTGATCTGGCGCGCCGGCAACTGCACGACCTGCTCGAATTTTACTGGGCAGCGACATCATTAGACGAAGATAAGAAGAACGGCTACAAGGAAGCCCGCGGCCGCTGCGAAGCCGCCCTCAGCGCCCGCAAAACCACACGCGATTTCAAGCCCTATGCTGGAGCATCGCGCTTCAAATCTTCCATTGACGGCTGGCGGGAGCATGTGCTGAGCCGTGCGCCTGACCGTTATCGCCCGCCCAAACCCAACATGCAGCGCTACAAACTGCGCAGCGGTGAACTGCTCTCTGGAGTGGATCTGTTGAAGCGTTGGGGGAAATCGTCCAAAGTCGAACGCTACCCAAGCGTCTCGCACCTGGCTGCCTTGCCTTTTGCTGAAGGGCTGGGCAGGGAAAAAGCCAACGAGCTAAAGCGACGCCTCGTTCAACTCTTCCGAGAACAGGACGCCGACCCCGTGCCGGATTACAGCGTTTTCTTCCCCTCGGAGGTTCGGGCTGCTGTTGAAGATAAGCAAGTGGCGGAACGACTTTTGCAAGAGCAAGAGCGCCTGCTCACCGAGTATGCCGGTCGGAGGCGGCCAGCCCCCTACTATGCACTGCTCCGGGCCGATGGGGACTTCATGGGCAAGACCATTGACGAGCGAGAAACACGAGAGGCCCATCGCGAACTCTCGCAAGCCCTGAGCAAGTTTGTCAAAGCGGTGCCTGAAATCGTGCAGCAGGAGCACCAGGGTGTAGCCATCTACTCCGGTGGCGACGATATTCTGGCTTACCTTCCCCTGCACACTGCACTGGATTGTGTGAAGAAACTGGCCGACCGGTTTGCCCAGGATATGGCGGCTTTTTCGGTCCAGAATGACGATGGGAGCGAAACATCCCCAACCCTCTCGGCCGGGCTGGTCATTGCCCATCACCTGGAGCCGCTAAGTGATGTGCTGGCACTGGCCCGTCGCACCGAGAAAGCGGCCAAAGGCGTGCCGGGCAAGAACGCCCTGGCGATTGCCCTCAACAAGCGCAGCGGGGCCGAGCGCACGGTGAAGGACAATCTGCCCGCTCTTATCAAGCGCTTGCAAACGATGACCGCCTGGTGGCTGGATGGCACGCTGAGCAAGGGCACGGCCTACGAACTAGAACGCCTGGCGCGCGAGATGGAAGGCGTGTTGCCCAATGAAGCACTCCGTGCCGAGGCAATACGCATTTTGAAACGCAAACGTGAATCCGGTGGAGGCCAAGAAGTGCAGAAAGATGTCATTGAGAAAATGGAGAAGTGGCTGGAAGAAGAGTTGAAAGAGCAGAACCTTCCGCTGAGTGAGCTGGCGCAGGAAATGATCATCGCCGATGAATTTGCACGCGCTGAGAAACAGAAGCGCGGAAAGGAGGCGGCATGAACGGAACGACGCTGACGACCTGGATCATAGTACCCCATGAGCCGCTTATTTTCCGAGACGGCAAGCCGTTCTCGGCCACGCCGGGCGCCCGGGCGGCCTCGGTACCCTTCCCTTTCCCATCCACGCTGGCGGGGGCAGTGCGCACACTAAGTGGTGCACTTGCCAACAATGGAGAGTTCCCCACGGGAGACAAGCGGGTCATTCAACAAGTGCAGGCGTATCGCGTGGTGGGGCCTTTCCTCTTCGACCAAAAACAGAAAGAACTGCTCTTCCCTGCCCCGCAGGATGCTTTACTGCTCAAACTGGAGCCTTACAATGAGCATCGGGAGGATGATTTGTCGCTCAAGGCGAAACGAGTACCTCTGCAGCCGACCACGCGCTTTCAGGATGTGCTCACGAACCTGCCTGAGGGCTTACATTTGGTGGCACCCATTGTGGATAGCAAAGCCAAGCCACATCCTCATACACCTGTTTTCTGGCATTGGTCGGAGGTGAAAGCGTGGCTGGAGCATCCTCAACATGGTGTAGTGTCACTGGACACATTGGGGATAGAGGCGTTGCCAGTGGATTACCGGATGCACGTTAGCATTCAGGGCGAGAGCAGCACCGCCAAGGAGGGGGCGCTTTTCCAAACAGCGGGGCTGACGTTCGTCCACGCACCCCAGCCGGCCGCCCTCAGCGAGGCCGCCGAATTGGGCTTGTTAGTGCAGACCAATGCACCGTTGCAAACAAGCCTGGACACGCTGGGCGGTGAACGCCGCGTGGTATCCTGGGAATCGGCCAACCCGAAGTGGTTGCCGTCCTGCCCGGATGCGGTGCGCAAGGCCATCCTCACTACCCGCCGCGGGCGGCTCATTCTGGCGACGCCGGCTCACTTCGAGCAGGGTTTTCTGCCCAGGTGGGTATGCAAGCATCCTAGCGGGGTGAAGTTGCGCATCGTCGGAGCCGCCGTGGGGCGACCGGTGCATGTTTCCGGCTGGAATTACGAGGAACACACCCCCAAACCGTCGCGCCGCCTGGCGCCCGCGGGGAGTGTCTATTTCTTCAAAATCGAGGCAGGCGACGAGGCTGCCATGGAGCGCTTTATCGAAGAGACCTGGCTGCACCCTATCAGCGATGAGCCGCAGGATCGCCGCGACGGGTTCGGCGTGGCGCTGTTAGGGGCCTGGAATCCGGAGGAGGCCTGACATGTTGAGCAATCGCAAATCCCCACAGACTTTGCCGCCGCCTGTTCAACCCAAACATGACCGGGTTGCACAGGTGCGCACCTACCGACTGATCACGCCGCTCTACGGTGGCGGGGCCAAAACCCAGCAACCCGATGAAGTGACCGTGGTGCGCGCCAGCGAGATTCGCGGCTTGTTGCGCTTCTGGTGGCGCGCCATTCGCGGCGGACAGTTCAATGGCTTGTTGAAGGAGATGCGTGCCGCTGAGGAAGCCATCTGGGGCGCGGCAGGGGGGAAGGACAAGGCAGGGCCGTCACCTGTATCCTTACATGTGCGCGTTACAAACCGGGGGCGTGAATTAAATAAAGCAAAAGATCACAAAGGCCGGCTTGTTGATATTAGCCATCCTGGTTCGCCTTACGGCTATGTAGCCTTTCCATTGAGTGATAGCAAGGGAAGTGTTTGGGAAGGTGTCGAATTTGAACTGCATATTGTCCTGAAAGCTGCTACTGTTCAGGCAAATGACCAAACCTTCACTGTGAAAGAAGAGGTCGAAGCCGCTCTCTGGGCCTGGGAGACCTTTAGCGGCGTGGGCGCCCGCACGCGGCGCGGGTTTGGGGCGTTGGAATTGGTCGCGTGTAAAGAAAATGGTCAGAGTAAGCCCCTGGAACGACCCCAAACACATGATGTGGAAACATGGATCCGGAAGAAACTAAAGCGGTATGCAACGGGTACAGTATGGCCGGAAGGTGTTCCTCATCTCTCGAAGGATCCTTTGATGGCCTGCCTCCGCGGTTATCGTGACGGCACGGAGGCCTGGAAGGGGCTTATTGGGAAACTACAGGCTTTTCGTCAAAAACGCCATAAGAAGTACGGCCTGAGCCTTTGGCCAGAAGCGAACTTCATTCGCAAAGTGAAGGGTTTATCACCCAAATGGCCTCCAAATGTCAACAATCCCAACCTGGTGGAAAAGTTCCCTCGAGCGCGTTTCGGCTTACCCATCATCTTTCACATGCCACATGATGAGCAATTGAAAAAAGAGGATTTCACATTGCGGGGGCAAGCCGCTCCTGCAAGCGACAAACCCATTGACCGCCTAGCAAGCCCTTTGATTTTGCGACCCCTCGCCTGCCGTGATGGGTACGTGGGATTGGCTATAGTGCTTGATGCACCACGAGAGCCACCATATGGGTTGGAAGTTGATGGTTTCCCTGCAGACAGGAAAGAAGTACGTGCGAAATTAGAAAAACGTGACGTCAGGCAGGAGCCATTACAGCGTGTTCTCAACGGCGAACCTGACGTTCTGAAAGCCTTCATGAAAACCCTTGGATGGAAGGAGAAATGACCATGCAAACCCGACTGATGTTCCTGCACGCACTCTCCCCCTTGCACGCCGGGACCGGCCAGGGTGTCGGTGCAATTGACCTGCCCATCGCCCGCGAAAAAGGTACCGAAATCCCCATCGTGCCCGGCTCCAGCCTGAAGGGCGTGCTGCGCGACGCCTGTGCTGCGTTGCACAAGGATGATGACACCTGCAAGCGCATCTTCGGTCCTGACCCTGACACAGACAAAGCTCACGAGCACGCCGGCGCCGTGGTGCTGACCGACCTGCGCTTGGTGGCCCTGCCTGTCCGCAGCCTGGCTGGTGTGTTCGCCTGGGTAAGTTCACCCTTCTTGCTGCGCCGCCTCGCCCGCGATGCGCAACTGGCCGGGCAATCTGGCATGCCAGCGAAGCCTGCACTCCCTGATACTGACACGGCGCTGGTGGTCGGTAACGTCTTGCAAATCAATGGCAAGGTGATTCTGGAAGATGTGAGCCTGACGACGCAGACCCAGGCCAATGACTGGGCCAACTGGCTGGCCGACAAGGTTTTCCCCGATGACCAGACCTGGCAGGACGAGTTCAAGGCCCGTTTCTGCATCGTCCACGACAACGTGATATCCTACCTGCTCTCGGTAGGCACGGAGGTCACCGCCCGCATCCGCCTGAAAGGTGACGAGAAGACCGTGGCAAAAGGCGCGCTCTGGTACGAAGAGGCCCTACCGGCTGAAACCATTCTGGCCGGGCTGGTGGCTGCACAGCCCAACGGCCAGGCCCAGCCGGATGAGGTATTCAATGTGGTCGGTGAGTTGGCCGGGCACCCGCTTCAGGTGGGCGGTAACGCCACCGTGGGGCGCGGCCTCTGCCGCCTGAGCATCGTGAGTTGAGGAGGCTACCATGCGCACACTGGAACAGAAACTGGCAGCCCAAATCTATGACCAAGTCAAACAACAAGAGCACGATGCCACCCGCGCCAAAGAATACGGTGGCATGGCTCACAAACTGCCCGTCCTCATTCGCCAAGCAGGGCTGGTGCAGGCCCTGGCCTACGCGGCTGCACGGGGAAAGCCGGGCGCTAAGCAGCTCCTCACCGACTTGGCTACCGTGCTGGGATACGACTCGGCCGATGAGTTGTTGAGAGCATCGCGGCAGGCGGATCTGTTGCCCTACATGCACCTGACCCACCAAGCCACCGTGGCGCTGACCTGGTACAAGCGCTTTGCCCAGTCCGTGTTGGGTGTGGACCAGACGGCAGGAGGTGACTGATGAATATCTCAGCACGTCGTGACATTTTTCGTGGAAGATTTGGGACACCGCCACTCCAGGCTTCACCCCACGCCGGGCTGTGGCTGGACAAGTTCCTGCCAAAGCAAACCGAGCAAGGTGGGGATAGCGTCTACAAGCCTCACTTCGAGGACGCTACCAAGATTCGGGTATCGCCGCTCTACCATCGCTTCTTCGAACGCTGGGAGCAAACGCTCAAAGATGCGGGCGCAGTAACGGCGAGGGCCGAAACGCTGGGCCGGCTGGTGGTGGGCCTAGGCGCGGACAGCGTGCTTGAAAACGCCATCACGCTGCACCGCACCTATGGCGTGCCAGTCATCCCTGGCAGCGCGCTGAAAGGGTTGGCCGCGGCCTACGCCCACAACCGTCTGGAAGATGATGCCTGGCATGTCAAGACAGACAACCAGGGGAACATCGTCCACATGGGCAAAGCGTACAAGACCCTTTTCGGCGACACCACTTCGGCCGGCTATGTGACCTTCTTCGACGCGCTCTATGTGCCTGGCAGCGCAGCAGGAGACAAACCCCTGGCGCTGGATGTGGTCACCGTCCACCACCCGGACTATTACCAGAGTGACAGCCCGCCTGCCGACTGGGACAGCCCCAATCCGGTACCCTTCGTCAGCGTGCGCGATGGTGTCAAGTTCCTGGTGGCGCTGGCCGGGCCGGAGGAGTGGGTCGAAGCCACTTTTCAAATCTTGGGGCGGGCGCTGGAAGAAGATGGCATTGGCGCGAAGACCAATAGCGGGTATGGGCGGATGGAATTGGAAAGCCCGTCGGCACGAGGAAGAGAGGCGTCTTCCCGAGCTACCCCTGAGATGGAGCGATTTCGCTTGCGCTTAGAGGGTATGGCAACTAAAGACGTAGCCGGCCAGATTTACAGCGTCTATCAGGAGTGGAAAGCGCTGGAAGCCGACGCAGACACAAAGCGTCAGATCGCCCAGATGATCCTGGATAAGGTTGAGGCTGCTGGACGTACTAAGAAGTCCCGTAAGAAGATATGGTATCAGGAACTTGTCGCGTTTGTCGAATCAGGCGAAGGGAGGGCGTGAAAATTCTAACGTTTCTGAGCGCGACAAAGGCGTATGAGACAGCTTATCGCTTTCCTACCGATGCCAAAGGCCAGTGGCGAAAAGGAGTGTAGCCAATGAGCGAAAAACCTCAATTCATAATGATAAACCTGGTTGGCGAACAACCCGCCCCCAATTTGCTTCCAGTGTATGAACTTCAACCACAATTGGTATTTCTGGTGGCTACATCGCGAACTAAGACAGTAGCACACCGCATTAAGAGTTTACTTGCTAAACGGGAGTACAGAGTCAACATCATCTATGGGGAACCTTACGACGTGGAAACAACTTTTCGTGCATTGAATGAATCCTTGCAAGATAACAGATTACATGATGTCAAATTACTGGGGAACTTTACGGGCGGAACGAAATTGATGGTTCTAGCTTTGTTGCGAATGATACGTGAGTGGCCGACAGGTGGAGAATTGTGTTACTTGCAAACAGAACGCACTCAAGGCGTTTTGCGTTTTTATGATCCGTTCAAGTTTTCTCCTTTGAGAGAACAGTTGGTGACGCGGACCATTTCGTTGGAAGACTATTTGACAAGTTATTTGGGCGATTACCGCCTTGAGGGGCCCAGTTATGGAGAAGGAGGTAAGTTCGAAAGGGCTGTTGCCCAAGCTTTGGAGCCCCATGTTGATGAGATTGTGTTAGGGTTGAAAAAGGGAGGCGCCCTTGAAATTGACATAGTTGTCCTGTGTGGAAATCGTGTAGGGATTATCGAAGCCAAAACGGGGGAGAAGGCCCGGAAAAAAGAGGGCATCGATCAACTGAACACAGCAGGTGGCCGTGAATTTTTGGGAACTTACGTGAAAAAGTTTCTTGTGGTGAACGCTCCATGGGATGATCGTACTAACCTTCGTGAGTTAGCCCAAGCCCGTGACATTGTTGTCGTCGAATTGACGAAGTACGATTCAAACACTGGATTGCTTCCGAAAGAGGAAGCAGAAAGGTTGGTTGGTATTGTTCAGACTGAACTTCGATGTCAAAGGTGATAACCCATGCTCATCCTCAACTTCGCCCACCCGCTCACCGACGAGCACATTCAGACCATCGAAGCCCTTACCGGCCAAAAAGTGGAGCGGGTGATCGTCATCGACAGCCAGATCGACACGCAAAAGCCGCTGGCGCCGCAGATCGTCGCGATGGCCGACGCCGCCGGTTTGACGTCCGAGGAATGGCAGAGAACAGCGACTTTGCTTATCAGCTTGCCTATGCTTAAAAGCCATGAAGACAGCGCCTTATCTCAGGAACCTACCCAAATATAACATCGGCGTTCACTTTTTGACCGCCAAGACGTTTAAGAATACACCCTACCTGGGCGACTCACGTTGCGCGCTCATCTTCTGTGAGGAACTCGAATCCGCCAGCGCGCGCTACAGCTTTCACGTGTTGGCCTTCGTGGTGATGCCCGATCATGTTCACCTCCTTCTGTGGTGGGACCCCGAGGCGTTACCAGGCCTAACCATTTCCAAGATTGCCTGGGCGGTGAAGGGGCTTTCCGCCCGCCAGATCGTGGATTGCCTCAAACGGGCGGAGGATAACGTTGGGGTAGGCGACTGCCGGTGGGTGACGGCACTGCCATCGTCCACCCGAATTCCAACTCGAAGGCCTTGCTTCAACCGGTTCGTAGGCCAACGGATGAGCCTCATTACCGGAACTGGCGCTACAAGATTTGGCGAAAAGGTACAGGCTATGACTTCAATATCTACACGGAGCACAAACTTCTGGAAAAGGCGAACTACATTCACGCGAACCCGGTACGGGTACGACTGAGCGTCGCCCCACAGGTTGACCTAACCCCCCGGCCCCCTTCCCTCGCAGGGAAGGGGGAGCAACTCCCCTCCCCTGTGGGGGGAGGGAACGGGGGAGGGGTCTAAAGGAGGCAACATGCCACGCAGATACATTGTCGTAGGCCAGAGGATAAATCCGGTGAAGCTCGAGCGAGCCAAATCGATGCGACGCAACATGACGCCGGCCGAGACGCGGCTTTGGTCCGCACTACGGCGCAACCAACTGGACGGACTCCACTTCCGTCGACAGCAGATCATCGACGGCTTCATTGTCGATTTTTATTGCCATGCCGCCGGCCTGGTTGTGGAGGTGGACGGTCCGGTGCACGAAACGCAGAGGGAATACGATGCTAAACGCGACCGTGTGCTGTCAGCCCGGCAGCTACGTGTTCTCCGCGTTCGGAATGAGGAGGTCATGGGGGACCTATCAGGCGTGTTGGAGCGCATCCGGGACGCCTGCCATGACTCTATCCCCCGCCTCTTCTCGTCTGGGGAAAGGGAACCGGACGCTCCAGGAAGGCTGGAGAAAAGATCGAGCGAGGAGGTGCTTTGATGCTCATCCTTAACTTCGCCCACCCGCTCACCGACGAACACATCCGGACCATCGAGGCCCTTACCGGCCAGAAAGTCGCGCGCGCCATCGCCATTGATAGCCAGATTGACACCCAGCAGCCCCTGGCGCCGCAGATTGTGGCTATGGTCGATGCCGCGGGGCTGATGCCTGAGGAGTGGCAAACCGCGCCTATCCTCATCAACCCGCCCGCGCTTAACTTTAGCGCTGTTACCTTGCTGGCCGAACTCCACGG
>CAZAQA010000017.1:0-76696 GCA_964487375.1 uncultured Anaerolineae bacterium | reverse complement strand
AGACCAATGGCCTTTCCTTGTTCACTCCCTCCCTTGAATAAATTGAACCAGTCTCGGAAACAGCAACCAAACTTTGACAGAGTGCATAGGCAGAGGGTATAATTTGAGTGAAGCCTGAAGAGGCGTAGATCACGGGAAGAGCATGCAGGATTGGGCTGTCGCTGTTCGCTCGATGCGAACAGAGGAACCTCCCGACTCCCGGCCCAGCCTTGGTTCAGGCATCAGGGCAGAGGTGCCCCACGAAACCGTAAGTGGGGGCGCCGGGCGGGTAACTGCCTGGCGACTACAACCGCAACAGAGAGTAGTCCCGCCAGCGGCCTGTTTTTAGCGGGCGCGGGTAAGGGGTGAAAGGGTGGAGTAAGAGCCCACCAGCGGCATGGGGTAACCCGGCCGGCTAGGCGAGCGTGCACCTGGGAGCAAGGCGAGTGGGCCCGGTCGACGGCAAAACCTTCGGTTGGGTCTCGCCGCAGCGGCGACGGCGAAGGAGGGTCACACCCTCCAAGTCAGGAGCTGCCACCCAATGCGTTTGGGTGAGATGGATGACAGCCAGAAACAGAATCGGGGGTACGAATCCTGCATGCTCTTAACCGCCTCCTTTACTGGAACGCTGGATGGACATATGGAGACTCTCCTCGGCTTCCGCGAACTTTGACAGAGAAGATTGTTTTGCATAGGATACGTACAGCAGTGGGCCGACGTGGCGGAATGGTAGACGCGGCAGACTTAGGATCTGCTGCCCTACGGGGCGTGGAGGTTCGAATCCTCTCGTCGGCATCACCGCGTAGGCAGAGCGGGCCCGTGGCCTAGCTGGGAAGGCGCCTCCCTTGCACGGAGGAGATCGCCGGTTCGAATCCGGCCGGGTCCACCTGAGGAAAATAGGATGAGACACGCGGGTGTAGTTCAGTGGTAGAACGTCTCCTTGCCAAGGAGAAGGTCGGGGGTTCGAATCCCCTCGCCCGCTCTTTTTAGGCGACGTAGCCAAGTGGTTAAGGCAGGGGTCTGCAAAACCCCGATCGCCGGTTCGAATCCGGCCGTCGCCTCCTATGATCCACCTCCCCATCCCGTACACCGGCTCTGGTCTGCCCCCAGAGCCGGTCTTTTTCTTGCTTCCTAAATTTTTGTAACGTCCTCCACGCCCACGCTCGACAGGACCCATAGGGACAGTTGAGTGTATTTGCCTGGCCGGGTGAGACCGCATATAATGAGAGCGTCTATGCCGTTCTCCTTGCATTGTGGAGACAAGACCAACAGACATACAACGTAAATGGCGACGATGGAGCCAGTAGGTCACCGCGACCGTTCCTCAGAGAGTCGCTCATGGCTGAGAAGCGATAGCGGTCGGTGACCGAATCCTCTCCGGAGCTGCACCCGGAACGAGAGGGGATAGATTACCCCCTCTTCAGTATGGGGGGCCGGTTGGTCTCCGTTATCAGACCGGGGTTGGGTTCAACCCACTGAGGTTGCGGTCGTGAGGCCGTGACGAAGCCGGGTGGCATCACGGGGCGCCCCTCGTCCTGGCGACAGGAGAGGGCGCCTTTCTATTTCAGCGGCCACACCCGATTTAACTAAATTTCCTGAGACTCCTCAATTCCTGGTAGGAGGTGGACAATGTTGGATTTGAACTTCATTCGTGAGCATCCCGACGTGATCCAAGAGAGTCTGCGCAAACGCCATGAGGATACATCCTTGCTTGAGCAGGTCCTCGATCTGGACAAACAACGTCGTACGTTGCTCTCGCAGGTGGAAACGATGAGAGCTCAACGCAATCGCGTCTCCAAAGAGATCTCCCGATTGAAAGATCCAGATGCCCGAGAAGCAAGAATTGAAGCAATGCGAGTCCTGAAAGGAGAACTCGAGGACCTCGAAGGCCAACTGCGCCAAGTTGAGGAAAAGCTCAATGATGTGCTCTTGTGGATTCCTAACATCCCTCAGCCTGAGGTACCAGAAGGGGTGGACGAACGGGATAATGTGATTGTGAAGACATGGGGGGAACCCAAAACGTTTGACTTCGAGCCCCTGCCTCACTGGGAACTCGGTCCCATGTTAGACATCATCGACTTTGAGCGGGCTGCAAAGATTTCGGGAAGTCGATTTTACATTCTAAAAGGGGTGGGAGCACGCCTACAACGTGCTCTGATTAGTTGGATGCTGGATGTACATACGCAAGAACACGGATACCTGGAGGTGTACCCGCCCGCATTGGTGCGTTCTCAGGCCCTCTATGGAACCGGAAGTCTGCCGAAATTTGCTGACACCCTTTATCAGGATCGAGAGGAGGATCTGTGGCTGATCCCGACGGCAGAAGTGCCGGTAACCAACCTCTATCGAGAGGAGATACTGCCGCCGGGCGTGCTCCCCATTTATCATACAGCGTATACGCCTTGCTTTCGACGGGAGAAGGTTGCGGCGGGACGGGATGTCCGGGGTATCAAGCGGGTCCACCAGTTCGACAAAGTGGAATTGGTCAAATTCGTTGAGCCAGAAAAAGGGCGAGAGGAACTGGCCACACTCTTGCAGCATGCAGAGACGATTGTGCAGCGGTTGGGATTACCTTATCGAGTTGTCCTCCTGAGCACCGGAGATTTGAGTTTCAGTTCCTCAATTACCTATGATATTGAGGTGTGGGCCCCCGGAAGTGGCGAGTGGTTGGAGGTCTCTTCCTGTAGCTGGTTTGCCGACTTTCAGGCACGCCGGGCCAACATCCGCTATCGTCCGCAAAAGGGTGCAAAACCGCGCTTTGTCCACACCCTAAACGGCTCTGGACTGGCTTTGCCCCGAACCATGATCGCGCTCCTCGAAACATATCAGCAACCGGATGGCTCGGTCATACTGCCGGATGTTTTGCGCCCTTACATGGGAGGAAAAAGTCGGTTAGAGGTGCCTGCTTGAAATGTGCATGGGGCCGTACGTGGCATAAAACATAAAAATCGAAGCTTGTGCCCCCTGGTTAGTTTGACAGGGACAACCGAATACCATATACTCAGAGGCAATGAGGCACACTTGTGTGGGTCTAGCGTCCGGAAAAAGGACGAATCGGGCGCTGAACGCGACCTTAAAATGTTCTGCTTCGGGCGTGAAAAATCTGCCGCTTTTCCATAAGCTGGGGACAACGGGAGAGAGAGAGAATGGGGTGGTTGAATAAGTGGCTACATCCCTTGAAAGTGGAATCCGACTTGAGCAATGTCATCATTGTAGTGTCCGGCCTGCCCCGCTCCGGCACGTCCATGATGATGAGAATGTTGGAAGCAGGGGGGATTCCCCTCTTGACGGACCACCAGCGTGCAGCGGACGAAGACAACCCGAAGGGATATTACGAATTTGAGCGAGTCAAACGATTGCCAAAAGGAGATATAGGCTGGCTATCTGAGGCCAGAGGCAGAGCTGTGAAGATCATTTCCGCGCTGCTGGAGCATTTGCCGCCAGAGTATGAATATCGTGTCATCTTCATGCAACGAGACTTGAACGAAGTGCTGGCATCGCAGCGGAAAATGTTACTCCGGAGAGGGGAGAATCCCAACAAGATCGAGGATCGGGAACTTTACCGTCTCTTTGAGAAACATCTCCATCAGATACGGCAATGGCTGGCCAAACAGCCCAATATTCGGGTGTTAGACGTCCCGTATAATGCTATGATTCAGGACCCGATCCCTTTCATCCATCAGATCAACGCGTTTCTCGGCGGAAGGCTGAAGGAACAGGCGATGGCTCGGGTCGTCGATCCTGCCTTGTACCGGAATCGGATAGGTGCTATATCTCGCTGATTCTATGCCGGAGAAGGGTGGTATCTGATGCGCACACTTGTTCGCGAAGATATTGTGCGTCGCCTGCAAACAGTTCCTCCTTTGATTGAGGGGTTACTCGACGCGACTGTCCAGGTTCAACCGCACGGGGTGGACTTGACCGTAAAGACCATCTCACTGCTTCAGGGGAGTGGAAAGGTAGGATTTATCTCCGCCGACACACATCTTCCTGACGTCATCCCTCTTGCTCCAGATGATGAAGGTTGGTTTCTCCGTCCCGGCGCTTATCGGGTGCGATTGGCTGAGGTCGTTCATCTTCCTTTGGACCTGTATGCTATTGCTCGGCCCCGCTCCTCGCTCTTGCGCATGGGGGTGCAGGTGGGAACAGCCCTTTGGGATGCCGGCTATTCTGGACAAGGAGAAGCATTGTTGGTGGTGAGTAATCCCCATGGCGTTCGATTACAACGTCGTGCGCGCATTTTGCAACTCATCTTTTTCTCACTGGACGTCCCTCCTGGAGATGGTTATTCAGGACGTTACCAGGGAGAACATAGCTGATGGGACAGAACGTCACTTTGGGGACGACCCGAAGAGTGCGCAGCTATCGGCTGACGGGTATCGTACTGGCCCGGCGTGATTTGGGAGAGGCCGACCGTCTCATTACGTTGCTCACCCCGGAGCAGGGCCAGAAAGTGCTTCGGGCCAAGGGGGTGCGTAAAGTGACCAGCCGAAAAGCCGGGCACCTGGACCTGTTCACATACGTTCGCTTACAGGTGGCCAGGGCGCAAACCTGGGATATTATCACCCAAGCAGAAACCGTGCGTCAGTATCCCCGGATCCGCAATAGGTTGCGCCGCATGAGTCATGCTTATTACCTGGCCGAACTGACATTACGCCTTGCCCCAGAAGGCCAATCAGACCTGCCGTTGTTCGACCTGGTTCTGGAAACGCTGGAACATCTGGACCAAGCGCCGAATCTCTTATTGGTGAGCCGCTGGTTCGAGGCCCAAGTGTTACGAGTAACCGGCTTTCAGCCCCAACTCTATGTTTGCACGCGTTGCAGTGCGGTTCTGGACGTCTCCGTCACCAATTATTGGGCGCCTGCAGAAGGGGGAGCGCTTTGCCCCCACTGTGGCGAGGGGCACCAGAATGCGCGGCCTCTTCCGCCTCGGTTGCTCAAACTCATGCGTTATTTCTCAACGCATCACTATGATGACGTTCGTACACTTTCCGTTCGACCTCAGGTGTTACGCGAGCTGGAGGTATATATCCAGGCTTATTTGCACACAGTCATAGAGGGAGAATTGCGTTCCATGCGCTTTATCCGTCGTTTGCGGCAAGAATTTGCCCATTCAGGATGAATGTTTTGGCCAATGTCCCGTTGGGTTGGATTTTTCTGGAAGGAAGATGGGTCATGCACATTCACGAGTATCAAGAATGGCTGGAAACCTGGGACAAAGCACGGGGCTGGGACAAGATTTTGCCCGCTCACACCCTAATTCACGCTGTTGAGGAAATGGGAGAAGTGGCCCGTCTGGTTCTGGCCCTCGATGGGTACAAAGAGGCTCTGGACGAGGACAGGTGGCGTGCAGAACTGGCCGAAGAACTCTCCGACCTCTTCGTTTTCTTGTTCAAACTCGCCTATCAGGCGGGAATTGATATGGAGGAAGCCTTGAAGGCCGGGCAAGCCAAAGCTGAAATTCGGTTTCCCGACCTGGAGGAAGCTCTGGCGGCTGGCGAACACTATCGACGCACATTGCGTCAGCGGGTCAGGGAATTACAGAGGAAATCAGAGTCGCCCTCTGCCTGAAACAACCGGCCGTTGCAGGGGGCCACTGCCGGCAGTGGCCCCTGGGTCTCACGAGTCCCCGCCATGCATGGCTCGCCAGACCTGTTCAGGCGTGATGGGCAGTTTGGTGATCCAGACGCCCACCGCGTCATAAACAGCATTGGCGACGGCTGGCGCGACGCCGTCCTTGGGAATTTCGGCTACCGCTTTGACGCCAAAAGGCCCGCTCGGCTCTTGGGTCTCGATGAAGATGACTTCCAGGTCTGGCATCTCGTCGGCCTGGAAAAGGTGGTACGATTGAAAGCTGGGGTTGACGACTCGCCCGTGGTCATCGAAAACGATCTCCTCACTTACAGCCATACCCAGCGCTTGCGTCATTCCTCCCTCGATCTGACCCGAAGCGGTCAACGGGTTGACGATAACTCCGCAATCGACTGCCATCACCAGTCGGTCGACGCGGACCTCTCCCGTCTCCGTATCTACTGTCACTTCTGCAAATTGGGCTCCAAAGGGAGGAGGGGCCACCGGACTGACGTGTGAGCCGGTGCCCATGATCTGACGTTGGTTCTTTGTGTGCAAGGCGTGCAGAGCCATGGCTTGCAACGTCAGCGAGCGCCCGTCTGGAGCCCAAGCGGCCCTATCTTCCAGGACCACTTCTTCGGGACGAACGGGCACTCCTCCTTCCGAAAACATCTCTGAGGCTACTTCGCGGATCTGGCGTGCGGCTTCTTGGGCAGCTTTAACCACGGCCATGCCGGAAATATATGTCGTGCTTGAGGCATATGCTCCTTTATCAAAAGGCGTGAAATCGGTATCCGAGGAATAGATGATGATATCGTCGACCCGGCAGCCCAGCACCTCCGCTGCCATCTGGCTAAGTACCGTATCAGAGCCGGTACCCAGGTCTGTAGCCCCTACCAGAAGGTTGAAGGAACCGTCGTCGTTCATCTTTATAATGGCCGATCCCATATCCAGATAGGCAATGGCCGTCCCTTGCATGACATAAGCGACCCCAATACCACGACGGAGATGGGGGTACTCCGGGACCTGATGCCATGCCTCATTGCCAAATTTCTCATGCCAGCCTATGGCGGCAGCTCCTCGGCGGACGGCCTCTTCCAGGCCACATGTTTGGATAATTTCACCGTGACCTTCTCGGCCCTCACTCCACACTTTGGAGACCGGATGTTCATCCCCTGCTTTCAGTGCGTTCCGCAAGCGGAGTTCAAGCGGATCCAGCCCTAAAGCTCGGGCAATACGTTCCATGTGAATCTCCATCGCCAAGAAACCTTGCGGGACTCCATACCCCCGATACGCCCCAGAAGGAGGCGTGTTGGTGTAAACAGCCGTCGCTTCTCCCCGGATATTGGGGGCGTTGTAGAGCGCCAGCGCTTTGTGCAAGGTGTTTCCGGGGACGGTCATAGCATGGTTTCCGTATGCACCGGTATCGGAGAGGATCGTCATTTCGTTCGCCAGGATAGTGCCATCTTCTTTCACACCAGTGCGCACCTGGATAATCATAGGATGACGCGATGTGGCCGCGAATTCCTCCGAGCGCGTATACTCCAGCCGGACCGGATGCCCGGTAACAATGGTGAGGTGGGCAGCCAAGTCCTCAATGAGCATCTCCTGTTTCCCCCCGAACCCCCCTCCGATTCGAGGCTTGATGACTCGGATACGCCT
Source organism: uncultured Anaerolineae bacterium (assembly GCA_964487375.1). Taxonomy (GTDB): domain Bacteria; phylum Chloroflexota; class Anaerolineae; order JAADDB01; family JAADDB01; genus JAADDB01. The sequence goes on along the minus strand of CAZAQA010000017.1, from coordinate 69,484 downwards.
CTCGGGAAGGCCGACGATAGGGGCAAGCATGCGCCGGGTGTGAAAAGGCACCTGGGTCGACGTACGAACCACTAGCCGGTCATTCTCGTCCCACCAGGTGATGCACACATGGGGTTCCAGGCTGGCTTGTTGCACCTTTTGAATCCGATATTCTCCCTCAAAGATTCGGTCTGCTTCCTGAAAGCCCTTTTCCACACTGCCCAGTTCAAACTGGATGTGAGCGGCTATGTTTCGTTGGGGATCGCTTTCTCCAAAAGGAACGTAATCGGGTTGGTCGTGAATGAGAGGGGCGTTGGGCTGTGTCGCTTTTTCCGGACTGAGAACGGGAGAAAGCTCTTCGTACTCGACCTCGATGAGGGACACAGCTTTTTCCGCAATCTCCGGTGTTTCCGCGGCCACAACGGCTACCCGATCCCCCACAAAGCGGACCTTGTGATCCAGGCTTACCCGATCCAAGGGGCCAGGGATAGGGTGGGACTGCCCGGCCGTGGAAAACGGGACTCGAGGCAAGTCCTTATAAGTGAGCACTGCCCAGACGCCCGGGAGCTCGCGCGCGCGTCGCACGTCGATCCGTTTGATGCGAGCATGTGGATGGGGGCTGGTCAAAATTCGCGCGTGGAGCATGCCGGGCAACGTCACATCATCGGTGAATGCTGGCTTTCCCTGGACCAGCTTTAGCGCATCTACTTTGGGGGTTGGTTTGCCCACAACGCGCGTCTGTGAAGCCACAGGTGCTAGCACCATTGTGGGCAAGGGGGTTGTCTTAATGGTCAGCCTGTCGCCCAGGGGATGAGAAGGAGGTTCTGTGCTTTGGGTGGCCGAGAACAGGTCTGGCGGTGCGAGAATGGGAGCCTCAAGAAGAGGGGGAACCGAATCACCCCGCAACCGTGCTGCTGCACGCAGTACAGCTTGCACAGGCTTGACATATCCTGTGCATCGGCAAAGCACTCCGGATAGTGCGTCGCGCACTTCTTCTTCTGAAGGATGGAGGGTTTTCTGTAAGAGAGCCTTACTGACGAGCAACATTGCCGGCGTACAATAGCCGCATTGGATGGCACCTGTCTCAACAAATGCTTGTTGAAGTACATCAAGCGGCGCCGAGCCCCTCCAACCGCGTTGCTGGGGGCCCGAAAGCCCCTCCGCCGTCGTGATTTCGGCTCCGTCCACCTGGGCTGTCAGAGTCATGCATGCCACTTTGGGAGATCCGTCCACAAGTACCGTACACATGCCGCAGGTGCCATCCTCGCAGCCGTGTTTGACACTGGTGTAGCCTAACTCACGCAGGGTGCGTAGCAATCGTTCTGCTGGTGCGATGTCCCGATGTCGGAGATGACCGTTGATCTTCAGTGTCACTCGCATGGTTGTTTCACCTCAGAAGGATGAGCAAGATGAGGGTGTACTTCCCTCTTTTGTCTGACATATTGTAGCAGAAGGGCGTGGAAAGGGAAAGTGCCTGTTGGCCTACGAGACGACATCAGATTTAGAAGGTGTTCGGATAATGACAAGGAGACCTCCTACCCTCCGGCGCAACTGCTGTCAAAGGCAACATTCCGCCAACACTCCTTCTCTCCACTGACCCGATACGGTCACCGCCCTCCAGGCGAAGGTTGGTTTGCATCTGACGGATACGGTATAATGAAGATATGCATTCACATTCAAGGAGCAGCGCACGCGATGGAATTAACATGGCATGGCTTGGCATGTTTCCGCATTTCGGACAGACAACTCAAGATCGTTACAGACCCTTATGGCCCAGACATGGGACCGACTTTACCCCGGCTGCGCGCCGACGTGGTGACTATCAGCCACGATCGTCCGGGGCATAATTACGTCAAGGCAGTCAAGGGATACCGGAAAATCCTGGATGGTCCTGGTGAGTATGAGGTCGGAGGAGTCTTCATCAGTGGGATCCGCACCTGGCATCGGGGAGGCAAGGAGGAAGGAGAGCCGAACACCATTTTCTTATTCGAATATGATGGGATTACTCTCTGTCACCTGGGGGATTTAGGCTACGTACCTAAGCAAGAGGAAATAGAACGCCTGGGTGAAGTTGGCGTCCTGTTGGTCCCCATCGGCGGCCACAACACACTGAACGGAGCCGAGGCCGCGGAGGTTGTCAGTCTAATTGAACCCACGTATGTCGTACCCATGCACTATGCCCTGCCCGGACTGACTATCACGCTAGACCCCTTGAGCAAGTTTCTGCGGGAAATGGGTATTTCGGAACCCCGAAAGCTGCCTTCCTTGAAAATCTCCAAAAAGTCTAACTGGGGTGAGGAAACAGAAGTCCTGTTACTGGAACCTCGTTATCGGAACGAGGACGAATGAAGTATTCAACTCCAAAAGCCCGATCAGAATCTTCGTGCAGTTCCCAAGGCAAAACAATTGCTTCAAGGGTTAGGGAAGCGCCCCTGAATGTATCGGACTGATCGCTGCAAGAGGAGGCGTACCCAGGTGCGCAAGAAGAAGGAGCGAATCTGCTCCCACTGTTGCACCAGAAACTCCCGCCGTTCACGCCAGCCTTGCCGTACAGCCGGAGGTGCATACAAAGCGTGTCGGTAAGTGCCAACGAGGACGGAGAAGGCCGGCCTATAACCGGGAAATTGGCGGCTCAAAACCCGCAAGTGCTCCCCCGGAGTCTGGAAAGGCTCTAATGGAACGCCCAACCGCCGTCCCCAACGAACGAGCTGCACGTACAAATGCTGTGGAAGATCGGCATAAGTCACCAATCGGCGACGGCGGTACCTTCTTTCTTGCCAGAGCAGGAAACCCAGGGTCAGCGCAACGAACAACGAAGACCAACCAGAACGCCCCACGCTCAAGAGCTCCCGGCGGATAGATGCTAACCATGCCGAGCGGGAGGGAATTCCCCCCGTCCCCCGGTTTGCTCCGGGAATCGGGTTCGGTTCACGTTCCGGACGCTTCTCAAATTGTTTCAGGAGTGCACTCTCATCCTGACTCCTCGTAAGCCTCTCGGGACGTTCGAGGGGAGGTTCGGATGGCGTGGGTTCGAAGGGAATCCACCCGTAGCCAGGAAACCAGAGTTCCGGCCAAGTGTGAGCATCACTTTCACGAATGGTCCAAGTGTGCGTTTTCGCGTCGAACACCCCGCGAGTGTAGCCGCTGGCCACCCGTGCAGGAATGCCCAGGCTGCGTGCCATGACGGCCATGGCCGAGGCGTAGTAGTCACAATAGCCTTCTCGTTGCTGAAACAGGAACCAGGCCACACCGTCCTGATTGGGGGGAGGGGAGGGAATTTCCTCGCTGTAAGGGATACCCCGCAAGTAGCCTTCCAGGGCTTTCGCTTGATCGTAGGGGTTATCGAACCTCCCCGCTATCTGGTGGGCCAACTCCCGCACACGTGGAGGAAAGTCGTCCGGCAATTGCAGATAATGCTCGCGAATCCAATGGGGATAGTCTTGTCCTGCATCCCTCAGGGAAGGAGCATCCGGATCCGGGATCAGGGACACGACCGAGTACGTGGTTCCCTGAGGAAGTGTCTGTTGAGCGTAAGTCAGGAGAAACTCCTGGCCATGGAGCAATTTAGGATAAGTGAGCACACGCGCATCAAGAGGAACGCTAAAACGCACGGGATTGGGCGCGGCAATCAGACTCAAGGTCCCCGGTAGCAGCGAGGTCACTGTTTGCGTCACCCAAAGGGTGCGTTTCACCTCAGGGAGTGCAATAGTCTCATATGCCTCAAGGCGTCGGGAAGCTCCCAGAGTTTCATCCCATCCCTGGTGCCGATAGGTATCATAGACGGCAGAACGCCAGTAACGCCCTTCCCGAGCGTGTACAATGAAGTAGGGGGTATCGTTTAAGTGCGGAGCTCCACGAAAGTGGAGAGTACGACCAAATGTAGGAATCACCGTTCCGGGGCGGTAACGAAGGGCATTGAACATCCGCCCCCACTCCCTTTGAACCGAATGCCAGGAAGCTGTGACAGGCTTCAGCCATTGGTCTACAAGCCCTCCGGGGGGGCGGGCCGGAAGTGTCCAGGCAATCACCAAGATCCCCAAAGAGAAGATAAGACCATTGCGCAGGAAGGCCGCGGTAATGTTGGAGGCGTATTGCACGTGGGCTATACCCCACTCGTGCAGGCGCTCGTTCAAGTGAGTTGTCACCAAAAGGAGCAGGCTGGCCGCCAAATAAACGAGGATATAAGAAGTGAGGTCCTGGCTGGCATAATAAGCGTTCAAAGTCAGGATGGCGCCAGTAGGGAGAATGGCTGGCCAAACACTTTGTCCACGCAACACGTGCTCCGTAGTTGTAACCGCCAACCACCAGAGGAGAAACGTTATATCGGCCACGAATATCAGGTTATCTCTTGAAGGGGTACCGGTAACAAGAGCCTGACCCCAGGCCCAAATGCGGGCTATAACATCGATGGGACGTTGGACCCCCACAAACGAGGCCGGAATGAGGGTGCTACTCAAATAGAGGGTCAAGGCAAGACCAATGACCAGAACGTACAGGCGAACGAACCAGCGAGGCCAATGGACCTGAGCCAATAGTGTACCGATTACTACGCCGGCCAACGCGGCTCGTACCCCTACCTGAAGGCCATCCGTCCACCGGGCTGCCTGCAGCGAAGTCGCCAGGGTCAAGTAGACAACGGCCAACAACAGGACTGATAGCCAGAATGTACTACGTCTTGTCTGTAACGAAGACTTTGGTCGACTTCCCCAAATTGCCTCCATGGCCATACGTCTCTCTCACAGAACCCCTGAGACATCTCAGGATTTGTTTGTCCTTTCAGTTCTGACGCCTAGGAGCGCGCAGGCCGGCGAAGGTCCTCTTGGGACTGAACAGCGGCACTATGCGCTGGAAACACGTTCCCATTCTAGCATGCATCCTCGCTTTACCGGAAATCAGTGCCAATCCTCCTGGCTCTATTTACGGCAAGACATTGCACCTAGCAAGAACTATAGGAGTATAGCAAGAATTCTTCGGTACTGGTCGCTTGATGCCTACCTCGAATGTTCTAAAGGGGCGAAAGGTGAGGACTTTATGTCCCATGTGGCTAGACGAGGCGAGAACATTGCCCCCCCCTACTTGCGCTTTCTCCTCGCGAGGGATGACCATGTGACCGAAAAAACACTGCTATCCCCGGACTCCGGGAGTATTTTATCTACAGCCGAGAGGTTGTGCTACACTATCGGTTGTTTGTGTCACCGATAGGAGTAGCATCTTGGGGGCCGAGCGTGGCGATAGTCGAAAAGTAGGAAAGTCAGTAACGCACATCATGGCTGTGACAAGATAATGCGGGGAAGTCCTCAATAAAGGACGAGTGAGACACAACACCAGGAGGTGTGCCCGCCCTGGCCGTATCAACCGGCCTCCATTCCAAATCAAAACATCCAGCTACTTGTAGCACCACAGAGAGGCGAGGAGTTTTCCCATGATCAACAGCATTCGCAGATGGCTTGTCGGTCCACCTCTGCCCACCGAGCGGATGCATCACGAACGTCTGGGCAAGGCTCAAGCTCTGGCTGTTCTCTCCTCAGACGCACTTTCCTCTACAGCGTACGCGACAGAAGAGATCTTGTTGGTCTTGGTCCTGGCTGGGACCGGTGCCGTACACTTTTCCTTGCCCATTGCAGCGGCCATTTCTGTTCTTCTATTTATCGTTGCCAGTTCCTATTATCAAACCGTCCATGCCTACCCTCAGGGCGGCGGTGCTTATCTGGTCACCAAGGACAACCTGGGACGCCTCCCCAGCTTGGTGGCCGGGGCCTCCTTGCTCATAGATTATGTCCTGACGGTGGCGGTGAGCATTTCCGCTGGCGTCGCGGCTATCACATCGGCTTTCCCTTTTCTGTACGCTGAACGTGTGGAAATTGCCCTCTTGATGGTGGCGTTCATCACTGTGGTCAACCTGCGCGGGGTGCGAGAGACGGGACGAGTTTTCATGATGCCCACGTATTTTTTCATCAGCATGATGTATCTGCTCATTCTGGCCGGGTTTTACCGGCTTCTTACCGGCACCGTTCCTCCCCCTCGCGTCCAGGCAGTGGCCGCGTCCACGGCCGTACAGCAACTGACCCTCTTCCTTATTTTGCGGGCTTTTGCTTCGGGCTGTACCGCATTGACCGGCATCGAGGCTATTGCAGATGGGGTGCCTATTTTCAAAGCCCCAGAAGCAGACAACGCCGGTAAAACGCTCCTGATCATGGTAAGCATCCTGTCCAGCATTTTTATAGGCATCACATTTCTCAGCTTCCACCTGGGTGTTCTACCGGCGGAAGGGGAAACGGTCGTCTCCCACATAGCTCGTATTGTCTTTGGACGTACCTTCTTCTACTACCTGATCCAGTTCGCGACAGCCCTCATTCTTCTCCTGGCGGCAAACACCAGCTATTCGGACTTCCCTCGCCTTTCCATGTGGATGGCCCGAGACGGGTTTCTGCCCCGACAATTCGCGATCCTGGGAGACCGCCTGGTCTACTCTAATGGCATCCTGGCCCTAGGAGTTCTGGCCTCTCTTCTGATTATCCTTTTCGGAGCGAGCACGCATGCTTTGATTCCTCTCTACGCGGTTGGGGTGTTCATCTCCTTCACCCTCTCTCAAAGCAGCATGGTGTTGCGCTGGTATCGTCTGCGGATCCAGGGATGGTACGTGCGGGCTTTCTTCAACGGCATCGGGGCTATAGCCACCGGCATCGTCCTTGTTGTCATCGCTGCGACAAAGTTCATCCATGGGGCCTGGATTGTCCTGGCGCTTATCCCCGTACTGGTTCGCTTTTTCATGGCCATTCGGCAACACTATGACCATGTGGCCGCTCAGCTCACGGTTGAGAATCGCCCCCCTTCGCCGGTGAAAAAGCACACGGTCATTGTCCCCATTGGGGACGTACATCGCGGTGTGCTCAAGGCCATGTACTACGCCCAGGCCCTCGGTGGCACTTTGAAGCCTGTGTACATTTCCGTTTTCCCAGAGCACGAGGAACGAGTAAAGGCAAAGTGGCAGCGGTATTTCCCCGACGTCAAACTGGTCATCATCCCATCTCCCTACCGGTCGGTAGTAGGCCCTCTGGTAGAATTCATTGATGCCAACATCCAGGAAGAGGGCCAATATGTCACTGTGATTATCCCTGAATTTGTACCTGCTCGTTGGTGGCACCATTTTCTACATAATCAGACGGCATGGGGGCTACGAATGGCGTTGCTCTACCGACGGAACTGGCAAGGACGGTTCCGCATTCTTACATCAGTCCCCTTTTATCTAGCACGCTAACGATAGCTTTTGACGACTCCACGAAGACGTTGTTGCAGCCCTCGAGCCATTGTATGAATGTCGGAAGGTTGCCGGGGAAGTAAGGGCAGTGCTCTCGCCTACCTCCTTCGAGCGTGTAAAAAACCCTGACCGTGAAGGAGACTGGTTCAATTTATCCAAGGATGTAACTTGACAGGCCCGAACTTTCAAAGTACACTGGGGATAAATTGTCCGGTCATCAGACAAATTTGTCGCCATGAGGATGGTTAGCAAAGGGCGAATCATGTCTCAACACCCTCTAAGTCAGATCGATGTCCCGACCCGGCAACATGTGGTCATGGAACGCCTCAAAGAATATATCCTGGCCGAGGGACTCCGTGCAGGAGACCGGCTACCCACAGAGACCGATCTGGCAGAACATCTGGGCGTCAGCCGCAGCGCCATCCGTGAGGCGTTACGGGCGCTTGAGGCCCTTGGTATTATCAGCGTCCGGCAAGGTTCGGGGCGCTACGTGAATCCATTTTCCTTCCAACCCATCCTGGACAATCTGGCTTATAGCTTGCTATACGACCTGCACACATTCGAAGAATTGCTAGAGGTACGGGAGAAACTGGAATTCGGTTTCCTTGAGGAGGCCATCCACCACTTGACTCCCGAGATTCTCCAGGAATTGCATTCCATCGTTGGGATCATGTGGGATAAAATGAGCCCCCGAGGGCAAGACGAAGAGTTCCTGGATGAAGATATGCGATTTCACATCACTTTATACAAACCTTTGGACAACGCTCTTCTCTTGAAGCTGTTCGATGTGTTCTGGCAGGTACAGAAGCGCCTGCGTGCTCAGGGACCCAATAATCAAGAGGATTGGGTCCGGGTCATCAGACAACACGAGGGGATTATGGAAGCGCTTGAAAATCGGGATGTGGCCCTGGCCCGGGCCCGACTCCAGGCTCATTTCGAGGGAGTTCGCGCCTGGCTGGCCCGGGAGAAGGCCCCATAAGACGTACAGAAGGAGGTGCAGACCGCAAAGCAAACAGGAAGTCGTCATCCCCCAACAACGTCTCATTTCTGCGTTTAAGACGTGGTACAAAGGAGGAGGATCATGACGTCGCGAGGCTGGACAAAGACTTTGGTAGTGTTCCTGGTCCTGGTAATGGTCGTTCTGGCCGCGTGTCAGCCGGCCCAAACGCCGACGAAAGTCCCGGCGCAGCCTACAAGTGCGCCAACACCTACCGTCCAAAAACAGGTGCTCCGTGTGAGTGCTCCCCCCTGGATCTTCAAGAAGTTCCCACTGGAAGAAGTGGCCAAGCGCTTTGAAAAGGATCATCCGGGTGTCACGGTCAAGCTCACTCGGGTGGACAAGTGGAGCGCCCCGACATACATCACCGAATGGAAGGGCGGGAAAACGTCTGTTGATGTGTTCGTCGGTGGGTCGGGCTCGATGTTGGGGCCGATCATCGCTGGTGGTTGGCTGGAACCCATGGATAGCATGCTCACCGGTTCCATGGCCAAAGATAAATTCGTAGGCGGTTTCCTGGCCGCTGGCCATTACAAGAAACCGGATGGCAGCGGGGCTTACTACCCGGTGTTGCCCTTCATGGGAGAGGTGGCTATCATCGGTGTGAACACGAACATTTACAAGAAGGCTGGACTCTGGACGAACGGACGGCCGGCCCCCATCCCCAGTTGGGACGAGAACGCCTTCTTCAGTTATTTCGAGAAACTCAAGCCTTACGCACCTGCCGGCGCCCACGTGCAAATCTGGGATCGGGAATTCATGCAGTACGATTACTGTACAGGTCTGATCGCCATGACCGGTACCTGCATGGCTTCAAACGGCAAGGGCTTTGATGTCAGCAGCAAAGCAGCCCACAAGTGGCTCTCCATGCTGCAGGAAATGCACAAGAAGGGACTTGGAGCGTGGGCAACGAAGGATGAGGACGGCTACTCCAAGTGGAAGACGGGCCAAGCCGGCACATTCTTGGCGGCCCAGGGTCACATCATGGAACTGGTCAGCGTCACGAAGAAAGAGAGCGATATTGCCTACACGGCTTGGCCCGGTGCAAACAAGAACGGCAGTGTCATCTGGACCCATTCCGTCTGGATCCCGAAGGTCTCGAAGAAGAAGGAATTGGGGAAGCAGTTTATCCGTGAGCAGATTTTCTCTAAGTACTTCCAGCAGTGGAGCTTCAACCATTACGGTAAACTCCCTGTATTGAAAGCCTACTACGGGGACGGAATCACCTGGTTCAAGGGCGAGATGCCGACCATCCTGGCTGTGGCCGACCACTCCAAACCCATCCCGCTTTTCAAGGACATGGAGCAATACCTGGACATTCTGCAAAAGTATCTGCCCGAGGCTGCTTTTGGGCGCATGAGCGTGGATGATGCGCTGGCTGGCGTGGCCAAAGAGAGTGCCAACCTGGACTTCACAGACCTGCGCGCCAAATAGGGCTAAGCCGACGTAGAGGACGGATAAAAAGAGTTGTCGGGGAGTCCGGCGGCTTCGAGGGACCGGGCTCCCCACCCGTCTCCAGAGGAGCATCGGCATGTTCAAGGGACGAAGTCGCCGCAAACTACAATCGAGCCTCAACCTGATCGTCTTCCTGTCACCCACTCTGATCTTCGTCTTTGTCTTCATTGCCTTTCCTGTGTTGTTCTCCGGCTATCTCAGCTTTACCAGGTACGACTACGCGATCGACAAGGCCCCCACGTTTATCGGCCTGCGGGGATACGCCGATGTCCTTCTTCATGACGGTTTCTTACACACGGCCCTGGGGAATCAGGCCTTGTTTGCCATTCCCTACTTCATCCTCACCTTTCTGGCCTCCCTTGGCCTGGCGATTCTGGTGAGTGAGTTACAGCGAGGGATACAAGTCTACCAGATCATTTTCTATCTACCCATGATCATCCCCCTTTCCCTGGTAGGCATCACCTTTGCCTGGATTCTGGCCCCTGACCTGGGAGTGTTCAACGTCATCCTGCAGCGGATAGGCCTGGGAAAATGGGCGCGAGACTGGTATGGTGATCCGAGCACAGCACTTTACGGCCTGGTTATCGCCCGCTCCTGGAAAATGATCGGCTTCACTTTTATCATCTTGCTCTCTGGCATTCAGAGCATCCCTTCCAGCTTGCGCGAGGCCGCACGGGTAGACGGCGCCAATTTCTGGGCAGAGATCCGGCACATCGTCCTCCCCCTCTTACGTCCCTATCTTCTCATCAGCGGTATCTGGATTACCATCAACTCGATCAAAGTGTTCGACCTGCCCAAAGTCATCACACAAGGAGGGCCCGGCGTCTCTACGTTGACTCTATATCTCTACGCCTGGAAAGCCGCATTCGAACGCTTCGACATGGGCCTGGCCTCTCGCGTGGCTTACATTACGGCTTTCATTATCCTCTTCCTCTCGTGGGTACTGAATGCCTTACTCAAACCAGAAGAAGCAGAAAGGTTCTAATATGGACGGGCTTCGTTATCGATGGGATCGCTTCCGAAAACAACAGAGACACCTGTACGCCCTGGTCACCTTCATTGCCCTCCTCTACGTATCCCCCATCCTTTGGATGCTCAACACCTCCCTGCGTCCAACTCGGGATATTTACCATTACCCTCCCACCATCTTGCCCGGAGCTCTGACGCTGGACAACTACATTTATGTGCTTACGCAAATGGAGAACTTCCAGCGTTATTTCCTGAACAGTGTCGTCGTCACCGTAGCGACTGTTCTCATCGTGTTGTTGGCCAGCACTATGGGAGGATACGCCTTCGGAATGCGAGACTTTCCCGGTAAAGGGTTGCTCTTCATGGGCATCGTCTTCGTGCTCACCATTCCTTATATCATGTATCTCATCCCTATCTTTATGATGGAAGATCGGATGGGGTTACTGAACAGCTGGCCGGGACTCATCCTCCCTTACGTGGCCTTGAACCTGCCCTGGGGCTTGTTGATCATGCGAGGAGCATTTTCCACCATTCCCCTGGACATTCGTGACGCCGCGGTCATTGACGGCTGCAACGAGTTTCAGATGTGGTGGAAAGTCCTGGTGCCCATCGCGCGCCCGGCCGTAGCAGCCACGACCATTATCACGTTCGTATTTGCATGGCAGGACTTCCTCTTCGCATCCACCCTGATGACGGATAACCTGTGGCAGACCCTCCCCGTAGGCATCGTTTGGCTGCGGGATGAGTTGCAAACCCTGGTTTATGGCCGCATTGGAGCCATGCTTATCCTCTCCATCCTGCCTGTGTTTGTGCCCTTTATTCTCTTACGAGATTTCTTCGTCAAGGGGCTAAGTGAAGGGATGCTAAAAGGCTAACTCCCCTCAACCGTATGCACTCCCGAACAAAAAGGGGGGGTCTTGGAGAATGCACACGTGTGTAAACCTCGAGTGTTAGAAACGCGAGGTTGTATACCCATTAAGGAGGTTGGTAATGGCAGAAACATATTCGTACCCGCTCAGCTTGTTCGACGTAAAAGACAAGGTCATAGTAGCGACCGGTGGGGGCGGTGTGCTAGTCGGTGCCATGTCGCGTGCGCTGGGTAAGGCCGGTGCGAGGATCGCTATTCTGGACATCGTCGAGGAGGCCGCCCAAAAGGTCGCTACCGATATCACGTCTGCGGGTGGAGAAGCCATTGGCATCAAGGCCAATGTGCTTAGTCGAGAAAGTATCGAACACGCTCGGGACGTCGTCTTGGAGACGTTTGGCACGGTGGACATTCTCATCAACGGGGCGGGCGGCAACAAGCCACAAGCGACCACATCCCCCGAAAAACCCTTTTTCGATCTCCCCCCAGATGCCGTGCGCTGGGTATTCGACTTGAACTTCCTGGGGACATTCCTTTCTTCCCAGGTGTTTGCCAAAGTCATGGCAGAAAAGGGAGAAGGAATCATCCTGAACATCTCATCCATGAATGCCTTCCGTCCCCTGACCCGTATCCCGGCGTACTCCGCCGCCAAGGCCGCTGTTAGCAACTTCACCCAGTGGCTGGCTGTGCACATGGCTCAAGAGTACTCCCCCAGAATTCGCGTCAATGCCATTGCTCCCGGATTCTTCCTCACGCACCAAAACCGCTTCTTGCTCATCGACGAAAAGACCGGAGCATTAACGTCGCGAGGAAAAACGATCATCGAACACACGCCCATGGCCCGCTTTGGGGATGCTGAGGATTTGATCGGAGCCGTGATCTGGTTGTTATCGGACGCATCCGCGTTTGTCAGTGGTGTCGTCGTCCCCATTGACGGCGGTTTCTCGGCTTTCAGCGGCGTATAGAAGTATAGAAGGGGACCCAGATGCTCTTTCCACGGGCGTTCAGGGACAGTCGTCTGGACCTGTCCTTGGACGCCAGCGCCTAAAGTAGAACACGAATATGGAGATGCATACCACGTATTGCGGCAGCGCGCTGCCGCCGGTGATCTGTGCAGGGGGTCAACAACGGCTAGAGGAAGGAGGTCAAAATGACGATCGGCGTCGGTTATACACACCGTACCCTCTCTGAGGATGAGATACGGGATGTCCTGATCCGAGGGCTGGAGGAACTTCGCCTGGAGGGAAAACGTGTCCTGTTCATCATCCCAGACGGCACCCGCAGTGGTCCAATCGGCTTGTTCTTCCGCCTTTTTCATGAATTGCTCGCGAATAAAGTCAAAGCGCTGGATTATCTCATCGCTTTGGGAACCCACCAGCCCATGCCTGAAGAGGCCATACACAAACGATTGGGCGTGCAGGCGAAAGAGCTGGCGACGACATACGCGAATGTTCACGTCTTCAATCACCGCTGGGATCTCCCCGAGACGTTTACCCGCCTTGGGACCCTGAGCCGACAGGAGGTCGAGAAACTGAGCCAAGGGATGCTCTCCCTGGACGTTCCCGTGGACGTCAACCGAAAGGTCTTCGATTACGACCAACTCATCATCTGCGGCCCCGTCTTCCCCCATGAAGTGGTCGGTTTTTCAGGTGGGAACAAGTATTTCTTCCCCGGCATCTCCGGATGGGACTTGATCAATGTCACTCATTGGTTGGGAGCGCTGATTACCAGCTACACTATCATCGGCCGTAAGGACACACCGGTGCGGGCCATGATCGACCGCGCAGCCCAGCTCATTGACATGCCCAAAGCTGCCGTCACGTTTGTAGTGCGGGGCGAGGATGCGGTAGGTGTTTGGGTGGGCTCCCCGGAGGAGGCTTGGTCGGCTGCTGTCGACCTCTCGGCCCAGGTTGACATCACCTATCTAGATCATCCGGTAAAGACAGTTCTCTCTATCATGCCTGAAATGTATGACGACATCTGGACAGCGGCCAAAGGGATGTATAAAGTGGAGCCGGTAGTCGCCGATGGTGGAGAGGTTATCATCTATGCACCGCACATTACGGAGATCTCCTACACCCATGGCCGCCTGATCGACGAGATCGGTTATCATGTGCGGGATTACTTCCTAAAACAGTGGGACAAGTTCAAGGATTATCCCTGGGGGATACTAGCCCACTCCACCCATCTCCGGGGAATCGGCACCTATGAGAACGGTATCGAGAAGCCGCGAGTGAAAGTCACCCTTGCCACCAGCATCCCTAAGGAGCGCTGTAAAAAGGTCCACCTTGGATACCGGGATCCAAAGACGATCGATGTCTCCGCCTGGATGGAACGCGCCCGACACGATCCTGACCTCTTGGTCATTCCCAGAGCAGGTGAAGTTCTCTTTCGGCTGAAAGAGGAAAACCCATCGTGAGAAGGGGGGACCTGAACGTGAGCACACAAAACAACCAGCTCGCAGAACCTCAGATCACTCCCGAAAGAGCGGCCTTGCCGCTCATCCTCTCGCTGGACATCGGGACCTCATCCGTTCGCGCCTTGCTCTTCGACCGCCTTGGGCGCACTGTGGAAGGCATGCGGGCACGTGCCACGTATGCATTGCACACCTCCGCCAAGGGGGCGGTGGAAGCGGATGCCGACGAGATACTACGCGCACTCTGGGCTTGCATCGACGAGGTAGTAGCCCACGCCGGCTCCTTGGGGCACCACATTGTAGGGGTTGCCTCCTGTTCACTTGTTAGCAACGTCCTGGGCATCGACGCGGAGGGCCGGGCCATCTCACCCGTTTACACGTATGCCGACACTCGACCGACCCCCGATGTGGAAACTCTGCGCGCTCACTTCAACGAGCGAGAAGTCCACCGCCGTACCGGCTGCCTTTTCCATACCAGCTATCTGCCCGCTCGCTTCTTGTGGCTGAGTCGGACCCATCCCCAATTGCTGGAACGGGCTCGGCGTTGGCTCTCGATCGGTGAGTACATGGAATATCGACTCTTTGGTGAGGCGCGAGTGTCCTACTCTGTGGCTTCCTGGACCGGTCTGCTGGACCGGAACCGACTGCAGTGGGACAAGGAACTTCTTTCTTTCCTCCCCGTCGACGAAGAGCACCTTTCCGTTCTCACAGATGTCCTGGAGCCTCGAGTTGGGCTCCAGGCTCCCTTTGCCCAACGTTGGCCCCTCCTCCGAGATGTGCCCTGGTTCCCAACGGTCGGAGATGGAGCCACTGCCAATGTAGGGAGTGGCTGCGTGACACCGGATCGGGTCGCGCTGACTGTGGGGACCAGTTCGGCCATGCGTGTGGTGACCCAGGCGCCCGTGGACGATGTGCCCTGGGGACTTTGGTGCTACCGGGTAGACAGACGCCGTTCACTCCCCGGGGGAGCACTGAGCGAGGGCGGGAATGTGTATGCCTGGATGAAAGAACACTTGCGGCTGCCAGAAGATCTCGCTGTACTGGAGCGGGCTCTGGCCACGCAGGAACCAGATGGCCACGGTCTCACCATCCTCCCATTCCTGGCGGGTGAACGCAGCCCCGGCTGGCACGGACGTGCTCGTGCCACCATTCATGGGCTCACCTTGGCCCATACTCCTGTACAGATCATGCGCGCGGGCATGGAGGCTGTGGCCTATCGTCTTGGTCTGGTCTTCGACTTGCTGCGTCCTTTGCTCCCTCCACAGGTTGAGATCGTAGCCAGCGGAGGGGCACTGTTTCACTCAACGACCTGGTCCCAGATAATCGCCGATGTGCTGGGACATCCGGTTACTCTATCCCGGGTCCCTGAAGCGTCCGCGCGCGGGGCCGCCCTGCTTGCCCTGGAGGCCTTAGGAGTTCTCAAGGACGTGGGGGAAGCGCCACAATTCAGCGGGACCACATATGAACCACGCAGCGCATATTACGAACGTTATCGAAAGGCCATGGCGCGACAACAGGACTTGTATTATACTTTGGTCGCTACCGACCAGGAGGAGCGTGGTACTGTCCCCTAGAGTGCGGAAAAGTCTCGTGATCTTTGCCGCTCATGAGGGGCCATGACCGGCATACTCTGAGAATGTGAGCATCCAATTATTGAATGACTGGGAGGACAAGAAAAACCCATGAAATCAAGAGATATTCTCCATCACCTGGGTGCCGATGTGCGCCCCGTCGTTGTTATCCACCACGACGACCTGGGAGTCACTCATGCACAAAATGAGGCCCACCGACACCTCTCCCCTTTTCCCACCGGATCGCTCATGCTTCCAACCGCCTGGGTCAGCGAGTGGGTTGGAGAACCCGCTCCTGATTTAGGAGTTCACATCACTCTGACAAGCGAGTGGAAGGCTCCGCGTTGGCGACCACTTTCCTGCAGCCCCAGCTTACAAGACGAACACGGGTACTTCTGGCAAACCCTGGAATCAGCCTGGACGCACATCCAGGCCGATGAGGCTGAAGCAGAAATGCACGCCCAAGTCGACACCGCGCTGGCCATGGGCATTGATGTCACTCACATCGACACGCACATGGGTGCCGTCCTTCGCCCCGATCTGGCTCAAATCTACCTTCAACTAGGCATGGAGTACCGCCTGCCGGTCTTCTTGCCGGCCCGTGAGGCGCTCGAAGGCTTACCCATGCCGGACGAATTTCGCCTTCCTCTGGCCCAACTTCTCGATGCCAATCCGCTACCATCGATGCAGATGATAGATGGACATTCTGCTCCCCCATCTCAACGCAAGGAGTGGTTTGTGAAGACTCTCGAGCAATTGAGGCCGGGCCTCTACCACATCATTCATCATGCAGCCCTACCCACGCCGGAGGGCAAGACCTTGCTTGACTGGGAAACTCGGGCTGCGGACTATGAGGCGCTTTCTTCCCTGGAAATCGAGAAGTTCGACTGTACCATCCGCTTCATCACGTATCGGGAACTGCGCGACCTGTACCGGGAAGCCGGCCTGTTCGACTAAGTTCCCCTGGCAACTCGGCGATACTCGGCCCAGCTATGGGCGACGGAAACCGTGACGGGCCAAAATCGCCTGGGCTCGTTCCGAGCCCAGGAAGTCTATGAATGCTTTCGCGGCCCGCCGGTGGAAGGTGCGGGAAACGATAGCTGCCTCCTGCACGATCGGATCGTACAGATCCGCGGAGAGAGGAATCACCTCGACTTTTGTCGGATCCACGGTGCTGAGTGCGACCAGCCCCACGGGTGCGTTGCCCGTCTCCACGAACTGGGTTGCCTGACGCACGTTCTCGGCCAGGACAAGTTGCTTCTGCACCTGGGACCATAGCCCCGCCTTCTGCAGGGCCTGTTTCGCCGCGTAACCATACGGCGCCAGCTCCGGGTTGGCAATGGCGATTCGAGAGATCTTGAGGCCAGCAAGGTCCGCCAAACGGTGGAGTCTTAAACCGCTGCGTTTGTTCACCGCCAGTACCAAGACGCCACGAGCATAAGGGCGGCGGCTCGAGGCAACAAGGGCATCCTGAGCTGTCAAACGCTCCACATACATCCGGTTCGCTGACATGAAAACGTCATAAGGAGCCCCGTTGGCAATTTGTTGGGCCAGCTTTCCCGAGCTGCCGAGAATGGGGACGGCTTGGATGCCCGTTTGCGACGTGTAGGCAGCCAGGAGTTCATTCATTACAGGGGCCAGACTGGTCGCAGCAGCGACCTCGATCCTGCGAGAAGAAGGGGAGGCACAACTCACGACCATCAGCATCACAAGTACCACGACGCTCTTCAGCACCGAGTTCACCGAAATCACCTCGCTCTTCCCCCCTCTTAGGACAGCCATCTTCGATGTCGAACTCACTAGCGGTTCGTTGACATTGGCTCCGATTCCCCGCCGGAGGTCTTCTGTAGGGATGGCATCGTGAGAAAGGACGAGGGTCGGGCAAAGACGTAAAACCCGATCATAACATGACTGAACCTGCTCAGATGTTCGCGGAGATCTCGTAACAGAGGAAAGACCACGCTCTATAAACCTCCAGCGGTCCCCAAGCGGCCAATAGCTCTTCCCCTCGCCTCACACCCCCTCGAGCACAAAGGGGCAGTCAATCCGCTTCAACACTATCCTAGCAACGAGAATCCACCCGGTATAAGTCCCCATCGTCCCCAATGCAAAAGTGGGCGGGCACTCAGACCCGCCCACCCTGGTGAGGCGCAGAGGACTCGAACCCCTAACCCGCTGATTAAGAGTCAGCTGCTCTACCAGTTGAGCTAGCGCCCCACAACCATGCCTGATTATATGTACGCCATGGTCTTCTGTCAAAATTCGTCCAGTCTTCAGATACGAGAACGAGTTGTGGGGCGGGCCAAGGCTCAGCATAGATCCTTAGCCCCCCAGTCCGTTCGAATTTTAAATCACTCCCTTATAGCGTTTTTGTGATCCTCATCATGGATACTTATGGGACCATCGGATAAGCTGGTATCGAAGGGATTGGTAGCGTTTACAAGGCGCTCAAGGGGGGAAGACAGTCATGCTTTCCATGGATAGTTTGCGGGTATTTGTGGCCGCAGCGGAAACAGAGAATTTCTCCCGGGCCGCGAAGCGGCTCAGTATGAGCCAACCGGCGGTAAGCCAGCACGTCCAGTCGTTGGAAAGTCAGTTGGGCGTCCAACTTTTTGAACGTCACGGGCGACGCATTCGCCTCAGTGCGGAAGGGGAAACCCTGTTACCACTGGCGAGGGACCTTTTGCGCGCCAGTAAGCACATCGAGGAAATCGCGTCCAACTTGTCGGGTCAGGTGGTCGGCCATCTCTACGTCGGCTGTTCCACGACTTCGGGCAAATACGTACTTCCCCGATTGTTGGCACGATATCGTGAGCGCTATCCTCTGGTCAAGGGAGAAGTGAAGGTGGGCTCACGCACTCAGGTCCTCGAGTGGCTCCAGTCCGGAGAGGTGGACATAATCGTGACCAGCGAGCAAATCCATCGCTCGGGCATCCATTATCGTCGCTTCTTCGAGGACGAGATTGTCCTGGTCGTCCCGGTAAACCACCCTTGGGCGCAACGAGGATCGGTGCCTCCCAGCGACTTGTACGGTGAACGCTTCGTCATGCGGGAGATGACGTCCGGCACGTATATGGCCCTGAAAGAGGAACTGGACCAGGCAGGCATCGATGTGGAACAACTGGAACGAGTGCTCACCCTGTGGAATTCGGAAGCCATCATCATGGCCGTGGAAGAAGGCATTGGATTAGGATTCGTTCCTCGTGTCGCGGCAGAAC
Source organism: uncultured Anaerolineae bacterium (assembly GCA_964487375.1). Classification (GTDB taxonomy): domain Bacteria; phylum Chloroflexota; class Anaerolineae; order JAADDB01; family JAADDB01; genus JAADDB01. The sequence goes on along the minus strand of CAZAQA010000017.1, from coordinate 50,756 downwards.
GGTGTGCCGCCCTGGGTAGCGTGAAAATCCTGACGCTGGACGGGGTACCCATGAAGCGGTGGCTTTACCTGGGCTATAGTGGCACGCGGCCCAAGACGCCAGCCTTGCACGCGTTTTGTGACTTCATGGAGTCCATAGATCCCGAGTGTACCTGCCTTCGCCCCGCCTGGCACAGCCCTCTATGGTATGAAGCCACGGAGCAACTCATCGCACCAAAGTAATACAAGATCGGCGAGGGACGGCCCCCCGCTCAGCCACAGCGTTCCATATCGATGATCCCCTCTTTCCACGCGCGTGTTTCCCCTGTGTTCCCAAACCTGATATAATGCGGCCATCGATCAGAAGAAAGGATTTCTCCATGTCATTGCTTAACCGGTTGCAAAATAGCTCGCTGGCCCGTTCTGTAGCTCGTTCTCTCCTCAGGTGGGCCGGATGGCGCATCGAAATGCAGGACCCCGGAACGTCTCGCTACATCGTCATCGGTTACCCCCACACGTCCAACTGGGATTTCATGGTAACGCTACTCTTCATGATAGCCGAAAAGGTGCCCATTCGACTGGTGGGAAAGGCCTCCCTCTTCAGGGGACCGGTAGGTGTCGTGATGCGATCGGTGAACGCCATTCCCGTTGACCGAAGCAAGAGGCACAATTTCGTTGACCAAGTGGCAGAGCTTTTTCGGCAACACGACGAACTAGTTATTGGCATCGCGCCAGAGGGAACCCGAGGCAAGTCACATCGATGGCGCACCGGATTCTACTACATGGCGCTCAAGGCCCAGGTTCCCGTCGTACTGGCCTTCCTGGATTACGGCAACAAGGTGTGCGGCTTCGGTCCCAGTTTCGTCCCCTCGGGTGACATCGAAGCCGATTTCAATCTTATTCGTGCCTTTTACCGGGACATCCAGGGCAAGAACCCGAACCAGCAAGGAGAAATCGTGCTTCCACCCCGGCGTTCCTCCAAAAGGACACCCACCGCCTTGCGAGAAGATGCCTCCCGCGATCCCATTGACCGTGTCGTTTCGGCCAGGTGAATGAGAGGCCTGATAGCTCCTCCCCGACAACTGTCGCCCGGTCACAGCCCATAGGAGCGAGCTTTCTCCAGGCGAAATTGCTGAGTGTAGAGACGATAATAGTGCCCGTGACGGCGAAGCAATTCGGTATGGGTGCCCATCTCCTGGATGCGCCCGTTCTCAATGACGATGATTCGATCAGCATTGCGAATGGTGCTCAGACGGTGGGCAATGATGAAACTGGTACGCCCGGACAACAAGGCTTGCATCCCCCGCTGAATCAGAGCCTCGGTCACAGTGTCCACACTGGATGTCGCCTCGTCCATGACGAATATCTCCGGCTGGGCGAGGATGGCCCGGGCCAGGCTGATGAGTTGCTTCTGCCCCGTGGAAAGGAGGATACCCCCCTCTCCAACTTCTGTGTCGTATCCCTGCTCCAGGTGGACAATAAAATCGTGGGCGCCTGCCAGACGGGCTGCCTCTTCCACTTCCGCGTTCGTGGCATCCGGCCGGCCGTAACGGACGTTCTCTCGAATCGTGCCGCTGAAGAGATGGGGCGTCTGGGACACCACGCCAATGCGCTTATGGATGCTTTCCAGGGTGTACTCTCGATAATCACGCCCGTTGATGCGAATGACACCCTGTTGTGACTCGTAGAAGCGACATAGCAGGTTGACCAAAGTCGTCTTGCCTCCTCCTGTAGGCCCGACGATGGCGATAGTCTCTCCCGGCTGCACGGTCAAGCAAAGATCCTGAATGACCGGCTTGCGGGGTTCGTAGTAGAAGGTCACATGGTCGAACTCGATGGGCCCCAGCAATGTCGGTGCCGGCACCGCGCCCGGCAAATCCTTGACCTCCGGCTCTGTGTCCACCAGGGTGAAAATCCGCTCCGCGCTAGCAATGGCTCGCTGCAGTTCCGAGAACACTCGGGCCAAGTCCTGCACTGGCCAGAGCATGAAGGTCACATAGGAAACAAAGGCGTGAATGCCCCCCACACTCAGGTGTCCTTGTAGGGCCTGCATGCCCCCGTACCAGACGATGATAGCCAACACAACCGCGGCCACGAACTGCACCATGGGTAAGAACAGGGCTGAAAGCCAGGCTGCGCGGTAGGATGCCCGGTACATATTCCTGCTCAGCCGCTGGAACTCGCTCAGGTTCTCCCCCTCCCGGTTCAGGGCCTTAATCACGCGTACGCCCGTAATCGTCTCGTTGTAAGCTCCGGTGATTTTTGAGTTCATGCGGCGAGCGATGCGGAACTGGAAGAGAATCCGCTTGCGGAACTGGATGGCCATGTATACGATGAAAGGCATCATCGCAAACACGATCAGAGCCAGGCGCCAGTTGATCATCACCATAAAAAATGTGGCCGTGCTGATATTGAGAATTGCCCAGACCACGTCCAGCAGACCCCAGGTGATAAGCTGGGCCACCCGGTCGGAGTCCGAGGTCACCCGGGCAATGAGACGCCCTACCGATTGTTTGGTGTAGTAAGAAAGAGAGAGATCTTGTAGGTGCTCGAAGGTCCGTTTGCGCAGGTCGTAGCGGATGCGCTCCCCCAGGACCCCGGCCAGATAGATGAAAGAAAACACCATCACGGCCTGGAGGACCTGGAGCACCCCGTAACGGACGACCAGTTGATAGAGGGCACGCGTGTCCCGCCCCATGATGCCCCGGTCGATAATGCTCTTATTGATGTAGGTGAAGTAGGAATCCAACCAGGAGGTAAGGGCCACCGCCAGGACAAACCCCAATGCCCAAGGCCAATAGGGAACGAGCAACCCGCCGATGCGACGAATGACGGGCATGGTGATTTCCGATGAGTATTCCTCTTCTTCAAAGTCGAGCTCAGGCATAGATCACATCCTCCCCCAAGTCGGCTGCCAACTCCGCCTGCAGCTCCTCGTCGATGTGGGTCTGAATTTCGTAGATCTCCCGGTACATCCCGGGCTGTTGAACCAGATCCTCATGGGTGCCGATCTGAACGATGCGCCCCTTGTCCATGACCAGAATCAAGTCCGCGTTCATGACCGACTGGATACGATGGGCAATGATGAACGTCGTGCGTCCCTCCATCAAGCGATTCAACGCCGCCTGGATCGCCGCCTCCGTCTCCGCGTCCACGCTGGACGTAGCATCGTCCAGGATGAGGATGCGCGGATCTTTGAGCAAGGCCCGGGCGATTGCCACCCGTTGCTTCTGGCCGCCGGAGAGGGTCACGCCCCGTTCCCCGACCACGGTATCGTATCCGTCGGGGAACGAGAGGATGACGCCGTGAATGGCCGCAGCCCGTGCTGCCTCTTCGATCTCTTCCTGGGAGACTTCTCGACCCACGCCGAAGGCGATGTTCTCACGAATGGAACGACTGAAAAGGAAGGGCTCCTGCTCCACAATACCAATGTGCTGGCGTAACCAGGCGCGAGGATAGCGTCTCAACTCTATCCCATCCAGCAGAATGCGCCCGCGGGTGTAGTCGTAAAACCGGGGTAGGAGGTTGACCAGGGTCGTCTTCCCGGAGCCTGTGGACCCCAACAAGGCAACGACCTGTCCGGGACGACAGCGGAAGGAGATATCCTCCAGCACGGGTACAGAGTCATCCTCGTAGGTGAAGCTCACGTGGTCGAAGAGAATGTCTCCCTGTGGCGGGGTCGACGGTCGGACATCCCCGCTCTCCAACGGCTCCGGAACTTCCCGCAGGATTTCAACCAGACGCCCATAAGAGACGAGTCCCGTGGAAGCCTGGACGATGAGCCGTCCCAAGTTGCGGATGGGCCAAATGAGCCAGACGACCAGACCCACATAGGCCAGGTATGTGCCCACGCTCAAGTCCCCGTGAATTGTCATCAGTGCGGCATAGAGAAAGCCGCCCAGCATTTGCAGGCCCAGAACGACATCCGAGATGGGCCAGAAGAGACTGTGCATGAAGAGCAAGCGCTTTCCCAGGCGAAATTTCTTCTGATTTTCTGCCTCAAACTTCTGCTTTTCCAGTTCTTGTTGGGCGAACGCTTTGACCACGCGCACGCCGCTCAGGTTCTCCTGTAGAACGGTGGTCAGTCGCGATTCTTGTTTCTGGTATATTTCATAGGCCCGGGAGACTTGACGGAAGAACCACAGGGAGAGCGCCAGGACAAAGGGAATGGCAATGACTGAGATCCAGGCCAGACGTGAGCTCAGGTGATAGATGGCCAGAAAGTTGATGACGAAAATGAGAACAATGCGCCCCGCGCCGATGGCTTGGTCCGCGAAAAAACGGCGGACTGCGTCCACATCGGATGTGGCCCGCTCCACCAGGTCGCCGGTGGACGCGTGGCTGTGGTAGGCCACACTCAACCGTTGGATGTGGTCGAATAAGTAATCCCGCAGGCGTAGAGTAATCCCCTCGGCCGTATACGCGGCCAACCGGCCCGACAGAAAGGAAAAGCCTCCCTGGAAAAGTGCCAGCAACACGAATCCAAGAGACACCCAGACGAAGGCCTGGGGTAGCGTATGTCCCAGCACGGGTTTGGCTTCTCCGGCCACCAAGTCAGCGAAGTACTTGAGAAGCAGGTAGGTGGCCGTTTTGGCGATGGCCGAGAAGGCCAGGGCGACAGCAGCAGCAATATACGCCAGGCGGAAACCGCGCATCATTCGCCACAATCCCACAAGACGTCGGGGGCTCAGTGTACGTCGCAAGTCTACAGGATGCTGAAAATACGAACTCATGGTTTCTCCATCCTCCATAAAATGAAAAAGCCACAGCGCGCTGCGCTGTGGCTTTTTGGTCTTGAGTCAACAGAACGCCTATGGCGTCCCCGTTCCCCAGCCTACAGGCGCGCGAAATCGAACGACATCACGCATCCCTTCAACAAACATCCACTTCATCTTCATCGCGCGCCTCCTTTCGATAGGATAGAGTACCACACTGTGAGAATATCATACTTCCCATTCGACCGTCAAATTGACTGGCTCGGTTCCAAAGTATGTTGGTGAAAAGGGGGGAGCAAATTTGACAAAGAGGGGGTGGGACAGCAACGTTGCGTCTGTCACCTGTGGCGCAACCTGCAAAAGCCCATAGCCGAAGTGGAACTTCACGCCCGCCCAAGAACGCCATGAACGCAAACGCCATGACTGCCATCCCGGCCTGAGCCCATTGACCGTGGCCGGATTTCCGCCATTGACCCTTTACCTCTCCACCAACACTCCTGCCTAAGTCGCCGACAAAAGATGAAACCAAGTCCGGCAGTAGGGCTTTCCCATGTTCTAACCTTTGGCGAGTCCACGGAGGCGTTGTTCCAGCCATCAGGCCGTTATATGGCTGTTAGACGGTCGTCGGGTAGGCGGGGCACCGCCCTTGCCTACCCTTTGGTTATATGCGTAAAAACTCTGAAAAGCCTGAATCCGGCCGACAAGGGATTGACAACCGCGCTCTTTTGGTCTATAATCATGCCGTAACCCATTGCCTCGCTCTGACGGTCTAACCTGGAGCACATTCTTTGCTGTGCCGATTCCGAATATGGTCTTGACCTGAGCGCGCCTGTTGGTCTGGTTTTGAGGCATCGTTGACAAATCTACCCAGGGGGGGAACCATGAGACTTGCAAACAAGGTCGCCTTGATTACCGGCGCGGGAAGTGGTATCGGCCGTCAATCTGCGTTGCTGTTTGCCCAAGAGGGAGCAAAGGTAGTCGTCGTTGATGTCAATGGCCCGAGCGGTGAAGAAACGGTCGAACAAATCCGGGCCGGCGGAGGAGATGCCCATTTTGTCCATGCTGATGTCTCGCGCGCTGTTGATGTAAAGCGGATGATCGAGATCGCTGAGCGAACTTACGGTAGGCTCGACGTACTTTTCAACAACGCAGGCATCTTCCACCCCGAAGATGGCTCAATCCTGGAGACGGAAGAAGCTATCTGGGATCGAGTGATGGAGGTTAACCTGAAAGGGGTTTTCCTGGGATGCAAGTTCGGTATTCCAGCGCTCCTGCGCGCTGGAGGGGGGAGCATCATCAACACGGCTTCTTTTGTGGCTCTAATGGGTGCGGCAGTCCCGCAGATTGCCTATACGGCCAGCAAGGGAGGCGTACTTTCCATGACCCGAGAAATTGCCGTCGAGTTCGCTCGTCAGAACATCCGGGCCAATGCGATTTGCCCCGGCCCCGTGGAGACACCTCTGTTGGCGGAGCTTTTGGCCGATCCCGCCAGAAGAGAGCGCCGATTGGTGCATATTCCCATGGGACGGTTCGCCCGGGCAGACGAAATTGCTCGGGCTGCTTTGTTCCTGGCCAGTGACGAGTCTTCTTATGTCAACGGAGCCACATTTGTCGTCGATGGAGGCATCACGGCCGCCTACATTACACCCGAGTGACCTAAGGCAAGGGGCATCCGGCCCCGCCTTATAGAAAGGAGCTCGCTGTGCACGTCCACCTTAATCTTTCCATTTGCATTCTGAATTGTTATCCCCGACACAGTCGGGAACGATTCGACCGGACCAATGTCGGCCATCCTCACGACATGTACATGCGTTTTCTGCGCAGTTACGTACCGGATGCTCATGTGGATGTGGTGTTCGCTGCCGATCTGGACCAGGAGCTGCCTGCAGGAGCAGCGCTCACCTCTTATGATGCTTTCATCTGGACGGGATCCGACTTAACGATCTACGAGGATGATCCACGGGTGAGGCGCCAGATCGAACTGGCCCGGGCCATCTATAAGGCCGGCGTGCCCGCCTACGGGAGCTGCTGGGGCATCCAAATGGCTGCCGTTGCCGCGGGAGGAGAGGTTCAGCATAACCCCAACGGTCGCGAGTGGGGCATTGCACGCGCCATCCAGCGCACAGAGGATGGACGTCGCTCCTTACTCCTTAAAGGTAAGCCTGACGTCTACGACGGGTTCATTATGCACCTGGACGAAGTCACCCGGATTCCCTCTGGTGGGAAATGGTTGGCCACCAACGAACACACGCGCGTTCAGGCTTTGGAAGTTCACTACCTGAACGGGACATTTTGGGCCACTCAGTATCACCCGGAATACGACCTCTACGAGATGGGGCGACTGATTGCAGCCCGGGCGACACCTCTCGTAAGGGAGGGTATCTTCCCCGATAAAGAAGCCGTCCGCACGTACGCGGAGAAAATGAAGCAATTGTATCAGCACCCCGATGACCAGGCACTACGCCGCGAGCTAGATGTCGGGGAGGACATTCTGGATCCCGCAATTCGGCAGCAGGAACTGCGCAACTGGATGGACTACCTCGTGCTTCCCTCCCTGTCCCGCTGAGATTCACCGTGATCTGCCATGCTCCTTGATAAAGGACATGCGCTTAAACCGGTGACATGTTTGCCGGCCTTGCAGCAGGGACGGGTGAAAAAGGGGAAGAATGCCGGGTATTTTCCCGACAGGCTTCGCCTCCGAGAGAGGGCGATGACGTCTGGGACTTGGAGGTTGCTTGTCGACGTTTCCAGAAAGGAGGTGATGCATCAAAGGTCACTTGGTAAGGGCGTTGTTCTCGTGAATGTTGTGATGTGGTTGGTCGGGTACGTAAAAGAACAAGGAGGAATTACCATGAAGAGGTGGCGTTCGTTCCTGGTCGTCGGTGTGCTGGGTGTTGTGCTGGCCGCCTTGGCGGCGTGTGCTGGTGCGCAACAGGGCGCTCAGACGGTGAAGAAGGTGGAAGTCACCCGCATCGTCGAGGTGACACGGGTCGTTGAGAAGGCTCCTCAACAGCAAATTCCAAAGGGAGCCACAGTCATCGATTTCTGGCACGCTTTTGGTGGTGGGCGGAAGTTGCTCATCCAACGCATGGTAGATGATTTCAATTACACGCATCCCGGCATCTATGTGCGAGCAGAGAACAAAGGGTCTTACCGGGACACCCTCAATGCAGCCATCCTGGCGGCCCAACAGGGTAAACCGCCCCACATCGTCCAGATTTTTGAGGTCGGATCAGAGCTTGGTCTGGATTCCGGCATCTTTGTGCCTTTTGGCGACCTGGCCAAGCCGGATGAATACCAGCCGAAGGACCTGATCTCGGGCGTGGCGAACTATTACAACTTCAACGGCAAATTCTACTCCATGCCCTGGAACTCGTCTAACCCCATTCTCTATTACAATAAGGACATCTTCCGCAAGGCTGGCCTGGATCCGGAGAAGCCGCCTCGGACGTTTGAGGACATGCTGAACGTTTGCCAGAAGATCGTCTCCAGCGGCGCTGCCAAGAACTGCGTGACCTGGCCTCTGCATTCCTGGTTCTTTGAGCAGTGGATGGCCGTTCAGGGCGCGATGCTGGCCAATAACGGCAACGGCCGTGATGCTCGTGCCACTGAGGTGCTTCTGACCAGTGACGCCGCGAAGCGCATCGTCAACTGGTGGAAGGAGATGGCGGACAAAGGTTACTATGCTTACAGTGGCAAATTGGAGGATTGGGACGGTTCTGACGCCATTTTCGTCTCCGGACAATCCGCTATGGAGATCACGTCTACCAGCGACGTGGTGAACCGCCAGCGTGATGCAGCAGCAAACGGTTTCGAGTTGGGCACTTCTTACCTGCCGTATCCCGGCGATCAACCCTGGCACGGGGTCATCGTAGGCGGTGCCAGTATCTGGATCACGAAGAACCACCCCAAGAAGGAGCTCCAGGCGGCCAAGGACTTCGTCGTCTGGTTCACCAACACAGAAAATGCCATCCGCTGGCACAAGGGGACCGGATACTTCCCCATCCGCAAGTCTGCTGTTGACGTCCTGGAAAAGGAGCACTGGTTTGACCGCAACCCGGCCTACCGGGCAGCCTTCGACCAGTTGTTGAAGACTAAAGCGGATCGGGCCACCCAGGGCGCGGTCATGGGACCTTTCCCTCAGGTCCGGACCATCATCGAACAGGCGGTGGAGAAAGTCCTCGCGGGGAAGGCCAGTGTGAACGACGCTCTGGCTGAAGCCAAGACAAAGGCCGACAAGGCTCTGCAAGACTATAACAAGTCCATCGGCCAATAGGCGTATTTTTACCTCACCGTCAACGGGGAGACTGCGAGTCGAATACATGGTGTTAAGCGGGGGGATGCAGAACGTCCGGAAAAGGACGTAATGCATCGCCCCGCCGGTTTGACGACAACCCGTCTTTCCTTACAATGGAAGAGAACCCTTGGGCCAGCCACAAAGATCCTGACCGACTGGACGTACATGCTCCCTGTTCGGAAAAGGAATCTGTGGAGTCCGGGCGACGTTGGACCTGATCGTTTGCGCATGGAGGCCAACGGGTCACCCGTTGTAGGAAGAAGAACGTAGACGTCGAAGGTGCTAAAAGTCGTTGGCTGTCGCCCTGCTCGTCCCTTGCCAGGGACCATATTCTCCCGGTTTGTCCCCGGAGGGAGGAATGCCTGTCGAGACGGCGAAGAGAGTCCGACAGCCGAAAAAACCGGGCATCCGTGTGGGGGAAAGATCATGCAATATCAGGCAAAATTCAAGGGGCGCTTGCTCCCATTCTTATTGTTGTTTCCCACGCTCGTCATTCTGGCCGTTTTCCTCTATTATCCCATCGTACAAACGTTTCGTCTCTCTCTCTATCGTGTGGCCTTCTTGGGCCTGCGGAAGCACTATGTTGGCCTGGACAATTTCATCTCCTTGCTGCAAAACCCCGATTATTATCACACCGTCGAAGTCACCCTGTTCATTACCACGGTCGTTGTCGTGGGGGGATTGGGCATCTCTCTTGCCATTGCCATGCTGGCCAATCAAAATATCCGGGGGGGGGCGATCTACCGTATCTTGCTCATCTGGCCCTATGCCCTCTCTCCGGCAGTGGCCGGGGTCATCTTCCTCTTCCTCTTCTCTCCCGGCTTTGGTGCGGTCAACTACCTTCTTTCCCAGATCATTGGTCGAGAGTTGAACTGGCTTGGTGATCCCACGCTGGCGGTCATTCTTCTGATCGTGGCCAGTATTTGGAAGAACTTGGGATACAATATTGTGTTCTACCTGGCGGGGTTGCAAAATTTGAACGTCGAAGTGCTGGAAGCGGCCGCCATTGACGGTGCGGGCCCCTGGCGCCGCTTCTGGTCCGTGACCTTTGCCCTCTTGTCTCCCATTACTTTTTTCCTCTTGATTACCAATATCACCTATTCCTTCTTCGATATTTTCGGCATGGTCGACATCGTGACCAAAGGAGGCCCCCTCAACGCCACCAATGTGATGATCTACAACCTTTACCGGGATGGCTTCGAGTACTATAAGAGCGGCCTTGCCGCGGCTCAGTCCGTCATCCTCTTCGCTGTCGTTGTAGCTCTAACGCTGATTCAATTCCGAACCTCTGGACGTCATGTCCATTATGGAGGTTAACAATGACCCTGAAATTCCGGCTCCGGCGCCGAACGCGTAACGAGATTCTCACGCATATTGCCCTTATTCTCATCAGCCTGTTGGTCATGGCTCCGGTCCTGTTTGCCCTCGCCAAGTCGACTCAGACCCGGGCCCAGGTATTTCACTATCCTCCCGTTTTCGGTCCAGGTACCGCATTTATGGACAACTATAAGACGGCCTGGTATGCCTTCAACCTGAGCATGTACATGAAAAACAGCTTTATCGTTGCCCTCGGAGTGACGTTTGGCAAGACGATTCTCTCTTTACTCGCGGGCATGGCTCTGGTGTACTTTGATTTTCCTATCAAGGAATGGGTCTTCTACTTTATCCTGTTCACTTTGATGATGCCAACGGAAATTCTCATTGTGGCCCTTTTCAACCTGGTATCCCATTTGGGGTGGAGCAACAGCTATCTGGCGCTGATCATCCCCTTCATGGCCAGTGCAACGGGCGTCTTCCTCTTCCGGCAGCATTTCGCCAGTATTCCCGCGGATATGGCCGATGCGGCTCGCGTCGACGGGGCAGGTCCCATGCGTTTCCTCTTCAGCGTTCTGATTCCTCTTTCCTGGAACACGATTGGCGCGCTGGCGCTAATTCAGTTCATCTATGTGTGGAATCAATACCTTTGGCCCCTCGTTATCATTCGCGAGGATAGCCATCAAGTCATCCAGGTGGGACTGCGCAGCATGACCGCACAGCAGGATACGACCAACTGGGGAATTGTTATGGCGGGGGCCATTCTGGCCATGTTGCCGCCGCTCATTGTTTTCATCTTGCTACACCGCCAGTTTACGCGCGGTTTCGCTCTCGGACAGGAGAAATGATGCGAAAGAAGGTGCTGAACATTGCCCATCGAGGAGCCCGCAGTCTGGCACCGGAGAACACGCTGGCGGCTGCTCACAAGGCTCTGGAAGTAGGCGCGGATATGTGGGAGATGGACGTCGCGGTTACAGCGGACGGGAAGCTAGTCGTCTTGCATGATGACTCTCTGGCCCGTACCACCAACGTGGAGCAGGTCTATCCTGACCGGTCACCGTGGATATTTACCACGTTCACCCGGGCCGAACTGGATCGCCTGGACGCCGGTTCCTGGTTCAACGAAACGGATCCTTTCGGAGAGATTGCTGCCGGGCATGTCAGTGCGGAGGAGCAAACTCTCTATCGCGGAATTCACATTCCAACCGTACGGGAGGCCCTGGAGTTCACCAGAAAGTATCCCCATTGGCGTGTCAATGTCGAGCTGAAAGAACAGCCCGAGCCGATGAAATCATTTCCTTTGGTCGCCCCCCTCCTCCAACTTATCGCAGAGACCCACACAGAAGCGCGCGTGGTTATCTCCTCTTTCAACCACGACTGGTTGCGTGAGGTCCGGGAACGTAACCCGCGTCTCGAGCTTGTAGCCTTGATCGGTCATGGCAAGGCCCAGGATGTCGATTGGGATACACTGGAATTCGCCGCCTATAATCTTCGTATCACACTGGCAACGGAAGCGCGTATCCGCCGCTTGCAGGCAGCGGGGCGCAAGGTGTATGTGTGGGTCGTCAACGAGGAAGCAGAGATGCGTCAGTTCATTGAACTCGGAGTCGATGGCCTTTTCACCGATTTCCCCCAACGGTTAGCCCGTGTGTTGCAAGCCATGGACCCCTGATGGGGGCCATGGTAGGGGAAGGATAGATCATGCAACCCAAAGATTATCCGGTCGACCTGGAGGCGTTACACCGGTTGTGGGTTGCGTTTGTGACCCATGGGCGCTTAGCGGAGCCGGGGAGACAACGCCTGGATCCTACCGTCTGGCGCTCCTGGCAGCGCTGTTATCCCCGTATTGACCCTTATGCGCCACCGCCCACCGCGTCCCTGACGTCGCAGGCGTTGCAGAAGATTCAGATTCAACACTTTGACCTGATGGCCCTGGCTCGCCCCATTATGGAAGACTTACATCAGTTCATCGAAGGGTCCCACTGTGCTGTTCTGCTCACCGACGGAACCGGGTGTGTCCTTGACATGATGGGAGACCCGGACATGACAGAAACTTTGAACCGACGGCGTTGCGGGCTGGGTGTTTACTGGAATGAAGGGCGCATGGGAACCAACGCCATCGGCCTGGCTTTACTGGAAGCCACCCCCGTGCAAGTCGTCGGTCCGGAGCATTACCTGGAAGCTCTGCATGACATCACCTGCTCTGCGGCACCGGTTCACGATGTGGGAGGGCGCATTGAGGGTGTGCTGGCTATTGTCGGTTGGACCGAGAACGCCCATTCGCACACGCTTGCAGCCGTCATGGCCGGCGCCCGAGCCATCAGTAACCAATTGCAAACAGACATGTATCTGCAAGAGGCAAACCGGCGTTACAGTGAGTTGCGCAACGCGTTTCAGGCCATTTCTGAAGGGATTCTCCTTTGGAACGCTGATGGCGTTGTCACACACATTAACGCTCAGGCCGGGCAGATCCTCGGTATCTCCCCCTCGACGATCCTGGGACGTTCCCTCTACAGCGTCGTTCGTCTGCCAGAACATACCCAGGAGGCAATTCAGCAGGCCCACGAACTGAAGGATGTGGAGGTGACCTTGCAGGTCTATGGACGCCCGGTGAGCTGCGTTTTAAGCTTACGTCCTATCCGAGAGGGCGTACAGCCACCAAGCGGCTATGTCGCCACCTTGCGTCCTATTGAGCGGGTCCGGGCCCTGGTGCATCGGCTTGTTGGCGCCCAGGCGACCCTGACCCTTGATAGCATCCTGGGGGAATCCGCCTTGATGGAACGGTTGCGACGGCAGGCACGCGTGGCCGCTCAAGGACGAGCTCCGGTTCTCCTGCGAGGTGAGAACGGCGTGGGCAAAAACCCCCTAGCGCGCGCCATCCACAACGAAAGTCCACGAGCCCAAGGACCTTTCATTGCCATCAACTGCCTCGCCATTCCCCATGAGTTGATGCTCAGTGAGTTTCTGGGCTACGAAGGAGGGGCCTTTAGCGGTGCCTTGGAGGAGGGGCGTCCGAGTAAGTTCGAGCTGGCCGATCACGGCACGCTGTTCCTGGATGAGGTGGAGAGCCTGACTTTAGAGATGCAGGCGGCCTTACTCCAGGTCATTGACACCGGCCACGTGATGCGCTTAGGCGCCATTCGGCCGATTGCGGTGGATGTGCGCATCATCGCGGCCACATCATCCGACCTGAAGCGGCTGGTCCAGGAAGGAAGCTTTAGTGCTGAACTGTACTATCGTTTTGGTGTCTTCAACATTTACCTCCCTCCCTTGCGGGATCACCCGGAAGATATTCCCCTACTGGTCGAGCGCACGCTCAGCCGCCTCCGTACTCAGCTCAAGCGGGACGTGCGCGTCAGCCCCGAGGTGATGGCCGTGCTGCGCCAATATCCGTGGCCGGGTAACGTGCGCGAGCTGGAGAACACCTTAGAACGAGCCGCCTTGCTGGCCGAAGAGGGCGTCATCCGGTCCGAACACCTGCCCGAAGCCATGCGACGTGCCCGACGTTGGTACGTCGAACAGGGGACAGTCCAGCCCGTGATCACCATGGCCGAGGCGGAACGAGAAGCTATCCTGCGGGCCGCGCGTGCCTGCCAGGGGCGGGTAACGTGCATTGCCGAGGCATTGGGCATTAGCCGCACGACCTTATGGCGGCGTCTGAAGGCCTTTGACATTCACCTCGAGGAATTTCGTCCTCGGAACTGATCCTTCTGACCGTTGAGATACCGGACTGTTTCAATATGAAACACACCCGACCCCGCCGATGTTTCGGTATGAAACAAAAGGACATCTATGGTTGACGACATCCCCTTTTCGGGGGGATAATGATAGATGGATATATGTCCGCATGATTATCCCCCGAATGCATGTGCATTGCTGGAAACGGTTCGGTGGTTGAACCGTACAGCCTCGAGGAAAGGAGGTGGTAGAGTCAGGCAATGCAGTCTTCAGCATGAGTGCTTGTGACCACATAGTGGTTTGTCTGCAAGGTGTCTCTGGTTGTCGTGAACGCACACCCGGAAAGGAGACGTGAACCATGAAACGCAACAGCCTGACAGGTGAGTTCATTGCTGAAGTTTTCGGTACCTTTATCCTGATCCTCCTCGGTGATGGGGTGGTTGCCAACGTGGGGTTGGCTCCTCGTCTGGCCCCTCCCGGCTACGATTGGAACACCATAGCCTTCGGGTGGGCCTTTGCCGTGGCCGTGGCCGTTTACGTTGCCGGTGGCGTCTCTGGCGCCCACATCAATCCGGCCGTTTCCGTTGCTCTGGCCGTGACCAAGCGTTTCCCCTGGTCCAAGGTCATTCCCTTCATTATAGCCCAGATGATCGGCGCCTTCCTGGGTGCGTTGGGCGTCTATCTGGTCTACCACGATGGTCTGGTGGCTGCAGGCATGCCCAATGTGTGGTGCACGGGGCCCGGCTCCATTTTTGGCAAAGCGTTTTGGGGGGCAGCGACCAGCGGCAATTCGGCCGGCACATACTCGCTGTTGAACGCGTTCATCGCAGAGATCTTCGGCACGGCCGTCCTCCTCTGGGGCGTCCTTGCCATGATCGATGAGAAGAACCTGGCCCCCGCAGGAAATATGGCCCCCTTACTCATCGGCTTCGTCGTCCTGGCCGTCGGCCTTTCCCTGGGCGGTCCCTCCGGATACGCCATTAACCCGGCCCGTGATCTGGGCCCCCGCATCTTCGGGACGCTGGCCGGCACGAAAGGACTTTTCAGCGGTTGGTACTGGATTGGCCCTCCGGTTATTGGGGCCCTTATCGGTGGTACATTGGGGGGGCTGACGTACGATTGGTTTGTGACGCCTTTCCTGTCTAAGGAGGGGTAAAGTGGTGTTCGGCCTCGTTTGAGGTGATGAGAGCAGGGGGGTGATGGACCATCCCCCCCTGCTGACGAGTCGCTTGAGTGGTGTGGTCGTATAAAGAAAGGAGCAGGGCCATGAAAAAATTGATCAATACGCCTGAAACCTTCGTCAAGGAAAGCCTGGTAGGAATGGCCCTCGCCCATCCCGACATGGTCAAAGTGCACCTCGACCCGAACTTCGTTTACCGGGCTGATGCCCCGGTCAAGGGCAAGGTGGCCGTCGTTTCCGGCGGGGGGAGTGGGCACGAACCCATGCACGGGGGGCTGGTCGGGAAAGGGATGCTGCATGCCGCCTGTCCCGGCGAGGTCTTCACCTCTCCCACTCCAGACCAGATGTTAGAGGCTGCTCGCACGGTGAACAGCGGCGAGGGTGTCCTCTTCCTGGTCAAGAACTACAGTGGTGATGTGATGAACTTCGAGATGGCCGCGGACCTGGCCCGATCGGAGGGCATCCGGGTGTTGAACATCATTATCGATGACGACGTGGCGGTCAAGGACAGCCTCTATACCCAGGGACGGCGGGGTACGGGGACGACCGTCCTGGCCGAGAAGATTGTCGGTGCGGCTTCAGAGCGAGGGTATGATCTGAAGCGCCTGGCAGATTTGGCCCGACGGGTTAACATCAACGGGCGTAGCATGGGCATGGCATTGACTTCTTGTACGGTGCCGGCCAAGGGAACGCCCACCTTCGAGCTGGGGGCCGATGAGATCGAAATCGGTATTGGCATTCACGGCGAGCCGGGCCGAGAACGCATGAAGTGGCGACCGGCCGATGAGATCACGGAGATGCTGGCCCTGAGCATCATCGAGGACCCGGCTTACACGCGTACGGTGCGCGAGTTTGACGAGGAAAAGGGCGAGTGGGTGGATGTGGACCTCACCGATCCGCCCTTCCAGGCGGGTGACCGGGTCATTGCCATGGTCAACGGCATGGGAGGGACGCCCGTCGCCGAATTGTATGTCGTCTATCGCAAGTTGGCCGATATTTGTGAGGCCAAGGGCCTGACCATTGTACGCAATCTGGTCGGCAACTACATCACCTCCCTGGAGATGCAAGGGGTTATGATCACCCTCCTGCGGGTGGACGATGAAATGCTCGGACTCTGGGACGATCCGGTTCTAACGCCGGGCTTGCGCTGGAAGGCATAATCCTGCTATCCCCCGGGCCCACGCCCTGGGGGATAGACTGTACGTGACTGGGGTGAAGGAGGCTGAAAAGGCATATGGTAACCCGTGATCAGATAGTCGAATGGGTAACACTGGTAGCGCATGTCCTGGAAGAGAACAAGGACTATTTGACAAAACTGGACGCTGCGATTGGTGATGCAGACCACGGTATCAACATGGATCGCGGCTTCAAGAAAGTGATGAGCCAGTTGCCCGGCGTACAGGATAAGGACATCGGGAACATTCTCAAGACAGTGGGCATGGCTTTGATTTCCAGCGTGGGCGGGGCGGGCGGTCCCCTTTACGGTACGCTTTTCATGCGGGCTGGCATGGCTGTAGACGGCAAGTACGAATTGACTGACGAGGATCTGGTGGCCCTGTGGAAAGCCGCCGTAGACGGGGTCATCCAGCGAGGACGCGCCCGCCTGGGGGACAAGACGATGGTAGATGCCCTGCTCCCCGCGGTCGAGGCCATGGAACAGGCCCTTGAAGAGGGCGCCGACACGGTTGAAATCCTCAGACGTGGGGTCGCCGCGGCTGAGAAGGGAATGAAAGACACGATCCCTCTCCTGGCAAAGAAGGGCCGTGCCAGCTACCTGGGAGAACGCAGCATCGGCCATCAAGATCCGGGGGCGACCTCGTCGCATATGATTCTCAAGGCATTACTGGATGTGGTATCGCAGGCGGACAAGGCTTAGGAACGCTGACGTCGAATCCGACTCACCCGGTTCACCGCCGCTGTGGCATCCATAGCCCAGGGCCCGAGGACACTTATCCCCCTACCTGGGGAGGGCGGGCGGTGGACGGACGTGAGAGCCGGAATTGGAGCGAAAGCGTTCGATATCCGCTATGGGCATCTCAACATGTGTGGGATACGATGGAGTATATAGGGAGGGAGGTCACCATGGCCAGGTACGTTGCTGCAGTGGATCAAGGAACAACGAGTACTCGCTGCATGATTTTCGATCATGCAGGACAGGTGATTAGCGTTGATCAGAAGGAACACGAACAGATTTACCCCCAGCCGGGGTGGGTCGAGCACGATCCTCTGGAAATCTGGGAGCGCGCCCAGGAAGTTATCCGAGGAGCCATCGCCAAAGCCGGCATTAAACCCGGCGACATCGCAGCGGTGGGTGTAACCAACCAACGTGAAACCACGGTGGTTTGGAACAAGAACACCGGTAAGCCTTATTACAACGCCATTGTCTGGCAGGATACCCGTACGAAGGAAATCTGCGACGAGCTCGCCAGTGATGGCGGCCAAGACCGTTTCCGCGCCAAGGTGGGGTTGCCGTTGGCCACTTACTTCTCTGGGCCCAAGATTCGCTGGCTCTTGGAAAACGTGGACGGGCTGCGTGAGGCTGCGGAAAAAGGTGAGGCCATTTTCGGTAATATCGACACCTGGCTAATCTGGAATCTGACCGGCGGGCCGAACGGCGGCGCTCATGTCACTGATGTGACCAATGCCAGCCGCACCATGTTGATGAACCTGAAGACTCTGGACTGGGACGACGAAATCCTGGGGATCATGGGCGTTCCCAAGCAGATGTTGCCCAGAATTGTCCCCTCCAGCGATCCCAACACCTGGGGCAAGACGCTGAAAAATGGTCCTTTCGGAGATGAGATCCCGGTGTGTGGTGACCTGGGTGACCAGCAGGCTGCCTTGGTTGGGCAGACGTGCTTTGACCCCGGCGAGGCGAAGAACACCTACGGCACCGGCTGCTTCCTCCTCTTGAACACGGGCACGGCGCCGGTCCAGTCCAAGAGTGGTTTGCTGACCACGATGGGCTATAAGTTTGGAGATGCTCCAGCCGTTTACGCATTGGAAGGATCTATCGCCATTACGGGGGCTCTGGTTCAGTGGCTGCGGGACAACCTGAAGTTCTTCGACTTCTCCAAGCACATTGAAGACTACGCGTCCAGCGTGCCCGATAACGGAGGGGTCTACTTCGTGCCCGCGTTTTCCGGCCTCTTTGCTCCCTACTGGCGCAGCGATGCCCGGGGCGTCATTGTCGGCCTGACCCGATATGTGACCAAGGGGCATCTCTGCCGGGCTGCCCTGGAAGCCACCGCCTACCAGACTCGCGACGTGTTCGAAGCCATGATCAAGGATTCGGGCGTGAACCTGAAGGCCTTGA
This sequence comes from uncultured Anaerolineae bacterium, assembly GCA_964487375.1. Classification (GTDB taxonomy): domain Bacteria; phylum Chloroflexota; class Anaerolineae; order JAADDB01; family JAADDB01; genus JAADDB01. The sequence goes on along the minus strand of CAZAQA010000017.1, from coordinate 32,278 downwards.
AGGTGGACGGTGGCATGGTCTACAACAATCTGCTGATGCAGTTCCAGGCCGACATCTTGGGCGTGCCCGTGGTGCGCCCCAAGGTGGCGGAGACCACATCCTTGGGGGCCGCGTATGCTGCCGGTCTGGCAGTGGGCTTCTGGAACAACCTGGATGACCTGCGCCAGAACTGGCAGGTGGACAAGACCTGGGAACCGCAAATGGACGACGGAACCCGGTCCAAGCTCTACAAGGGGTGGGTCAAAGCCGTAGAGCGCACGTTTGGTTGGGTGGAATAAGCTACCCTCTCTACCCTCAGCGGAGAACTGGGCGTTTGAGCGAGGGCGGCTTCCTGGCTGCGTGTGGCCCCGGCCAACCGCTGGGAGCTGCCCTCCCTTTTGGCGTCATGTACCCGCAGTCGGCATAGACTGTATCACGCTAGGTGAGAGAACTATGGCCAACTATCATGTCGTGATCATTGGTGGCGGTGCTACCGGTTCAGCTCTCGCTCATGATTTGGCTCTACGAGGCTTACAGGTGACCCTGGTCGAACGCGGCGAGGTCACTTCCGGCACGACTGGACGCCATCATGGGCTATTGCACAGTGGCGCTCGCTATGCAGTCAAGGATCAGGAATCGGCCAAAGAATGCATTCAAGAAAATATGATCTTGCGCCGCATTGCTCCTGGCACTTTTGAACTCAACGACGGCCTGTTCGTGGCTATCACGGAAGAAGACCTGGCGTATTATGATGATTTCATGGAAGGCTGTGCGGTTTGCGGCATTCCCACCCGCCGCTTGACGCGAGAACAAGCCCTGCGCCTGGAACCCAACCTGAACCCCGAGGTGAAGCTGGCCGTCCAGGTCCCCGACGGGACAATGGATGCCATGCGTCTTCCCCTGCGCTTCCTGGCAACGGCCCAACACAATGGTGCCGTTATTAAACCCTTTACCGAAGTGCTCTCGTTCCTCATGGAGGGGAAGACCGTCACCGGGGTCCATGTACGGGATCACACCACAGAGAAAGAATATGATATCGGCGCGGACATCGTCGTCAACGCGGCCGGTCCCTGGTCGGAAAAGGTGGCCCGTATGGCGGGCGTAGATGTGCCCATCCGGCCGTCGCCGGGCGTGCTCGTGGCTGTGCGAGGGCGCCTGAACAATATGGTTATCAACCGGATGCACCGTTCGGGCGACGGGGATATTATCGTACCTCAGCGCGGTCTCTCGGTTATCGGTACCAGTTCATGGGTGGTGGATGACCCCGACAAACTCGATGTGCCCAAGGAACACATTCGCTTGATGTACGAGAAAGGGGCGGAGATGATTCCCCGGGTCAAGGATGCCGTCATGCGAGCTGCCTGGTCCGCAGCCCGTCCCCTCATCGGCAGTCGCGGCGCCACAACCGGTCGAGAGTTGAGCCGAACGTTCAAATGCTTCGACCACGCAGATGAAGGGGTTGAAGGCTTCGTGACGATTACCGGCGGGAAAGCCACGACGGCCCGGGGAATGGCCGAAACAGCGGGGAATGTGGTGGTCCAAAAGTTGGGTCTGGACGCTCCCTGCCGCACGCGAGAGACCGTCCTGTTGCCCCACACGGCCTATTATCTCTAACCGCTGGGAGTGGAACCATGGCTGAAGAGAAAACAGTGCAGTTGCGGGTGTTCCGGTATAAGCAGGGTGACACCGCTCCCCATTATGATGTCTTCACCGTCCCCGTTGACGAACGAACGACGGTTCTCGAGGCCCTGCAGGCGATTCGACGGGACCAGGATGGTACGCTCATCTTGCGCCACTCCTGCCATCACGCATCTTGCGGCACGTGTGGCATGCGGGTGAATGGGCAGGAGGTCCTGGCTTGCGTGACAAATGTGAGCGCTCTGGGCACCTCCGTCATTACGGTTGACCCCATGGAAAACGCACCGCTGGTCGCTGATTTGGTGGTGGATATGGGACCGTTCTACGAGACGTTCGTCCAGGCACGCCGGCCACTCATCCGCCAGAGTGAATTCTTGCCGGACTCAGAGGTCGCGGAAGGGGTTCCTTTCCACACACGTTTCGAAAACTGCATCGAATGCGGTTTGTGCATCTCAGCCTGCCCGGTGGTCGCAAGCGATCCAAAGTACCTCGGGCCCGCCTCGTTGGCCGCGGCCTGGCGTGTTGTCGAAGAACCCAGAGGTGAACAAGTAGACAATGTGTTCGCCTGGGTGGACACAGAGCAAGGATGCTGGCGTTGTCATCTGGCTCTGGAATGTTCAGAAGTGTGTCCTTCTGATGTGAATCCGGGCCATCAGATTGCAGCTCTGCGTCACGAACTGACCAAACGCAAGTTGGACGCTTTGTTCGGCTGAGAGGGAGGAGATCATGGTCGAAAGCGCGTACTCCAAAAAACACGTGCGACGACGCGGCGCCATCGCCTGGCTAGACCCCCGTGGCCGGCGGATCGGATACTGGGCCTTCGTCCTTCATCGGCTTACGGGCCTTGGGCTGGTGCTTTATCTGGGCATCCACCTCTGGGTATTGAACATGCTCAGGCAAGGACCGACGCGGTGGAACGATTTTGTGACCCTGGCGAAGAGTCCCTTATTCTTGCTCCTGGATGTCATCTTGCTGTTCGGCGTCCTCTTCCATGGGCTGAATGGCATCCGTGTGACCCTGGTTGGGATGGGCCTCGCAGTCACGCAGCACAAGAGGCTCTTTTGGGCCTTGATGGTGGGGGGGGCCGTATTACTAGTTGTCGGTGCCTGGGGATTCTTCACGGTTTGAGATAGGCCAGACGGTCATGCTCGTGGACAACACTTTTCCCACCCTGTGTGCGGAGGATTCCGATGACCGGGGAAAGGAAGGGATACGATGGAGGATAGAGGCTCTGGCGGATCGGCAGGACTTCTCTGGCTGTTACAGGCTTTCAGTGGTTTGTTACTGATTTTACTGCTGGGGGTACATCTGGTTGCCAATCACTATATCGCATCCGGTGGCCTGCGCACGTATGCCGACGTGGTCGCTTATATTTCCAACCCGGTGATATTCATCTGGGAAGCCGTCTTTCTGATCGTCGTCGCCACCCACGCCGCCCTGGGTGTCCGGGCAGTCCTGCTCGACCTGGCCCTCTCCCGGGGAACGGTGCGGGTTCTCAACTGGGTTCTCTCCCTTCTGGCTCTTGTAGCCATCGGATATGGACTTTGGCTAACACTTACCATTCGGGGGTAAATGTGTCCAAAAAGCAACGACGAAAATCGAAAGCGAAGACTCCACAGGAGAGCCGGGAAAGCATTCAAAAGGAGACGAAACGAGCTGATATGGACGAAACTACAGAAACGAGAGCGTATCCGGGTTGGATCCCCCCCGCAACAGGATTGAAAGTGAACACGTTGGTAAGTGTTGTCCTGGCATTGTTCGTGGGCTGGCAGACATTCCAGCAAACCGGAGATGTATTGATCACGATCCGGCTGGCGTTGGTCGCCGGGGCAAGCATCTGGGTGGTATTTGGTTTCGTGTTGGCATTGACGCGGGTGTTGCGCAGCCGCTGAGGTGATGATGTCCAGGGGGGACAGGGCAGTGTGGGAGGCAATGTGGTCCCCTTATGATGAGTCGACCTACCGGCAGGTCTTGTCCCACGTTGGGCCGGAGGACGTAGTGGTCGACATTGGCGCGGGCGATTTACGGCTCGACCGGCGGTTGGCCCGGATATCGGCTCGCGTTTTTGCGTATGAGCAGCGGGCGGACATCGTCGCTTTGGGGCTGCGTCAAGGCCCTCTTCCCCGGAACGTGGTTGTGGTGGTGGGAGACGCCCGCCTACTTCCTTTCCCGCGATGGGCGACGGTCGGGATCTTACTCATGCGTCACTGTCAGGATGTGGCTTTGTATGCGAGCAAATTGAAAGTCGCGGGAGCCCGCCGATTGATCACCAATGCCCGTTGGGGTCTGGATGTGGAAGTAGTTGATCTCCGGGCCCCGCGCGTCCCGTATGAACAGGTGAAAATGGGCTGGTACGCGTGCTGGTGCGGGGAGACGGGCTTCGTCCCGGGCCCCCCCGAAGCCTTGACCCCCATGCTGGCCACTCATGTGCACGAGGTTGTCGACTGCCCTGCATGCCGGGAAGGTGTCAGCGACGTGCTATCCCCGCCGAGGCCTGCTTCATGGGAGGCCAGCCCCTCAATTCCGGCGTTCTCTGGCAGAATGGGAGGAAATAGGCCCACAGGGAGGTGAGTGTCATGCGCCTGCAAGGGAAACGAGTAGGTGTCTTTGTCGAGGAAGGGTTTGAAGACCTGGAGTTTTGGGTTCCTGTGATGCGGTTACGCGAGGAAGGTGCGAAGGTCACGGTCATCGGATCAGGGCGTGCGGATGTATTTCATGGCAAGCACGGCCTCGAGGCAAAGCCGGATGTGGCTGCTTACGAGATTTCAGCCGACGATCTTGATGCCGTGGTTGTTCCCGGGGGATGGGCACCGGACAAGCTGCGCCGCTATCCGGCGGTGCTGAATCTCGTTCGGGAGGCTCATGATCAGGGGAAGGTGGTTGCCTCCATTTGTCATGGTGGGTGGGTGTTGATCTCTGCCGGCATCGTGGCCGGACACAATGCTACCGGCTCGGTTGGCATTCGCGATGACTTGATGAACGCTGGTGCGACCTGGGTCGATGAGCCTGCCTTCCGAGATGGAAATCTGGTGTGGGGGCGGGTTGTCGCTGACATCCCCGCGTTTTGCCGGGAGCTCGTGCAGGCCATCGCAACATCCTGATATGACCAGAGGGGAACTTCATGATAGGTCTGGTGATTGTTGCTCACAGCGCGTGTCTTGCCCAAGGGGTGAAAGAGCTGGCGGACCAGATGGTCCAGGGAAAAGTCCCTATCGCGACGGCTGGCGGTATCGATGATCCTGAGAATCCCTTCGGCACAGACGCCATGAAGGTGTTGCAGGCCATTCAAGCGGTGTACAGTGACGATGGGGTCGTGGTGCTGATGGACCTGGGCAGTGCCCTGCTCAGCGCGGAAATGGCTCTGGAGTTCTTACCCGAGGAGCAGCGGGCTCACGTGCGTCTTTCTGATGCCCCTCTGGTGGAGGGGGCCATCGCCGCGGCCGTCCAGGCTTCCACTGGTGCCGACATGAACCAGGTTCTGGCCGAGGCCCGCAGCGCCCTTCAGGCCAAGCAAGTGCAACTCCACCTGGAACCTCTCACAGAGTCCCCGGAGGGTGCGGAACAACGTCCTTCTGGAGAGGCAACCGGCCAAGAGATTCGACTACAAGTGCGCAATCGTTTGGGATTACACGCTCGCCCTGCAGCGCTTTTCGTGACCACCGCGGCCCGTTTTCAGTCGCAACTCATGGTACGCAACCTCAGCCGGAATACGGACTGGGTGAATGCCAAGAGCATCAATCAAGTTGCTGCCTTGGGAGTACGTCAGGGACATGAAATCGCGATTCGAGCTCAAGGACCCGATGCCCAAGAAGCCCTGGCCGCGCTGGAGGCCCTGGCTGAGCAAGGGTTCGGTGAGATGGAAGAGGCGGAGACAGAGGGACGCCCCACTGCCCCACGTCCTATGGCGCCGGCCGGCGAAACAGGGGCAGAGGGAGAACTGGTGGGCATTCCCGCGTCTCCCGGCATAGCCGTAGGACCAGCACACCTCTTTTTGCCCGAGCCCGTCGAAATCCCCCAACATCTGGTCGACGATACAGAACAAGAGTGGCAGCGCCTTCAGGGAGCCATTCAGGTTGCTGCGCAGGAGATTGAGGCCCTGCGTGCTCAGGCCGCCCATCAGGTTGGGGAGTACGAAGCAGCCATCTTTGATGCCCATGTGCTCTTCCTCCGGGATCCTGCTTTGCAGGAGAAGGCGCGTCAACTCATCTTTGGACAACACCTGAACGCGGCCATGGCCTGGGCACACGTCATGGACGAGAGCGCAGAGGCGTTGCGTCACTTGGACGACCCTTATATGCAGGCCCGTGCTGCAGACCTGGAGGACGTGAAACGGCGGGTGTTGTGCGTGTTGCTGGGCGTGTCCGTCCACCCTGCTGCCCCGACCCGTCCTTCTATCTTGATCGCTGAGGACTTGACTCCTTCCGATACAGCCCAGTTGGACCCGGCTTTCGTTCTCGGAATCTGTACGGCACTGGGCGGCGCGACTTCTCATTCGGCTATTCTGGCACGGGCACTGGGTATTCCGGCTGTGGTGGGGTGTGGCCTCCGCGTCCTCCACATGGAGGAGGGGGAGGAGGTTGCTCTCGATGGCTCTGAGGGGAAAGTGTGGGTTCGTCCGAGTCCCGAGGTGCGTGCTCGCCTGGAGGAAAAACGCCGTCACTGGCAAGAAAAGCAGGCCCACATCCGGGCGGCGAGCAGACAATTGGGGCAAACCAAAGATGGCCACCGAGTCGAGATTGTTGCCAATATTATCGGAGCCGCGGACGCTACCGTGGCTCTGGACAATGGGGCTGAAGGGGTTGGGCTGATGCGTACAGAATTTCTTTTCGTCGATCGCACGACTCCTCCCTCAGAAGAAGAGCAGGTGGCCGTTTACTCTCAGGTAGCAGAGATACTGGGTCGACGTCCTTTGATCATCCGCACCGTGGACGTGGGGGGGGACAAACCCATTCCCTATCTCCAGGTGGAGAAAGAGGCCAATCCGTTCCTCGGTTGGCGGGGAATTCGGCTTTATCTGGATCGGCCGGATGTGCTCAAAACGCAGTTTCGGGCCATTTTGCGAGCCTCTCCCGGGCATCATCTCAAGATCATGCTCCCGATGGTTTCCCTGGTGGAAGAGGTGCGGCGGGCACGGGCGTTGTTCCGTGAAGTGCAACAGACTTTGCAGCGGGAGGGCATTCCTTTCGATCCTGAGGTCGAACTAGGCATCATGGTGGAAGTCCCTGCGGCCGCACTTCTGGCCGAGAAGTTCGCCTCTGAGGTGGATTTCTTCAGTGTGGGGACGAACGACTTGAGCCAGTACACAATGGCTGCGGACCGGACGAACGCTCGCGTGGCCCCCCTGGCGGACGGGCTCCAGCCCGCGGTACTTCGCCTGATCCAAACAGCAACTGAGGCTATCCACGCGGCCGGCCACTGGATCGGTGTCTGCGGGGAAATTGCGGGCGACCCTCTGGCCGCTCCGGTGCTGGTCGGGCTGGGTGTCGACGAATTGAGCATGAATCCTCCGGCCATACCCACCGTGAAGGACGTGTTGCGCCGCCTGACTTTGACTGAAGCTCAATCCCTGGCTCGGAAGGCACTGACTTTGGAGCATGCAGATGCGGTTCGCCAATTAGTCCGTGAGCAGGTGAAAAGCATCGCGCGGCCGAACGCGAGCTGAGTTGTTGGCCAGCCTGCCCTCTGCCGGCCGGATTAGGGTTCGTCGGCAGGAACAGGAGGCGCGGCAACAGAGGCCTCTCGTACACAATTACGAGGCCATTCTGCCTCTGGAACCAGGCCGTGAATAACACTCTCGGTGGCCAAGATGTGATCGAGCATGAGTCGTCGTGCCTGATCGGGGTGTCGCTGTTGCATCGCCCGGAGGATGTTCCAGTGATATTCGGTTGAATGTCTTAGAACCCGACGGGAATGGTACACAATAAGGTCGAGGATGCCCGTCAATCGAGTCTGAACTTCGAAAACTGCCTGCAAGATGAGAGAACTCTTCGCTGCTTGAGCGATCCCCACATGAAAACGGGTGTCACTTGCGCGATACTGAGCAAATTGATCTTCGCTGCCGGACATCCCGCGCAGGATACCCTCGAGCGCCTGGAATTCCTCTGGGGTCCCGCGTAGCGCGGCAAGTTCAGCGGCAGCAGGTTCGACGGCACGGCGATAGTCGAGTAAGTCGGGGAGGATGTCGCGTAATTGCATCAGGACCTGCGCCCGCTCTGGGCCAGGAGGAGGATCGGGCCAGCGCGTGACGAAGGTCCCCCCACCTCGCCCCGGCCGTATTTCCACATAACCGGCGTGCATGAGTACGCGCAACGCTTCTCTCAGGGTGGAACGACTGACACCGAGTTGTTGGGCCAGAATTCGTTCGGGAGGGAGCTGGTCCCCAGGGTTAAACAGGCGCGCCTTGATGGCTCCGGCAATCCGTTCAACCGTCTCTTCGAAAGTATTTCCGGAGCGAACGGGCGCAAAGACGGCACTTTGGTGTCGCATGGATTTGGATGCTTTAGACATCACAATCGTCTCCCTTCTCCTGTTGTGACCATAATAGCCTGGAGGAGGGAATATATGCAAAATGGTACATTAGGACTGCCACAAGTTCCGCAGCTATGGCGCGAGACACACCGTTAGTCTTTTCCGAAGTCTTGGCGCAGATGGACGAGCTCGGCGTAGAGTTGGGCAATGCGGAGACGGATGTCTTTGTCGTCTTCCGTTTGTTTAAGCTGATGTTTCTTGATAGCCAATTCTGCCAGAAGACGCTCCAGTTCTATGGCTCGGCTGCGACGTCCTAACCGGCGCTGAAGCACACGAGTCAAATGGGCACGGCTATCGCTCAAGGCGGCGTACTCATCCTGGGTCAGAGCACGACCCACTTCTCCGGCGAGCTCCTCTTTGATCAACGCCGATTCTCGCTGGATGGCAAAGATCCAAATCAGGAGGATGGTCAACAGACCCCCGACGTCGAAAAGGAGGGTGAAAAGGAAGGCCCAGCCGGTGATGGGGGTCAGGTCGAGAGTCACGTTATGGAGTGCATGGGCAAGGACTGCCGCTGCAAATCCCAGGATCGGGTAGAATCGGCGTACGGAACGCTTCGACCATCGTGCCAGGCCGAATCCCATGCCGGTGAAGCTGGTGAAGAAGGCGTGGTTGAGGCCGAACAAAAATTGGCGTAGGAAAACAATGATCGTCCAGGCCAGTAGTCCCTTTTGGGCGGCCTGGATAAAGTAGAGGAAATTTTCCATCATGGCAAAGCCGAAGCCCACCAAAGCTCCGTACACCAGTCCGTCGACCAAGCCGTCGAATTCCAAGCGCCACCAGCGATAGAGGATGAGAAGTATCAGTGCTTTGGCCAGTTCTTCGATGATGGGTCCAGCAAGGCCGGATTTGAGGACTTCACTGCCTAATGAGGTGTTCAGGTGCAGTGTACTGTCGAAGGAGGACTCGAGGAGCAGCGAGAGAAATGCGGCCGGCAGGGCTCCCCAGAGGAGAGCAGCGAGGAGGAGGCGCTTAGGCTCTTTTTCGAAGCGGTCAGCCCACCAGACAAGCAGGGCATACACGGTGGTACTCAGCAAGACAACCAGTGCAGATGCAATGACCATCATGGTTGTGTCCCTGAGGAAATGCCGGAGCATCCGGCCCGGCCCAGTTTTTTCAGCAGCTTGCTGCCGGTGCTCATCAGGTGAACCCAGCGAGGGCTACGCTTTCCCTCGATGCGCGTATGGTGCAGTGCCTCGCGTAAGGAATCGGCATCGTGGAAAGGAGGGATGAGGGTAATGGCGCGTCCCACTTCCCACACGGTATGGGCGTCGGATCCGGCAAAGCGTCCCAGGTGTTGCTCTTGTGCCAGGTGGTCGACTTCTTCGTCCCAACGAGGCTGATGACAGCGGGCGTTGAACACCTCCAAGGCGTCAATCCGGTCGACCAGGTGTAAGGTGTTCTCGCGGCCCATAGCCGATCCGCGCAAGGAGTCGAACGGGTGGGAGATGCCCACAACAGCACCCTGGGTGCGCAATCGCTTCAAGGCTTCGTCTACCGGCAGGCCTGCAGGCACTTCCTCCTGCACGTAGAAGGCGATGAACTCCCCTGCAGTGGTGAGGATCTCTTCACCCACAATGATCAGCTCAGGGTCCAGTTCCCGGGCGACCAGGGCGCCCAGGATGGTGTTGTGGTCGGTGATGACCAGGCGGTCCAACTGCTGCTCCCGTGCCCGCCGTATGAGATCGCTTGGCTTGACCAGAGAATCTGGGGAAAAGCAGGTGTGACAGTGAAACTCTACGCGCCAATATTCTGCCATCGATGGTCCTTTATCGCTATTCCAGGTCGTGACACAACCTGCGAGGGTGGGGAGAGCTTCACATCGACCCGAGCATTGATCCCGCTTGGAAGACAAGCTCTCAGTCCGTGTATCGTTCTATGCGAGTATTACATTCTAGCATAAACCATTGAGGCGGAAAAAGTCGCGCGAGAACCAGACTCGGTTTTATCTTTTGTTGGCGACTTGGCAGGGATGTTGGTGGGCAGGTAGACTGTTCATGGGCTCCTCGACCGTTTCTTTTTCTTACCTTAACCATGATCGTTGGGCCCCTCTTTTGTCAAATCCTCCGCCCCTTGGAACCAAGCCAAAGGGAGCGCTACGAGTTTCGGTCATCAGGTGTCTCCTCTTCTGTTACAAGTTGAGGAGACCTTTATGGCTCCAGGGCAAGGAGACGGCATATGGGGGAAGAGTACATCCATGCAGCGGTGTGAGCGGCACCATGCTTGTTGCGTTGCCATGAGAAGGCATCTTGACCCATTAGCAAGAATAGGGCATTATGGAACTCCGGGCGCAAATGGCTGCCTGAATGGTACCCGCCTAGGCGGTAGCAGATTGGACGGCGCTCGCGTCCTGGTGTGTAATTGGACGTGGTACTGACAGCAGAAGTAGATGATACCCGTGGACTTAATCACTACGGAGATGAGCAACGGGAGGTGCACCATGAAGGCAATGGTTCTTCACGAACAAAGAGCAATCGAGGAAGCTCCTCTGCGTTTGGAAGAGGTTCCCAAGCCCCAGCCGGGTCCGGGAGAAATCCTCATTCGGGTTCATACCTGTGGCGTTTGCCACACGGACCTCCACATTGTCGAGGGCGATCTCCCTCTACACAAGAAACCGATCATCGTCGGCCACCAAATTGTAGGGATTGTTGAGGCCGTGGGAGAAGGCGTCACCCACCATAGGGTGGGAGATCGGGTGGGCGTGCCTTGGGTGTACAAGACGTGCGGAGAATGTGAGTTCTGCAGGATTGGGAAAGAGAATCTTTGTTTGCACCCTCTCTTTACCGGTTGGGATGTAGACGGCGGTTTCGCCGAGTATACCGTGGCTCCGGAGGACTTTTCCTACCCCATTCCCAGCGAGGTAGACGATGCTCACGCTGCTCCGCTGCTCTGTGCGGGCATTGTCGGTTATCGAACACTTAAGTTGAGCGAACTTCGGCCCGGCCAAAGGTTGGGTATCTATGGCTTCGGTGCTTCTGCCCATATCGTGATCCAAATTGCCCGCCACTGGGGGGCCGAGGTGTACGTGTTCACCCGAAGTGAGGAGCACAAGCGACATGCTTTGGAGCTGGGCGCGACCTGGGTAGGCGAAGCTCAAGAGACTCCTCCCAAGAAGATCCACTCCGCGGTTATCTACGCTCCGGCGGGATGGATTCTCAAAGAGGCCTTACGCGTCCTGGAACGAGGCGGGACCATCTCTATTGGCGGTATTTATATGACTCCTATTCCCGAATTGCCTTACGATTTACTTTACTGGGAACATACCGTGCGCAGCACAGCCAACGCAACTCGTGAGGACGCCCATGAACTGCTCCAACTGGCTGGGGAAATTCCCATCCATACCGATATTGAAGTCTTCTCCTTGGAGGAGGCGAACGACGCCTTGAGTCGTCTCAAACACAGTGAACTCAAGGGATCGGCAGTGTTGAGAATAGCCTGAGTTCACGTGTTAGCGGCGCTGAAACCGGCGTTCTAGCTCTTCCAGTGAGAGGGCGATAAATGCCGGACGGCCGTGGGGACAAGTGGCTGGAGACCAGGTCTGCCAGAGTGCCTCAATGAGATCCTGTTGCTGCGAAGGGGTGAGAAGATCCCCCCCCTTAATGGCGGTAAAGCAAGCCACTTTGCCTGCCAGCCGTTCGCGTAAAGCTTCAGGGGAGAGGCGGTTGTACGTGTGGGCTTCAGCGGTCAATTCATCCAGAAGGGCTCGGGCAAACTCCGTCTGGGCCAAAGCTGGGCGGGCCTCAAGGGCAGGGGCAGGGAGTGTGCGTAAGGCGAACGTGTGGGCGCCGAAAGGTTCCAATCGTATGCCGATATCCGCGAGAAGGGGGAGCCACTCATCCAGGGCCTCGGCATCGCGTGGGGCCAGATGGATGATGACGGGGGGCGACAGGGGGGTCGGGGTGTCTACAGCTGCCAACACCCTTTCGAAAAGTACTTGCTCGTGGGCCGCGTGCTGGTCGATAAGTAAGAGCCCGTACTCGTCTTGGGCCAGGATGTAGGTGGCGTGTAATTGGGCCAGACTTTGGGGCGTCTGTTTCCCATACGCCGGGCGCTCCTCTCGCACGCTTCGGGCTTCCAGGTCTCCGGTGGGTATCGGCAGTGGGAAGGCAGCAAAAGCATCTTCATCGTCGGTAGACTGGAGGGCAGGAAAAGGCTCGAGGGCTTGTTGAACGGCTTGCCCTAATGCCCAATACACGGAGCGTTCTTGAGCAAAGCGGACTTCTGCCTTGCGTGGGTGGACGTTCACATCTATAAAGCGCGGATCCAGAGTGATGTCCACCACCGCCACAGGTTTGCGTCCGGGGGGGATGCGCCCGGCATAGGCGCGTTCCAGAATGACAGCCAGCAGGCCTGAGCGTATGGGACGTCGATTGACGGTGAAGAATTGGCTCTGACGGTTGGGCTTGCTGATCTGGGGTGAAGAGATCCAACCCTGAACGTGCATGTCTCCCGCGTTCCAGGAGATTTCCAGTAGATTGTCGGCAACGTCGCGGCCAAGAACCTGGCCAACCCGCTGCTCAGGAGGGGTCGGAGGCAGGCGAAGCCGGAGACGGCTGTTGACGATGAGCCGAAACGCGACTTGAGGGAAGGCCAGTGCGTAGCGAACAAGTACCTGGTGGATCAGTTCCGCTTCCCGCAGAGGGGATTTTATGAACTTGCGCCGCGCGGGCACATTGGCGAAAAGTCGTCGCACGGTTACCTGAGTACCGACTGGAGCAGCGGCGGGCTCCACCTGGACTCGCCGGCCAGGGTGCACGCGGGCGCGAACTCCTTGAATCGTGCTGGCGGAACGTGTAAGGACTTCTACCTCAGCTACGGCAGCAATGGCGGCCAGAGCCTCTCCGCGAAACCCAAAGGTACGGATGGCATTCAAATCCTCCAGGGTATGGATCTTGCTAGTGGTAAAGCGTTCGAAGGCCAGGGACACGTCTTCGGCGGTCATTCCGTGGCCATTGTCAGTCACGCGAATCAAGCTCAGTCCTCCATCCCGTATCTCCATACTAATGGCAGTGGCTCCGGCATCCAGGGCGTTTTCGACCAGCTCCTTGACCACAGATGCGGGACGCTCCACCACTTCTCCGGCGGCAACGCGTTTGCTGACCGGAGGGGGCAATCGTCTCACGATGTTTTCCTGTTCTCTCATTCTTTCTTCCAGCTTCCGTCTCCTTCCCAATGATTCCAAAGGTCCTTCCCAAATCGTCAAACACGGGCAAACCGATTATACTGTAGAGTCAGATCAGGTGACCAGAGAGGAGAGGTAGAAGTATGTGGAAAGTCGTTTTAGTGGGAGTGCTTATCGGCTATGCTATGGGGGCTATTCCTGTAGGGTATCTGATAGGTCGCGCGTTCGGTAAAGATGTGCGTCAGCACGGAAGTGGACGCACAGGAGGGACAAATGTTTGGCGGGCAGCCGGGCTCACCGCTGCCCTATTGACGGTCCTGGGAGATGCGTTGAAGGCTGTAATTGCCATTCTTGTCGTGCGTTCCCTTTGGCATAATGAGTGGGCCGTTGCCATGGCGGGTGTGGGGGTTGTATTGGGCCACAATTGGCCCATCTGGCTCAATTTTCGAGGAGGCGCCGGTGGCGTCGTAGGCGGCATCACCCTGACGGTCATTAATCCGCTGGCGGCCCTGGTCGTCATTCCGTTGGCAGTTGCCAATTTGTACCTTACCCGGTACGCCTCCATCGGTACACTCAATGTTGGCTTGGGGAGTATCGCTGTGCTGCTGGCCTTATGGCTTGAGAATCCTCATCGGACGCCTCTGGCCCATGTTGTTTATGCTATCTTGATAGCAGCGGCCATTGGATGGGCCCTACGCCCCAACTTGGAACGCCTGCACCGAGGTGAAGAACGTCAGATCACCATCTGGTAATCCCAATTGTCCAGGAGAGAAGCGGCGTGGTCAGGCAAAATTACTACGCAACCGTTGCTGCCGATGTTGTTTTGTTCGCCTTGCGAGAACATCGCCTGCAAGTCCTTTTGATTCAGCGAGGTCACCCTCCTTACAAGGGCATGTGGGCGTTTCCGGGAGGCATTGTGGAACCTGGCGAGGCTCCAATAGAAGCTGCCAGAAGAGAGTTGGCCGAAGAGACAGGCATTACTCATGTACCCTATCTGGCCCAGTTGGCTGCATTTGGCAAGCCCGACAGGGACCCGCGCGGTCGAGTGATTAGCATTGCCTATTGGGGCCTCTTGCCAACGGCCACAGAAGTCGCGGGTCATGATGACGCGGCGCAGGCGCTCTGGTGGCCAGTAGATGGACTGCCCGATCTCGCTTTTGACCACGCCGCTATGATGGGTTGTGCTTTGAGACGGTTGCGAATGGTCGTGCATCAAGACCTTCGCCTCCTTTTCTATTTACTGCCGGTTCCCTTCACTTTAGGAGAGTTGCAGAGAGCCCTGGAAGCTGTGGTGGGGCATGGGGTCGACAAGCGCAATTTCCGCCGTTATGTCCTCTCTCGGAACTGGTTGCAGATGGACGACATTCGTACTCGCGAGGGGCCTGGACGACCTGCACGTCAGTATCGCCCTCAGACAGATGCTTATCCCCCATCTCCTGAGGACAAATGTCTACCAGGCACGTGAAGTTGGGTCGCCGAGGTGCTTATGTACTTCTGGCCATCAGCCTACTGGTGGTCTTGGTCGGCATAGGAAGGTGGGTAACAAGGGGAGGGTCACGCCCTGCCAAGATCCCTCTCTCGCCATCTGCTTCCCGGGTTCCTACCCGTCGTCTGATATCCGTCTCTACTCGGCGGATGGTGTTCCCCTATGTGGCCGGTCAGGCTCGGCCTTACATCTCGCCCGGCCGGCTGACTGTGCCGAATTTGGGGACAGCCAGGGTCGGAGGGGTCCCGGTTGGTTATCGGGGTGACAGATACGGGATTTCCCCTTTGCCGCACATCATTACCTATACGGTCCACTCAGGGGATACGATGAGCGCCATTGCCTTGCGGTACAAAATTTCGCTGGACAGCCTCCGCTGGTCGAACCCTACTGTGGGCTATAACCCTGACGATCTGTACATCGGGCAGAAACTGCGGATTCCTCCCGTTGACGGCGTG
This sequence comes from uncultured Anaerolineae bacterium, assembly GCA_964487375.1. Taxonomy (GTDB): domain Bacteria; phylum Chloroflexota; class Anaerolineae; order JAADDB01; family JAADDB01; genus JAADDB01. The sequence continues at coordinate 17,070 of CAZAQA010000017.1, read as the reverse complement.
GTGGTCATGATCAAAAAGGGAGATACGATTGAACGGTTGGCCAGACGCTATCATGTGTCCCCTGAGAGCATCCGCTCATATGCTCCTAATCATCTGAGACCACCATATCACCTCCAACCAGGCACCCTTCTTACCATCCCCGGCGGGCGTTTGAGTATTCACTTATCCCCACCCAGCCCTCATCCTGGGTACGCCTACATGTGGCCGGTACGTGGTATCATTACTCAGCATTACAGCGAACATCATCGCGGTCTGGACATTGCGACGGTGTATGAGGCCGGTGTTTACGCTGCCCGATCCGGTCGTGTCCGGGTAGCCCGATGGGACACCACGGGATACGGAAACATGATCATCATTGACCACGGGAACGGCTGGAATACGCTCTACGCCCACCTCAAAGGTTTCCTGGTACGACCGGGGCAATGGGTTCATCAAGGCGATCTCATTGCCCGTGTGGGGGGTACGGGACGAGCTACCGGCCCTCATGTCCACTTTGAAATTCGTAAGGGGCGAGTGCGGTACGATCCGCAGAAATTCTTGCCGCCGTCGCCCTGACCTGAGAGGAGGATGTTGGTGCATATCGTTGTCATCGGCGCTGGTGCCGTAGGCACGCTGATGGCCGTGTTCTTGGCCCGGGCAGGGCACGACCTGACCATCGTGTGCAGGCCACATCAATGGCCAACCCTGCAAAGGGATCCGCTGGAAGTCATATTTCCCCATGGTGCCCGGCTTCGTGCTCGAGTTCAGGCCAATGCAGACCTGCTCCCTGTTCTCGCTAGCCGGGACACCGACCTGGTCATCGTTACAGTGAAAGCCTACGATAGCGAAGTCGTGGCCCAAGCTTTGTCCGCCGTGCCTTCGTCCTTCCAAGTGTTGACCTTTCAGAATGGCGTCGGAAATGAGGAGACGTTCGCAGCGGCCATAGGCTCAGAACGGGTGCTCTCGGGGGCATTGACAACGCCTGTCGAAGTATTCTCCGCAGGCAAGGTGCGAGTCACACGCTCGTCCTTTCGTGTTGGTCTGGCTGCAGTGTGCGCTTCATCTGCTAATGAAATGGTCCTCAAGCGACTGGGCTCAGATTTGACAGGCCAAGGGTTTCGAGTGCAATGGGCGCGAGATTACCGGAGGCTGAAATGGAGTAAGCTGCTGATGAACATCACGGCCAACGCCCAGGCTGCCCTCCTGGCATGGCCACCTGCGCGCGTGTTCGCCCACCCTGTGGCCGGGACCCTGGAAGTGCGCGCCTGGCGAGAGGCTTTGGATGTTATGCGTTCCCTTGGCATTCGGCCCATGGCGTTTGGTGGTTATCCTCTTCCTCTGGCGGTTCCTCTCATCAGGTACTTGCCGATTCCTCTTGTGCGCTCTCTCATGGGACGATTTGCAAGCAAGGGGCGGGGGAGTAAGATGCCTTCCGTGTATTTGGATTTGCAGAAAGGCAAAAGACAGACCGAGATCCCATGGCTCAACGGTGCGGTGGCGCGGTATGGTGTACAGGCACATGTCCCTACGCCTGTAAACGCTGTTTTGGATGCGTTGGTGGCCGCTGTGGCCGAAAGGCGAATCGCTTGGGAGGAGATTCGGGGTCATCCAGAGCGAATCTTACGTGAGGTACAGCGACAGGAGGGAGCATAACGGATGTCTCGCACATTGCTGGGGTATTTGCTGGTCACGCTGGCTGCGCTGTGTTGGGCCACAATCGGCGTATTCTATACTGTAGCAGTGAAACGATTCGGCTTACATCCGCTCACGGTGGTGACCTATCGGGCGTTGCTGGCCGGAATCCTCCTGAGCATTGTTCTTCTGCCCCAACGAAATCGGGCCTTCCACTTAAAACGTCACCACTTTGCCCTCTTTCTAGCTTATGTGCTGCTGGGCATTGTCGCTTTTTATGCGGCTTACGTTTATGCGGTTTCCCTGGCAGGTGTGGCCGTAGCTGCCGTGCTTTTGTACACAGCCCCGGCCTGGGTTGCCTTGATTGCAGGGCTTTTCCTGGGAGAGCCAATTACCAGAAGGGTGGTCATGGCGTTACTGTTGACTTGGGTGGGGGTCGTTTTGGTCGCGCAGGTATACGACTTCGACCATGTGCGCGTCAACGCCCTGGGTCTATTGGCCGGACTGGCTTCCGGCTTCACTTATGGCCTTTACAGCGTCTTCCAGAAGATAGCCGTACGCGATTACCGTCCCTGGACAGTCCAATGGTACGGGTTATTCTGGGGCGGGCTTTTGCTGGCCTTGCTGCAGCCTCGGGAGGCGTTGTTGATGCCGTTGGCCCATCCGCCTGTCTGGACATGGCTTGCCGGTTTGGCGTTAATCCCGACCCTTGGCGGGGGACTCGCCTATACGATCGGGGTTCAATGGGTCCCTGTAAGCGTGGCCAGTATCGTCGCCACTCTGGAACCGGTGGCAGCTACACTGTTCGGGTACCTTTTTCTGCAAGAACGCCTGACGATTGCTCAATGGGTAGGAGGGGCTTTCATTCTCAGCGCTGTCTGGCTTCTTCGCCCACGAGCGAGGTAAGTGGGAACATCTGGCGCCTTTGTCAAGGAGAAAGCAGCATTACAACGAATACCACCATCAGACCGGTGATGAATAATTCCAGGAGAAGACGGTTGGTCAAACGGGCTTCGAGGTAGCGTTCGAAGATGACAGCTAACCCGTAGAAAACGAGCAGAAGTAGCAGGCCTCCCTGTAAGGATGAAAGTCCTACATGCCGGAAGAGCCACGCCATTTGGCCGATGATGAGGCCCAGGACCAGACCATACAGCCAGCGCAGGCGGGAGGCAACATGGACAGGTTGCCAGAAGGCCACAGCAAGGAGATACGACCCGACCAGCATCTGAGTGGCGGTGAGTAGACTCCGTTCACCCACACTGTAAAGCCACAGGTAAAGAGTGCCGGCTGTAGCGAACACCAATGTGCGCAGGATGAAGGAAGCCGGGTACTCTTCGCCTGCCCCTCCTAAGGCTTTGGCCAGGCTATATAGAGTCATGGCCAGCAAAAGAAGAGTGGCTGCGAAAAGGGCTAGCCAGGCGCCTCGTGTGGCTTGACGGGGCAGAAGCCGCAGGGCAATCCAGCTCATAGCCAAAGGAAGGGTCCAAACGCCCCGCACAAATGCGGGAGGCGAGACGACGATGTCCCAAGCAGCGAGCACCCATTGGGTCCCCGTCATAATGGCGATCATCAACAGAGCCCCAAGCCAAAAGGCTTGCCCAATGAGGATCGTCAACGGTGAACCAAAAGGATGCCAAGTGAGCACGTATTGGGGAGCCTGGAAGACCGGCTGCACGGCTAAGAGCAAGCCGGTCACCCAGGTCAATACCCCAATACGATTGCGGAATGTCTGCATGCGAGCGATGTTCCCCAATGGAGAGATTTGTCGGCCGTATCCGGTCAAGGGGTCAGAGGCAGCCCTTGAGAGAGCCAGTTGGCAATCCCCCCTTCAATCTCATATACTCGCTTGAAGCCAAGTTTTTTCATTATAGGAACGGTGCGTCCACTTCGGTTGCCACTGTGACAGTAGAGGACATATGTTTTGGTGCGGTCCAGCTTGCTCAGTTGTTGCTTAAAGTTTGGCGAATAGAAATCCACGTTGATGGCCCCGGCCAGATGGCCGGCGTTGTACTCCTGGGGGGTGCGCACATCGAGAATGACAAAATGGGGATCCCCCTTGTGTGCCCTGATGATTTCCAGGGCTTTTTCCGGCGTGACCCGTTTGAAGAGTTGCGTCGTCACTCCTTGAGTCAAAGAGGACGTAGGAGCTGTCACTTGAGAATGTGTAGCTGTCCCACAACTGGCCGCCCCTATGAGGAGCAACGTCAAGATCAGAAAAAGAGCTACATACCGATGGTTGCCTCGCATCTTTACGCCTCAGCCCCTCCTTGTGTGTTCAGGGGAATGGTTTTCATCGTGGTGCTCGTGGACCCGTTCTGGATGATGCTCCAGAGTACCGGCCACGTACTGCTCCAGAGCCGCTGCAACAGTTCGTTCGCTTGTGGCGTATACTTCTATTCCTGCAGCCTGGAGTGCTTCCAACAAGGGGCGACCCATGCCGCGAGAGATGAAGGCTGCAACGCCGTCCAGTTCCCGCGTCAGGGCCTGCCGTCGTTGAGGCCCGTGAGGGAGCGCCAGGACAGGGTTCTCGCGCACATCGATTTCCGCAACCTGACCCTCCCGGACCGTTGCCACCAGCAGGTATCGAGCGTGACCCGGGTGCGCAGCCACTTGTTCACCGTCATCGGATGGAATTACTACGCGTGTCATTGAATTCACCTCCTCCTTTGAAGTTGACAATCGCTTGCAACACCATCATACTTGACATTACTGAAAAAGGCATGGGTAGACGAGGACAACGCCTTCGTCTACTCGCCCTGGCAGCCATTTTGCAAGTAGCGCCATACTTGAACTCTAAAATTATTCCCTAATTTGCCGGAGGTGGCAAACATGACCCGTATTGCTATCGTAACAGACAGTTCCGCGGATTTGCCCACGGAACTGGTGCAGCGCTACGGCATCCACCTTGTTCCACAGATTTTGATCATCGATGGGGAACGCCTGGAGGAAGGGGTGGATATCACCTCGGAAGAAATTTACCAGGCCGTTGAGGCTGGGCGTGACGTGCGTATTGGTCATCCACCTCCTGACGATTTCCGTGTCGTGTACAAGAAAATGCAGAAAGAGATCGAAGGTGCGGTCGTCGTCACTTTGGCGACCACCTGGAATCCTACCCTGGTCTCGGCAGAAGTGGCTGGCGTTACTTACCGTCGGTTGCCCACTCGGGTGGTGAACTCCCGCCAGGTTTCTATGGGGGTCGGGTTTGTATCCCTGGCAGCGGCCCAGGCCGCGAGAAGAGCCCACGCTTCCCTGGAAAGCGTTGCCGAGTCGGCGCTCGAGGCCGTCGAACGAGTCCACACCCTTTTCTTGCCCGCCTCCATCGAGTTCGCTTACCGAGCAGGATACGTCCCCAAAGCAGCTCACATCGTGCACGCGCCGCTGCACCACGTCCCCTTCCTTGTTGTGGAAAAGAGTTACTTACACGTGGAAGAATATGTTCATGCCGGCACGCCGGCGTGGGAGCACGCCCTCGCCTGGGCTCGGAATCGGGTAGGATCGCGTGCGGTTCAAGTCGCTGTGATGCATGCGAATGCTGAAGCATCGGCACGTGCGTTCGCGGAGCGAGTTAGTGAGGCCTTGAATGTTACAGCACTTTACTTGACCACCTTGACGCCCATCGTAGGCCTCCGTACCGGTCCAGGAACCGTGGGGCTTGCTCTTTATGAGACATGAAAGGTAGAATGGGGAAACTCGCCGGGATGAGAATTATCCTCTTGTGCCGATCGTGTGCGCTCTCCGGACGAGGGTCATAGTTGCCTGGACAGATGAAGAACGAATGTCAACCAAGTGGAGGTCGAGCATGAGTAAGGAATTGATCCCTTTTGACGATCTGCCGCAGGAGTTGCGGGAACTGTACGAGGACATGCAAGATGATTTGTATGAGGGCCTGGCGGATCCCGTGGTGAAGGCAACGAACAAAGCCTTGGAAATGGGACGACGTCCTCAAGAGATCCTGAACTATGGCCTGGTAGCTGGGATGGATATTGTAGGGGAGGATTTTGGGGCAGGGATCCTTTTCGTACCTGAGGTCTTGATGGCGGCCAAAGCCATGAAGGCAGCCATGGAAGTCCTGCGTCCCCTCCTCACCCAAACAGGAGCGCCTCGCATTGGCACGATTGTCATTGGCACGGTCAAGGGAGACATCCATGATATCGGTAAGAATCTGGTCGGAATGATGCTGGAGGGCGCGGGGTTCGAGGTAGTAGATTTGGGCATCAACACGGATGCCGAAGCTTTCATCGCAGCCCTGCGTGAGCATGAGGCGGACCTGTTGGGGATGTCCGCTTTGTTGACGACGACCATGCCTTATATGAAGGTGGTCATAGACCGTCTCCGAGAGGAGGGATTACGCGATCGGGTCAAGGTTATGGTTGGAGGAGCCCCACTCAGTGAAGCGTTCGCGGAGGACATCGGTGCAGACGCATATTGCGAAGACGCGTCGGTAGCCGTGGAGACGGCCAAGAAATTCATGCTTATCAAACGAGAGCGAGCAGCCTGACGCCTTTGCTTTCGGAAGAGGGAACCGGGTGGTGGAACAGATGTACTGAACACTTCAACACGTGGGAGGACGCATGAATCGTCTGGAGCGACTGTTTGAACAACACGAGATTGTCCTGGGGGATGGGGCCATGGGGACCATGCTCCAGCGGTTGGGGTTGACGACTGGTGGCGCTCCTGAGCTGTGGAATGTAGAAGCAGCCGACAAAATTCGTCAGGTCCATCGAGGATATATTGAGGCTGGTTCCATGGTCATCACGACAAACTCTTTCGGTGGAACCCGTTTTCGGTTGGCATTGCACAACTTGCAAGATCGGGCCGCAGAACTTAATCGGGCTGCGGCGCGGATTGCTCGTGACGTTGCCGGAGACGACGTGGCTGTGGCGGGATCTATGGGGCCTAGCGGGGAACTCTTATTCCCTTTGGGCACATTGACTTTTGAGGAGGCCCGTGATGGATTTGCCGAGCAGGCCGTGGCCCTTGTCGAAGGGGGGGTGGATTTTCTGCTGATTGAGACGATGAGCGCTTTGGAGGAGGTACAGGCTGCCATCGAGGGGGCCCGCCAAGCCGTGGGCGACACTGTACCGATTGCCGTAACCATGACGTTCGACACTCGCGGTCATACGATGATGGGCGTGAGTCCCGTCCAGGCCTTGCAGGCCATCTATGGCTGGGAGATTCGCTACATTGGAAGCAATTGCGGCAATGGTCCGGAGGAGACTATTGTCGCCATGGAGCAAATGGCGGTCAACAAGCCGGACGATGTTATCCTTATCGCTCAGTCCAATGCCGGTATCCCCCGATGGAAAAAGGGGGGAGAGATTGTCTATGACGGCACACCAGAGGTAATGGCTCGGTACGCACTGCGTGTACGGGATCTGGGTGTGCGCTACATTGGGGCTTGCTGCGGTAGCACGCCGGACCACATTCGGGCCATGGCCGCGGCATTGGGAATAAAGAAGTGAATCTCTAGTGTGGCAAACAGAGGAGAATATGAAGAGGCGAGAACAGGCGAAGGGCGTAGCCATCCTGACATGTGGGGCCCTGGCCCGTGAAATCCTGGACATGGTTCGTCGTCATGGATGGGATGTGGACGTGTACGCGCTTCCGGCCCTCTTGCACAACCGTCCTCAGAAAATTGCTCCCGCAGTGGAGAAGCGCCTGCAGGAGCTGGCGCGTCGCTATCGAAAGGTCATTGTCGGCTATGGGGACTGTGGAACAGGGGGGGCGTTGGATATTGTGTTGGACCGTTTCCCCAACGTCCGCCGCCTTTCCGGTCCTCATTGTTATGAGATGTACGGAGGCGATGCTTACGAACGGCAGACCCAAGAACGGCCCGGCACCTTTTTCCTGACAGATTTTCTGGCCCGTGGGTTTCGGGGACTTGTGTGGAAAGATCTGGGCCTGACTCGCTTTCCGCAGCTCAAGGAAGATTATTTTGGCCATTACACCGATGTCGTCTGGCTTGCTCAAAACCCAACGCCTCAGGTGGAAGAACAAGCACAGGATGCGGCAGAGCGCATGGGCCTTCCCTTGAGAGTTGTCCATACGGGGTATGGCCCCCTCGAGGAAAGACTTCGTTCTCTTATCGAGGAGTGGGAACCTGAGGGTTCCGTTGGGGATTAAGCGTGTTCTGACCGTCTCTCCCATCGAGACGTTCTCTTTACCAATCCTTCTCCTCTACAGAGCCAAGATGACCCAAAAGATGATCACCGTGGGCAAGGAAGCAAGCAGGTAATCCTTAAACTTATATCCTCCTTGTTCTCGTACCATCAGATTGAGGGCATCTGTGAGAGGTGTGAGGAATCCGCTGGAACTGGCAAAGACAACGGTGAGCGCAAGGCTCTGTGGAGAGAGTTGGAATTCCCGGGCCAGATGCAGGGCAACAGGCATGAGGAGTACGGTGACGGCGGTATTCGAGAGGACTTGGGTCAACACGGCCGCCAGGAGGAATACTCCCGAAATCAACGCAGGGGGCCCCCATGGTCCAAGGCTATTGGCGAGTAGCGCCCCTAACAAATCGGCCGCTCCGCTTTTCGCCATCGCCGTCCCCAAAGGAAGCAGAGCAGCGATCATGATGACCGTACGCCAGTGGACAACCTGGTACATCTCATAAGGCTTCAGACATCCCGTCACGACCATAAGTAACACAGCTAGCAGGGAACTGATGACGAGTGGAAGAAGTCCCGTGGCCGCGGTGATCACCATGACCAGGACGATAACGCCTGCTATCCAGACTTTCGGTGTCGGCTCGGAGCCCGGTTCAGGTTCCAAGTAGTGGGCGACGATCAGCCACCCCTCGTCTACACTGCGTTGCAGGGTAGCGCGAATTCCCTGAACCAGCAGGCTATCTCCAACGCGCAGGGGAGTCGTGCGCACCCCTTCGGTAATGACCTGACCTTCCCGCTGTAAAGCAATGGCGTGAATGCCAAAACGCGTCCGCAGCCCTGCGTCAATAGGGGTTCGGTTCACGAGAGGAGAACGGGGTAGGACGAGAACTTCGGCTAATAGGACCCCTTCGGGCAAGCGGCGGGCTACTGCCTCCAATGGGAGTCGCCCCAGGGGTTCCAGGCCGTGCTGGGAGGCCAGGTTGGCTACTGCACCCGGCCGACCTTCCACAATGATAACGTCGTTAGATTCTAAGGCAGTCTCAGGCGGAGGGGGAGAGATACGTGTCTCGCCGCGCTGGATCTCCAGGATGGAAATGGAGAACTCTTGTCGTAGATTGAGGTCTCGAAGAGGACGCCCGATGAGGCTGGAATAGCGCCGCACTCGCAGTTCGTACAGGCCTCGCTCCAATCCATACTCCCGGGCAATTTCTGTCAGAGTCGGTTGAACTCGCCTGATTACTTCGCCGTGAGGTAGGAAGCGGATCCCTGCATAGGCCAGGTAGAGGGCTGCAACCAGGAGTCCGGCCAGGGCGGGGAGAGTAAATTGGAACATCTCCAGGGGCGCGTATCCGTGTTGAACCAGGATATCCGTTGCGGCCAAATTTGGGGTGGAGCCCAGGAGGGTGAGCAGCCCGCCAACATTGCAGCCGATAGCCATGGGAAGTAAGACTCGCCCCGGAGGCAGACGATAGCGCTCAACCAGCGTTAATGTGGCCGGAAGCATAAGGGCGAATACGGCCAGATTGGACATGAAAGCGGAAAGCAGCCCGCTCACGAGTACCACGACAAGCACGATGCGGGGTTCTTTCCGGCCTGACACGCGCATGAGCAAATCGCTAATCACCGCGGCCGCGCCAGCACGGCGCAGACCAGCCCCGAGCATGTACATCGCGGCTACAATGATGGTGACCGGGGCTGCGAATCCGGCCAGGCTTTCTGCCGGCGTCAAGATGCCACTGACAGCCAGCAGGAGCAAGACAGCAAGAGCAACGATGTCCACCGGCCACCTATCCAGGGCCAGAATGATGGCGGTCACGAACAGGATCTGGAGGACCGCATAGGCGAGCATAGAAGCTCCTTGGGGCTCAACCGTCGACGTGGGGACGCTTGCTCTAAGAAGAGTAGCGTTCGAGCAGATCGTCCGGAATCGCGTTCGTACGGGCGATTTCTGCGTAGACGGCGGCACTGGGCCGGGGGCGCCGTTCTTGAGTTTCCGGGTCGAGCTCAACCAGACCGAAACGCAAATTCCAGCCGTCTGCCCATTCAAAATTGTCGACCAGCGTCCAGTAAAAGTAGCCACGCACGTCCACCCCTTCCTCCAGGGCGCGGTGAACCTGAACCAGGTGACGAACAATGAACGAGGGCCGCTGGTCGTCGTCCCGGTCGGGCAGGCCGTTTTCGGTCACATACAAGGGAAGATGATAACGATCCCAGAGTTTTTTCAAGAGCTCATAAATGCCTTCAGGATAAACCTCGCTGTAGGGCTCCCCCTCAGCGGTAATGTCGGTGGTTTCCCCCTCAGAATTGTTGAAGTCGTTCAAGAAGAGATTTCCAGGACGGGAAGGGTCGAAAGCAATGGTGCGCCGACCGTAGTAATTGAGGCCGATGAAATCGGCGGCTCCAGCCAGACGGTCGTGAGGTCGGAGGCCCAGTCCAAGGGGAGGCGACAGGTAGCCTGTGACCATCGCATCTGGCGTGAGCCAATTGAACAGCTTGTCCACCCAGCGCGCAGCCCGCTGGTCTCCAGGGGAGTTAGGGCGAGCGGGCACGAAAACGCTCATATTCTTGACGATGCCCACCTGGGCTCCAGGCAGAAATTGATGTAGTGTGTAATAGGCTTCACCGTGAGCGAGGATGAGACGCCGCAGGACCTGAAACATGTGAATGGGGTTGTTCTCCCCTGGAGGAAAAGTGCCTCCCAGGTAGCCGATTAAGGCGTAGATGACTGGCTCGTTGATAGTACACCAAAGAGTGACTAAATCCCCAAGCCGCTGCGCCACGTGTTCTACATAGCGTCGGAAATTTGCCACCGCGACCGGGTGCAGCCACCCTCCTCGCTTCCAGAACCATAGCGGTTCTGTAAAGTGGTGCAAGGTCACCATCGGCTCAATCCCGCGCTCGCGTAGTCCGGTCAGCATCTCTCGATAACGGGCAAATGCCCGGTCGTCGAAATACCCTTCTTGGGGTTCCAAGCGGCTCCACTCCAGGCTCATGCGGTGGGCATTCTGGTGGAGTTGGGTCATGAGATCAAAATCTCTCTCCGCATGAGCCCACCAATCGCAGGCCTTCCCGGCCCGATTGCCTTGCCAGATACGGCCCGGCTGTTTTTCCCACAAGGCCCACTGGTTGTTTTCGTTGTCCCCTTCTACTTGATGACTGCTTGTAGCTGTTCCCCAGAGGAAACCTTTTGGAAAAGTAAGCATGCTTTGCCCTCCTTTGCATGGGTTTCGTGATTGACCGGTTTGCTCTACTACGGATGGCTTCGAGTGGTTCCCTTCTTGCGTTTTGAGGAAACCCGCTTCGTCCCTGCTGCTAGAGTGTTCTTTTTCGACTTGGTGGTTCCCTCAGGCGAAGTGGCCCCTTTGACTCCTCGCTTTTTTTTCGTTGCTACCGCTTTGGGTGGTTTATCTCTGGCACGAAGTTGCACATGGACGACTTCGCTTACAAGGACGAAGAGGAGCGATACAAGTGCGGTGACCCAATCCAGAAGTGCAAAGTATTGGAGTACAAGGAGCAAGGTGGCAAACACGCCGGCTACAGTGCCGTGAAAGAGGGCTGGTCGCGGGGAGAGGTGGCCTCGCCGGTTCAATATCCAGGAGAAAAGGGTGACCACAAGCGCTGTGACCGTCAGGAAGACAAAGATAAACAGGAGGACAATCGTTGCCGAGACGGGAGGGACATCAACGACTAGAATGGCCAACACACTCAGACTAAAAAGGAAGCTGACTCCTCCCAGCCATGTCAGTGAACGTGTACTAATGGCAACCAGGGGTTCAGATGGTTTGGGCACGACTAGGCCTCCTCTATCCTCCATTTACTTGTATTATAGTGCACCGATTCCTCTGGCACCGAATCCGATGACGGTGCCATATTTGCTTTCTCGGCAGCATCGCCAGCATAATGAATGAGACGATTTCATCGAAGATGGAACTGAACGAGTGTGGCCCACATCACACCGATAAAAGCGCCTGGAGATCCCAAAATGAACAGGAGAACCATGGTGAGTGGTGAACTTTCCCAACGGCGCTCCGATAATTGGGGATATTTGTTCCTTTTTGGGCAGATTATAAGCATCTTCACGTTGTTGCTTCTCCCTGCCCCTCGGCTTTTGGCCCAAGGCCCCCCTCGTATCCAATCCTTGAGCATCTCACTGTGGCCGGAGTATGACGACCCGCGAGTTTTAGTGATGATGTCCGGGACATTGAAGACCGCTAACGCCCAACTTCGATTGCCTCTTCCTCCCAGGTCCGAATTGAACGCAGTGGCCTATGAGACAAACGATGGTCGTCTTCTCACCACCGAATGGCATGTGGAAACCCAGGATGCCGGGCAGGTTCTGGTCATGACGGTGCCGACTTCTCAGTTTCACATTGAATATTATCTGGACGCAATCACCTCCGGGAAAGAGACGGTCATCAAAGCCAAGATTCCGCTTCCGGAAGCTCCGGTAGCCAGCGCTACCTTGACGGTCCAACAGCCTGCGAATACGTCCAATTTTCGGGGCGATCCTCCTCTGGGAAAGCCAGAGGCTGGAGTGAGAGGACTCATGTATGCCTCCAGAACCTTAGGTGCCCTTCCTTCTGGCGCCGTGGTGAGCCAAGAGGTCCGCTATACTCGCCTGGCTCCTGGCCTTTCCACGACCCCCAGGGCGGCTGCCCCCTCGGTTCCCACTTCATCCGCCTCCTCGCAGACGCGTCCTGCCGGAGTGTCTGAGCCACATCGAAACTGGATTCCCCTGCTGATGGCCGTTTTACTGGTCATCGCAATCGGAGGCGCCATTGTTTTCTGGATGCGCAAGCAGAGCGATTTGGCTACTGTATCCCCCCCATCAGCTTCTCGTCGAACCCGCCGAAAACGGTCTCCGGCCAGAACCGCATTGCCCAAATATTGTCCCAATTGTGGGTATCCCTTCGAATCCGATGATCGCTATTGTGCCATGTGCGGCACGAAGCGCGAATAAGGGAGAAATCCTCTCGCAGATTTTTTAGCCCTTGAATTTTACATGCTCTTTGAGGTTGCCATGTATCACACCATCCGTCATACAGTTGAAAAGATTGCTCGTCGTCTGGAAGTGATTCAGCCTTTGGTATACCGTCGCAAACTTGCCCTCCCGCCCTTTCGGGTGCGCTATCTTGCCGGTCCCCAGACGCCCCCCCCCGTCGGCAAAGAAGTGGACGACAGTGCATGGCCCACGATTGATGTCAATAGCTATTGGGGTCACTGGTATACAGACTTCGTGCTCCGTACACGGTTTCGCGTCCCTGTGGAATGGGATCCAGAAAGCCCTGTAGCGCTCTACCTGCCCCTGGGCGATGCGGGGGATTTCAGTCATCCCGAAGCATTGGTTTACATCGATGGCAATCCCCTGGCCGCGGTTGACCGTCATCATCAGGAGTTGGTACTGCCCGCTCGGTGGCGGGAGGGGCAGGAACATTTGCTGGCCTTGCATGGGTGGACCGGTCTCGGTGGACTGATGGAAGGGGAGTTTGACACTCAACTTTTTATGCATCGTACTTACATCGTACAGATAGACCTTCCCACGCGTGATTTTCTGGCGATGGCCAGGGTTACGCTGGGCATCGTGCGCACGTTAGATGAGGACGCTGCGGAACGCCCTTTTCTCCTGAATGCCCTGGATAAAGCGTTCCGTCAGTTAGACCTGCGTGAGCCGTTTGGGGACGCTTTTTATGCCAGTGTGCCCAAAGCACATGCCATGCTCAAAGCCGGGATTACCCGAGCAGGCGCTCCCATGAACGTGGACATCGTTGCTACGGGGCATGCACACATCGATGTGGCTTGGCTCTGGCCCCTGGCTCAAGCGCGTCACAAGGCCCGCCGTACGTTTCGGACGGTGATTCACCTGATGGAGCAGTTTCCGGACTACCATTTCACTCAGAGCCAACCCCAGCTCTACGAGTTTGTGCGAGAGGACGATCCGGATCTCTTCTCGGCCATTCAGCAGCGCGTGCGTGAAGGGCGTTGGGAGCCTATCGGCGGGATGTGGGTCGAGGCGGACTGCAATATTAGCGGAGCAGAGTCCCTGGCACGTCAGTTTCTCCTCGGCCGTACGTATTTTCAGGAGCACTTTGGCCCAGACGCGGAATCTCCCGTCCTCTGGTTACCCGACGTGTTTGGCTATTCCTGGGCATTGCCCCAGCTTATTCGGCAAGCTGGTCTCAAATACTTCTTTACCATCAAGATCGGCTGGAACCAGTACAATCGCCTGCCCTATGATTCTTTCTGGTGGCAGGGGATTGACGGAACCCGGGTGCTCACCCATTTCAGTCCCACTCCCGATATGCGTGAGGCGTATGCCAGCACGTACAACGCCATGGCCACCCCACAGCAGGTTGTGGGAACCTGGCGTAATTATCAGCAGAAAGCCCTATACCCGGAGATGCTCATGGCTTATGGCCACGGCGACGGCGGGGGCGGGCCTACCGCGGAAATGTTGGAGAACACTCGGGCGATGGAACGTTTCCCGGCAACCCCGCGAGTGCGGCAGGGAAGTGTGGTCGAGTTTTTTACCCGCATGGAACGTGAGGCGGGAGACCGCCTACCCACCTGGAACGGTGAACTTTACCTGGAGATGCATCGCGGCACCTATACGACCCAGGGGGCCATCAAGCGGGCGAATCGCAAGGCAGAGTTTCTTCTCCACGACGCAGAGTTTTTGGCCGTTCTGGCCTCCTTGTTGGCCCCAGAGGAGTATGAGTATCCGCACGACACCTTACACGACGCGTGGCGGCGTCTGGCCTTAAATCAGTTCCACGATATTCTGCCCGGCAGTAGTGTCCACCCTGTGTATGACGACGCGCAAAAGGACTACCTGGCTATTCAAAGTCTGGTCGGACACGAGCGTGATGTTGCTTTTGCTACCCTGGCTCAGACCTTGCCTGCGGATATCTTGATAGTCAATCCTACTTCTTTCCCCCGCAATGACGTTGCCTTTTGGCCCCACCCTCTCCCTCAGGATGCCCGTCTGGAACGGGCAGACGGAACCCTGGTGATGACCCAAGCATCTGATGGGGGGGCTTGGTTGGATATCGGTGCGCTGGCTCCTTACAGTGTGGCTCCCCTGTTCTTCCGTCCCGGCGGCTCTGATAGTGCGTGGGAGACCGGTCTTGTTGTCAATGAACATCTTTTGGAAAACGATCTCCTGAAAATCGAGTTCGACGAAGCTGGAAACATGGTGCGCTTGTTCGACAAAGAGGCGCACCGAGAAATCTTGGCTCCCGATACTGTGGGAAATCAGTTTCAGGCTTTTGAAGATCGGCCTTTGAATTGGGACGCGTGGGACATCGACATCTTCTACGACGACAAAATGTGGCTGGCCGAGCCCGCCACCTCTGTGCGTGTGGCCGAGAGAGGCCCTTTGCGGGCCACGCTGGAGATTCGGCGGCGAATTCTCCACAGTGAGATCACGCAACGCATTTCCCTGGCGTATAATAGCCGCCGTCTGGACTTTCATACTCGTATCTCCTGGCGAGAACGCCATGTGCTTTTGAAAGTGGCCTTTCCGGTAAACATCCTATCGCCTCGAGCCACATACGAGATCCAATGGGGACACGTGGAGCGGCCCACTCATCGGAACACCAGCTGGGATTGGGCGCGTTTTGAAAGTGTAGCTCACAAGTGGGTTGACCTGAGTGAAGGCAACTATGGGGTGAGCTTGATCAACGATTGCAAGTATGGCCATGACATTTACGGGAACGTTATCCGCTTGAGCCTCTTGCGGGGGCCAACATTGCCCGATCCTATCGCGGATTTAGGGGAACATGAGTTCACGTACAGCCTTTTCCCCCACCTCGGTGCCTTGGGAGCGGAAACCCTTGCTGCGGCTTACGCCCTGAACGATCCACTCCTTGTGTGGGAAGGCCAGCCTAAAGGGACTGTTCGGCCTGCAAATTTGGAACTCGTGCGGGTGGATAAGCCCAACGTGGTTATCGAGACGGTCAAGGCAGCTGAGGATGGCCGCGGGATCATCCTGCGTTTGTACGATGCATTGCGCATGCGGGGGCCTGTGACCCTCCGGTTTGCCTTTCCTGTTCAGGTCGCCTGGCGTACGGACCTCCTGGAGCAGGACCAGGTTCCGGTCGATGTGGATTCTGCAGGGCGACTTCACCTCGATCTGCGCCCCTTCGAGATCGTCACCCTGCGGGTCTTGCCGGGTCGCTCTATTCTCCCCTCGGCGTCCGGCGCCTGATTTAGAGGATGCCTATCAAGGTGAGCCCGGCGACGAGCAGGGGCTGATGAATCAAATAGATGAGCAGCGAGTTCTGGCCGGCCAGTTGGAGCCATCTCAGGGGGCCGGGGGATGTTGGTTGCAGGGGAAGACGACGCTTTCCCTCGGGGAAAAGGAGATGAGCGAAAAAGATACCCAAGAGCACCAGACCTAGCCAAGGCACAAGAGGAAAATAGTCGAAAGCGGGGTGAGGAGCCCGGTCGAGGCCAGCCCATTCCAGGACTCCTAACTGATGTCTCCATGCGGTCAGCCTGGGCAAGTAAAGCAACAGGCTTCCCAGAAGGAGATTGAGCCAGCGGAATGATGCCATGCTATAGGCGAGCAGGATGGAAACCCCGATGAAGTGAAGGATGCCAAAGCGCACGAATTCCTGTGGCCTAAAAAGGAATGTCACCAGAGTGATCACCATTCCCCACGTGAAGATGACCAGGCCGCGAAGACGAGCGCCATAGGCTGCAGGTTGCCCCCGCTTGCGTTGCCGGCGGAGGTGTAAGGAAACACCTACCAATCCAATGAAGAGGCCGGCGGTGATGCGCTGCCATGTGCTCCAAAATGGTCCATACATAGGAATGTTCCAGCCCGCCAGACCGTACAGGTCCCATACCAGATGGTAAACCACCATCATCAGGATGGCCACTCCGCGCAGGAGGTCCACTTCCCACAAGCGGTCGCGACGAAGGTGGATCACTGGACGGATGCTTTGCACCAAAGAGCGTACATAGTCCTGTAGTAAATGTGGTAAATGGCTCCGTTCTTGCGAAGAGATTTCCATCTTGCCCCTCTATCGATCTGCTCCGTGGAAGCCGGCTGGTGCTCTGGTTCTCTGATAGTGTGCCTGACAAAGTCTGCTCATTATAGCGTCGAGTTTTTCCCCTTCAAAGTTCTCAAGCACTCTCAGTGTGGTCGTCCAGACAAAAATGGCTTCCTGAAATCGGCCTCTTCTGACTCCCCTATTTGGATGCAGATTCTTTATTACATTTCCAAATAAATGTACTCAAATTCAGATGATGTAGATCATTCTCCAGGCACTTTCTCAGATGTATCCTATAGATAGAAGAAAAACTTATGGTCTCCCCGAATCAGACCTCTTTTTCCGTATAAAGCGGT
>CAZAQA010000016.1:0-79232 GCA_964487375.1 uncultured Anaerolineae bacterium | reverse complement strand
GGACTGGGCGTCGGTGTGGGTGACGGAGTTGGTGTGGCCGTGGGGGTGGGCGTCGGTGTGGGTGACGGCGTTGGCGTGGCCGTGGGACTGGGCGTCGGCGTGGGCGATGGCGTTGGCGTGGCGGTGGGGGTTGGGAGGAGATAAGCGATGGAGACTTGTGGCCGGAAAGCTGTCACAGGGAATTCCTTGGGAAGAAAATGGTATTCGATGCCCGGCTCCTTCCCGGTCAATAAAAGCCCAAAGTTATGGTCCGGTCTCCTGACCCAGTCTTGCACCAGGGACGTCAGGTCGATGTCGATCCAGCGATACGGGGCCGTTATCCGGAGCTCAAGGCTGGGAGTCTTCTCCACGTCAGGACCGCCGAGGAGACCCGGTACTCGCCAGGGTACTCCTTTGGTGGCTTCCTTCCACGTGGCCCGCCGTTCGTCCCAGGGGTGCAACAGGCGATAACCTTGTAACGTAATGGGACCGTTGCCGGCTCCCGCCCAGAGGCGTAGCCGGGCGGAGAGGATTTGGGCGTTGGCGGGGATATGGGCCGTGTCGAAGCGGATTAGCGTATAAAGGGTGGCATGGCGAGCGGCCAGGTAGCCTGCATCGTTCATGTGACGGTTCGGATGCCAGGCGTCTATGAAGGTGTCCGCAAAGCCGCGATACCCTTTTACTCCCTCTCGGAGGTCTGCTTCATGCATGGAAGGAGGGGTGTGGGTTGGGAGAGGTGTGGGAGGCGTAGGCGAGAGAGAAGCAGGTGGAGAGGTTGTGTCGAGGGCCTGGATGTCCACCATGTGGATGTATTCCGGCCCGTCGTTCAGCGCGTCCAGACGCAAGTCGGCCCCTTCCATCAGGTGGGCAAACCGGGCGTTGTGAACCACCCACACCGCCTTGCGCATCTCTCCACTCCCTTGCTTTTGCTGACGCAGGATGTGGATGTGTCCGTCATCATCTGTGTATTGAAGTTCCCAGGCATCCCGGCCTGTATCCAGATACCAGACAGTCAGCCGGTAGACGCCAGAGCCTCCGGCCATCTCAGAAGGACGGTCGTAGTGAGACCATCGTGAATCCACTTGAAACCACATGTAACGCCGGTCTGTACGACGCAACTGTCGTGCCTGCACCGCTTGAGGATGCCCGGGAAGCTGACGGCGTAGCAGGCGGGTGGTAGCATCATCGCGCACAGGAATCCGGTAAAGCCAGTGGTCCCAATCCCCCTCTTCTCCTCCCGCATATCCATTGCGAGGCCCCCAGGCTCCCGTGCCATAACGATCTTCGGAAGGTTCCACATCTCGTAAGACGATCCACACCTCGGGGCTGGTTTCCGGCTCTTGTCCCAAGTTGCGATCGACGAAATCCACGAAACCACCCACATTATGAGGAGGCTTGTCTAGATCGGGTAGGTAGTGGAACCAATCCACGCTGGGATTGGTCAGGCTGGATTGCAGGGCGAAGAAGTCCGCGTTGTGAGAGAGGCCCCAAAGGAGCATCCAGTAGAGTTCTTCGCGCGCGTCTTCGTCTCCTTGGGTATAAGCGGGAATGACCTTGGGCTCGAACGCGATGGGAATCCGGTCCTGGAACTCCTCGGCCAGTTGCATCCAGCCGTTGCCGCGCAGGGTCCCTTTCCACCCGTAGGCGGACCCGCTCACGGCAGCGATGGCGTTCGGCTTGTAGCCGATGGGAGGGGTAAGGGCAGCGCCGTAGCGAACGAATTCACCCCGTTGGGCCCATTCGGCGTTAGCCGCCTGGAGGTAGAGGGGCGTCGTGGGGAACGCCCGGCGGTAGGCGAGCATGATCTCCTTAACGAATTGGGCGTAGACTTGAGGCCCCCCGATTTGCTTGTACAGTTCCTCGCTAAGGAGGTGGTCGCCACAGCGTACGCCCAAGCGAATGGCCGCGGTTTCTTCATCGTAACCCGGCCCTATGGCCACGGCCGTGATCAGGGGATGATGGCGATAGCGTTTCCCTAACGCCCGGATGAAGGCTTTGAGCTCTCTGCGATAGATGAGTGAGTTGTACGGTGGAGCAGGCTGGGGGGTACATTGTGTGGCATCCCCTACGAGGAGATCGCCGACCGCCCGTTTCAGACTGTGGGGCGTGTGCGTGACGTACTGAGAAGGGGATAGTCCCTTCTGGGAGTAGATAGAGACGGAAAGGATGACCGGCCGGGGAATTTCTTGCCCGTTAGGCAGGCGCACTCGTTGTCGACCGGCTTTTTCCAGCCGCTCGTCTATAAATGACCAATCGAATGCATCCGGACGTCCGCTCCAGTCCTTTTGCACTTGATCCCACTTGACTCGGAGCCACAGGCCTACGGGACCGTACTGGGGATACACACGGCCGTAGTCAAAGACATTGTAGTCATCGCGAGCGTACAGGATGGGAATAGCGCCGGGAATGGGACGGGCAGTGATCCCTACGGGTGGGAGCGGAGGTGAGGGCCGGGGAGGAGGCGTCGGACGTGGATATCCTAACCATTGGGCCCATTGGCATGCAGAGAGGCCCAATATCAGTATCAAAATGAGAAGGAGAAGACGAACACGAGGGGATGAAAGCCACCTGTGAGCCCCTGATGTCATGATGTCTCCCGCTTTCCATGCCTGAGTACGATGAATGGCTGCGACTCTGGTACAGTATAACACGAGGGAGGCGATGGAGCTAATTTGAGAGAAAGCGACATTTTTCTGGCGTTGTTGAAGATTTCCAAATTGTTCTGACAATAGGCACCCTAGGGTTGCACCCCGCGCTCTCCCAAGGTGAACCTTCGGGTGAACGGAAATGGCAGAATAAGCCAACCGTGTCCTCCCCTATGGCGGGACTCCGGGTGACTTGTGAAGCAATGGGAGCATTAAAAATCTGCCATGATAGACCACGATAGCTTCTCAACGGGAGAAGAGTCGGGTACAATGAGATAGATGGAGGACAGCGTGGCTGTATGCCCAGAGGTTCGTCGAGTCTAATCATTCCCTCCTGTTGAAACGAGCCTGGCAAGCCACCAGAGGTGCGATCGATGAAAGATGGAGTCAAGAGGCAAGAAGATCCCGTAGAGAATCCGCACGACCGGGAGGATGATGAGGCGCCTGAGAGCACGGTGGGGAGGCGTGCTCGAGCCGAGGAGCCCCGTGAGAAAGACCCTTGGGCTGTTCCCCCCGGACATCGTTCTGGTTTCGTGGCGGTTGTTGGACGTCCCAACGTGGGCAAATCGACCTTGATGAACGCCTATCTGGGTCAGAAGGTGGCCATCGTGTCACCCAAAGCACAAACAACCCGCCGACGCATTCGTGGTATCCTCACCCGGCCTGATGCACAAATCATCTTTGTGGACACGCCGGGCATCCATTTCCCTCAAGACAAACTGGGAGAGTTCATGGTGGGGGAAGCGACAGGGGCGCTTCCAGATGCTGATCTCATCCTCTGGTTGGTGGATCTGACCCGATCTCCTGGTTCCGAGGAGAGGCACATCGCGCACCTGATTCGACGAGACCGGGCTGGGCGACCTTTAATCGTGGCTTTGAACAAACAAGATCAGACGACGGCGGCTACTGTGAAGGAGGTCCGGGAGAAGATCGCTCGTTTCTTATCTTCTGATGAACCCACGGCCTGGGTGAGCGTCTCGGCATTAACCGGTGAGAATCTGGACGAGCTCCTGAAGACCATTATCGAACATCTTCCTGAGGGGCCCCGGTATTTTCCGAAGGAGATGATTACCGACCAATCGGAGCGGGACCTGGTGGCAGAAATCGTGCGTGAGAAAGCCCTCCACTACCTCCAACAGGAAGTGCCTTATTCCGTTGCCGTCGTGGTCGATGAGTTCAAAGAGCGTCCCAATGGGATGATCTATATTTCTGCCCTCATCGCGGTAGAACGACCAACCCAGAAGATGATCCTCCTGGGCGAGAAGGGGCGCATGATCGCGAAAATCGGCCGGACTGCACGGGAAGACATCGAACGATTGCTGGGGAAACGAGTGTATCTGGATCTCTGGGTGAAGGTAAAACATAAGTGGCGCAAAAAAGAGGAAGAGTTGCGCCGATTGGGGTACAAAGTCCCGAGCAAGAGGCGCAAGAGACGACGCAGACGTTTATGAATCGCTGGTCATGGCCGTGCGGACATTTGGAGGTTGGGTCAAGATGAATCGTGAGGTATTTTCTCATACGCGTCCTGATGGACGGACTCTCAAAGTGGTGTGGGGCGACATTACCCAGGAACCGGTGGATGCCATCGTCAACGCGGCCAATCGCTATCTGGCCCATGGCGGGGGCGTGGCCGGTGCGATCGTCCGCCGGGGCGGAGAGCAAATTCAGGAAGAGAGCAGCCGCTGGGTGCAGGAACAGGGCCCGGTGGCGACAGGCGGCGCTGCTATCACAGGAGCCGGTCGCCTTCCGGCCAGGTATGTCATCCACGCAGTGGGTCCACGGTGGGGGATGGGAAATGAGGAGGCCTTGCTCTATCAGGCTGTCCAGAACGCCCTCGCGTTGGCCGAGGAGAAACAGGTGCGCACGCTTTCCTTGCCCGCCATTTCCACCGGCATCTTCGGTTTTCCTAAAGAACAGGGTGTGTCTATCATTTTGAAAGCGGTGATGGAATATCTGGACGCCCACCCACAAACGACCTTACAGGAAGTGCGCTTCTGCAATATCGACAAGAGGACGACAGATTTATTCGTGAAGGAACTAAGCCGACTCGAGAGCACATGAATTCCATCGGGGGACGATAAGAGGGTTAGGCCATTCTCCTGGCGTGCATGAGTGGGGCTGATGATTCTACAGAGAGGGGCATATCATCATGTTGGCAAAACGGATTATTCCTTGCCTGGATGTCCATCGGGGGCGTGTGGTCAAAGGTGTGAACTTCGTGAACCTGCGTGATGCAGGCGATCCGGTGGAACAGGCCGCTGTATACGATGCTGAAGGTGCGGACGAACTGGTTTTTTTGGACATTACCGCGACCCACGAAGGACGCGAAATCATGGTTGAGGTCGTACGTCGTGTCGCGGATACGGTATTCATTCCTTTCACGGTCGGGGGGGGGGTGCGCACAGTGGAAGATATGTGGCAGATGCTGCAGGCCGGTGCGGACAAGGTGAGCATCAACTCCGCAGCGGTGCGAAGGCCGGAGATTATCACGGAAGGGGCCTCCCGTTTTGGCGCTCAATGCATTGTGGTTGCTATCGACGCCCGACGTCGCTCCTCTCCCCCAGGTCCAGAAGAGTCCCCTTGGGAGGTGTACGTTCGTGGAGGTCGTGTACCCACTGGAGTGGACGTCATTGCCTGGGCGAAGGAAGTGGAGGCACGCGGCGCCGGGGAGATTCTACTTACGAGCATGGACGCGGATGGGACTCAAGCGGGGTATGACATCGAACTGACTCGCGCCGTTGCCGAGGCCGTTCACATTCCTGTCATCGCCTCAGGTGGCGCCGGAGCCCTAACGCATTTCTATCAAGCCCTGACAACAGGGAAAGCGGAGGCTGCTCTGGCCGCGTCGCTCTTTCACTACCGCCAATTGAGCATCCAGGAGGTCAAAGTGTACTTACAGCAGCGAGGGGTTCCTGTGCGTTTGGACATGGCAACCATAACGGCTTGAGGGCAAAAGATGCTTCATCCCCTCTAAAAACGTGAGCCCCCCTCGGGAGGGCGACCTTTTCTCTAAGCGACGAGGGACAAGCCAAAAGATGGGACGAAAATGTCTGGCAAAAGGGGAACAGTGGGCCCTGCTAATATTGGCCTTGTTCGGCGCGGGCATGGTGTTATTTGCCTCCGGACCTTATGGAATTGGTCTCTCGCCGGATTCCGTAGGGTATGTGGCCACGGCTCGACACCTGGCAGCAGGCCGGGGCGCGGTCACTTACGATGGCAAGCCCCTTGTGGTGTATCCCCCTCTTTATCCCCTTCTCCTGGCCCTCGCCTCCCGCCTTTCGGGCATTGACCCGCTTCCCCTGTCCCGATTTGTCCAGGCTTTGTTGTTTGGCATGATCGTTTATTTGGGTGGGATTCTTTTCTTCCTCCACCTGAGGGAGTGCCGACGATGTGCGTTCCTGGGAGCACTTTCTGTGCTTGTCGGATACCCGATCCTTCGCGTGTCTGTGATGGCCTGGAGCGAACCCCTTTTCATTGTTCTCGTGCTCCTCTACTTGTTCCTGGCTGCCATTTACGTGAGTGAGAAGGACTCCACGCCCGTGTTATTGCTCATGGCTCTTTCTATTGCCCTGGCCGCTTTGACCCGGTACATCGGCGGCCTCCTTATCGTCGCCGGACTCGTGGATGTGGTGTTGGCCGCGCGCCGTTCTCGAACCCACAGGGTCAGATTCGGACATATGTTCCTGTTGCTTTTGGTCTCCGTGCTCCCCCTGGGCCTATGGTTGATAAGGAACCATATGCTGACCGGTACGCTGACCGGACCCAGGGGGGCATCTCGATATGGCCTGGCGCAGAATATCCTCTTGACCGCGGTAACCCTGCTGTCCTGGTATCTTCCCCTTCCTGGCCCGGCCTTTATTGCCAGATACAAGGGAGCTCTCTTCTCCTTTGGGGGAGGAGGGATTCTCCTGTTATTGTTGTTGAGTTTGGCCATTGCAGGTTTCGTACGGGTACGGCGGAGACAGGAGTTGGGTCTGAGGTGCCCGCGTTGGGACTTGTGTCCAGCGATCGTGTTCCTGGCCTTCTATGTGGGGGGATTACTTCTTTCAGCGACCTGGGTGGCGTATGACAGAATTGGGGACCGATTGCTTGCTCCTATTTATATCCCCTGGATGCTCCTGCTGTGGGCGACCGGGTACCATCTGTGGCGACGATTTGCGGTGAAACGACGGTTTCGGATCGACTGGATAGTCGTCTTTATGCTGGTCTTGCTTGTTCATCCTACGGCTTCTGCTATCTCGACCTTGCAACAGGTTCGGAAAGATGGCTTGGGTTATAATGGACGCTTGTGGGCCAGGAGTGAAACGATTCGCTATCTGCAGTCACACGCGTCGCAGTGTCCACTCATTTATACCAATGATCCTCTGGTGGTGTACGTTCGAGCACGACGAGTGGCGAAGATGAGTCCTCACAAGAGATATTACAATTCTCCGACTCTGGCCAATCATCTGCAGGCATTGCGAGGGACGTGGCCTGGCGGACCCCGGGCTTGTCTTGTCTGGTTTGATGAGGTCCACCGTGACTATCTCTTTCCCGTGGCAGAGCTGGCCACGGTTGCCCACATCAAAAGAATGGCCCGCCTGAGCGACGGAACGATCTACCTCGTCGACCGCTGGAAATAAGGTGTCCCCAACGGCGTTAATCCCGACTTACGCCCAATTGTCCCGCCCAAATTAGGACATCTGCCCCTGTACGGGAAAGCATTGTCCCTATACACTGAAAGCGTAGGGAAGTGTCCTTTGTTCATGAGGTAAGAATATGCAAAGAGGGGGTGGAGAAATGTCATTGACCAGTCGGGAATTTTGGGGATTGATTCATGGCATCATTTTGGGGGGGATCTTTCTGCTCTCCTTTGCCGGAGGGTTATTGAACCTCTATGGTCTGAAGCCAGAATGGCTTACCATGAAAGGGTTCCGCGATTTGACGCGTAATCTCCGGTGGGGCACCTGGATCATGGCCATCGATGCCTGGCTGACCGTTTTTGTTGGGACGTACATTGTTTACCCGTGGTATCGGGCCAAACCCCCCGCGGGTGCAGACTTGCGCCTTTATCCTCGCTCTTTCCTGCTTGCTCATCCAGAGGTGGCCGGATGGCACAAGTATGGCATGGAATGGAAAGAGCATGTGGCCTGGTTCGCCCCGATTTTGGCCACGGTTGTGGCCTACATTGTCTGGCGCTATGGCGATCAACTGGCGGAGAACAGCAAGCTGCGCAAAGCAACCCTCATCATTTTCATTCTTGCCTTCGCAAGTGCTGCTGTGGCCGGGCTATTGGGCGCGCTCATCACGAAGAACGCTCCCGTTCTCTAGCCTGCCCCTGACATGTATCGAGAGAGGAGAAATGATCATGACGACACAAACAGAAGGAACGGTTCATATTTCGACGAATCACGTGCCTACTGGACCTGCTGCCGCTGCAATCTTGTCCGGATCGATTGGGGTGTTTGTCATCGGCCTGCTGACCACCCTTTCGGAGGCGAGTTCCTCCATCGGAAGTCTTCTCAACTGGTACAATCCGTCTGGGAACTTGACGGGAAAGACGGGTGTGGGAATTATTGTCTGGCTGGTTTCGTGGGTAATCCTCAATAGTCAATGGAAGGATAAGGAAATCGAGCTGAAGGGGATCTTCACGTGGACGGGGATCCTTCTCGTTTTGGGATTTCTGCTTACCTTCCCCCCATTTTTCGACCTCTTCAAGTAGGCACTGTCGAACCGCCTGGGGAGAATCCGGATCATTCCCCAGGCGGTTTGGTCCGCGAAGGAAGGACCTGATCGATGTTGTTTCGCACAGCGTACGTTGCCGCTTCTATTCGGTTGCTCAGGCCCAATTTGCTCAATATGGTGCTGACGTGGTTGCGCACGGTTTTCTCACTGAGCGTGAGCTCCCTGGCGATCTCTGCGTTTGTCTTTCCTTGAGCCACCAGGGCCAACACCTCCAATTCCCTCTCAGAAAGTTCCTGAAACGCGTCCAGTCGAGACTGCCTTTCGGCCTCGCGCACGCGCTCCAAAACGCGTTTGGTCACTTTTGGATCCAGGGCTCCGTCACCTCGTGTTACAGAGCGTATGGCCTGGAGCAACTCCGTGATCCCGAGGGTTTTCAACACATATCCGGCTGCTCCAGCCTCGATGGCCTTATAGACCAGATCTTCATCGGCGTAAGAAGTGAGCACAAGGACTTGGATCTTAGGCCATCGTTGACGAATTTCACGACACACGGTGAGCCCGCTTCTGTCTGGTAATCGGATGTCCAGCAGGATTACGTCCGGGCGGAGTCTCGAGGCCATGGCCAGAGTTTCAGTCGCACTGCCCGCCTCGCCCACGACTCGCATGTCGGGCTCACTTTCCAGCAAAGTGTGTAAACCCATGCGCACGATGGGATGGTCATCCACGATCAGGAGCCTGATGGTCCTCATTTTCTTCGGTCCATGGGATCTCTACTCGTATGGTAGTCCCTCGTTTGGGTTGCGACGTCAGGGTCAACTGGCCGCCCAACATTCGGGCTCTTTCTTGCATGTTCCGCAGTCCATACCCTATGACGTAATCCGGCGCCATTCCTTGTCCGTCATCTGTGATTTCCAGACATAAACACGTTTCACCGGCTGTGGCCACAATGCGCACGCGACGCGCGTGCGCGTGTCGGGCGACGTTGCTGAGCGCTTCACTCGTAATGGCCAACAGGTGTCGAATCTGGACGGGCGTCAGGTGGCGGTTGTCCGGCACGTCGAGGACGGTTTCCACATCGACCAGTGACTTGATGGGAGATTGGTCGATCAGGTCAACCAGTGCAACTTTTAGGCTATGAGCCGTCGGCTGGTTTTGGAGGTTCCCTATGTAGTGACGAATGTTCGCAATCGTCTCGTCGAGCAAACGGATACTCTCGTGAATCTGTTCTAGCCCCGGATGCAATCCAGCCTTCTCGACGTCTCTTTCAACCGTTCGCAGGAGTAATCCCGAGGCATATATGGATTGCAGCGTCACATCATGCAGCTCTCGACCGATGCGCTCCCGCTCTGCCAGCAGCACCTGTTGCTCTTCCATATCCACCAGTTGGCGGTCCAGTTCAATACGGAAAAGTTCAAGGGCACGGATGACGGAGACGGCCAGAATCAGCCCCGGCAGGCTTCGCCAGAGTTCGACGGGTATCCACGTGGTTGCATAGAGGGTCTGACTATTGAGCCAGTTCGCGGGGAAGAAGTCCGCTCGCGATACGATGATTCCGCCAAGCAAGGCGTAGATGAGCAAGCTCATGGCTGCCAGGGTGAATGAAAGCGACAGGTTTTTCGGCAGTTCGATTCCTTGCTTTAATTCTCGATGTTGGCGATAAAGTCCATACGCTGCCATGATCGCCCCTGGAGTACCAATGGCATATCTGGCCATATCGCTGACGTAAATATACCATCCAGACATGGAGTTCTCCCCCCGGCTTGCCTGGGTGCCACTGTACCAACCCCAGGTGATAAGCAAAGCAAGAGGAACATAGCGCACGAATCGGAGTCTTTGTGGCAATGGACGTAATGTCTCGATTCCAAATTGGAAGAGCAAAGCGAAGGAAATGGCCAGCAGGAGAGCTTGCAAGGTGATCAAAAGATTGATAAAAGATTGAGGCATGTATGTCGCCTGAATGGAGATGAACAAGTGCCCCCATTCGTGAAATCCATGCGTGAAGCCGAATGCGGCCAACCAAGGGAGCGTTCGAACCAACGGTAAGCGACTATGTTTCCAGGATTGCAACGCAATGGCCAGCCCGAGCACGAAGAAAGTTTCTCCGTACACGAAGAAGATAATCATACGATTAAGCGCGAAAAATGTTCGAATTTGATCCCCCATGCGCTGAACATTTCTCCCGGCTTTTGCCGATACATCTACGGATTATAGTGTACTCCATGGGAGTTAGTGGGCCAAACACGCATGTCGTTCCCGAGCGCCCCACGGGCTTCTTCGAAGCGAAGGGGCTCACCTTCCCCTTAGCGAGTTGCTTCGGCTCTGGGGATGATGGTAAGCTTTGCCCTGAACGAGCAATGATACGTGGGAAATCGGCGTCTGTCGCTGGAGAACATGGGAGGGGAAGTGAGCCTTTTTCCGTTGTGGCTTTCCTTACGGGTCGCGACAGTTGCTACCTTGTTGGGCCTAGCCACCGGTCTCCCCTTAGCCTATATCCTGGCCCGCTATCGCTCTCCCTGGTTGGACGTCCTTGGCGCTCTCACCAATCTGCCCCTGGTCCTCCCGCCAACCGTCCTCGGCTACTACCTGTTGGTGGCTTTTGGCTACAATTCTCCCTTGGGGCAAACTCTGGAACGCCTGGGCGTCCCCATGGTTTTTACCTGGCGGGGCGCGGTACTTGCCGCCTGGACCGTCTCCATGCCTTTGCTGCTTCAATCGGCCAGCGCTGCCTTTGCCGCCGTGGACCGGGAATTGGAAGATGTGGCCCGGACCTTGGGAGAGCCGGAGTGGGGTATCCTCTGGAGGGTCACGCTCCCCCTGGCATTGCCCGGCATCCTGGCGGGTGTCCTCATGGCTTTCGCCCGTGCTTTGGGAGACTTTGGAACTACCTTAATGGTTGCAGGGAATATTCCAGGGCGTACTCAAACCATGGCGATAGCCATCTATGATGCTGTCCAGGCGGGGGATCAGATTCGGGCCAATCTTCTCGTGCTCATTCTCACCATCACCGCGTTTTTGTTGTTGGGGGGCATTCGCCACCTGACCCAACGTCTTCCTGGGGGGCAGCGGTGATCGAGGTCCAACTTTTCCATTCCTTCCCTAATTTTACCCTCGATGTCTCCTTCACCTGTTCGCCCGGTGTAACGGTCCTTTTTGGCCCTTCAGGAGTCGGCAAGTCCCTTACGGTGCGTTCGATTGCCGGCTTGTTTGTTCCTCAGCAAGGGTATGTGCGGGTGAACGGCGATACCTGGCTCGACACGTCGGCGGGCATCAATGTGCCCCCCCAGGCACGGCGAGTTGGCTATGTGCCCCAACACTATGGTCTGTTTCCTCACATGACGGTCGAGGAGAACATTGCCTTCGGCTTGCGGAGCTACTCACGACAGGAGCAAGCCCAACGGGTGGAGGAGATGCTGGCTTTGATGCACCTGCAAGGGTTGTCCGACCAGCATCCCCGCCACCTTTCCGGTGGGCAACAGCAACGGGTGGCTTTGGCCCGGGCCCTTGTCATTCAACCCCGCATTCTCCTTCTGGACGAAGCTCTTGGGGCCCTGGATCCGGCCTTGCGGGAAGAATTGCAAGAAGAGCTGCGCCTGATCCATCGACGCTATGAAATCCCCATTCTGCTCATTACCCACGACTTGCAGGAAGCGTATACTCTGGCCCATCAACTGGTCGTCTTTCAGCGCGGGCGCGTTGTCCAGATAGGCACTCAAGAGGATGTCTTCCGACATCCGGCCACCCCTTCCGTCGCCCGAGCCGTCGGCATGCGCAATGTCTTTCGGGGGGTCGTTTACCGACACACATTGGACAATACCGAGATCCACTGGGCCGGCGGCGTCTTACTGGTCTCACGCACACGCCATGCTGTAGGAAAAGAGGTCACCTTTGGTTTCCGTCCGGAAGACATCCTCTTTGTACGTGAGCAGCGTCCGTTGCGCCAATCACACAATATCGTTGCAGTGCGAGTGGCTGAGGCGCATCCGACCGGGATCGACAACATATTGCTCTTGGAACTTGTCCGAATGCCCGATGTCACCCTGTATGCTCGTTTGCCGCGAGTGTTCATGCTCGACCTGGGGATACGACCCGGCCAACAGCGGCGCGTTTTGATTCGGCGTCGTTCCGTCCACGTGTTCGAGTAGAGTGGTCCCCCGCGCCTCTGTCGGATGGGGGAGAGGCTGGGGGACCGGGAGGAGCGGGTCAGCGGACTGAGACTTTCAGGCCCAATTCGGCTTGTTTCTCAGGACTGGGCATTCCGCTTTTTGGATCCCAGCCTCGGGCCTCGTAATATTCAGCCATGATGAGGGACATGTCGGGCAGCACCCCTGCAGCCCCGCCACTGGGCCTGGGCTCGTGCTCCAGGCGATAGGGTAGTCGATCATCAGCCGCGGTGATGCCGAAGCGCCCGTTGATGAGCCGCTTTAGGTTAAACACCCGTTCGCCCGTTTGATACACAGTGGTCGCATCCCAACCCCAGCCCAGAGCCTTATTGATGAGTTCCGCTACCAGGTCCGGCCCCGCCAATCCCTTGATGATGAACTTGCACAGGCCCAGAGAATTGTAAAGGGTCACATAATCCTGATAGCGCTTTGCCATACGCCCTGCCTCGCGGCTGGCAAAGCGGTCTGGATGCTTCTCATAATAAAGCCCCGGCACCTGCAGGCCATACCCCTGCCAATAGCTGCACGATTCCATGTGGCAGGCCCCGCGGTTTGCCGTGGCATAATTGGCTGCCATATCTACAAACGCCCGTGGGTCGTGGTAGGGGACTTCCAATCCTTTGACGTGAACGGCGAACGTTTCGGTTTCCGGCCCCAGCCGTTCGCTCATGCGGCGCACCCCGTCGGCTAAGAAGTCGCCGATCCCTTCCCGATGGGCAATTTTTTGCACGAGAAGCGCTGTGACTTCTGGATCCCCCCAGCGTAAAGTCAGCCCATCGGTTTCCCTGGGCGTCAGGTACCCCTTTTCGAATGCTTCCACGGCAAAAGCGATGCTGGCCGAGGTGGAGATAGTGTCCAGACCAAAATCGTTGCACAAATGATTCACGAAAGCGATGCTCTCCAGATGGTCGTTGAGCAGCATGCCACTGAATCCGGCCAGCGTTTCATACTCCGGGCCTTCCCCTTTCACGCCTGCATAAGGCCCCTTCTCAATGTTTACGGCCTTACCGCAACCGATAGGGCAGGCGAAACAGAAGGTGTGCTTGAGAAAGATCGTCTCCGCGATTTTCTGACCGGAGATCTGATACGCCTTCTCCCAAGAACCTCGGCGCCAGTTCTGCAAGGGAAGGTCTCCGTATTGCTCCGTGGCCGGAACACCACCCGCCGTGCCTAGCAGGCTCAGCCCCTTGGCGTGCTCGCGGATGGTGCCGTTGGCTTCTTTGACCGTCTGACGAAACCCCTTGGGGTCGGCGTAGATGGGGCGTTCGCTGCCTCGCACCACAATGGCCTTGAGCAACTTACTGCCCATCAGCGCTCCCATGCCCGTCCGTCCTGCAGCGCGAGCATGGGAGCGTCCACCTTGCATGACCGCGGCATAACGTACGAGCTGTTCCCCTGCCTGGCCAATGGATGCCACCTGGGCTTTGGGATCGGTCTCCTGACGCAGGATGTCGAATGTATCGAAGTGTCCTTTGCCCCACACATGGCCCGCCGGACGAATCTCCACCTTTCCGTTTTTTCCATCGATCCAGAGATACACGGGTTCAGACGCTTTCCCCTCGATGACCAGCCCATCGTAACCGCTGAAACGAAGCTCTGCCCCCCAATGTCCTCCCATATTGGACTCCCCCCAAATGCCTGTGAGAGGAGAACGCCCGCACCAGGATGAACGGCAGCCGGTGGGGGAAAAGGTACCGCTGAGCAGCCCGTTGAAGATATACAACTTACTGCGAGGATCGAGAGGGGGAATGGACGGGTCCATCTCATGCCAGTAGAGCCAGGCAGCGTACCCGCTTCCCAGCGTAAATCGGCGGACGTCTTCCTCCGATATGGAGACGTCGTACCAGGTGCGATCGGTGAGATTCACATGCAGATATTTGCCGGCGTATACTCGACTCATAAGCGCTCCTCCTTCGTGCTATATAATGCCGTACAGAGGTGACCTCGCAGGCGTGGTTCATTCCCCGTGGAATGATCCGGACCGATTCCCACTTGTCTCCATCGGATCTCCCGGCTATTATACCACAGCGGCTGGAAAGAGGCCCCGGAGGCGGTGAGGGGATCACGGCTTTGGGACGGAAGGCATCTCCAGCGACCACGTCATGTGGAGTCGGTGCAGATGACGGTCAGGACCATGACAGGGGATAAGGGGATGGCCTGCTCTTGACCAGGTCGTACGCAGTGACCCGCGGGCAGGAGCCAATAGACCAAAAGAGGGCAGCAAGAAGCAGGGTATGCCGGTGTCCTGTTGCTGAAAAAGAAACCATGGGACGTATGCCACAACCAAGAGGAGGCGGAGGATGAGCAGCAAGGTAGTCGTCATCATCAGTACGGCCGAAGTGGCAAAAGCCCGAACGGGGGCTATGTATGCGGTCAACGCGGTCAAATACGGTTGGCTGGATGAGGTCAAGTTGTTTTTCTTTGGTCCTTCCGAAAAACTTCTCCTGACGGATGAGACCTTACGTCAGTATGCGGATGATTTTCGGGAGTTTGTAGGTCCTCCCATCGCATGTAAATTCATCGCTGACAGGGAAGGATTGTCGGATCAGGTCGCGGCACTGGGCCTTCAAGTGGACTACGTGGGCAAGGCCATCTCGGACCTTATTGGGGCCGGGTATACACCGATGGTCTGGTAGCGGGTTGTCGGGCCGGTTTCGCCGGGCGGGAGTGACCCCTCGGCCGGCAGCGAGCGCGTGTGCGGCGCAGCACCCCTCCGATGGCAATCGTTCCAAGATCATGCCCACGTGCTTCCTCTGCTGGACGACCAGGCGGAAGAGCTCACGCTGGAGGATCCAAAACCTAGACGCGAACACTTGGGCAAAGAGCGCACATTCGTTATAATAGCATGGCAGACGCGACCCACCGGGGAAGCGAGGATGCCCGAAGCATAGGAGGCTGAAGCGGCTGTCCGAGCGTTCTCAAACGGGAGACTTGAGAAGGATCTCCTCACGAACAGGCGGGCCGTGCTGTGAACTCACATCTACCGACCGGCGAGGGAGCACTGTGGCACAACGATATCGACGCCCCAGCGGTATTCTTGACGTCTTGCCCGAAGAACGAGCGTACTGGCGCTACCTGGAGGCCGTTATTTATGACCTCATGGCGACCTACGGCTATGAACAGATCGATGTGCCCGTCTTCGAGTACACAGATCTTTATGTTCGTGGCGTGGGAGAAGGTACGGATATCGTCGACAAGGAGATGTACTCTTTCCGGGACAAGGGAGGGGACGAGATCACGTTGCGCCCGGAGTTCACAGCCGGAATCGCACGTGCGTACGTGGAACACCACATGTCCACACGCCCTCAGCCGGTTAAGCTTTATGCCATCGGCCCGGTTTTCCGCTATGAGCGTCCTCAGGCAGGACGCTATCGTCAGCACACTCAGGTCAGCGTGGAGGCCTTCGGTGAATCAGACCCGGCTCTCGACTTCGAGATCCTCTCTCTGGCCTATCACCTGTTCGACCGTCTCGGCTTCGAGCACCTTTACTTTCAGTTGAACAGTACCGGCTGTCCGGTTTGCCGCCCGCGTTATATTGAAGCACTCAAAGCCTACTACATGGAACATTACGACGAAATCGACGACGATTGCAAGCGGCGTCTGCAACGCAATCCCTTGCGGGTGCTTGATTGTAAGGCCGATCAGTGCCAGCCGGTCATTGCAGGCGCGCCCAGGATCGTCGACTACCTCTGCGATGATTGCCGTACGCATTTCGATACCTTGCGTGGTTACCTGGATGCCGCCGGGTTCGAGTATGTGATCAACCATCGTCTGGTGCGTGGCCTGGACTACTACACCAAGACCGTTTTCGAAGTGTGGGCGGAGGGTATTGGGGCCCAGGCCGCGGTTTGCGGTGGCGGCCGTTATGACGGGCTCGTCGAAGACATCGGTGGTCCTCCTACGCCGGGCATCGGCTTCGGTGCCGGTTGGGAACGCATCATCCTGGCCATGAAAGCCCAGGGGATCAACCCGCCGCCGCTTCCCACTCCCCAGGTCTTCGTCGCACCCTTAGGCGAGAAGGCCAAATCGCGTGCTGTGCAATTGACCGCCCATCTTCGTCGTTCGGGCATTCGCACGCTCCTGGCATTTGGCCGGCGCAGTCTGAAAAGTCAAATGCGTGAGGCGAACCGTCGTCGTATCCATTTCACGCTCATCCTGGGTGAAGGGGAACTGGATCGAGACGTTGTCGCCGTGCGTGACATGGACTCGTCACAGCAAGTGGATGTTCCTCTGGACAACGTCATAAAATGGCTTCGAGCGCATTTGCCGGAAGCAGAGTAGAGGGTCTTCCATAGCCGGCGGAACGGATTGAGGAGACAGGGAAAGCCGGCGTTTGCCCTGTCCGCCATAAGTACATGTGTGGATGGACACCTTGTCCGTCTGACATAGGACACTCCGTCATCGTGTTCGCGGAGCAACATCGCCGTATGCATCGTCGCAAGGAGTGGAATCATGAAACTCTCAGATTTTCCCCGCCCGCCGCAGGACACGCGCATCGGCATCCACTGGAGTCCAGGCATCAGCGATGCCATTGGCATCAGCGTCATCCGTCACCAGTGGATTCCCCTGCTCAAAGAGATGGGTATCACCTGGGTGAAACTCCTCCACCCGGGCGGATTGGCTTTTGCCGAAGATTTACTCGCCAGCGGCATTATGCCCATTGTGCGCCTCTTTCGCCCCCGACCCAATTCCTCCGATCCTGAGCGAGGTACTTTGGGGCCAGATGAAATCGCCGCTCTGGAAGCCTTTGTCCACGTGGGCGTGCGCTACTTCGAGTTTAACAACGAACCCGATTCGGGTTTTGAATGGGCTGACTCCATGCCCGCGGACGAAACAGAGGCCCAACGGATTGTCGCTCGAAACGCCATCCGTGATATGGAAACCATTCTCAGCAAGGGAGGACTCCCCGGTATTCCTGCGGTCTCGCCGGGCAAAAAGTGGGACCTGCTTGGCGCTATTGTAGCCGAAGGGGGGAAAGACCTCCTGGCTGAAGGGGTCTGGTGGGCCCTCCACAACTATGATTTCAACCATCCCGTGGCCTATCCCGGTGACCCGGTGAACCAGCAGGGCGTCTTACTCACCGAAGAAGCATACCATGCCCTGGGGCCATCTGCCTGGCAGGGCCCTCATTGGGGAGAACGTACCCTGGAATTCGTCAACCAGCATCGGAAGAACGGTGCCAACCCGGGGGCCA
Source organism: uncultured Anaerolineae bacterium (assembly GCA_964487375.1). GTDB lineage: Bacteria > Chloroflexota > Anaerolineae > JAADDB01 > JAADDB01 > JAADDB01. Next base: position 61,590 of record CAZAQA010000016.1, on the reverse strand, counting down.
CCGCGGTTGACGATCCCTCTTGTTGGCGAGGATACGAGTATTTTGCCCATCTTGCCTTGCAACACCTGGGCTATCATATCCCTTTGCTGAGTACAGAGAACGGTCCCTTGGTCGGCCAGGACGACGACCCCCGCTATCCGACCATCACCCCTGAACTGCACCGAGACATAATCATCGAGCAATGTCGCATCATGATGGGGACCAGCCGACAGGCCGAACAGGCTCCGGACTATTACTTCTGCACAGCCTATTGGATCCTGGGAAGTTCCGTACTCGGTGCCAGCGGTCCCTGGGAAGAACATGCCTGGTTCAGTCCTCACTGGGATGGGGGAAAGCTTCCCGTTGTGGACGCGTTGCGCGCTCTGCCCAAACGCACCTGGCAACCCAAGCACGACGCCGTGGCCCCCCCTGAGACCTCTGGTTCTCGCATTTGGGGAGTGGTGCGGGACGGAGTCGGCCACCGCATGAGTCTACGTAGTGCAAACTATCAGGATGAGACGGTCGTGGCCGAGGACGAAACGTACCGGTTCGAGGGCGTTCCGGCCGGTATCTACCGCTTGGCCGTCGCGGACAGTGATGCTGTTTTTATCGGTCTGGACGTGGATGGCATCCACGCCATTCGGGTCAATTTCGATTTGACAGAGGAGGTCCCGCGGGCGAGCGAGGTGTCCGGTCGCGTCGTGGGCGGCGCGGGCCTTGAGGTGCGCCTGCATGGACCGGAATCTCGCCAGGCTACCCTGGGGGCGGACGAGACATTTCACTTTGATCACTTGCCACCAGGAGACTACACCCTCATCGTATCTGGGACCGGCCTTCTTGAATCAATCGTCTTGGATGGACACAATCATGTTCGTCTGACGCTCAAGGCATCCAGGCCGGCCAACACAGGAACCCCGCCAGCGGCACCCGCCTGGACATTCGTCGTCAAGGATGAAGGTCCGGGACCTGGGTTCGGCGTCTTGCGCTGTCAGGTCCAGGACAAGTCCGGCCTTCGTGTGCGTGTTTGGGCAGATGGGTGGAGCGGGGCCACACGCCTGACGGGCAGCAAACCCGAGCTGGGACCGGATGTGTGTGAGTTTGCCCCTCTAAATGATGGGACTTATCATGTGGAGCCAGAAGGGCTTGATGTCCGTGCGAAGGTGACCCTGAAGGACAAGCACATCATTCGCGTTCACTTTCATCCCGTGGACGCAATTCCACCGGAACCGCAACCTCCGGCTCCTCCGGCTCCTGTGGCGGAGAGCGTCATCGAAGGGGAGGTCGTCAACGGGGCTGGGGAGGAAATACGACTCAAGGGGCCGGTGGAACGAACCATGACCGCCGATCAAAAGGGGCGATTTCGCTTTGGAAGTTTACCCGCGGGGTCGTATACCGTGGAAGTGGGCCATACGGGCATCCGCGAAGAGGGGATCCACGTGGATGGACAACATCAAGCGACCGTCCGCCTGGTGTTGCCTCCCCCCCGGGAAAGTCGCATCCTGGGGAAGGTCGTTCATGGAGCCGGGGTGCGGGTGCGCCTGAAGGGGCCGAACGTAAACCTGGTGCACAAGGTTGGCAAGGATGAGCGCTTTCGCTTCGAGCAGTTGCCCCCGGGCGAATACACCCTGCGCGTGGTAGGTGCCGATGTGGTACAGGAGGGCATTGTCTTGGACGGGCATAACGAAGTAGAAGTGACGCTAGACGCATCCCCCCAGAATCCAAGCCCGACTGCCCCCACGTGGGGGTATACCATTGAGGATGGGGGACCGGGACCCGGCTTTGGCGTGATTCGGTGTGACGTGGAAGGATTGGCCGGCGTGTCCGTACATCTTTGGGCTGATGGCTGGCCGGGAGTCGTGCAACAAACGGGGAGCAAGCCAGAGTATGGCCCCTTTGCTTGCGAATTCGCTCCCCTGGGGAGCGGCAAGTATTACCTCGAGCCTGAGGGATTGGGAGTGCGAGCCCACCTCAATGTGGATGGCCATCGGGTTGTATGGGTCCATTTCTACCGACGAGCGTCCACCCCTTCAAGGGCAACAACCGATACCCCTAAAGTGTATGAAATCTACCTCTGGCCCACGCGTAAACCCTCATCCCGTCCTGAGTTTGATGCCCTTCTCCGTTATATGGTACGCTTTCGTCCAGAGGTGGGAGCAGATATCGAGAAGGCGGTTCGCGCCCGCCACGTGCTTGTCCTGGGCAAAGAGCTGCCCAGACGTCAAACCCGGCGTCTGCAAGAGGCGGGCGTCCACCTCGTCGTCATTGATAAACGCTGGGATACGGTACTTACCGATCTGTTGACGCGAGGACAGCCGGTGCCATGACGCTGCAACGTGTCGGGGTCTTATTCCATCCCTACATCCAGGCTTCTCGTTCTCTGGCCGGGGAAATCGCCCGTTTCCTGGATGAACAAAAGGTTCAGGCCTGGACCGCTTCCAGTTGGGATGAGGCCACAGTCAGGCGCCGTTTGTTAGACCAGGTGAATTTGCTCATTGCTCTGGGAGGCGATGGGACCTTGTTACGGGCCGGACGGCTAGCGGCCGGATATCGGGTCCCTATTTTGGGGGTGAATCTGGGACGCCTGGGATTCCTGGCCGAGGTTCCGCCCGCGGCCTGGAACGAAGCCCTGCAACACGTGCTGGACGGGGACTACTGGCTGGAACAACGCCTGATGTTGGATGCGGACATGGTGCGGGATGGTCATATCCTGGGAAGCTACCGGGCTCTCAACGATGTGGTCGTCAGTCGCGGGACCCTGGCCCGGGTCATTCGGGTGACGGCGTACGTGGACAGCAGTCGCTTGACCACGTACGTGGCGGATGGGGTCATCGTCGCCACACCGACAGGCAGCACCGGCTATGCTTTCGCGGCGGGGGGCCCCATTCTCCCTCCAGAACTCAAGAACATGCTCATCGTGGCCATCGCTCCTCACTTGTCCCTGGACAAAGCCGTCGTACTGGACGAAGGCGCCGAAGTATGGCTGGACGTGAAGACGGATCATCAGGTCATCCTGACCGTGGATGGCCAGTTTGAGGTGGAGATGCGCCACGGGGACCGCATGATCGTTCGCGCCAGCCCCTACTCGGCCTACTTCGTTCGCTTGCAAGACCGGAGCTACTTTTATCGTACCCTGATGGAGCGTCTGCGCTGGAAGGAGTAAGTAGTTCAAAAAATGACGGATACAGATACCGAAAAATTATTGCATCAGGCGATGGTTGCCGCACAATTGGGCCGGCGTGAGCGCGCTCGGACTCTTTTCAACCAGATCGTCGCTTTGGACCCCGAGAATGTGGAAGCGTGGTTGGGTTTGGCCGGTGTCGTTGAGGAGCCAAAGGAAAAGCAGCGCATTTACGAGACGGTCCTGGCCATTGACCCGGAACACCCGGTGGCTCGCGAGGGATTACGTCAGCTGCGCCGGGACCTCCAGTCGACGGTCACTCCCAAGGCATCGACGATGGTCTCGCGAGAGTCGGAAACTCGGGAAACCGGGCAGTCATCTTCCTGGCCTGTCTTGCGCTACGAGGACGGTGTCCCTATCTATGCCTGCGCTTACCATCCCGACCGGGAAACCACCTTGCGTTGCAATCGATGTGGAAAGCCTATCTGCACAGAATGTGCTATTCTCACCGATGTCGGATATCGTTGCCCCGATTGTGTGGCTGAATTGACCGGACGCTTTTACCACGCACAACCCAGACATGTCGTGTCATCCCTCGTGGCAGCGTCGCTTTTGGGGCTCATCGTCGGCGTGCTGAGCACCATCGCCACGGCTTTTATTGGCTTTTGGGCCATCTTTGTGGCTGCACCTCTGGCCGGGGTTGTGGCCGAAGGGATTTGGCGGGCCGGCGCACGACATCGAGCGCGGAAGTTGAACTTGTACGCAAGCGTGGTCGTTCTTTTGACAGGCTTGTTGGGCATTAGTATCGGCTCCCTCTTTGTGGGCGGGGCCTGGCTCTTCAGCCTTATCATGCTGGCCTTCATCGTTGTGACCGTGTATCAACGGTTGCGATGAAGGGACAAAAGTTCGCTCAACTGACGCTGGCCGGGCAGGACAAAGAGATAGCGGAAAGACATCATGATGGATGATCGGTTCACATTTCCACATCTGCGCGTACTGATCCGCGGTGGGGGTGACCTGGCTTCTGGCGTGGCTTACCGCCTCCACAGGGCCGGGTTCCCCGTCCTGATCACGGAGATTGAAACCCCCCTGGCCGTGAGGCGGACCGTCGCTTTTGCCGAAGCAGTGTATCAGGGCGAGGTACGCATTGAGGGGATCACCGCGAGACGAGTAATAACCGTTTCTGAGGTCCTGGCTTCCTGGACACGAGGCGAAATCCCCGTAAAAGTCGATCCCCAAGCTCGTATCCGGGAAATGATGGATTTCACCGTCGTCGTGGATGCCATCATGGCCAAGCGCAATACAGGCACACGCCTGACCGACGCCCCTCTGGTGGTGGCTCTCGGGCCGGGATTCGTGGCCGGGGTGGATTGCCACGCGGTCGTTGAGACGGCGCGAGGTCACTACCTGGGGCGCGTCTACCGGTCTGGCACGGCTTTGCCCAACACCGGGACACCCGGTGCGGTCCTGGGACACGAGCGGGATCGGGTCTTACGGGCTCCGTGTGCCGGACACGTGCAGGCCAGGGTCGCCATTGGAGAGCGAGTACATCAGGGGCAAATCGTCGCCGAGGTCGCGGGGATGCCGGTGTACGCTCCCTTTGATGGCGTCTTGCGGGGCCTCGTTCACCCTCGCGTTTCAGCCCATGCAGGCATGAAGATCGGTGACGTTGACCCGCGAGGGATTCCCGATCATTGCTTTACTATTTCAGAAAAATCCTTAGCCATTGGAGGGGGGGTCTTGGAAGCGATTCTTTCCTCAGATAGCGTGCGGAATCGCCTCAAAGATCGTTTGTCAGCCCGGGAGGATACCACGCGGTGGTCGAAACCATTTACGTGAAATTGGGCGGGTCGCTTATCACCGACAAAACCCGCCCTATGACCCCCAAGCCTGACGTCATCCGTCGACTGGCCCGCGAGATTGGACGGGCGCGGGAAGAACGCCCTCATTTACACGTGCTTTTGGGCCACGGAAGCGGCTCCTTCGGCCATGTACTGGCCCGGGAATATCGGGTACGGGCGGGCGTACACGATGCCCGTGGCTGGGAGGGGTATGCACGTACGGCCGCTGCTGCCGCTCGTCTCAATCGGCTCGTGGCCGATCTTTTCCTCGAAGCAGGCGTCCCCGTAGTAAGTCTTCCCCCTTCGGCTTCGGCTCGATGCCGCGACGGTGTGCTCATCTCCCTGGAGACCCACGCCCCACGCACTCTGTTGCAACAAGGGCTTGTTCCCCTGGTGTATGGGGATGTCTCCCTGGATGACGTACGGGGAGGGACCATCGTCTCCACGGAAGAGGTGTTCGTTTTCCTGGCCCAGCAGCCTGTCCCCTTGCGACCGACGCGTATCTTGCTGGTGGGCGAAGTTCCTGGCGTGTTCACGGCCGACCCTCGACGAGATCCAACCGCCCGCTTAATTTCGCACCTGAGTGCACAGCGTGTCCCCGCGTTGAAAGGGCTGGGTGGCTCTCACGGCGTCGATGTGACCGGGGGAATGGCGTCTAAAGTCCAGGTGATGGCCGATCTTGTCCGGACACTCCCCGAAATTCGAGTTCACATCCTTAGTGGTGCGAAAGAGAACAACGTCTACCAGGCGCTACTGGATCCAGATCCTCCGTTCGGCACGCACATTGTTTCAATCCAGGTAGGCATCAGTGGCGGAACACAGGACGCCCGTCCTCGAAACGCTCGATGACGACCAGACTTTCGACGGGCACACCCAGGGATTCGAGGCGCTCTCGTCCTTCCTCGAATGCTTTTTCGATGACGGCTCCAATGCCTGTGAGGATAGCCTGTGCCTGGCGAACAATCTCAACCAGGGCCAGGATGGTCTTTCCGGAGGCCAGGAAGTCGTCGATAAGGAGCACCCGGTCTTCCTGGCTCAGGAATTCAGGGGAGACCATAAGTTCGACCATTTTCCCCTTGGTGTGCGAAGGAGCAAATGCCCGGTAAGGGTGCTCTGGCATGGTGATGGGGCGAGTTTTGCGCGCGTAAAGGAGGGGGACATCCAGGGCAAAGGCGGTGGCCAGAGCAGGAGCAATGCCGGAGATCTCGGCAGTCAGGACTCTGGTCGGCTTCAAATACCCAAATCGACGGGCGAATTCTCTCCCCGCCTGCATCATCAGGGCCGAGTCTACCTGGTGGTTGACGAAAGAATCCACTTTCAGGATTCCGTGTCCCAAGTATGTTCCCTCGCTCAAAATGCGTTGTTCGATGAGATCTGTCACCATTTTCCCCTCACGCTTTCATGAATTGGTTTGTCGGGACTCCGGACGGGTTGAATCCGTGAGCGTCCTGCACAATGTAAGCCGGGTGATCCGGCGTTCTCGGTCAGGGACAGGCCGCATGGTGAGGCCGCACACCTCGAAGCCCATTTTCAAATATACGACGATGCCGGGGTTGCCGGCCGAAACCTGAGTGGTAACCAAGTGCACGCGGCACTGCCGTCCCATATCCAACGCGTGTTGGATCAGATGACTTCCAATGCCCCACCGACGATGGCGGGGATGCACGAAGACATGCTCGATTTCCGCTTCTTCACCCTGCCCTGTCTCCCGCAGGCCGGCGTACCCGACGATGTGCCCCCGGTCGTCCGCGACCAGGATATGGCGCTGCGGATCCTGGAAGTAAGTTTTCAGGTCCCAATAGGGTTGCCCAAACGTCTGGATGAGCTCCGCAATGGCGGGCAAATCCTGGGAGGTGGCCTGGCGGTAGAGCACGGCTCGGGTTTGCAGCCAGCGCCGTAGTGCGTCTCGATGGGTTGAAAAGGCAATCTCCGCTTCAGGAGGCAAGTCCCGAGGGGAAAACCAGCGGGCTTCCATGGCATCGTCGCCGGGTTGTAGCGTTCCGCCCACGACGTGGGCCCGATAGAGGATGAGGACGCCTCTCTGGTGAGTGGAATCTTCAAAGGAGTAGACGTTCAGGAGGTCGTCCAGGACCACGTCCAACCCGGTTTCCTCCCTGGTTTCTCGGATCGCGGCCTCCTCCGCACTTTCATCAGCTTCCATGTATCCTGCGGGAAAAGCCCAGTATCCGCGGCGGGGCGACACGGCCCGCTTGATAAGGAGGACGTGGCCGTCGTCTTCGACCAGGGTCCCCGCCGCAGGGGTCGGATTGACATAGAAAATGAACCCACAATGAGGACACACCAGGCGTTCCCGGTCGCCCAGGCGGCGCTGCTCCAACGGGTGTCCACATCGGGGACAGAAACGATATTCCGTCATTTTTGCACTCACAGGCAGGTGGGCTTTCACACGGGGATATTATACAGGGAGGCAAAAGCGCCACCAAAGCAGCACGGCCCTCAGGGAGATCGAGGTAACCGGGAAACAAGTGTGTCCTGCCCGGCCGGGCAGGACACACAGGGAGATGGATAGAGGGTGTTATTGTCCGGGAGCTGGAGGGGGGGCCGGGAACCGGCCAGGAGTCGGCTGTTCGGTGCGAGATCTGGGACCAGGCCGATTGGGCCTCGCATGGGGCTGCCGATGTGGCCGGATGGGAGGAACATTGGTGATGAGTCGGGCCTGAAGTACGTGCGAGCCCGTCCACTGGCCCACGACCGTGAGACGTGTGCCCACATTCAGGTCGTCCACGGTGGCCTTTGGATGATCTCGGAGGCGAATCCTGGTCTCCGCGGTGAAAGTGACCGTGTCCTCCCCCTTTTCCGTCTCCAGAACCAACCGCCCTTCTGCCTTTTCCACGAGGAAACCGGAGAGGGTCACCGGCCGTTGGTGGGGCGGTGTGACAATCAGGGCTCGCGCCTGGAACGCGTGTCCGTGCCATCGCCCCAGAGCGATGATGGGGGTTCCCACGTTGATGTCGTTCAACGTAGCATTGGTGTGTCCGGGCATGACGATGCGCGTGGTATCACTGACCACGATTTGGACTTCCCATTGGGGCATCTCCACCAGCAAATCCGAGTCGCCAACGGCTGAGACTACGCCGTGGACGGTGTAACGCGGAAACTGCCGTCGGCTCACTGGCCGGATGATGAAAGCCGTGATACGGCCATCTGCGGCCAGGTGGCCCCGAACCCATACCGGTTTGCCCTCCTTCAGTAAGGCACGACCTTCCTGGCCGGTCTTGCCCCCCACGAGGGTCGTGTCGGTCAGGATGATGTTTGTCGTGGCCCCATAGCCTTCTAGCGTGAGCGTGTCCCCATTCAGGTTCTGAATCCATCCCTGCAAGGTCACTGGGACCCCGGCTGTTGTGGCGGTCTGGGCCGAGACCCACTGGACGCCGCCCCACAGTCCAAAGGCCAGGGCAATGGCCAAAAGTGTACCCAGGAGTACGTGTTTCATGTTCTCACCTCCTCTACCTGTTGTTGGCGGGTAGTCCTACTTCTCACCCGCTCCGTAGTCCATGATAGGAGGGAGATGTTGCCTGGGCTTTGTCCGAGTGCAAAGAATATGTAAACTCTCGCCAGGCGCGAGGACAGGAGTGTGGAGGTCCCGAATGGTTGAGGTCTGGTCACAAATTGGACCGCTTCCTGGTTGGCAAGGCGCGGCTGCCGTCTATGCTCCCTGGATCGCCGTGCGAAACAGATCCCGTAGGCGTCGGTACATCTCCTCAGATAGGCGGGCCTCCTTGGCTCGAGTGCGGATGAACTTCTTGAGCTCCTTAGGAAGCACAGGGGGGACGTCGGGTTGTTCTCGTGTCAGAGGAATGGCGTTGGTGAAGAAAACGAGCGGTGTGATGTCCACGACAAAGTCTGGATCCGTTTTTTGTAGCCATCTTCGCAGTCGTTCCGTTTGGTCCAGGGCTTCGCCGACGGGATCCCCCAGCCCTTCCTGGCCGAACAGACCCAGGACGCGCGTGAATTTGAACGGCTGGCGCCATTTTGTCCCGTGGGCGATCACCGGATCTTTGGTATCTCGAACGACGATGACGAAGAGGCCTCCAGGGCCCAAGAGGACGTGGTCGGCAGGCAGTAGCCAGTGATAGATGGCGTATTTGTCGTCTAGCCCCTTGAGTGCCTTGTCGACCTGCTCGTCCGGGCGGGGGTGTCTGGCAAAATGACGCAGGTTATAGTTCCCAATTTGAGCCGCTACAAAACCAACGAGCAAAGCGCCCAGGGCTACACTAACCCAGAGACCATAACGAGGGTTATCAGGCCTCACCTGCAGGGTAATGGCCATGCCCCCGATGAGCACGCCAAGGCCCACCACACTGGCGATGTTGGCCACACGCCTGCGGAAGGATACTTTTTTCTCATTGACATACACACGCATATCGAGCCACGCCTCCTGCCATCATCTGGTGGATGCATTCTAACACAGAGGATCGAGGGTGCGAAATGGGAACCCAACCGTGGGGGAGCAGAGTGGATGTCTCTATGAAAGGTGAGGGGTTTGGGGCGGGAGAGGGGGGCCCGTGGGAATGGCTCGTTCACGGAGGAAGAGGAGGACACGCTGGCGCACCTCTTCCGGGGTCAGATCGTCTGTTTCGACGATCAGATCGGCATGAGCCCGGGCGTGGCGAAGGCGTTCGCGCTCGCGAGGCAGGATGACGGCCAGAGTAGGACTGGGGCGGCGGCGAAGAAGGGTTTCGTCCCGGGCGTCGAGGTAAATGAGGAGGTCCGGTGGGTGGATGCGTCGCCACATGTCCGGTACCCCGGAGTGCTCTTGAGCAATCTGGCGCGCGTTATAACCGAGAGCGCGCAGTCGGTTTACCAGCGTCGTCTTGCCGGCTGCGCACGGTCCGACGACTTTGATTAACGGCAGGCGATTCTCAGAACGACTGGGACCATCCATACGTTTATACGTCCAACGCCTTCACGTCCTTCTACACGCCCGTCGGGGGAAGAATGGTCGGGATGGGAAAGCGCACGTTCATTCGTCGAATACCGTCATTTTTCGCCACTGTGTAAACGGTGATGGCGAGAATAGTCGTGTCATCGACCGGTCGTTCTCGATCCAACGCCAGCGCGGCCTTCAGAATGCTGTCCGTCAAATGCTGGGCGACACGACCATCTTCGCGGTGGAATCTCTCCAGCAATTCCATATAAGGTACCCGACGGCCTTCTCGACTGCCCGCGTCCAGGAGACCGTCAGAGAAAGCCAGAACCGTTGTATGAGATGTCAAAGGATACTCCCGGATGACCGGGCGAGTGGCAGGGTGGATGCCAATCGGGTCACTCGGATCGTCAAGGACGATGCTCTCGTCTCCCAGCAGGAGAAGCACCGGGCAGCGGGTATTGCGGGAGATGACGAGGGTCCGGGTATGCAAATCCAGGGACAGAATGATCAGATCCGCGGAGACTTTCCCCGCCCTCTGGAGGCGCAAGTAATCATGGGCCGCGCGAGCCGCGGCCCCATCCCGGACGCCCTCCGCCAGCAGACTGATCGTTTTGCGTACGGCGATGTTGCTCACCATTTTGGCAGCCCGACCGCTGCGTTGGCCGTCTGCCAGCACCACAGAGAGCCCCCCATACGGCCGCTCGATGAGTTCAACAGTGTCCCCGCTTTCACTGACGGCGTACTTTTTTACCTTAGAGACAGCGACCTGGACTTCCAACGGCATCTGAATTTCCTCCCCTAAAAGAATACGCTTCTCACCTCTCCCCGTTTTTCTCTCTTGCCGGGAGCTACCGACTGGCGCGGAGTCTCCACCCGTTGGCAGGGCCAGGGGTCCGCGTCCAGGGCACGGGATCCACAGGAATTCCATAGACCCGCATTTCCCAGTGGAGATGGGCTCCTGTGGATAGCCCGGTTGTGCCTACAAGTCCCAGGATCTGTCCTCGTTTGACCCGTTCGCCAACGTGGACGTTTATCTTGGATAAGTGCCAGTAATTGCTCATCACGCCGGACCCGTGGTCGATGACGACGGCATTCCCTCGCACTTGCAAGGGGCCCGCCAGTCGAACCACACCGGCGGCTGGTGCCCGGACGGGTGTCCCTCGAGGGGCAGCAATGTCTTGTCCGGTATGATAACTGTTGACAGGGCCTCCATTGTAAGAGCGACGACCTCCGTAGGGTGCCGTCGTGGGCCAGCGATGGATGTCCACCGGCCACGTGAATGCCCCTTTCCACAGGGGCGGTCCGGAGACTTGCCCCCAGATGGCCCCCAGGCGCTTTCGTTCTGCCCGGACGATGGCCGGTTGGAGCAGGCTTCCCTTGCTCGGAGGAAGGTGAATGTATTGGACGTCGAAGGCCTTTTTCCGAACCCAGAGAGGAAGCGCAAGCGTGACGGTCGGTTGTGTTCCCACTCGGATGCCTACGGTAACCGTCAACAGTCCTGGTGCTGTGAATCCGTGTAGAGGGATAAACCCTTGCAGGCCTATATCTGTCCGGACCAGAGGGTTCCATTGATTGAAGAGATCTACGGCAGCAGTCAGCGTGACGGCTCGGGTTGGGGAGAGGTTTACCACGGCGACATCGCCGGGCTGGAGGGTGGATGGCCTCCAGGTGAGTCGGAAGGGCAAATGACGGGCACGCATCTGGCGGAAGAGACCGGCGCGGGCCTGCCAAAGGCCAAACCACCCCGTGCTGGGAGCAACGACCGGTACCTCTAAGCCACCGACGATTCCTTCCATGGCAGCCGCCTGGAGGGCAAAGTTCAGGGGCGTTGAACAGGGAAGGCGGAGGACCTGACCGACCTCGATATGATTGGGATCGCTCAAGTGGTTCAGGCGCATAAGCGTCCCCACGTCGGTCCCAAACTGTTCGGCCAGGAGGGAGAGCATGTCCCCTGGCCGAACGGTGTAGGTTGTAGGCGTCGGACAGGAGGGCAGCTCCTGGGCGGACGCCATGGCTGGTCGGTACACAGTGCCGATAGCCAGTCCGATGATCATCAGGAAAGCTATCCTAAGCGATTGGCGCATCGAAAAATCCCCTTTCAGGAATGGCAATGTAAGGGAGGTTCCGGTAGAGCTCTGCGTAGTCCAGGCCATACCCAACGACGAACTCGTTCGGAATTTCGAAGCCAATATAATCGAGCGGAACTTCTACTTCTCGGCGTTCTCTCTTGTCCAGAAGCGTGGCCACGCGTAGCGAAGCGGGCTGGCGCTCCAGTAACAGACGTCGCAAATAGGTGAGTGTATGTCCTGTGTCGACAATATCTTCTACAATGAGGACATTGCGCTCAATGATGGGGACGTCCAGGTCCTTGAGGATGCGAACAATGCCCGAGGATTCAGTGGCGGCCCCGTAACTGCTGGTGGCCATGAAGTCAATGCTGTGGGGAATCGTGATCTGGCGCATGAGGTCCGCCAGGAATACGACACTTCCCTTGAGCACAGCGACAAGGAGCAAATCCTGGCCCTCGTAATCCCGACTGATTTCCGCGCCCAGCTCAGAAACGCGTGCCTTGAGCGCTTCCTCCGTAATGAAAACCCGCAAACGGTCGACTCGCCAGTTGGGTCGTGTCATGGAAACCTCCTCAAGATGAGTCCTTTGAGATAACGTCCTTCCGGGAAGCTAAGGCGGACAGGATGGTCGGGAGCCTGGCTGAGAAATGCCAAGATCTGGGCTTCGACCTTTGCGTCCACGCTGGCCCCAAAAACGATCTTCTGGAACAGGTCAGGACTTACCTGTCCAGAACAGGAAAAGGTGGCCAGAATGCCACCGGGAGCGAGTAGGCGGAAGGCCAGCAAGTTGATATCCTTGTATCCTCGAGCGGCCCCTCCGAGTGTCCGGCGATGAGGGGCAAACTTTGGGGGGTCCAGGATGATCAGGTCAAATGTTCGCCCGGCCTGCGCGTATTCCCGCAGGGTTTGGAACACGTCCCCCCGGATGTTCTCCCATAAGTCCGGACCGAACCCGTTGTGCAAGAGGTTCTTCTCTGCCAGATGGAGGGCTGTTGCCGACGTGTCGATGTTCACCACGTGAGTAGCTCCTCCGCCCAGGGCGTAGACGGCAAATGCCCCCGTATAGGAAAACGCGTTGAGGACAGTACAGCCTGATGCAAAGGCGGCAGCCGCGGCCCGGTTCAGGCGTTGGTCGAGGAAGAAGCCCGTCTTCTGCCCGTGCCACACGTCTACCCAGAATCTGTGCCCTCCTTCCTGAATTTCCACAAGAGGGGGCGGCGGATGGCCCCAGAGGAGGCGCACCCGGGGTTCCAATCCTTCCTGAAGCCTGACGTCCACATCGCTTCGTTCCACGATCCCCTGGGGGTTGGCCACGTGAATCAGGGCTTCTACGAGAACGGGCAGAACTCGCTCGATGCCCAGGGTAAGAACCTGGACGACCAGCCAGCGGTCGTATACATCGACGATTAGGCCGGGCAACCCGTCATTCTCAGCATGGATCGCTCGCCAGGCGCTCACTTCCTCGCGATGGATGTCGTCCCGTCTGCTCCATGCTTCTTCCACTTTACGGTGCCAAAACGCCTGGTCGATGGGTTCCTGGGGATCCCAGGTGAGAAGACGGACGCGAATGTGCGAGTGGGGGTTGTAGTAGCCGCGAGCAAGGAAATAGCCATCGTGGCGGAGCACCCGGACCCATCCTCCGGGCTGAGCATCTTCAACGGAGCGAATGGCACCGGAGAAAATCCAGGGATGATGGTGCAAGACGGGCTTTTCCCTACCCGGCTTGAGAAAAACCTTTCCCTCATTCACGATATGCGCTCCAGGTGCAGGATGGCCACGCGGTGTGTTTGCTCGTCGACCCGACTGTTATGACTTTGGCGGATTCCAACGATCCAGAGCAATGTGCCGGCAGCATCGGTCAGGATGGGCCACTCATCACGCGCGTGTCGCGGTATTTTAGCATTGACCATGATTTCGCTGACCAGAACGTGTTTATTGGGCATGCCCAGAGGCTCTATGCGGTCGCCCACGCGCCGTGGACGCATGACCAGGGGCCATTGAATGGAATTGGCATCGAAATAGGCCGTCCATGGGTCGGGATTTTCTCGCCACGTGCCGTCCACAACCTGACGTGGGACCACACGAAGCTCTAGGGTCCAGTTCCCCAGGGGATAGGACCCTGCCGCCGGAATGTCCATCGGCTGGTCTAGCTGGGGAAAGTCCCAGACCTTGCTCGCTCCTGCCTCACCTAGCCAAAAGGTCGTGTATTCTCGTCGCAGGAGGAGACCCGCGGGCAGGGTGTACTCGCTCCCTGGAGGCATGCGCGGGTTCTCCAGAAATGCCCGGGCTTGCTCTATGTGCTGAAAGCCGATATCTCGCAGCTCCCGGCGAAGGTCCATGACGGCATCACGCAGCAGGCCGCGTCGCAGAGCAAGGGGCTGAGCACGCCATCCCGGCAGGGAGAAGCGTATCCAGCCCGCTCCACTGCTTAGGCGTAGTTGGGCCCATGCGGCTCGGACCAAGGGGCGCAAGAGGTCGAAATCCGCGGCTGCAAGTTCTGCCGTCGTGAAGAAGGCTGTTCTCACTTGCGGGTTGATCCTTTCCAAGAGAGGCAAAACTTCGTGGCGCAGCCGATTGCGGAAGTACGTCGTGTCCAGATTGGAGCGGTCGAAGCGATAGGGAAGATCGTGTTCTGAGGTCCAGGCTTCGATGGCGGAACGTTGGCTGTGGAGCAAAGGGCGCAACAGCCAGAGCTTCTCAGAGCTTGGCCGCTCGGCGGGAGGAACCAGAGGAAGTCGCAAGTACCCGTACCAGGTGAGAGGGCGCATGCCCCGCAGGCCAGCCAGCCCGGCACCGCGCAGGAGGTGCATCAACACCGTCTCAACCTGGTCATCGGCATTGTGGGCCACGGCTATCCAGGGAGCTCCCATGCGGTTAGCTTCTTGTCCCAAGATGGCATAGCGCCACTGGCGGGCGGCTTCTTCTACAGAGATACCGGGCCGTTCGGCCAAGCGGGGAATATTCACGTGGCGGACGGTCACGGGCACCCCTAAACGGTGAGCTTGTTTCCGGACGAAACGGGCGTCCTCATCCGCATCGGGACCCCGAATGCCATGGTGGACATGGACGACGTGCAGTGTAAGGTCCAACTCGTGTGCATGACGAGCCAGGACGTGGAGCAGGCAAACGGAGTCAACTCCGCCGGAAACACCGACGACGAGAGGGGTGTTGCGCACCTCATAAGTGTACAGGCAGTCCAGCACGGCTGCCTCGGGTCCCTGAAAAACGCTCATGGCATCTACCCCGCATGACGAACGCCTTTATTGTAGCGAGAGTTGGCAGGTTGCGCCACTCTTCGCCCGTTTCTTTGGGGCTTTCCAATGTTCTAACCTTTGGCGAGTTCACAGAGGCGTTGTTCCAGCCATCGAGCCGTTGTATGGCTGTTAGATGGTCATCGGGTAGGCGGGGGCAGTGCCCTCGCCTACCCTTTGAAGATATGCATAAAAACTCTGAAAGACCCTAAATAAAAACGACCGAATCCTCGATCTTGCCTTTGTGTGGTATAATTAAGGAGACGGTACACTGTTTAGATCCGTCCAAACGGACGAGAGCAGACAACTGTCGACGAGTTCCCAATGCAAGGTATTTGAATGCACTTCAACGAGGCCGACAATGACGAAACGATCGCGTACTTTCTCTTTGGGACTCCTCCTCATTCTTGCACTCACGCTTGGATACTTCTTGGGCACACAGTTGGGATCACAAAGCCTGGCAAAAGAAAGTGCTCCTCCTGTCGAATTCACGGGTACCCTGAACACATATCCACAAAATTTGTGGGGCACATGGGTCATTGATGGCCACCCTATTCAAGTTACCCGAAAGACTCATTTCGAGACGTCCACAAACGCACTCGTATCCGGAGCATTGGTGCACATTCGTGCTCACGAAGAAAACGGAACACTCATGGCAGAGAGCGTCCGGGTTCTACAAAACGGCCCTTACCCAATAGATTTCCAGGGACCAGTGGACAAGATCGCGGGAGGGACGTGGGTCATTGCTGGTAAACACGTACGTGTAACGGCTGCCACTCAAATCGTCGGGCCGCGCACAGCCAACGCCATCGCCCGTGTCCAGGCCCACAAGGAAGGCGCCACGCTGGTCGCCGACCACATCCTCCTTAGCACTCGCGCCCAAGAAGCGGATCAGGTAGAATTCATCGGCGAAGTCCAGTCGGTTCATGGCAACATCTGGACGGTCAGCGGAGCGAAGGTATTGGTCCCGGCCGGAACGACACCCATGCCCACCGGGACTCTGGTGCGAGTTCAGGGGAACGTCGACAAGCAGGGCCGTATCACGGTAAAGGAACTGGCCGTTCGCCCGCCACAAGTTCACCTTACGGGTTGGATTGTCGGCAAAGAAAGCAAGAACACCTGGCAGGTGTTGGTTGGGGGAGAGCAACAACGGGCCACACGCCGTGTTCGTGTGATCCTGGATAACGATACTCCCATTGACGAACGCGGGGGGACTGTTCAGGAGGGGGTGCGCATTGAATTGATGGGAACGGCGGGGAAACAAGGACAAATTCACGCTGACTTCGTTCGCGTCGTGGAAACGGGGAACAACCACGTTATCGGCACTCTGACCTACATTCCACAAGGAGACCGCTTTGCCCACCCCTGGACGGTCGACACGACGCCCGTGTGGATCACATCCCACACCATTTCGGACAGGCCTCTCAGCGAATACCGTGTAGGAGACCGCGTGGCCGTTTCCGGCACCCGACGCCCAGACGGTGGGCTTGACGCGCAGATGATTTCTCCCAGCAAGCGATAAAATGCTCGAGCTCCATCTCCACGGCTCGCCCTCCTGGAGGGTAACCCCTCACGAGGCCATGAAAATTCAGCGAAAGCTGGCCTCTCGCGTCAGGGAAATCCCGCTTTCTCATGTGCCTCGCCACGTGGGTGCCGTCGCCGTGACCGGGAGCAGCGCGGAAACTCTAAGAGCCGCCGCTATCCTGGTCCAGGTGGAGTCCCTGGACGTACTGGGGGTCGCCATCGCCGAGAGCGCCGCTTCCTTTCCCTACATCCCCGGGCTGCTTGCCTTCAGAGAGGCCCCTGTCATCCTGCGCACTCTGGAACAACTGCCCTTCTTGCCCGATGTCCTCCTCTTCGCCGGCCAGGGAAAAGCACATCCCCGACGCCTTGGGCTCGCCAGCCACCTGGGCGTCTTGCTGGACCACCCTACCGTCGGGTGTGCAAAATCGCGGCTGCTGGGGACACAGGTCCCATTGCCTGACGAAAAGGGGGCCTGGGTGCCCTTAATAGACCGGGAAGAGGTGGTCGGCGCAGCGGTAAGAACACGTCCGGGCGTCAAGCCCGTCTACGTCTCCGTCGGCCACCGGATCACCCTGCCCGAGGCCATTGGCTTGGTCCTGAAGACAACAAGGGATTACCGACTCCCGGAACCGTTACGATGGGCTCGCCAGCTTAGTCGAGGGACATTCTCAGGGCTGGAGGCCCTTCACGCTGTCCCATCCGAGGCCCATACCAGTACTCAATCGGCCACTCGCGCCGCCGGGCAATCGCCCGCAGCTTCCGGTCGGGATTCACAGCCACCGGATGCCCCACCCGCTCTAACAAAGGAAGGTCACTGATACTGTCGCTGTAAAACCAGGATTTATCCAAATCGACTCCATGGGCGTCGGCGTAGTGCTCCGCCCAATAGACCTTTCCCTCCCCGTAACAAAAAGGGGGGATTGTCCGTCCGGTCAGACGCCCTTCCTTGACCTCCAAATACGTGCCGATATAAGCCATCTGCAAATATTCACCTACGGAGCGAGCGGCAAATTCCGAAGAAGCCGTGATTAGCACCGGTATATGCCCCAACCGACGATGGGTCTCGACACGTGCCTGGCCTAGATGGACGACATGAGGTCGCAACTCTTGCCTGAACCACTGCTGCGTTCGTTCCCACAACTCGTCGACCGGTTCATTCATGTGATACCGTTCCAGAAAGGACACCAACATCCGGTTCATGTCCAACCTTCCCAACACGTAGAGAAACGCCCAGCCGACCATTTGAGCTCGACCCCAGAGAGAAACTTCCCCCTCCCGGATGAGAGACTGCATGTAGATACGTCCTGAACTCACATCCAATAATGTCCTATCCATGTCGAAGAAGGCTGCTGTGCGCATATATTCCCTCGCTTACGAGAATCGTGTCCATACCCATCGCCACCCGCGTCTCCAATGCCAGCCAGAAGAGGGCAGGGAAAGGTGGTCGAGCAGGGCAGCCATTTGCCGGTACCCGGCAGCCAGCAACGCCTCTGTGTCCCCAAAGTCCCACATGGGGACCGGCCGCGGCGCTTGCAAGTGGACATATGTCAGCGGAACTCCCCGAGCCTCAGCCAATGCCCGTTCCAGCTCCAAATGTCGACGGGATACGGTATCGCTGACGTGCAGGAGAAGTGCCGCCGTTCCTCGCTGATCAGGGGTCACAATGCGATCGTCGTAGACGTCCAGAGCCACAATGTGCGTTGCGCCCCAATCCAACGCGACCTGAACCGGAACGTTACTGACAATACCGCCATCCATCAACGCCCGATCGTCCACCTCGACCAGGGGCAACCAGGGGAGTAAAGCCGTAGAGGCCAGCAGCCCTTCCAGAACCCGGTCTTCGGCCCTCTCGCCGTAAACAACCATTTTGTGACTCAAGATATCCGCGGTGACCAAACGGACGTCAACCTCTTGAATGTCGGCAAAGCGCAATTCTGGGGGCAACCCATGTTCGATCAAAAACGTGCGCAGGCGCGCTTGCTGCTCCAGCCGTGCCCGTCGGAACAGGGAGCGGGTGACCGCACGCCACGTCCTGGCCGGCAACAGCGCAGTTTCACTGGCGTCTCGCCAGGCCTGCTCCAGGCGGTCCAGGCCGTTGGCGTCCACCCCATACCGGGCCCATGCCGCCGCGTTCAGCGCCCCGGCCGATGTCCCGGCCAGGAGTTGGGGCACGATCTCGTGCTCCAGGAGGGCACGCAGAGCTCCCACCTGCAAGGCTCCTCGCGCTCCGCCGCCTCCAAGCACAAACGCCCACCTTTGTCCGGCCACACTTGCCTCCTCATCGTATAAAACGTGCTTGCCCCCCGCCGCGAATCCCGTACCTTGGCAGCAGGTGGCAAACTGCCTGCCACGTCTCTCCCAAAGGTACTTGCATCGTCAGGATTTGTCAATCGAGGAAGACTATGTCTAGGGCTTATCAACACTCAAGTTCGCCGATGTCGGGCGCATGGAGGGCACTTTCCCCTGAACGGGATGGGGCCATGAGTGACCATGTCACGAAAACCGCTTCGATGGTGCAAGGGCTCGGGGCACCGGGTAGGCGAGGGCACTGCCCTTGCCCTCCTGGCTTATCAATCAAGGCCGGGTGTCAGGAAGCATTGATAAGCCCCCGACAATGTCCGTGGGCTCCGTATTCACTCTGTCACCTCGGTTGTAAACGTCTCTTACAAAATGCCCCCCTTCCCCTGGGCTCTTGCCCGGAGCGGAGCCCAGCAATATTTGACAGGAATTCACATGCCATGTAGCATAGAGGACAAATTCACTCAGGAGAAGCCTTTTTATGCCCGCTCTCTTCGAGGATTCAACATACATCATTGCCGATGTTCTGTGTTCCTGCGAAGGCAAAGGGCTTCTTGCGCTTTCCGAGGCTTTCATATCCACAAGTCCGCTGAACACTGCTCATGGCCTCTGTCAGGGGCTCGCGGAGAAAAACCACCTGATTTGGAAAAGAAATCATCAGGGGATGCCTTCTCCGTCTCAACCAGACCTCCTGGGTCTTCCCCGAATGCTCTTCACTGTCGGACCAACGAGCCGTATCGTCTCCACTGTGGCCGTCCCCAAAGAGGGTCCTGAGGGGGACTCCGGCCTTCTTCCACGTCAAGAGGAGATAGCGACTAACCTCATGAAGGGAGATGTGTTCCCATCATGAGCCATCAAGAGATGGTCGTTCACGTTCACCAATTACGTAAGTATTATCAGGTTCACCATCGGGAGCCTGGATTTTCGGGTGCTATCCGGGCCTTTTTCCAACGCCGATATACGGCCGTAAAAGCAGTGGATGGGATTAGTTTCGACGTTCGTCCTGGTGAAATCGTGGGGTTCCTGGGACCCAACGGGGCGGGGAAGACGACAACTCTCAAAGTGCTAAGCGGACTCCTTTACCCGACAGGCGGAGAAGTCTCCGTTTTGGGACACGTCCCCTATCGGCGAGAGAAGGCTTTCCTGCAGAGCATCACCCTGGTCATGGGGCAAAAAAACCAGTTGATGTGGGACCTTCCGGCAGGAGATTCTCTGCTGGTCAATCAAGCCATTTATGAAATCCCGGACGATGTGTATCGGCGCACGTTGGACGAACTGGATGAGCTGTTGGACCTGAGGCCTCTTCTTACCAAACAGGTGCGCAAGTTGAGCCTGGGCGAACGGATGAAGTGTGAACTGGCAGCCTCCCTTCTCCATCGTCCCCGGGTTCTTTTCCTCGATGAGCCGACCATTGGCCTGGACGTCACCATGCAGACAAGGATAAGAGACTTCATCGCGGAGTACAACCGACGCTATAACGCGACTATTCTCCTGACTTCCCACTATATGGCCGACGTCACCGCGCTTTGTCAGCGGATTATTGTCATTCACCACGGCAAGTTGCTCTACGATGGGGCCATTCACTCATTAGCTGAGAGAATGGCTCCTTACAAAGTGCTCACTGTTACCTTCCGCACGCCCATGTCCAGGCAGGCCCTGGAGCAATTCGGGACGCTTGTTGAAAGCGACGGGATACGTGCGACCATCCACACCCCGCGGGAGGAGACAGCCCACCGTGCTGCTCAAATACTGGCCCTTGCCGAGGTGGAAGACATTACCATTGAAGACCCGCCTATCGAGGAGATCATCAACACGGTCTTCCAAAGGGAAAGCGTAGAGAGAAGGCTACAGGAGCCGTAGAAAGGGGGGACTCATGCGGTGGTTGCTGCGTAAGATTTGGGCCATCCTGGTGGTTTACTGGGCTTTTGCCCTGGAATATAGAATCGTCGTCTTTATCTGGATCCTGGCGACCAGCATTCCCCTCGTGATGATGGCCGTGTGGGCGCGACTCTCAGCCAGTCATGCCATCGGCGGATATAACCAGGGGGACTTCATCGCCTATTATATGGCCAACATGCTGGTCATGCACCTGGTTTCCACCTGGCATGGTCCTGAACTCAGCCAACACATTCGTTTGGGTGAACTGAGCCCGCAGCTTCTCAAACCTTTCCACCCTCTCTGGGTCTACGGGTTGCGCGCCCTCCCCTCGAAGCCTTTGCGGCTACCGATTTTCCTTCCTCCTATCATTCTGGTTACCCTGCTTGTCCCCGGGGTACATTATCGCCTGACGTTGCCAAGTGTGTTTGCTTTCCTGGTTTCGTTGGTTCTGGCTTATATGTTAACGTTTTTCATGCAGACGAGCATCGCGCTGCTGGCCTTCTGGATCTCTGAAGCGGCTCCCCTCATTATGCTCTGGTACCAGATGCGCATGCTCTTCTCGGGCTATCTGATTCCTTTGACGCTTTTCCCGGCGGCTATTTCCAGGACGGTCCTTTGGTGGCCTTTCCGCTTTACCCTTTCTCTCCCCCTCGAGATCATCGTGGGGAAACTGCCCCAGGACCGATGGGGGACAGCACTGGCCGTGGCGTTGGCCTGGAACGTACTTTTCTTCCTCCTGACTCATTTCTTGTGGAGACGCGGATTACGGGTTTATTCGGCTGTAGGCGCATAGGAGAGCTCCCATGAAGTCTTCCTCGCGAGACGTGAAAGGCTTCCACCGAGTCCTGCGACCTTTTGGCCTTGCCAGTCGCTACTTACGGCTGTGGGGCGTGTTCATCAGGAATTCTCTCTCTCTGGAGATGGAATACCGTGTTGCCATGATCTCGGAATCCATTATCGCTCTGACAAGCGCGGCCTGGCAACTCACAGCCATTTGGGTCTTCTTCGTCCACAGCGAACGACTCGGCACCTGGAAACTCTGGGAGGCTACCGTCGTCCTGGGCATCTTCATTTTTTTCGATGGCTTCATCGAAATGTTCTTCCGTCCCAACATGGAGGAAATCATCGAACACATCCGCCAGGGAACCCTGGACTTCATCCTCATGAAGCCTGTGAACTCCCAATTCCTGGCGACGACTCGATTGATCCGGTTCCGCTATCTTGGTACCCTGGTCACAGGTCTGGCCCTGGTGATCTATTCTCTGGTAAGAATTCACACAGAGCCGCACCTGCTGGTCATCCTGTTCTTTCTGCTTCTCCTCGCGTCCGGCGCGGTCATTCTCTACAGCACACTCCTGGTCCTGGTGACGCTCTCCTTCTGGTTTGTCAATGTAACGAACATCCTCGAACTGATCTGGTCCGTGTACGAAGCGGGCCGGGTTCCGGTGGACGTTTTCCCTGGAATCGTGCGGGCGTTCCTGACCTTTGTGATTCCCATCGCGTTTATCACGACAGTTCCCGCCGAGGCGTTGTTGGGGCGTGTCAATCCCACATTTGCCAGCCTTTCCTTGTTGATGGCTCTAGCAGCGTTGGGCGTCAGCAGTGCCTTCTGGCACTACGCGATTCGTCACTACAGCAGTGCCAGCAGCTGAACAAGCGGGGTCAGGCTTGTTGCTTCACAAGGGCATAATAACGAATGGCATACAGTCCCACGACGGCCGCGTTGGCAATGGTGCGTATTCCTACCAACTGAGGCTCTTCAAACACCTGGCCGGGACTCTGGGCCGTGACAACAAGCACTCCCAAAATCCCTTCATGGCCCTCCAAAGGAACGGCCATCGCCCGTCCCTCGCTTTCAAACATCAAACTTCCCACGTCTTCCTGGACCTCACCAGGATTGAAAAACAGGGGCTGGGCGGCTTCCTGAACCCATGTGATGACACGCCAATCAATGAAGGCTCCCTTATCGTGGACTCTGGACAACCCTTTAGGATCGGCATAGTAGACCTGAAACTGCTCTTCCTCGCGAAGGACCAGGGCAACGTACGTCGGGCCAAAGATGGCGTTAATTTCGGCCCCTAAAGTAGAGGCCAAGTCCTCCGCCGACGTGACCGCCACCACAGTCCGAGTGATGGACTGAATCGTAACCAGTTCGGTAATGTGACTCTGGACCCCCTTGACCAGTTGCTTGCTCTCCAGAGTCAGGCCGGCGATGTGCGCCACCATTTCCAACAAACGCATCTGCCACTGGGCAGAAAGCCTGGGTGCACCAGAACGAACAAGAAGAACGACCCCTTGGAAGCCTTCCATACCGGGCAAGGGAACGGCCGTAATCCGATCACCCTGAATCGGCCATGGGAATTCCTCCTTAAAGGAACGCTCCACGCCGACATCTTCCCGAGCAGAAAAACTTTTTCCCTTGGCAAGGGCTGGAGCCACCACCCCCCAAAGGGGAGGACGCCAGGGACGACCTTGCCATTCCTGCAACGCGGGTTGCGGTAGCCCCAGAGCAGCTACTAGGTATAACGGTCCCAGTTCGTCACTGCCTAGCAGAAGCATCACCTGGGTGTAACCGTTGATCATGGCAAAAGCAGTGGTGATGTTCTCATAGAGTTGCTCCTCTGTCTCCGCTTCGCCCAACAATTGGAAAATGTGGTAGAGCGTTTCCAACCACGTGACGCCCGAGGCTTCATGCGTGCGCAGTTCATTCACATCCTGCACCATCGTTGCCAGCGATTCTTTCAACTGGCGAACGTGGCTCTCGACGAGAGATTCGATATGGGGAATCATTTGCTCTTCGTTGGACTGAGCACCCCGTGTGCCCAAGGTGTCTTCCAGGCGACGGAGCGTTCCATCAAGATGGCGGTACAGTAGAATGCCTGCCCCTCCGATGAATGAGAGCATGAGCCACAGAAGAGCTCCCAGGAGGATCACCCAACTGGCAGGAGTCACTCCTAGGGTGCCGTGGACCAGAAACGTGCCTAGCCCCCCCCAGAAGAAGGCTCCGAGCAAGCTCCAAAATCCCAACGCCGCGCCAATCCAAAGGCGCGAACCCCGAATCCCGGGGCGCTTATCTTCGCCTGTTCGCGATGTCTCTTCACTCAGGTGGGACATATTCGTCAGACCGTTCCCCTTTGGCGGTTGCTTTAGGCCTTGAGCACAAACTCGAGTATAATTCTGAAAGCGTTGTAGCGAACAAGCTTGCGTTGACCGACGCTCTCCTAAATATAATGAATTCTGAAAGGGAGGCAATTTTCGCACTCGCTGCACACTTGGGACATCATGTTCCTTTGCTCGGACAACGCAAACGACAGGAATATCTCATGGCAAGACAAAAACCACAAGTACTGATTGTCGACGACGAGCCGGAGGCGCTTAACCTGGTACGACGTTTGCTCCAGGCAGACGGCTTCGAAGTCCACATCGCTCCGGATGGGGACACGGCTCTGGAACTGTTCGAGAACGTTCGGCCCGATTTGGTCTTGCTAGATATCCTTCTACCTAATGTAGACGGCATCGAACTCTTGAAAGTTATGCGGGAGAAGGATCCAGTGGCGGCCATTGTCATGATTAGTGCCCTAAGCTCGGAACGGATCATGCTTGAATCCCTATTATCCGGGGCAGACGAGTACATTGGGAAACCGTTCCCGCTCAAACAAATGCGCATACGCATCCACAAGGCTCTGGAAAAAAGCCGTCTGCGACGGGAGAACATGCGCCTGCAAGCGCAGCTAAACGAGGCCAACGAGCGCCTGAAGGCCCTTTTCGAGCGCTATATGCCCGCTCCCATCGCGGAACGTCTGATCAGCGCACCTACATTGCCGGACCTGGGAGGGACGCGTCAGGAAATCACGATTATATTCGCGGACTTGCGCAGGTTCACCCGTGTGGCCGAGGAACTGCCCCCCGATCAGCTTATGGAACTGTTGAACGCCTACCTCTCTCAAGCCACCAGAGCTGTTGTCCGTCTGGGCGGTACAGTGGACAAATTCATGGGCGATGCCATCATGGCCTTCTTCAACGCCCCCATCCCCCAAAAAGATCACGCTCTTTGCGCTGTGCTGGTGGCCCAGGATATCCATCATCGCGCCCATGACGTGTCCCGGCGGGCAGGGACCCAACCGTTACACTTTGGCATCGGCATTCACACGGGCGAAGCAATCGTCGGCAATGTAGGAAGTTATAACTTGATGAATTACACGGCGCTAGGAGATACTGTTAATGTAGCCAAGCGTCTCCAGGAATTGGCCCAAGAGGATCAAACTCTCATCAGTGGGGAGACGTATGAGTTGATAAAGCCTTACGTGGACGTAGTCCCTCTAGGATCCCGGGAACTCCACGGGCGTCAGAAGCCGGTCGATGTGTATGAAGTCAAGGCCGTTCATATCGATGAGGAAACTCGGGCCCGGCTCTACGACGAGGCGAGCCCTACCCATCAACCTTGAAAGAGGTGAGTTCATGATAGCTAGCCAGCATCCTACTTCATCCTCAAGGCGTCCGTCCTTTTCCGATATTCTTCTACTCTCCCTCACGTTGCTCGTCGCCCTATTCATTATCCTACTCCTTTGGGCTCTTCATCCTCATGCTGCCCTCGCTGCTACGCCGACGCCCAATCAGGTCGACGCGGTCGCCCGGACGCTTTACTGCCCTCTGTGCGTGGGCAAGCGCCTGGACACGTGCGAGATTCCCCTGTGCATGGACATGAAAGCAGAGATCGCCAAACAACTGGCGAAAGGACGAACTCCCGAGGAAATCCGCCAGTATTTCGTCGCCCAGTATGGTCCCGTCGTCCTGGGTGAACCACCGCGCAAGGGCTTCAATTGGCTGGCCTGGATCATACCCTTTGTCGTGTTAGCCGGTGCGGCTGCGTTCGTCCTCCTACGCGTCCGCCAGTGGAGTCGGCAACCGGTTGCGGCAGGGACTTCATCTCCGCCCGGGGGCGAAGCAGAAGGGGAAGAGGAGGATGAATACACACGCCAGGTTGAGCGTGAACTTTCGGAATGGGAGTAGAGGATGAACGAACAAGCTATTGAGCGTCCACGGAACACGCGTGCGCTGATCATCACCCTGGTCCTTGTGTTCGTTTTCTTGGGCATCTTAGCAGCCGGTCTCATCTTGCGCCGAGAAGGAAGGCCGCATAGCGGTCCGGCGCCTGACTTCACATTGCAACTGTATGACGGAGGCCGCATTCGCCTTTCCGACCTACACGGGAAAGTGGTTGTGGTTAATTTCTGGGCTTCCTGGTGCAAGCCCTGCCAGGATGAGGCTCCCGACTTGGAACGCGTCTGGGAACGCTACAAAGACAAGGGCGTCCTTCTCCTGGGGGTCAACTGGTCAGATACGGAAAGTAAAGCCCGGCAATACCTGCGTCGCTTCCACGTGACGTACCCTAATGGGCCGGACCTGGGAAGGCGTATCGGGCAGGAATATCACATCCAGGGCGTACCGGAGACCTTCATCGTGGACAAGCAGGGCAATATCAAGTATGTCTTCATCCGTCCCCTGTCCGAAGATGAGCTGGTCTCTTATATCGAAATCTTGTTAGCCAAGTGAATTAATTATAGAGAGGAGCGCGTCAATGGCCGATATTGGATTCTTTGCACTGCTTATGGCCTTTGTAGTCACTCTTTATGGGTTAATTGCTGGTGTCACGGGATACTATCGACACCGGCCGGATATCATCGAAAGTTCACGCCGTGCCATCTTCGGGTACGGCATCCTGATGACTATTGGCGTCATTGCCCTGTGGGATCTCCTGCTCACCGACAATTTTCGAGTTGCTTATGTCGCCGGACATAGCGAGCGGGCTCTGCCCACCTTCTACAAATTCGCCACACTGTGGGGAGGGCAGGAGGGCTCAATTTTGTTCTGGGGGTGGATATTGGGCCTCTACGCTATGGCAGCGGCCCTGTGGCTGAGGGAACGACATCCAGAACTTAACGCCTATGTGTACGCGATTATCCACGGCGTGGCCATCTTTTTCCTGGCGGTCCTCATCTTCGCGGCCAATCCGTTTGCTCTGCTGCCCTCTACGCCCCCCGACGGAAGCGGCCTGAACCCCCTTTTGCAAAATTACTGGATGGTTGTCCACCCCATCGGCCTGTATTTCGGCTACATTGGCTTTACCATCCCCTTTGCGTACGCCATGGCCGCGTTGATCACCGGCCAGTTGGGCAACACGTGGGTACGCACCATCCGAAGATGGACGCTTGTCCCCTGGCTCTTCCTTTCCTTGGGAATCATGATGGGCTCACAATGGGCTTACATTGAGCTGGGATGGGGAGGATATTGGGCCTGGGATCCGGTGGAAAACGCGTCTTTCCTCCCCTGGCTGACGGGAACAGCCTTCTTGCATTCCATCATGATCCAGGAACGTCGTGGAATGCTGAAGGTCTGGAACCTTGTTCTGATCTTTGTCACTTTCTGGTTGACCATTTTTGGCACATTCCTGACCCGTAGTGGTGTTATTGAGTCGGTCCATGCCTTTGCTCTTTCGAACATCGGTCCTATGTTCTTCGCCTTTTTGACCCTCATCCTGCTGGGCTTCCTTTTTGTGCTTTTCCAGCGCCTGCCGTTGCTCCGATCGGACCACGAACTGGATGCTATGCTCTCAAGGGAGTCGGCGTTCTTGCTCAACAACGTCCTTTTCTTGATCATCGCTTTTACAACACTGCTAGGAACAACGTGGCCCATCCTCTCCGAACTCTTCACCGGCGATAAACTGTCGGTGAGTGCGCCCTTCTTCGATAAAGTGAACGGCCCATTGTTCGCTGTGCTCCTCTTCATGGTCGGAGTGGGGCCGCTGCTGCCGTGGCGGCGGGCCTCCTGGCAAAACCTCCGCCATCAGTTGCAGTGGCCGTTTACAGGCGGAATCCTCCTGGCAATTGCGATCGTGTTCCTGTTTCGGGAACATCGTCCTTGGCCCGTCATCGGCCTCGGCATCGCAGGCCTGGTCTTCACGTCCATCATTCAGGAGTTCGTGCGAGGCACACGGGCCCGCATGACGGTCACTGGAGAATCCCCCTGGCGCGCTTTCTCTCGCCTGGTGCGTCGTAATCAACGACGGTATGGGGGATATATCGTCCATCTAGGTGTGGTCCTGATGACCCTGGGGATTATCGGCAATGGTTTTTATCAGGTAAGCAACCAAGCTGCCCTTAGCGTAGGTCAATCCATGCCTGTCGGCCCGTACACCATCGTGTACGATGGCCTCGCCCAGCGCCGAGGGAGCAATTATACCCAGGTGTACGCTAAACTGCGGGTTCTGGAAGGGCATAAGCTGATCGCCACGATGGAACCCAAGCGCAATGTCTACGACAAGACGCCCGAGCAACCCACCACAGAAGTTGCGCTGCGACCGGGGTTGACCGAGGATCTCTATATTGTGCTGGCCGGGTGGGAACAAGGAGGGCAGATCGCTTCCTTCAAGGCCTACATCAACCCGATGATGAGCTGGTTGTGGATAGGCGGGCTTGTGTTACTCCTGGGGGGCCTGATAGCAACGTGGCAGCGCCCACGTCCCGTCGGTGTGCGCAGCCGCGCAGCCCGCGGTCCCCTTCCTCAAGCCACACCCTGAACAGGGCAGAAGAGCGCTGTCGATCAACATCGGGCATGGGAGACTTGGTCTTAAAGGCCAGATGTGGGAAACAAGTGAGGTGAGAACGTGACTGTTGAAATTCTTGTGCTGGCATTCGGAGCCATCGTCGCTGCGGGATTGTTGATCTTTATCCTCCAGCCTATTTGGGAGTCGAGCATTTTTGTCGGCAAAACTATTCCTTTGCGCGAGGATGACCTGGACGAGCTATATGCCCGACGCGATGCTATTTACCAGGCCCTCAAAGACCTGCAAATGGACCACGCAGTAGGCAAGATCTCAGATGAGGATTACAAAGAGTTCTCTCTGCGCCTTAAACACCAGGCGGCCGACATCTTACGGAAAATCGACGAGTTTCCTCGCAAAGAGGCTTCAATCATGGAGCAGCTAGAACAACGCATTGCACAGCTCCGTCAGGAGGTCCCGGTGACCGCTCCCTCTTCATCGCCCTTACCTGCCGCAGTTGCAATTCCATCCCAGTCACCCGCGGTCGGCAAACGTCCTCGATTTTGTACCCAGTGTGGAGCGCCATTGCGCTCGAATGACCGCTTCTGTAGCCAATGTGGCGCGCCTGTGCGTCGCCTTTGAGATACAAATGGGTTCTCGGCGGGTCGATCCCGCCGGGAATGGCCTCTTGCCTCCGACTTCACCGAGACCAGTAGAGCCAGGTATGTTCCTTATCAAAACAGGCCTGATAGGTCTCTCCACAAAGTTCCACAAGGGAGACCTCATAGGAGTGTGTTCTGCACCTTTCTTCAAGAGAATTGTCCGCCTCCAGTCGAACGATCAACCCGGGTGTGTGGAACTTCCGAAGGGAACAACGTCGCCAAGTGGGTCGAATGACCAGAGGGATCTCCCCGAGTAGGAGATGGACGTGGGCAAAATAGGCCAGCCCCACATCCAGGCCTAACACATCCCGATAAAATGACAGCGCCCGATCGGTCTCACGAGCATACAAGGAGAGTTCGAAAAGTCCCAACACGCGGGGGGGCGTGCTGACGTGTGCCGGCTCGGGAATGTTCGCGCCCCGGGTCCAGGTGCTCGCGTCCAGGGATTGCACCAAGTCGAAGGCATTGCCTTCCGGGTCCGAGAGGGTCAATCGTGCCAGGCCAGGGACCACTTCTTGAAAGAGCAACGGGTGCCCTTGCTGTCGAAACCAGGCTTTGGCCTGGGAAATGTCCTCCACTTCCAACGCGGGAACAAGGCCGTGAGGGCCGTGTGTCTGGCAGGGGATGCGTCCGGGACAGAGGTGCCAATACGTGCCGTCTGCCAAAACCAAGTGCCCTTCCTGCCACTTCATACCCAAATGCCGGCCATAGAAGTCACGAGCACGGCCCGTATCCTCGACCCAGAGTTGCAAGCCGGTCAGGGTCCCTGGAAAGCTCATTCGCCGATCACCTGGACGACAATGCGACGCTGCCGTGGTCGGTTGTCGAAATCGATGAAGGTGATCTGCTGCCAGGTTCCCAACAAGAGCTGTCCGTCAGCAACCGGGACAGAAAGGGACGGGCCCAGCAACGCCGCCCGCACGTGCGCATAACCGTTGCCATCCCCCCAGCGCAGATTGTGCCGGTAGTCCCGATCCTCGGGAGCAATCTCGTCGAACAGGCGCTTCAAATCGGCCAGCGCCCCCGACTCAAATTCAATCGTGGTGATTCCACTGGTGGAACTGGGTGAGAAGATCGTGACAATGCCGTCCTGAATGTCGGACTCACGGACTACCTGTTCCACCGCTCGCGTGATGTCGTGCATCTCTGTATGGCCTCGAGTGGAAAGGTGAATTACACCGCTGTGGACCATGTTTCAACACCTCCGGTTTCAACGACATCAAAATCTTGGGCCTGGCCCCTCTCGCCCGAGAAAAGGTCGGGCTGTCGTAGCTTATCACGTTACGCCCATGGAGGACAAGACGTCCCTGACGAGGAGAAAGCCGATCTGGCACCTATGACCATCTCCGGATGATTTTTGTCCAAAAGTACGGTGACCGTTAAAATAAGTGATGGGGAAGGCGAGATTGGCGGCGCTCCTGTATCGCAGTCATTGACAAATTCGCCGAGGATTCTAATGGCTCTAAATCGCATTATATCCCAAGGGTTCTGGACAGGCTTGAGCCTAATCGGGCTCCTGATACTAAGTGCCTGCACGATAGGTACCCCAACACCTATGTTCATCACCCGTCTGGCCAATGACACCGTTCAGGTGGTGGTGACTTGCCCTTCGGGCGATGGGACTGAGGGCAGCGGTGTCATCATCTCAGCGAGCGGCCGTGTCCTCACTGCGTATCACGTAGTGGAAATGGTGGTCCGTCAGGAAGGCTGCACTATCCGCCTGGGTCGGAGTCAGGGACCCCAGAAGCCACCCGGCCGGTTTTACGAGGCTGCGCTGGTTGCCCATGATGCGGCCATGGATCTGGCCCTCCTTCGCATCACGGGGGACCGGGCCGGACGGCCGCTGACCACCCCGCTCCCGTATGCCCAATTGGCCACTCAGTCGCCTCCCATCGGCAGCGCTGTTCACCTGTTGGGATTTCCTGCTCTGACCGACCAACTCCTGGCCTATGACAGAGACACCATCATATCCGAGGGAGATTGCAGCACCCCCGAGACGTGTTGGATCCTTACCGAGGCTTTCACGAGTTGGGGAAGCAGTGGGGGCCCCGCTTTCGACGACGAAGGCCGCCTGATTGGCTTGGCCACCGGGAGCCGATCCCTTGTTCGTCAGGATAGCACCCACCGTCTTACGGCCATCCGGCCTATCGCGCCCATTCAGAAATTGGTGGCTCGGGCTTCTCATTCGCCTCGCACTCAAAGCAACCTCACCGGCAAAGAATCTCATCCCCTTCGACTGGATATCTGGCAAGTTAAGGTCGTCGGTCCGCACGGCGTCAATTGGCGTACCGAACCCAGCACCACTCAAGGGAAAGCCACAATCAAAGCAACCTGGCCCCCTGGGACCACGCTGAACGTCATCCCACCCGGGAAGTGGAAGGGCTGGTGGGCGACTGTGGACGATATGGGAGACATGGGGTGGGTCAAGGAGCGTGTCCACTCGGTCACACTTGTGACCCCTTATCTGGGCACAACCTCCCCTCAGTTGCACGTCGGGGGGGAGGCGGTTGTCACCTGCCTGACCCAGGCCCCCTGCGCTTCTTTGATCTACAGCCCGGGCTACGGCGGCAACGAAACTGATGCCGTTATCGACCACCTGGCCGCGGGCGTCCAGGTCAAGGTCATCGACGGCCCAGCATGGGTAGAAAATCGGGCGTGGTGGAATGTACGCACGGGTAAGGAAGAAGGATGGCTCCCCGAGATCACCCGGCAAGGCTATAGGCTGCTGCTCCCTGTCCCCCAATCTCAACCCTGAGTGAAGGGGCAGCAAGGCCGCGCACCCCGGGTTACAAATCCAGTCCGCACTAGAACGGCCCGTCAATTTGCCGTTTATGAAAAAGGTATCGTAGAATATTTTCAGTAGATAGATGGTCTTGATCCACGCTTCCCACCGAGCGAATGAAGGCCAAGCCCCGGCTCTCGGTCGGGACATATATGTATTCTTACCCCTCAAGGCAAACACAGGTACGAGTGTATACCGATAGCAGGATCACCTTGGTGGGTACAGTGCTGTATCCCTGGCAAGTCCCTCAGAGTGAGCGCGCGCCTCAACTCCAGAGCTCATCTGGACGACCTGCCACCCCATAGCCGGGGGGACAACGTCGGCCCAAGACATGCCTACGCGACACTCGCCTATTTCCTCCATCGCGTGTTCAAATTTAGTCAGGAATCCTCCGATCTGCTGCCTGAACATTTCGCGCGGGCATGCTTCCATGTGGGACGAATAAAGTCGAGTCCGGGCACAAGAAGGAAAACAGAAGAGCAAGGAGGGAACCCCATGCGCCTGTACGAATTCGAAGGAAAGCAATTGTTGAAGAAACAAGGGATACCTATCCCTCGTGGCCTCTACATCAACATGAGCGAGGTTGGTGCCGTAGGGGCCGATCCGCAATTGGAGCGTATTTTTGAGGATCTGGGTGGAGATACTGTCGTGGTCAAAGCCCAGGTCCTGGCGGGAAAGCGCGGGAAAGCCGGAGGGATTCAGTTCGCTCACTCACCAGAAGAGCTTCAAGAGCTAGTAGAAGCAATGATAGGGAGCGAGCTTTTGGGAGAGGAGGTCACTGGGGTGCTCATCGAGCAGAAGGCCAACATCGCTCACGAGTACTACATCAGTGTGACGTACGATACCGTTCATCGCCAGCCCGTTTTTGCCCTCAGCAGCGAAGGTGGGATAGACGTGGAAGAGATTATTCACAAGGACCCAGAGAAGATTGCCTTACGCCGGTTTAGCCCGGTCATCGGCCTGCTGCCCTGGGTGGCCCGAGACGCCGCCGCCAGCCTGGGATTTCAAGGACGTGAGATGCGTCAAATTGCGGACATCGCTGTGCGCATGTGGGAGGCAATGCGCTCGTATGATGCCCGGCTGATAGAGATCAACCCGTTAGTACGGACCCGTGAAGGAGATCTCCTGGCCCTGGACGCGGCCATCTTGCTGGATTCGGACGCCAGAATCCGACACCCGGACCTCCACTTGCCCCCACGTCGTGCAATTGGCCGACCACTGACGGAACGAGAGTTGGCCGCACAAGCCATCGACGAAGGTGATTATCGGGGTGTAGCGGGTAAATATATCGAACTGGAGGGAGATATTGGCATGCTCACCTCCGGCGGAGGAGGATCAATCACCCTCATGGACGCGGTGTACTTTTACGGGGGCCTACCCGCTAACTACACGGAGTACGGGGGAAATCCTCCAGCCGAGAAGGTTTATCGCCTCACGAAAGTCGTAGCGACAAAGCCCGGCCTTAACGGACTTCTCATCGCCGGAGGCATTTCCAACAACACTCGGGTGGACATCACTTTTGAAGGCATCGCTCGGGCGCTGGAGGAAATCCATCCCCGGTATCCGATTGTAGTGCGTCGGGCCGGTCCAGGGGAGGAGAAGGGATTACAAATTATGCGCGACCTGGCCCTACGGTTGGGGTTGGACATGGACATCCATGGCGCCGAATTGCCGATGACCGACGCGGCCAGGATCATCGTGGAAAAAGCCGCAGCCTACAGAACGAGGGAGGCGTAACATGGGCATCCTCATCAACGAACAGACCAGAGTCCTGATCCAAGGCATCACCGGCCGGGAAGCCCGAGGAGTGAGCCAGGAGATGATCCGCTATGGTACCCAGGTCGTGGCCGGCGTGACGCCCGGCAAGGGAGGCCAGGAGATCCACGGAGTGCCGGTGTATGATACCCTCAGCCAAGCTCTGGGGGATCACCCGGAAGTCAACACCGTGCTCACATATGTCCCTCCTTTGGCCGTCAAGGATGCCGTCTTCGAAGCAATCGATGCGGGTATCCCGCTTATCAACATTATCACCGAACGGGTTCCTATCCTGGACGCGGCCCAGATTCACGAATTCGCCCGAGCCCGCCGGATTCGCATCATCGGCCCCACGTCAGTCGGCATTATTCATCCCGGGGCCCGAGTAAAGGTGGGGCCGATTGGCGGAGCCAATCCAGATCGTGTGTACACATCGGGTCGCGTTGGCGTCATTTCCAAAAGCGGTGGCATGACTACCGAAACATCGTGGATCATTCGCCAGGCAGGGTTTGGCGTCTCCACAGCCATCGGCATCGGCGGCGATTTCGTCAAAGGAGGGAATTTTGTGGACCTGGTCCCCCTCTTTTTTGCCGATGATCAGACAGATGCCATTGTCATTTTCGGTGAACCGGGGGGAGGGGACGAGGAGGCGTTGGCCGACTATGTTCGGGTCCATGGCTTACAAAAGCCCATCGTCGCCTTCATCTCCGGCCGTTTTGTGGACAGGATGCCTCAAGGAGTGCAATTTGGCCATGCCGGAGCCGTGGTCGAACGTGGGATGGGGAGTCCTGCGGCGAAAATTGCCGCCCTGCGCAGGGCAGGCGTCCTCGTCGCTGAAGTTCATGCTCAAATTGCGGACCTGCTTAAGGAGGTGCTCTCATGAGCAAGAAATGGCGCACAGCGATTACCACGCACATCAAGGGTGAACCTTATCTTCGCGGATACCGACTGTTGGACCTGGTGGGGAGGTATTCGTTCAGCGAGGTAGCCTATCTGGCGTTGAAAGGTGAGCTTCCCTCGCCGGCCGAGGCGCGAGTCCTGGATGCGATGCTGGTCTCCGTGGTCGATCACGGTCTGGCTCCGCCGTCAGCCGTGGCCGACCGGGTAGTCATCAGTGGGGGCAATCCCCTGCATGTAGGGGTCGCTGCCGGTATCCTCACCTTTGGGAGCGCTCATGGAGGGGCCATCGAAAATGCCGCACGCGTGTTTCAAGAGACGGCCCGTCAGGAAGGAAATGTGCGCAAGCTGGCGGCTGAGCGGGTCCGGGAAGCTCTGTCCCGCAAGGAACGACTTCCCGGATTTGGCCATCGCTATTACAAAGAAGCCGATCCTCGTACGACCAAAATCTTCGACATCGCCAGGGAGGAAGGGCTTTTCCGCCAACACGCTGCTCTGGCTGAAGCCATGGCCGAAGAATTGAAGAAGCAGTCCGGCCGTCCGCTGGTGCTGAATGTCGACGGTGGGATGGCAGCCATTATCTCAGATATGGGGTTCGATTGGCGTCTGGGCAAAGGCTTTTTCATCATGGGGCGGGTGGTGGGACTGGTCGCCCAGGCATTCGAGGAGATAAGCCGCGAACGACCTTTCCGTCGCCTCTCTGAGGATGAGATGATTTATGATGGCGTGCCGCCGCGAAGGCTTCCTTCGCGCTGAGGAGGGCTCTGCTCTGCGCCCGAATCCGAAATGAGTTAGGCCGGGAAAGGAGACGAAAAGGATGCGCCTATACGAGTTCGAGGCCAAGTCGTTGCTCCGGAGTAACGGACTCCCTGTTCCCCTGGGGATTTTCACAACCAGCCCTCGCGTGGCGGCCCGCTTCGTAGAGGACCATGGTGAGGCTGTAGTCAAAGCCCAGACCATTGCTGGCAAACGCGCCCGCGCCGGCGGCATCCTTTTCGTCAACATGCCCGCCAAAGGGGAACTCGCCGCCGAGATGCTTTTGGATTCCACCCTGTATGGCGAGGAAGTCATTGGGATCCTGGTGGAGGAGAGAATCCCGGTGCAACGGGAATACTATGTGGCCTACTATTACGACGCACAACGGCGCTCTTTGATGCTGGCGTTCAGTCTCTTTGGTGGCACCGGCGTCGAGGAGCGGGTGAAGGCCAGCCCCCGACATCTCTACACCCTTTCCCTTCCTCTCCACCGGGATATCCGCTGGCGGATACGCGATCTCCTCCTGGACATCTTGCCAGACGATCCGGCGCCGCTGGTGGAGCTGCTTGCTCGGCTCTATGAGGTTTTCTTACGTTACGAATTCAGCTACCTGGAGATCAACCCGCTGGCAGAGACCCAACGCTATGATTATGTCCTCTTGGACGTGGTGGCGTCTCTGGACATTGCTGCCCTTGGACGCCACCCCGAGCTCGCGTTTGCCCCGCGTCTCTCTGCTCAAAGTCCTCTCGCCGGAGGCGAGTTCAAGTCCGCCATGCTCAATATCGAGGATGCCCGCGGCGCCCGACGTGATTTCGTCCACCTGGGCGGAGATATTGCCATCCTTGCCATCGGCGGATCCATTAGCCTGATCCTGGTAGACTATCTCTCCCAACTGGGAGCCAGACCATTCAACTATGCCGAGCTACGGGGCAGCGTCACAGCCAAGCGAACGGCTCACGTGCTGCGAGAAATCTTACAAAATCCGCAAATCCGAGGGCTCCTCATTGTGGGCGCATCCACCGATTACTTGCGCATCGATGCAGTCGCCGAAGGCATCCATGAGGCGCTCAGGCATATACGGCCGGCCTATCCAATCGTGCTCCGAGTGCCTGGCCTGGGAAAGGAGGTGGCCAGGGAGATTCTGAGTGGTTTACGCCGGGCCAATATGCAAGTTCTGGAGAAGGCGACCATCAAGGAAAGTGTGCTCAAGATAATGGAGGCAGTCTATGGGCATTCTGCTTGATCGGGACACAAGCATTATCCTTCAAGGAGCCTGTACTCGACGTGGCAGTCGGTTACTTGAGGACATGCTTAACTATAACTCGGTGGTGGCAGCAGGCGTCTGCTACCGAGAGCCCCCTCTGCACGCTTCCCGTGGTGTCCCGTTCTTTCGCAGTCTGCGCCAAGCCTTAACCGAGTTTCCGGAGATCAACGCCTCGGTGATCGCCGTCTCCCCCTATGATGTGTTGGGAGCGGCAGAAGAGGCCTTGGAAGCGGGGATTCCCCTCATTGTTGTCCACACCGCGAATGTCCCTGTTCAGGATGTGATTCTCATTCGGCGGGAGGCCGAACGCCGAAGAGCACTGCTCCTAGGACCGAATGCGGACGGCATCGTCACCACCGATGTGGCCATGGCAGGCAGTCTAGGGGGCAGTCTGGCGCTGGCGATTCATCGCAAGGGCCCCATTGGAATCATTAGCCGCAGTAACGGCATCGTGAACGAATTAAGTGCTCTGCTGGCCTCAGGGGGGCTAGGAGTCTCCACCATCGTGACGTTGGGCACCGAACGCATCCTTTTTTCATCGTTCGTGGATATATTACGCCTTTTTGCTGAAGACGAAGAGACGCGAGGGGTTTTGTTATTCGGCGAACCGGGCGGGGCTTACGAAGCAGAAGCTGCGGAGTGGATCCGAAACCAAGGCTACCCCAAGCCGCTGGTGGCCTATATCGCCGGAAGATTCATCGACGCCTTGCCGGAAGGCACAATCTTAGGACACCGTGGCGTGGTTATCGAACATGGACTGGGCAGCCCGGCTGACAAAATTCGCCGCCTAAGGGAAGCAGGGGTACACGTGGTGGATTTTCTGGAAGACATTCCAGATGTTTTCCGGGAGGTATTAGACAGGGAGGTGTTAGACAATGGTACACATCGACATCATGGGAAAAACCTATGAGGTTCCAGGAGACCTGACCATCTTGCAGGCACTCTGGTACGTGGGACACAAGACCATTCGTGGTGTGGGATGTTTAGGGGGATTTTGCGGCGCTTGTGCTACCGTGTATCGCTTGCCCGATGAGAGCTATAAGCTCCATGTGGGGTTAGCCTGTCAGACTCGGGTTCTCGATGGCATGAGCCTGGCCCAGATTCCCTTCTTCCCGGCCAAGGAAAGCACCATTTACGCCCAAACCGTGAAAAGCGAACAAGAGTTGCTCCTGGAGGTCTACCCAGACACTCAACGATGCATTCACTGCGGGGTGTGCAACAAGGTCTGCCCGCAGAATCTAAACGTGATGGGCTATGTCCTCAAGGCCGATAACGGAGAATTTCCGACGACTGTGGATTGGTCATTCGACTGCATTAACTGTGGCCTTTGTGCGATGAAATGTCCTGCCGACATCGCTCCCAATCTGATTGCCAGGTACGTGCGCCGACAATACGCACAGCTTTCTCGAAAACCATCGCTACGACTGCGTCGACGGATTGAGGAGATCCAAGGGGGAATGTACGAAAATGACTGGAAAAAGCTCTTCGCCGATTTGGGATAGCATTAGCCTAGTCTCCTCCACGCGCGCTCGACGGCTCCGGGAGAGACGCCCCCATCACTCCTCGGCGGAAAAGGAGGCATGCTTGCGCCGCTATCATCCTGACTACGTGGAGGAAAACTTTACTTATCTCCAAAACGGGCCCAACGCGGGGGCACGGGTCGCCCGGGAAATCGCAGCAGTTCTGGAAGCTCCAACCATCCTACCGGAGGAGGAACGCACGTTCGTCCCTCATCATCAGGCCGATGTTTTGGTTATTGGAGGAGGAGGAGCAGGCATCACCGCGGCCATTTTCGCGCATGATGCCGGCGCCAAGGTCCTGCTGGCTACCAAATTACGCCTGGGGGACTCGAACACTATTATGGCCCAGGGTGGGATTCAGGTGGCTCTTGGCGAAGAGGATTCTCCCGTAAACCATTTCCTGGACGCCTACAGGGGGGGAGGAAGCGTCAACGACCGCACTCTCTTACGCTTTCTCGTGGAGAAGGGACCAGAGGCCGTTGCCTGGCTGGAAGACATCGGCGTTCTGTTCTCCAAAGATGAAGCGGGAGAGTTTCTGCTGCGTAAGGCCGGGGGGACCTCCCATCCACGGGTGGTTTTTGCCAAGGACTATACCGGCCTGGAGATCACGCGCAATCTGATCGATGAACTGCGGCAAAGGCGTGTGCAAGTCGTGGAACTGGCGCCTGCCGTAGAGTTATTGACGGACACCAACGGCCACTGCACCGGGGCCGTGCTCATGGATTACGACAACGGGCGCTTCTTCGCGGTTGGGGCGAAGGTGACGGTCCTGGCCACAGGGGGCAGCGGACGGTTGCACATCGGTGGTTTTCCCACCAGTAATCACTATGGAGCGACTGGCGATGGGTTGGTGATGGCTTATCGGGCGGGCGCCCACATTCGTGACCTGGATTCCTTCCAGTATCACCCGACCGGCGCCATCTATCCCCGACAAATGTATGGATTGCTGGTCACGGAGGCGATCCGCTCTGAAGGGGGGCACTTGGTCAACGCCCAGGGCGACCGTTTCGTCGATGAGACAGAGACGCGTGATTTCGTGGCCGCCGCCATTATCCGAGAATGCCGCCAGGGCCGCGGACTTGTATTAGAGAACGGGGACTGCGGAGTCTGGCTCGATATCCCTGTTCTCGAGGAACTCAGAGGAAGCAATTATCTTAAAAGGCGCTTCCCGGCCATGTTCCGCCAGTTTCAACGTTTCCGGTGGGACATCCGGAAACACCCCGTGTTAGTCTATCCGACGTTGCACTACCAGAACGGCGGTTTGATCATCGATCGCCAGGGGGAGACATCTGTACGCAACCTGTTTGCGGTAGGCGAGGTTGTGGGAGGAGTCCACGGACGCAATCGTCTCATGGGAAACGCTTTACTGGAGATCTTCACATTTGGTCGACATGTGGGCAAGATGGCCGCGCAACGAGCTCGAGAGACTACTTTCGGGGCACTGACCACGCGACACTTGGACGCATTTTCTGCCCGCTCGCAAAAGGCCCAACTGCGCAGTCCACTTTTGCTGCCAGATTACGTGAGGAAGTCGTAGGTTGTGTCGCTTTCCTCTCGACCACCGGATCCCCTTGCGTCCATTGAACGGTGCGAAACGACCCCATCGCTAGCAAAAGCCTGTTTGACGCGAGGCCGTGAATGTGGCATATTTGATGCATGAAGGCCGAGGGGGCTTGTCATACGGTCCACAGCACGAACGCTCCCGTTGTGCAGACGCCTAATGCCCTCTCAGCGACACTAGGGGCAAAGATCCGCGCGAGGCTATTGGCGAAACGGTCGTGTGCCCGGCAGAAGAGCACTCGATTTCACCCTACAACCCAGCCATCCCTCAGAGTCCGCAACGGACGAGCAATGGCGGGAGAGGAGAGCTCGAGGACTCGCGTACCATGACCAGGCTATTGGTGTTCTTACGAGTGAGGGCCATCCATGGAAAGCCCTGGCTTTCCGACATTCGAGGGGGCACGTTTTCGTCTTGAAAAGACGAACTTGGGTTCAGGTCGGAAATCTGTTCCACCTCTCAGCCAAAAAGATAGTGTCCCTAAAACTGTCACCGTTCCCGAGAGACGAAACTGGCTGGCGTTCTGGTCCCACACCTACTCCGGGGGGCACTCAGCGGTACAAGTATCTCCGGGGGGAGGACGACATTACAAACTATTCAGGCAAGGAGGAGGAATACCTATGGGTTTGTTCGATGGGAAAAAAGGACTTGTCTTCGGGGTCGCAAATAAGTACAGCATCGCCTGGGGCATCGCCCGGGTCCTGGCCGAAGAAGGAGCCGATGTCGGCCTTTCATACGCCATACCGGCCCTAGAACGCCGTGTCCGCCCCCTGGCTGCACAGATCGGTGCCCGTTATGTCGAGAAGTGCGATGTCACCAACGACGAGGAGATCGAGCGAGCTTTTGTCAAGGCCAAAGAGGTGTATGGCAATATCGACTTCTTGGTCCACGCGATCGCTTATGCCACACGCGAGGATCTGGATGGTACCTATGTAGACACATCGCGAGACGGGTTCCACATTGCGATGGATATCAGTGTCTACAGCCTGGTCGCGCTTACCCGGGCTGCTGCGCCTCTGATGACCGAAGGAGGCAGCATTGTCACCATGACATACTACGGTTCGGAAAAGGTAGCACCCCACTATAACGTGATGGGCGTGGCCAAGGCTGCCCTTGAGGCCAGTGTGCGTTATCTGGCCTATGACTTGGGCCCCCGTGGCATTCGCGTGAACGCCATTTCTGCCGGCCCGATCAAGACACTCTCCGCCTCAGGAGTGGCAGGATTCCGCAAAATGTATGCCTATTTTCCCAAAGTGGCTCCTCTGCGGCGCCACGTGACCCAGCTCGATGTCGGACACACGGCTGCCTGGCTCCTTTCCGACTGGGCGGCGGGTGTCACTGGGGAAGTCATTTATGTAGATGCCGGGTACAACATCCTGGGCATGACCGTGCCTCTGGAAGAGCTTTGAGAGGCTCAATGGATGCTCGCGGCTCCGCTTGCTTCTAGGTCAAACGGCATTGGGTCTGGTTCCTTCTCCCTACTGCACCCAATGCCGTTTCATCTCTTCTCTCTCTCTTTTCGCGGCTGTCCTCTCCCCTGAGGCGCCGGTACCTGTGATCTCAGAGGAAATGGACCACCTGAATGAGAAGAACCGCCACGACAAGGGGCCATCCTAACACGTGCGAGAGCTCGAGAAAACGGTGGCTCCACCCCATCTCATAGGGCCCCGTCGCCGTCAAGGCACGCGCGTCCCGGGATGCGATAGAGGCCAACATGAGCAAAGCGGGGATCAAAGCATAACCGAGCACAACGGACAACACTCCTACCGGCAGGATAACCTGTACGTGAGGGAAAAGCATGGTGATAACCAGCAAGCTCGCCACGTGGAACAACTGGTCAGCAAGGAAACCAAAACTCTCCACAGGAACACGGAGTCTCAGCTTCACCCAATCGATAAAGAAATGGGCCGAGAACACAGTAAACAGAAGGGGCCAATAATGATCCGGCTGCGCCAGAACGAGAGCAAGAACGCCAATGTGGACAAGAGCGTGGGGTATGATTCCATACCACCCTCTTATCTTCAGTTTGTAGATAAAATCCGTCTGCAAGGGAAAGTCGGCAAGCAAGTGACCAACGATCAACGCCAAAAACAAGGTCGTATTCATTTCCACAACGCACCTCCTTCAGCTATGTAGGCAACGATGTTGAGTGTGTTGCTTTACCCATACCTACTATAAACTACATTTCGGTCCAATGGTATAGGCCAAAGGATTCTTTAAATCCTGCATTTGATTACAAGAACAGTCCCTTGCAGACAACAATAGATGGAATGTACGTCTCACCTCCTTACCCTTTTCACTGAAGTTTCTCTTCCCCGTATTCTTCTCCCTCATTCCCTTCCTGGCGTCGTACTCGATCATAGGGGAGCGTGAGACGCACCAGAGTTCCCTTCTGCAGGCGGGGAGAGGGAGAGAGGATCTCAAGCGTGCCCTCCAGAAGTTCAGCCTGTTCCCGCATATTCAACAACCCCCAACTGCTACGCTCATCGTACGCACCCAGTACATGATCCACGTCGAATCCCACGCCATCGTCCTCGACATCCACCTGGAGCGTTCCGTCTTGTCGAGAAAGTCGGACCCAGACATGCTGGGCCTGTGCGTGCTTGCGCAGATTATTGAACGCCTCCTGGACAATACTGAAGATAATCCCCGCGGCCTTTGTATCCACGTCCTGAGGAAAAGCGTCCACTTCCAGCTCGACAGGAATTTGCTCCGAGTCTCGCCATTGCTGCAAATGATACTCCAAGGCAGCCACCAGGCCACGCGTTTCCAGGATGACCGGGCGCAGCTCGAAAAGGAAATGCCGCACTTCTCGGTTGGTGTGACGCACCAGATCTTCGATCTCGTCTAAAATAGAAAGGACCTCTTCTGGCTTCTTCTCGAACAAACGCTTGGCATAATCCAGGTCCAGCAGGATACGAGCTAGACTCTGGGCTGGCCCGTCGTGCAACGCCCGGGCCAAGCGATGTCGCACATCTTCCT
Organism: uncultured Anaerolineae bacterium; assembly: GCA_964487375.1. Classification (GTDB taxonomy): domain Bacteria; phylum Chloroflexota; class Anaerolineae; order JAADDB01; family JAADDB01; genus JAADDB01. The sequence goes on along the minus strand of CAZAQA010000016.1, from coordinate 19,025 downwards.
GGATGGCGATAATGCGGTCACGTTCCTGACGCAGGTTCTCATACAAGCGGGCATTCTCTATGGCAATCGCGGCCTGAGTCGACAACATGGTTAGCCACTGCAAATCATCACCTGTGAACCCGCCAGGGGAACGCTTGTTCACCGTCTCTAAAGCGCCGGTAATCCGACCGCGGTACTGGAGAGGAACGCACAGCAGGTTCCGGGTTGTGAAGCCGGTCTTGGAATCTACCTGTTGCAAAAATCGTGGGTCTTGTCGAACGTCATTAACTAGCGCGGGCTGGCCTGTACGCACCACCCACCCGGCCACGCCTTGATCGAGCGGAATGCGGAATTGCTGGAGCATGACTCCTTTTTCTCCGGTGGGGATGGCGAAGATGAGTTCACTCCGCTCTTCGTCCAGAAGGAACAGCGTGGCCGCTTCCACATCAAGGATGACCGTGGTGAGTTCAATGGTCTCCTGTAAAATCCGTTCCAAATCCAGGCTGGAGGCCAGACTTTGACCTATCTGGTAAAAAAGGCTGACTTGGTCCAACCGTTCCTGATTGGCCAACAAGCTGTCTTGGAGAGTCGCCATGTTCGCAAGAGTCCTTAGTAATGTCTGCATCGTTGGATGATAGACTCTTTCAGCAGCGCGAGCATCGTGAAAAACAAAGGTCAAGCTGCCCACCGATCGCCCCTCGGCCATCAAAGGCACATGAATAAGGCGCTGCCCGCCTTCAGTCACATTCTCTTGGGCCATGTGAAACGCGTGGGCCCCTTTGTCCGTCGCCTCTTCACCTTCGGAATTCCATTGCTGTTCCCAACGCTTCAAATATTCCGCCACTGTGGGAGAGAGGGACCCCTCCGTCAGGCGGATGAAATGGGTATCCACATAAATTAGGCTGACCACCTCTGCCCGAGTGATCTCCCGCAGCCAAGCGACGACCTCAGCCCAGAACGCCCGAACGCCTCGTAACGCGACCAATTGGTTTAACTTCGCCACGATAGCAAGTGGTGATATAGGGGATGTAGATTCTGATGCCATAGACGCCTTCTCGATTTGCTCTGGCCATGAGACTACGGATTTCAATCTTCTCCGACTCGCGTGCGCAAGAAACCCATCTGAGAAAGGTCACCCTCGTCGCGATTTGTTGAACACTCGAGTATTTGGTCAATTACGGAGTGATGGGTAAACCATGGACTTTCCTGAACCAGGACCCCCAAGAACGGGTAGGCGAAAGCGCTACCTTCGTCTACCCGTGGCCGTACAAGCAAATGAATTCAGTAGCCCCCAACCTTTTAGCGGGGTTGCTTTTATATCAGATGTCCCTTGACCGAGTACTAGTAGGGCATATCGTCGTCTTCTTAAATTATAACATATCCGGGCAAGATACGTCCTTGGCGATGGTTTCCTCTTAGGGCTTATCAATGCTTCCTGATACCCGACCTCAATTGGTAAGACGGGGAGGCGAGGGCACTGCCCTCCTTTCCACGGGGACGCCGCGATAGAAGCAGCTGGCATGGCCGGTATGGCAGGCCGGTCCCCGGGGGTGTACCCGCACGACGAGAGCATCTCCGTCACAGTCCAGGCGAATTTCCACGACCCGTTGCGTGTGCCCGCTGGTCTCGCCCTTATGCCAAAGGGTCTGGCGGCTTCGCGACCAGAACCAGGTTTCTCCTGTGGCCAGGGTCCGGCGAAGGGATTCTTCGTTCATATAGGCTAGAGTAAGGACATCGCCCGTGTCGGCATCCTGGACGACGGTCGGAACGAGTCCTCGCTCGTCCCAGCGGATGAGGTCAAACAATGTGTCGGATTCAATGCGTTGGAAGGCCATCGGTCGTTTCCTTTTCCGGCTTATCGTTCGATTTTCTCCGGCAGCACGCAGGGGTAATCTTTCCTCGGAAGATGATGGCGTGCGCGCTCCGCCTGGATCATCCTCGCTGGCGCTGGCGTAGCAGATAAGCGCTCTTGTTTTTGTGGCGCGCTTTTTGGTCACTCACTCGATATTGGGTCAGGAAATTCTCTTTGAATGCCCGGAAGCGTCCCTCTTGAATGTGTTGGCGGATGTCTCTCATGAATTCCTGCATGAAGTGGAGATTGTGGATCGTGGCCAGGCGGAGCCCCAAGGTTTCCGCCGCCTTGAACAGATGGCGCAGGTAGGCCCGGCTAAAGCGCTGACATGTATAGCAGGTGCAATCGGGTTCTATGGGATGGGGGTCACGCGCAAATCGGGCGTTACGAATGTTCAGGCGCCCGTGGTGAGTCAGTAATCCTCCGTTGCGGGCCACGCGCGTGGGGAAAACGCAATCGAACAGATCCACGCCCCGCTCTACACTCTCCAAAATATCTTCCGGGGTGCCCACGCCCATCAGGTAGCGAGGTTTATCCTCGGGCAAGCAGGGAACCGTTTCGGCCAATGTCTGGTACATTTCTCCTTTCGTTTCCCCAACACTGAGCCCTCCAATCGCGTAGCCGGGGAAATCCAGAGCGGTCAGAAACTGGGCGGCCTGGCGTCGTAGGTCCGGATAGATGCCCCCCTGAACGATGCCGAAAAGAGCCTGGTCGGTGCGAGTCTGTGCTTCCCGGGCCCGGATGGCCCAACGATTGGTGAGCTGGACGGCCCTTTCTACCTCGGCCCGTCGATCAGGGGGAGGGCAAATGTCAAGGGGCATAATGATATCCGATCCCAGGAGTTCCTGGGTGTGGATCACGATTTCTGGTGTGAAGTGGTGGATAGATCCGTCGATATGGGAGCGGAATGTCACTCCATCCTCGTCCACATGGCGCCTGTGCGCCAGGCTGAAGACTTGGAATCCCCCTGAATCGGTGAGGATGGGCCCGTCCCAGGCCATGAACGCATGGAGGCCACCCAGCTCGGCAATGAGGTCCGCGCCCGGGCGCAGATAGAGGTGGTACGTGTTCGCAAGGATGATATCCACCCCCAGCATGCGCAATTCATCCGGTGTGAGGGTTTTGACCGCGGCCTGGGTGCCCACAGGGGCAAATGCCGGGGTAGGGATACATCCGTGAGGGGTGTGTAAAGTCCCCACCCGAGCCGATCCTTCCCGTTTTTCCAGCGTGTATGTGAATTGGAAGTGCTCGTTCATAGTGAGCCATTATAGATGGGGGATGCCGAATCGCCAAAAGGTGCATCCTTTTATCCCGGCAAGGGCGACAACGGGAATGAATCCCTACCCGGAGCCGATTTGCCAGCCTCCACTCTGTCGAGGAAAGCATTGCGGCCTTCGTTTTCGTCCGACTGCTACTTCGATGGACAGAGGGTCGCCACACGTGTTCAAGAGCAGGTGAGGGTGTCGTTTTTATCTACGCTGGGCCAAAGCAGGCATTCGCTCCTTCTTGCCATCCCCCACGCGTTCACGTATCATCGAGAGGCAATGGAAAACATCCATACTCGGCCGGAGGACCGTTTGTGCCTGACCCGAAGGAAAATTCTATTCTCTTGTTGCTGCTCGCTTTGCCTCTGGTGCTCCTGGGCGTACTTCTGCACTGGGGCGCGGTGGTCCTCTTCTTCCTCTCGGTGGTCGGGATCATCCCCCTGGCCAAAGTGCTTGGAGACGCGACGGAGACCCTGGCCGCATACACCGGTCCTCGCATAGGTGCGGTCATCAACGCCACCCTGGGCAACGCAGCCGAGCTGATTATTACGGTCATGGCCTTGCGTGCCGGGCTCACGGCGTTGGTGAAGGCCTCTATTACTGGTTCTATTATCGGAAACGTCCTTCTGGTTATGGGCGGGGCCATCCTCTTGGGGGGACTCCACAATGGCCGTCAGCACTTCGACCGGGCGCAGGTCGGCCTGGCCAGCACCCAGTTGACCCTCTCCGTCATTGCCCTGGCCATCCCGACCCTCTTCGCTCACAGCATCGAACCCCATCATCACGCGGTGGAGCTTCTTAGCCGCAGTGTGGCAATGGTGATGGTGGTGATTTACCTGTTGGGCCTCCTCTTTGGCCTGGTCAGTGAGTCCAGCCATGCCCCTAAGATACCTGTGGCCACCGATCGATCCAAGGATAACGCGCGCATCTCTCTGCTAGCTCTGGTATTTGCCACGGCGGCAATAGCCTGGTTGAGCGAAGTTCTTGTGGGGACGGTCGAGCCCACCATTGCCAGACTCGGTCTTTCAGAGTTCTTCATCGGCATTATCATTGTGCCCATCGTAGGCAATGTCGCCGAACACCTAGTCGCGGTAAATGTGGCCATGAAGGACGAGATGGATCTGAGCCTGGGGATCGCGCTGGGATCATCCACACAGATCGCCCTGTTCGTCGCCCCGCTGTTGGTTTTTATCAGCATAATCATCGCTCCTAAGCCGTTGACCCTGACGTTCCATCCTTTCGAGCTGGCCGCGCTGGGTGCCGGGACACTCATTGCCGCGTTCATTGCTCAGGACGGGGAAAGCAACTGGATGGAAGGGGCACAGCTTTTGGGGGTTTTCCTCATCATTGCTTTAGCGTTTTTCTTCCTTCCCGTGCCATGAGTCCGTTTCCCGGCTCACATTGTGAGGAGGAACGTCAAGCAAACGATTGGATGGGGACCGGTCGTCCCACCGGAACACGCATTGGCATGTCTCCCCGGATCCATTTGATGAGCTGGATAGCTCCACGCTCCATCTCCAAACCGGTAATAAAGTCCGGGAAGACACAGCTTCCCGTGTTGAAGTAAGGAAGCCGGGTCGAAGGTGCTGACATGGGGCGATGGGTATGACCGCAGATAATCGTTTGTCGGTGGGTCTGAGCCCAGGACATCAGCCGTGCTTCGACTGGGCTAAAAAGCTCACGCAACTTCTCTGACCACTCGTCCAGGGTAATTAAAGGGTCCTTGACTTCATAGTTGATGAGTCCCAGTATGCGCAAGTAGCGAGCAATGTAACGGACTACCAGACGGCTGAACGGCATCAGTCGATCGCTCAGGGGGTCAGCTTGGTGCCCGTGGACGACGAAGACGTCGACCCCGCTCTCTTCGTCCTGCAGGAGCAGCCCTTCTTTTCGAGGAAGCGGGTCATCTGAGATGCTGCCGGGACAGTCGTGATTGCCGAAGAGGATGTGTAAACGTCCTTGCCGATGAAACTCTTGCAACCGCTCGAAGACCGGTGCGTGGGCTTCTTGGATAGCACGAAAGCTCTTATTTTGCCATAGCTCATCGCCATCTCCAACCTCCACGTACGTGTATCCTCGTTGGTAATAGTAGTCAAGAGCATGTAGGAAAAGGGCTTCGTTTCGAGCGAAGGCGTCGGCCCGGTTCTTCGTCCCCCGGTGGCAATCACTGAAAAGCACCAATCGGGCATCCCGAGGGACTGGAATGCGATCCGCCCTTTGTAAGACCCCATCCAGGCGGGGAAAGACGGCGTGGCGAATAAGACGCGCCCGTCGAGATGACATCCATTCCGAAAGATCAAGCGAGTTTTGACGCTCTTGGTTACTCATCATAATCTCCCTCTTGCGTCCACCTTTTTCAGGAAAGTGATGAACGCGTGTTGTCGGTATGATAAGCCCTGGCAGGGCACGGTGTTCCGAATGGGCGACCGATCCTATTGAGGAGAGTGTACCACGCGGCGGCATGGTCTGTGATTAAGATAAGGTTATCATTAAAAGTTGATCTCCCGCCGGGAGTGTAACCCACGGCGCCGGATTCCCCAAGTTCACTGGGGGAGTCGGTCGTCGGACTTTACATCTCTCACTGTCCGGGTCCGCCGTCTGGACTTTCTGTCCAGGGTGACTATCGAGGAGCGTGTGACTTGGCTCCTCCTTCAGATTGAGGGCGCGGCTGCTATCAAGCCTTCTCGAGTTGACAAGAAAACAGGTTTCTGCTATGGTGTTTTCCAGTAGACAAGTGAATAGATGAGGACCTTCGGGGCAGGGTGCGTCCCTTGAGAGGGACAATTCCCGACCGGCGGTGAGGGGATAAGAATTCCCTAAGCCCGCGAGCGGCCTCGGCGCTATGTTCTACCCAAGGGCATGGCGAAGCGATGAGAACGTCGCACCGGGGTGCCAGCAGATCCGGTGAAAGTCCGGAGCCGACGGTATAGTCCGGATGGGAGAAGGTTCGCAAGAGCGAAATGATGCAGAATGGCCTCATCCCGTAGGGAGAGGTGGTTCTTGCGTGTCACGCCCCGTTGGTCATCCCGCGGGGCGTTTTTAGATCTGCAGGATGACCAACGGCGTATGCATGTGCGCCCCGATGGTTTTCACGACCGTCGGGGCGCTTGTTTTTGCCCTGTTCTCTTGTGAGCATGTGGCTCGGAGGGCATTGGAGGTTGTAGAGAATGGCGATGCAAAAAACCTGGCGAGAACGATCTTGGGCAAACGACGTGTCAACCTGGTTGCCCCGCAGCTACCGTCGACCTGTAAGCATTTTCACCCACGTCCTCTTTCCCTTGCTGAGCCTGGTTCTGTTTGTCTTCCTTTGGGAGGGGTTGCTACGCTGGCAACATTATCCCGCTTACATCTTGCCTTGGCCGGGTGAAGTGGCCCACAAGTTTGTGGTCACGGCGGAGGACGGAACGTTGTGGCGTCACACGCGAGTTACTCTGGTGGAAATTATGGGTGGGTTGGCCTTGGGGCTGACCGCGGCAACAGTGTTGGGTTACGCTCTGGCCAAGCAACCTCTTCTGGAGCGGCTGGTCGGACCTTATGTGGTGGCGGCCCAGGCCGTCCCGGTTGTGGCCATTGCCCCCCTGATTATCCTCTGGGCAGGCTCCGGCGTCTTTGCCAAAATGCTGGTAGCGGCGTTGACCATCTTTTTCCCCACGCTGGTGAATACCATGGTGGGCATTCGATCAGTGGAAGAAGATTATCAGGAACTCTTCCGGGCTTTGAACGCGTCCCGTTGGCAGATCTTCCTCAAGCTGGAAATTCCGGCTGCTTTACCGGTGTTGTTGGGAGGATTGAAAATCGGTACCGCTTTGGCGGTCATCGGCGCGGTGGTCGGTGAATTCGTTGCCGCCGACCAAGGCCTGGGCTTTCTCATCAATTTGACCTCTCGTGGAACACTGGACACGGCTCTTCTCTTTGTGGCCATTGGTGTGCTGGTGGTAATTGCTCTGGTCTTGTACACAGGTGTAACCCTCCTGGAATCCCATCTACTCAAATGGAGAGGGTAACTGCAGTGGAAACAAAGCACCGTTTCCCATGTTATGCGGTCAGACGGCATTCCTCGAGATGTGGTTGAGAGTGAGGATCGTGTCAGACCTATCAAACCTTTTGTGGAGGTGAGTTAATGAAGCATATGTACCGAGTGGTCTGGTTGGCCTTGTTGCTCATCGTTGTGCTCGGCGGGTGTGCCCCTATCGCGGCGCCCACCGCGTCCCCGGCCCCGCGTCATGTGGTTCTGGCACTGGGCTATATTCCCAGCGTCCAGTTTGCCCCCTTCTACGTGGCGCAAGACAAGGGGTTTTTCGCCAAAGAGGGGTTGCAGGTGGAATTTCGCCATGGCTTTGAGACGGATTTTCTCAAGTTGACCGCGGCCGGGGAGATTCCGTTTGTCATCGCCTCGGGGGAGGAGGTCCTTTTGGGGCGGGCTCGGGGCTTACCTGTGACCTACGTGGCCCAATGGTATTCCCGTTTCCCGGTGGCTTTGTTTGCTCTGTCTAAGACTGGGCTCCGTACCCCTAAAGACTTGGAAGGAAAGACTTTGGGGGTGCCCGGGCCTTTTGGCGCGACTTACATAGGTTGGAAGGCTATCGTCTACGCTACCGGTATTGACGAGAAGAAGGTCAAGGTGGAAAGTATTGGTTTTACTCAAGCGGCTGCAGTGGGCAAAGGCAAAGTAGACGCGGCGATGGATTACGTGGTCAATGGCCCTGTCCGTCTTCGCTTGGCGGGGGAAAAGGTCACCGTTTTCCCAGTGTCTGATTATATCGACCTGCCGTCGAATGGATTGGTGACCAACGAGCGCCTGATGCGACAGGATCCCGAGCTTGTAACCAGAATGACTCGGGCTATGCTGCGAGGCATTCGTTATACCCTCGACCATCCCGACGAGGCCTTTCAGATTGCTCTCAAGCATGTGCCGGAGGCGGGCGGTGAGCAAGAAGCGGCGAGCCGGGCCGTCTTTGACAGTTCGCTGACCTTGTGGCGACCCCTCAAGGGGCACCGCTTGGGCCACACCGACTTGGAAACATGGGACAAGGCCGAGGCATTCATGCGTGCGATGGGACTTCTGGAAACGCATGTCGATGTAACGACCATTGCGACGAACGATTTTGTAAAGCAGGCCGGGTTTTGATCCCGGGCTAAAGGGGACTCTCGCTCCTCAATTCGGCAGCGAGAGCCCCCTTAGTGCCCAGTTGGAGGCTTCTTATGGGGAGTAAACCAATATCCCGCCCACTCGTCGAGGCAGTTCATGTCAGCTACCGTTTCGATGACGAACATCCGCTCTGGGCCGTGGAGGACGTGAGTTTCCAGGTCCGGGAAAGGGAACTCCTGGCCATCGTGGGCCCTTCGGGTGGGGGGAAGTCCACCTTGTTGCGCCTCCTGGCCGGGTTGCTCATTCCCACCTCAGGGCATATCCTGTTTGATGGCAAGCCCTTGACCCGTCCGCGACCTGACATCGGCCTGGTGTTCCAGAAGACCAACTTGCTCCCCTGGCGTACGGTAGAAGAGAACATCCGTCTTCCCCTGGAGATTTTTGGCGTGGACGAGGAAGCTATGCGCCTCCGGGTCCAGCAGATGATTGACCTGGTCGGCCTGGAGGGGTTCGAACACGCGTATCCCCGTCAGCTCTCGGGAGGAATGCAGCAACGCGCTGCTCTGGCCCGGGCCCTCGTTCAAACCCCTCGACTTCTCCTGCTGGATGAGCCCTTTGCCGCTTTAGATGCGCTCACCCGGGAGCGCATGAACCTGGAATTGTTGCGCATTTGGGCCCGTCATCGCCAGACGGCCGTGATGATCACGCACAGCATTCAGGAGGCGGTTTTTGTGGCCGACCGAGTTTTGGTGATCACCTCAAGGCCGGGTCGTTTGGCGGGAGAGGTCACCATTTCTCTGCCCCGCCCACGCACGTTGGACCTCATGGCCACGCCGGCCTTTGGACGACTGGCATTCGAGGTGCGCACCCTGATAGCGGCTGGAGAACAACCCCTCGGACGGGCAGTAAGACCCTGACTCGTCACTTTGATGGTTTGCGAGCGACGAACAAGTCTTCCCCGGTTTTTGCACTTTGTGGCCAGTCGCGTACAATAAGCAGCACACCAGAAGGCCGGGGCACCATCCCACAGTTCAACACCACGAGGTAAGATGCATTCCATGACCTACGTAGTGGAGTTGCTCGATGTCGTCAAGGCATTTCCAGGGACGGATAAACGCAAGCAGGAACCGGGCGTCATTGCAGTGAACCGCGTGACCCTGCGTATTCGTGATGGTGAGTTTTTCTCCCTATTGGGGCCAAGCGGTTGCGGAAAGACCACCACCTTACGGCTCATCGCCGGATTCGAGACCCCCACACAGGGGGAAATTCGTATCCAAGGCCAGGACATGACAGGCATCCCCCCTTATCGACGCCCCGTGAATACGGTCTTCCAGAATTATGCGCTCTTTCCTCACATGACCGTGTTCGAGAATGTGGCTTTTGGGCTACGTATGGGGGGATTGCCCAGGAAAGAGCTCACCGGTCGGGTGGAGGAGGCCCTGGCCATGGTTCGCCTTTCGGGTATGGAGGGTCGTAAACCGCGCCAGCTCTCTGGCGGCCAACAACAACGGGTCGCCCTGGCCCGTGCGTTGGTCAATCGTCCCCGGGTTCTTCTCCTCGACGAGCCTTTGGGGGCTCTTGACTTGAAGTTGCGCAAGGCGATGCAACTGGAACTCAAGGGCCTTCAACAGCAGGTGGGCATTACGTTCATCTATGTAACCCACGATCAGGAGGAAGCCTTGACCATGTCCGATCGGATTGCGGTCATGAATCAGGGCAAGGTCCTTCAGGTGGGGACGCCGGTAGATATCTACGAGCACCCGGCGAATCAGTTCGTTGCCGATTTCATCGGCGAAACAAACTTTATTCCCGCGCGCCTGCTCACGATTACAGGAGAAGTCGGTACCCTGGAAATTGCTCCTCATTTGCACGTGTACGGACATATGGCCGATGCCCGTGTGACGCCGGGGAATACTGTCATCCTGGCCGTTCGGCCTGAGAAGATCACCCTTTACAGCGATGAGCCGGCCGAAGGCATCCCTGTAATCGTTCGCCACGTGGTTTATGTGGGCAACGATACTCGCTATGAGGTCGAAGTCACCCCAAAAGTGACGCTTTTTGTCCGGGAGCAGAATGTACGCCGGGAAGATATCCGTCGTTTCCACCCAGGAGAGCGGGCGTGGATTGCCTGGCCCGCGGATAGTGCCCGAATTTTGACTGACTGACGAGGTTGCGCCCATGATCGAAGCCTTGCGCTCACGTCCATCTCGTGAATGGCGTGTGAGCAATATTGTGCAACAGAGCATGACGGTCCTCTTCTCTTTGAGCCTGGTCGTCTGGACCTTGTTGCTCTTGCGCTGGCTGACCTTTGGCCTGGTTGGATGGGCCCCTTGGCCTCTGGAACGTCATTTGGACCGGTTGCCGTCCAGTCTGCCCGTCCTCTTGTATCTGCTGCTCATTGTCGTGGATGCACTCATTTTGTGGGGGACCCGGCGGCGTCGCTTGTGGGCGCGCAACGCAGGACTCGTGCGTAGCCTGGCCCTTGTCGCCCTCGGGCTTTTGTATTACTTCTGGACCCGAGATGTATTGACGGCTTTTCTGCTCATTGGCGTGGCTGGCGCTCAAGTGGCCATCCTGTGGCCGAGTTCGCCCTGGGCGCTTTCCTGGCCGGCCGCATACTGGTTGGGGCTCTTCTTTCTCCTCCCGCTGGTCATCATGTTCATTGTCAGCCTGGGACAACGCAGTTCCGTAGGAACGGTCATCTATACGTTTACCCTGCACAACTATGCCCGATTCTTCGGACGGATTGGAGGACGTTTCCTCTACCTGCTCATCTTGTGGCGTTCCCTCTGGCTGGCAACGGTCAACACGGTGCTCTGCCTTCTGTTCGGCTATCCCCTGGCTCTGTGGATTGCGCGCCAGCCCGAGCGTCGGCGAAATACATACCTCCTTTTGGTCATGATCCCCTTCTGGACAAACTTTCTGGTGCGGACGTATGCCTGGATGGTGATTTTGCGCGATACCGGGGTGATCAACACGTTCCTCATCGATGTACTAGGGTGGACAGACCACCCACTCCGGTTGCTCTTTACCCCGGGGGCAGTGTTCCTGGGGCTCTTTTACGGGTACTTGCCTTTCATGGTGCTCCCCCTCTACACTTCATTAGAACGGCTTGACTGGTCCTTGATGGAAGCAGCACAAGATTTGGGAGCCAATGCCCGTCGGGCCTTCCGGGAGATTATGCTGCCCTTGACCATGCCGGGCATTGTGGCCGGATCTATTCTCGTCTTCATCCCTTCCGTGGGCGCCTATGTAACGCCCGATTTGCTGGGGGGGGCACGGGTGACAATGGTAGGCAATTTGCTGCAACAGCAGTTCCTTGTGGTACGAGACTGGCCGTTTGGCTCTGCTGTGGGATTCATTCTGATGATTTTGATGCTTTTGGCCACACTCCTTTACTTTAGGACGGGAGGCCGTACTCTGTGACAATCGCAACCTTAGAGCGTCGTCCCGCATGGCACTGGCTGACCCTGGCCTTTTCCCTGTTCCTCGTCCTCGGTGGGATCATGGGCCTGCTCTACGCGGGCCTGAAGTGGGGGACGCTTGCAGGACTCACGACGGGGGGGGCTGCTACTTTGGCTGTGTCGGTGGGCTCTTACCAGGGAGTACGGTCCCTGCGCGCCCTGACCGGCCTTTCTTTCGGTGAGCAGGCCCTGCACCTCAACGCCTATCTTTTGCTCCTTTTCCTCTACGCCCCTATTGTGATCCTGGTGATTTATTCTTTCAACGTCAGCCGTCGAGGAGCCGTATGGACGGGGTTCACCTTTCACTGGTATCAGGTACTGATGCATGACCGTGCCATCGGCAAGGCGGTGGAAGTCACCTTGTGGGTGGGCTTTTGGTCTACGGTCCTCTCGACGATTTTCGGGACGCTGGCCGCGCTCGCTCTGGAACGGTTCGGTAGGTTTCGGGGACGCCTGGCTTTCGACGCGACCCTTTATCTGCCCATCATCATCCCTGACATCGTTATGGCCATCTCTACCCTGCTCTTTTTCGTCGTTCTGGGTGTATCCCTCAGCCGCTACACAATTCTGATCGCCCATGTAGCCTTCAATATCGCCTACGTTTCTGTGGTCGTGCGCGCTCGTTTGGCCGATATGGACCGCAGCCTGGAAGAGGCGGCCATGGATCTGGGGGCAGACGAGTGGCGTACGTTTCGGTTTATCACACTCCCTTTGCTCATGCCCGGCATCATTGCCGGAGCGCTTATGGCTTTGACCCTTTCTCTGGATGACTTTGTCATCACCTTCTTCGTCTCGGGACCGGGGTCGACAACCCTGCCGGTGCGTGTCTATTCCATGATTCGCCTGGGCGTTACCCCGGAGGTGAACGCGATTTCTGCTCTGATGCTGGCCGGGTCAGTATCTTTATTGTTGCTCTCTTTACTTTTGCAACGCCGTTAGAAGAAACGGCCCACCTCTTGGCTTGGGTTGCTCCGAGAGAGTGAGAAAGTGCGGGGCCTCTTTCCTGTGCCTGACTGAAGAGTCTGTGGTACAATGAGTGAACATACCCCCTGGCTATGGGAGGACGCACATGAGCGAGTCCAATCAGAATCAGGTGCCAATCGATCCTGTAGATGCCATTATTGCCCGCTGGGCCCCTCAGGGACGGGCTGGACTTCTTCCCTGCCTGGAGGAGGTCCAGGAGACGACTGGCTGGCTCTCTCCCGAGGTCAGTCAGCGCGTGGCCGAGGGACTGCATGTGCCCCTTGCTGACGTCTACGGGGTCGTCACTTTCTACACCTTGTTGTACGAAAAACCCGTTGGCCGTGTGGTCGTGCGTGTGTGCGATGATATCCCCTGTTTTGTCAAGGGCAGCGAAGCCGTTCTTCACGCCTGTAAGACCTATCTGGGTATTGAGCCCGGTGAAACGACGCCTGATGGCCAGTTCACTTTGGAGGTACATCCCTGCCTGGGACACTGTGAGCGTGCACCTTTCATGACGGTGAACGAGAAAGCGTATGGTCCGATGGCGCCTGTGGACGTCGCGCGTGTTCTCGAAGCAGCAAAGGGCGACAAGTAGTCATTCCTTCATCTACAGTGTTCAAGCACTTTCTGGGAGGCTTTATGTCCGAACCCGTGCTTCTACGTCGTGTTGGACACATCGATCCCACCCGGCTGGAGGATTATCTGAACGCCGGAGGATTCGAAGCGTTGCGTCAGGCCCTCCTCTACTCTCCAGAGCACATCGTTGAGGAGGTGAAAGCGGCCGGCCTGGTCGGGCGAGGTGGCGCGGCCTTTCCCACCGGCGTCAAGTGGGAGGGGGTTGCTCGCCAGGAACGCACGCCCAAGTATGTGGTCTGCAACGCCGACGAAAGTGAGCCGGGCACCTTCAAAGACCGGGTGCTCATGGAAGGGGACCCCTTCGCCATTGTCGAGGCGATGACCATCGCTGCTCGCGCAGTTGGGGCAAGCGAAGGGTACATCTATGTGCGGGGCGAGTATCCCGTTGCTTACCGCCGATTGCGAAACGCGACAGCTCAGGCGACTGCTGGCGGATATCTAGGGGATCACATTTTGGGCTCCGACTTCTCCTTCTACATTCACGTACGACGAGGCGCCGGCGCCTACGTATGTGGGGAAGAAACGGCCCTCTTTGAGAGTATCGAAGGCAAACGAGGACAACCCCGGCAGAAACCACCGTTTCCGACGACGCATGGCCTCTTTGGCCAACCCACGGTTATCAACAACGTGGAGACCCTGGCGAACATCCCTCACATCGTGCTAAGGGGGGCGGAGTGGTTCCGTGCCCGGGGACCGAAAGGCGCGCCGGGGCCCAAGTTGTTCTCCGTTAGCGGGGCCGTGAGACGTCCCGGCGTGTACGAGGCGGACATGAACGTCACTCTGCGCCAGCTCATCGAGGAGTACGGTGGCGGGGTGCGTGAGGGGGGCAAGTTGCAAGCGGTGCTCGTCGGTGGCGCTGCGGGCACATTCGTATCCCCCAAGGACCTGGACGTGCCCATGAGCTTCGAGGGCTTGCGTCGGGTGGGCGCGTCGCCGGGCTCGGGCGCGGTGATGGTCATCGACAATCAAGTGGACATGTGGGCCGTCCTCAAGCGCATTGCCCGATTTTTCGCCCACGAATCGTGCGGGAAGTGCTATCCCTGCCAGTTGGGCACGCGGCGACAACTGGATATCGTCGAGCGCATGGCGTCCGGACGCATCCGCTACCAGGACATGTTGCGCCTGGAGGATTTGCACGCCACGATGAAGGACGCGTCGATTTGTGGATTGGGTCAGACCGCGGGGAATGCCATCATGAGTGGCCTGAAGGTGATGGGATTAGTGAGCTAGAACGCTGACATGAGCAAGTAGGGTTGTTGGACGAGCACGCGTGACTTCAAGCGCATAAGGAGAGCCGTATGCACGTGACGATAAATGGCCAGCAAGTTCCGGTATCTCAGGGCATGACAATTCTTGAGGCCGCGGAACAGGTAGGGGTTCATATCCCTCGCTTGTGTGCGCACGAGAGCCTGACAAAGCCCGCCATTTGCCGCCTCTGCGTGGTGGAATGGGAGGGTGCGCGCACGTTGGTTCCCTCTTGTGTGGGCCAGGTGAGGGATGGGGCGGTTATCCACACGGAGAGTGAACGCGTGCGTCGGGCCCGGCGGACCATCCTGGAGCTGCTGGCCTCGACCGTGGACCTGAGTGAAGCGCCCGACTTGCTGGCCTACGCGGAGGAACTGGGCGCCGACCTTGAGCGTTTCTCCGAGGGGGAGCGACGCCAGTTTCCCGTCTATGATGACAATCCTTTCTACGTCCGAGACTACAACAAATGCGTCCTGTGTGCGCGCTGTGTCCAGGCCTGCGCGGATGACCTTCAGTTCACCTATGCCCTAACGATAAGCGGGCGTGGCTTTTACTCCCGAGTAGACACCTTCTTCCACGCACCTATGCCAGATACCACATGCGTTTTCTGTGGGAACTGTGTGGCCGTGTGTCCGACCGGCGCCTTGAAGGCAAAGGAAGAGGTACTGATGGAAGAAGGATTGACACCTGACGAAATTTGGCAGCGGAAAATGGCTGAAAAGCGGGCCTTGCGGAAGGGAAAAGGTTAACACTCGGATAATCTGCTGTTCACTCCCTAGGGCTCGATACCTGATACCCGATACCTGATATCAGATATCAGATACCCGACATCCGGCACATGAGATTCCCACGATATCAGCGCTTTTCCAGGAGGCATACATCAACCATGACGACTCGTTATATCATCACCCATGGTCGCGTGATCCCCTTCGGCGAGAACCCGCGCATCATCGAGGATGGCGCCGTAGCCGTCGAGGGGGGGTATATCAAGGATGTGGGCACCACGCAAGAACTGGTCGGGCGATATCCTGAGTGGGAGCGGGTGGATGCCCGGGGGCAGATTGTCATGCCCGGCCTGATCGTCGCCCATACGCATTTTTACGGCACCTTTGCCCGGGGTATGTACATCCCCGGCCCGCCGATGAAAAACTTCCCCGAAATCCTGGCCCGGCTGTGGTGGCAACTGGACCGGGCTTTGGACGAAGAAGGTGTTCGCTATTCGGCCCTGGTACCCATCGTGGATGCCATCAAGCACGGCGCTACGACGTTGTTCGACCATCACGCGTCCAATCGCTTTGTCGACGGCTCCCTGGACGTTATCGCTGATGTGGTGTTGGAATCGGGCGTGCGAGCGGTCCTTTGTTACGAGGTCAGCGACCGGGATGGGCCCGATGTGGCCGAGGCGGGCATCCGTGAGAATGTGCGTTTTATCAAGCGAGTACGCTGGGAGAAGCACCCGCGCCTGGCCGCGACCTTTGGCCTGCACGCGGCCATGACGCTCTCGGATGAGACCCTGGACCGCTGCGTGGAGGAAGCACAACGGTTGAGCCATGTGGGCTTCCACATTCACGTGGCCGAGGGCCCCTTCGACCAAGACCATTCGCTGGAGCGGTACGGCATGCGCGTCGTGGACCGGCTGCAGCAGCGGGGCATCCTGGGCCCAGACACTATTGTGGCCCACGCCATCGACGTGGACGCGTGGGAGATGGTGGTGCTGCGGGACACGGGGACCTGGGTGTCTCACCAGCCCCGTTCCAACATGAACAACGCAGTGGGCGTGGCGGATGTGCCTACCATGCTTCGGGGAAACATGAAGGTGGTATTGGGGAACGACGGTTTCAGCAACAACATGTTCACGGAGATGCACGTGGCCTACCTGTTGCACAAAGTCCACCGACGTGACCCCCGGACCCTGCCCGCGGACCAGGTGTTCAGGATGCAATTTACCAACAATGCCCGCCTGGCAACGCACTTCTTCCCGGCGACCGTCGGAGAGCTGACGCCGGGCGCGTTCGCGGACATCATCTTCCTGGACTACGACCCGCCCACGCCGCTGACCGTGGACAACCTGCCCTGGCACATCATCTTCGGCGTCGACGGCACTCAGGTCACATCCACGATTGTGCACGGACGTTTCCTCATGCGAGATCGCGAGCTTCTCACCCTGGACGAACCTGAGATTATGGCCGGGGTTCGTGAAGCAGCGGAGAAAACCTGGCGACGGTTTCTGGAACTGAGTGGAGCGTAGATGGGGGACTCTTCCGTAACGCCGGCCTCGCGCAGGGCCAAAGTGTTGCTGCCACACCTGAGCAGGATGAACGCGCTGGTGGGCATCGGGATTCTGGCAGAACTGTTTTATCTGTCCCTCTCTCTGTCGTTTCCTCTGCCTCGCCTCTACGCGAGTATTCCGCCGTGGGATTTCGCCAAACTGACAGGGTATAGATTGACCAGCATTGCTTTCCTGCTGGGGGCGTACAGCATTCTCTTCGGTGGGTTGGCCTGGGTGATGTGGGCTGGGCACGGTAAACAGGGTAGACTGCTACAGGGGGAAGTGGATCGCTTCCGTCGGTTGATTTTCGGCGGCGCAGTGGTATTCGCTCTCACCCTGCTCTTCCTTTACCCGATCTACGCTATTGACATCTTCCTTTACCTCGTTCACACGCGCATCTGGATCTTTCATGGAGCAAACCCCTTGCTGGTTCCCCCTGCCCAATTTCCCCAAGACCCGTGGATTCACCTGACCGGAGAGTGGGGCACGGCGACCTCTGGGTACAGCCCCCTGTGGGAGATGGTCGCGGCCTTGCCCGGCCTGCTGGCCGGCCCGGAGCGGGTGTTGCTCCATGTTCTGGGCCTGAAGGTCATGGCCGTCCTCGCCTATTGGGCGGATGTCTGGCTGTTGAACCGTTTGCTGGGGTACCTGTGGCCGCAGGACTGGGGACGCGTCTGGCGCTTGCTCTTCTTCGCCTGGAATCCGCTGGTGCTCCTGGAACTGGTTGGGAACGGGCACAACGATGGACTCATGTTGACGTTCCTGCTGCTATCCTTGTGGCTAAGCCTCCGGGGACGGGAGATAGGGGGACACGCGGCCATGGGACTCTCCGTGCTGGTCAAGGTGACTCCGGTGTTTCTCTGGCCTTTTCTCTGGTTGTGGGGGATGGCCCGTCGGGAGACCTGGCGGGAACGGCTGCGTTACTCCCTAGGTGTGGCCCTGGTGGTGGGCCTGACCGGCCTGGCCTTCGTCCCCTTTCTCTGGCCCAATCCACAGGCCTGGCAGGCGTTGCGGGAATCAGACAGCGCAGGACGTTCCTTTCAGGCCTTACTCATCCTGGCAGCCATGGCCTTACAGGTTCCATCTCCTTTCGTTCGGGTTCAGGCCCTGGCGCGGGTGCTGTTCCTCTTGGCTTACGGGGCCACGGGGCTGTGGGCCTGGCGCTCTTACCGCTCCCCGAGTGGATCTCCCTCCAGGGGTTCAGCATTCCTCTTGGTCCAAAGCTGGTTGGCTGTGCTGGCTGCGCTGATTGGCCTCTTCGCGTCCAACTGGCGACCCTGGTATGCCACCTGGCTGATTGCCCTGGCTGCACTGAGCCCTTCAGCCGCCTGGTATCGATCGGTGTTTGCCCTCTCTTTTACCGCGGCGGCAGGTGATCTGTACTGGTCTGATTTCCGCTGGCGTTTTCTGGTCCGCTGGCCCCGCCTGGTGTTGCACTTGCTGGGGGTCCTCTGGGTGTTCGGCGTCCCCTTGAGCGTAACCGCATATAAAAAGAATAAGGAGTAAACGACAGACTTTCGTTTGCTGCCTGCGGTCCAATCCATATCTATTTCGGAGGTGTCGATACATGGAGGAAAGTCGTCGTATTGCCGTCATTGGTGGGACAGGAAAGGAAGGTTCAGGACTGGCCATGCGCTGGGCGCGGGCCGGGCAAGAGGTCATCATCGGCTCGCGCAGTGCGGAAAAGGGCGCACGGGTGGCCGCGGAACTCAACGAGCGGGCCGGGGTTAGCACAATTCGGGGCACGGACAACGCGTCCGCGGCGCGTGAGGGAGAGGTGGTTGTCCTCACTGTGCCCTACAGCGCGCACAAAGCGACTTTGGCTCAAATCAAGGACGAGGTCCAGGGCAAGGTGTTCATCGACGTGACCGTGCCTTTGAAGCCACCCAACGTGACCGTGGTTTACATCCCAGAGGGAGGCTCGGCGACTCAGGAGGCGCAGGCATTCCTTGGGAACGGGGTGAAGGTGGTGGCTGCGTTTCAGAACATTTCTGCAGCTCACCTGAAGAATCCCGACCACGATATTGATTGTGACGTGCTCGTGTGTGGGGATGATAAAGCCGCGAAGCAGGTCGCTATCGCGCTGGCCGAGGCCGCGGGCATGCGGGGCATCGACGCCGGTCCCCTGGCCAACGCAGTGGTAGTGGAGGGCTTGACAGCGGTGCTTATCGGCATCAACAAGCGCTACAAGGTGAAGGGCGCGGGAATACGGATTACGGGGATAGAGGAGGGGGAATAGGGAGTGGGGGAGTGGGAAGTGTGT
>CAZAQA010000015.1:28275-86141 GCA_964487375.1 uncultured Anaerolineae bacterium | reverse complement strand
TGGCTTGTTGCAGCCGTTGTTCCTTGGTGCTTTCCGAACGGGAGGCTTTTGCGGCACGAAGAAAATACAATGCGCTAAAGAGATAATGTCGTCGGGCCGCGTTCCATTCTTGCCGTGCGGACGCATCCATCGCCAACTGCAGGTGATGCTCTGCCTCACCCAGGAAGAAGTTGACACTGCCGCTCATGGCTATTGCCCCTGCTTGCCCTGATTGCGCAATTCAGCTTCAAGGTGCTTAATGAGTTCGTCAATTTGCTGGTCCAGGGCACTTGAGGGCTCATCGGCAAGGGCCCGAACTCCTGCACTTTCTACGGAAGAGGAGACTGCTTCATGGTTCATGTCGGCGAGCAGATCCCTAGCTAACGCTTCCATGGCCTTCCCCATATCCAACTCATCCAATCCCTCCATGCCGAAAACTGATTCATCAATAGCATCCATCATGGTATCTAAGAACTGTTCCATCGTTTGTGCACGTGTGAGCGCCATTTGGAGGTCCTGTTCCATGCGTGCCAGTTCCGCAGGGTCGGCGTTGGCCAAAATGGATTTGGACATAGCTTGCATGGATTCCAGGAATTGGCGAGTGGCCTTGACCTGATCTCGCCGAGCCTCAAGGCTGTCAAAAGCCAGCAGATTGCGTTCCCATCGCCGAATATCCAATTGAGTCCATATGTACTGTTTGGCGAGGGTACGAAACTGTCGGTCGTCCTTGAGAAGAAGGGCACGACGCATCATCTCACGGAGCTTGCCCAGCATCTGGCGCTGGCGGGTGATATGACGCTTCATGCGGGCACGTCCCTGACGAGCTTGGACCTGACGTTCAAAATCCTTGCGTTCTTGTCGTCGTTTCCACCAGTCAAGCATTGGAGCACTCTCCTTCAAAATCGGGGATTTGGAAGGGTTCCATATAGAACTTAACACGAATACAAGGCTATTGTATAGTCAGTGCTATAATACAACATCAGCCCATTGGATGACAAAACGTTAGGAGATAGTCTCGGTGTGGTGCGACATCCTTATCCAAACGGGTCGTAGTGCCTTTTGCCTGGTGGAGTGGAATAAGGACATCCCGGTCCAAGAGGACCAATTTGGATTCACGAATGGACAAGCATGGCGTGTTCTCCATGATCCGAACTATCTCACTTGCAGATGGCACCACCAGAGGAAACAGTTTGCGCTCACACGTACTAATGGATGACGTGAACGGAGGTAATGCTGTAGGTAACTATGAGCAATATCGAATTCAGCCTGTCGCTCCTCTGGGGAAACCTTCTCTAACCGTAAGGGCATGCACAGGTTCTGCAATCGGCCTCAAAGAGACGTTCCTCCATTCAGTGGGCAAATTCAGTTGGCCATAATTTCGGTCGAAGGACAGCATGCGGAGGATGATGACGGCGAGGCCAGTAGTGTCAGTGTGAACAAAGCTATCATCCGCGGTTGAACCTGGACACAGCGATGCTGCTCCTCTCTTACATGTCCCCAAGCGTGCAAAGACCTTCCACAATGAGACGGCAAAATATCTCTGGTCCAGCCTATGATGAACATTTTGCGCATGGACAGGTTCCTGCGGAAGGCGGAGGATGATAGCTCGAGGATATGGAAACGATTCGGCATCGCAAGTGAGGTCGAAATAACCGAGAAACAGGAAAGGGGAGGAGACTCTGAACCACTCTCATCGTGCCTTTCTGTTCTCACGTGAAATCGATCCAGGCGCCCCCGGCAGGATTCGAACCTGCGACACGCGGGTTAGGAACCCGCTGCTCTGTCCTGCTGAGCTACGGGGGCGCGACGCAACACCAGCAAAAGTATATCCCGAAGCAGAAATGGGATCAAAATCGGAGCATGAAGGGTGGGGAATCATGAAAGGCTCCCCACCCTCGCGAAACGCTACTTCCGTTCCTTCCTCGAAGTTGGTAGTTTGGGTAGCGGCACTTGGGGCAAGGAGACGCTCTTGCGTAGCTTGTGGGTCCAGGCATAGAGGGGCAATAGCGCCAAAGAGGCTTTCTCCGATATGGCCACACGGGTGTTCCAGGCCCGAGAGCGTACTTGCCGTAGCCCCGATTGCAACGCTTGCGGGAGCGGCCAGTCCTCGACCAGGATGGCTTCATCCTCAGGAGACGCCGGCTGCCAATGCCATACTGCCGCCCCCCATGTCAAACCAGCCCCAAACCCGACCATGACAATGGTGTCCCCCGGCTTTACTCGTCCCTCTTCCAGCGCCTCCACAAGCGCCAGGGGGATCGACGCCGCTGAGGTGTTGCCGTATTTGTGGATGTTCACCATCACTTTCTCCATGGGGAAGCCGAGTTTCTTGGCCGCGTATTCGATGATACGCAGGTTCGCCTGGTGGGGAATCAGCAGATCGATTTCCTCTGGCGTCAGCCCCGCCTCGGTGATGACCCGACGCGTGGCCTCGGTCATGACCCGGGTCGCGAAACGAAACACGGCCCGCCCGTTCATGCGGATGGTATACAGCTTCTTATCGATCATCTCGTGGTCAGGAGGATGCGCCACGCCTCCCGCCGGAATCATCAACGCGTCCCAGTTGCTGCCATCTGCTCCCAGTTCAAAGGAGAGCAACCCTCCAGGTGTCTGTGACGCTTCCACGACCACGGCACCAGCTCCATCCCCAAAAAGGACACAGGTCGTCCGATCTTCCCAGTTGACCGCTTTGGAAATCGTCTCCGCACCGATGACCAGGACCCGGTCATACGCCCCTGAGACAATGAACTGATGGGCAGTCGCCAACCCGTACATGAAGCCGGTGCACCCCGCCACCAAAGCAAAAGCGGGAATTCCATCCGCCCCCAGATCCGTTTGAATCTGTGTGGCCACCGTAGGAAGCAAGTGATCCGGCGACGATGAGGCCACAATAATTAGGTCCAGGTCCGAAGGAGCAATGCCCGCCACCTCCAAGGCTCGGCGAGACGCAGCAACCGACATCGTTCGCGTGGTCTCTCCCGGTCCCACGATGCGACGCTCGCGAATGCCCGTCCGTTCCACAATCCACTTGTCGCTCGTGTCAACCATTTGTTCCAGGTCATGGTTCGTCAACCGACGTTCAGGTACATACATGCCCCACCCGGTGATACGACTATATCGGCTCATGGTTCATGTTCCTCCTCATGTGAGGTCGTTGGGTCGGTAACACGTTGGACGCACACCTCTCTTGGGCCGAAGGGCCTAAAGGCACCCACGGGACAGGTTTGTTCAATCCAACCCCATTGATTGCGCTCTCGAGCCTCCCTACGCCTCAAGACGCGGCCTGTGAACGGTGATGCAAATAGTACCCCACTCCTCCCGCAGCCACAGAGAGGAGCGAAGCAATGGCTCCTAACAGCCAATACGTGCGCGTCGAACGAAGGGTTCTATGTTCAAAATGGACAATTTGACGATGCTTCACATTCGCGATCAACTCATCACGCAACTGGGCGCGAAAATGTTCCGGAGCCCGCAAGGACCGATAGCTCTTTTGAAGACGCTCGGCCACGTCCATCAACGCCAACACTTCGGGATAGCCACGCGCCAGAAGCCGTGCCCGTATCCGCCTCCCTTCATCCCCCGCCACCAGGGCCTGCGCGTGTTCTGCCAGTAAGTTTTCTCGTGAAGATCGCTTCTTCATCATACTCACTCCGCCGGATACGCCACAATCCCCACTGTCCCTGGCCCAAAGTGAACGGCAATAGAGGTGGCCAGGGGCGTCACCATTTTGTCCGCGACCCGCAAACGAGCCTCCGCCAGGCGCAACAACGCGGTCGCTCGTTCCGGGACACGAGCGTGCATGACGGCCACGTGGACAGGTACACTCCCGTACTCCTCCGCCACCCGGCCTACCAGTCGCTCCAAAGCTCGCCTGAGCGTGCGTACTTTGTCCGCCTGCTCCAAGCGGCCCTCGCGCACGGCCACGATGGGCTTGAGGCGCAGCAAAGAAGCCGCCATGTGTTGCACAAACGTCACACGTCCGCTCATCTGGGCAAACTTCAGATTGTCCAACATCAGATAAATGCGCATTGTTTCCCGCATCCACGTCAGACGGTCCAGCGCCTCCGCAAGCGACGCTCCTCGTTGGGCCATACGGGACGCCTCCCGAGCCATAAACCCCAACCCGCCCGACCCAGAATAACTGTCGAACACCTCGACCGGGATCTCCTCAGCAACAAGCGCTGCCGCCTGCTTGGCCGACTCCCAGGTACCGCTCAGACGGGACGAAATGTGGGCGGAGAGGACGGCTTCGGCCCCTCTCTGAGCCAACCTGCGATACACCTCCACGAACTCGCCCACGGATGGTTGGGACGTCTTGGGGATGACCCCTTCACGCTCAATGCGGCGATAGAAAGCTTCCTCTGAAAGAGTAATTTGGTCGAGAAACGACTCTCCATCGAAATGGATGTGAATAGGAACCACTGTAATCCCGTAACGATCGGCGTCCCCCTCAGGTAAATCCATGGTGGAATCGACAACCACCTGCCACATATCACTCTTCCTCTTGCTGCTGCAGCCGGTTACGTAAGGCCACCAGGGTTCGATGATAAAGGGACTTGATGGCTCCCTCCGTCCGGCCCATGATGCGGCCGATCTCAGCGTTCGGTAACCCTTCGACAAATTTCAAGTAGAGCAACTGCTGTCTCTCCGGAGGCAGCTCCCGCACTAGAGCCAAAACATGCTCTTGCTCTTCCCGGGCCATCACCTGTTCTTCTGGTTTGAGCCATTCCGCCCGCTTGAACACAACCGCGTCCAGGGAGATCTCCTTGCGCCGCGAGCGATCACGCTGCCAGTTCGCCAGCATATTGTGGGCAATCCGGTACAACCACGCAGAGACAGGGGCTCCCCGGTCCTCAAACAGGTGCAAACGCTCGATGAGGCGATAAAAGAAGCGGGAGGTCAATTCCTCCGCGTCCGTCAGATCGCCCGTTCGATAATAGAAATATGCATACATCCGATCCACATAACGCTCGTACAACGCTGCGAACGCTTCTGGATCCTCCCGAGCTCGTAAAATCAGCTCCTTGTCTGTCGGCCGTTTTCCGTTGTTCACCGTCCCACCCCGGATACCCGGCCATGCATGAATGATAACACCGGGCCCCTGCCGTCGTTGCGCCTGAAGGTGACTTCCCTCGCAGTATAACCGAAGTAGTCATCCCGGCACAAAGGACCTTCCGCGCCGGCATTCCCTCTCAAGTACGAGTGGCGAGAAGGGGTGTCAAAGAACGAGCGGTCAAGCATTCTTGAGCACGATGGCCAACGCTTTCTTCAAACTCTGCAGACTGTCCTTCTCCACCTCGGAGGTGGCACAGCCAATGACACAGGAGTCGATATGCCCTTCCAGTAATTTGATAATCGTCTGGTTCATGGCCGACTTGACCGCCGCCATCTGGATCAACAGACTGTCGCAATCCTGATGTTCGGCCAACATACGCCGAATGGAACGCACATGCCCTTCAATACGAGCCAGACGGTTATCGATATTCTTCTCCATTTCGGCAGTGAGGTAGACCTTGACCTGGGTCCTCCCCGTTTCGCGAACGACCAACGGCGTGGTTTCTAATTCTGCCATGGAATTTCCCTCCTGAGTTGATTGTATGCCCCATTCAAACAAAACCGCCAGCCCCCCGTGGACGCAACAAGCGTCGTTTCCTCACCTCCAGCGTCTCCACCATGTATGGGAGGAACCGGAGTGTATAATACGAACGGATGACGGGAACCCCGACCATATCGCCCAGAGTCACCAGAACGAACAAGTCCTCTGCCATGGCCTGCTGCCGGCGCATCTCTTGTTCAACCTCATATCCCATCAAGCCGCGCAGCACATCCCGGATCTGATCCAACCCCACCTGCAGCCGTCCTTTTCCTGAGGAATTCACCCTCATTTCCAAGCCTCCCGACCGATGACCTTCTCCCGGGCACACGACCTCGTATGGGAGTTTTATCCCCCTCAGGGGGATAGGTACATTGTAGGAGAGAAAAGAGCAGTGAGCAAGTTTAAGATGAAGGGCCAAGAGATGCCCTGCTCTCCCGTCTCTCGGACCAGGGTCTATCTTGACCCTGGCTCAGAGCAGACGGCGCAACGCCGGAACCGCCAGCATGGCCAGCAGCGTCAGGATAGATATCTCCTTGCCCGTACGCCGCGGCGGCGTATCCTCGAAGCGAAGAACCAGCACGTGTGTCCCCTCCGGTACGGGTACCGCCACTAGGCCATAGGGGTTGGCAATGGTCATCTCCTGCCATGTGATAATCCGTTGGAGCTCATGACCCTGCGCATCATAGACATAGGCCGCCCAGCCGGGGAACATCTCTCGATTGAAAACGATGGTGTGGCCAGGACCCTCAGCCCGGTAGCGAATGCGATCCTCATTGCTGCGATAGCCCAAAACTTCCACCTTCAGTGCGGGGTCCTGCTGCACGTGGCCGAACTCCACCCGCGTGCGCACATCCTTTCCCCGCACCATGATCTCCGCCAACCCCGACCAATGGGGGATTTTGCGCGCAAACACGGTGACCCCCGTCATCTCGTCCTCACTGGCCTGGAAGCGCATCAACGCAGGGAGCCCGACGGGCCCTTGTTCCGGCAAGGGCTTCACGACCTCCACGTTCAGGTACGCCGCGCTGCCCAGGACAAGCAGTATTATGGACGCCAGTGTCCAATAAACGAGTCCGCCCCGCAAAAGCGTATGACCCAACCCAACCAACACGCTCAAAGCGATGACCGTTAGCATGAGATAACGCCAGGGGAACTGGGCGAAAGCCACGCCCGGCACATGATCCCACAGCCAAACCGACGCGCCCGTCGTCAGAAATGTCGCCACTGCCGCAACGACCAGGGCATACCCCCCGGTCAGACGACGTTCGCGCCCGTGACCGCGCGCGACGACAACCACTCCTGCCAGAGCGAAAAGATAGAGCACCACCCCCAGTTGGTAGCTGATCACATCGTCGGGTCCAGGCACGCTGATGCCAAATCCCCAGCGAGGACTGAAAAGCTGGAAGAAATAGACAAAATGCCGGTGAAAATCGTAGTATCCTCCGTACCACTGACTTTGGTTGACATACTTGAATTCCAGCAGGGCAGGGAGCCAGAACCAGGCGCTGAGTCCCAGTCCGGCCAAAGCGCCCAGCCCCATCGCCAGGAGCCGGTTGACACGCTTTCGCCAGGAGGGACCGCCAGCCACCAGAAGTATCAACGCGTATCCCACCGCGACCGGCGTGAAGAGCACGGCCACCAGATTGCTGGTCAACATGAGCCCCGCATACGCACCCCCCAGTCCGGCGGCCGATGCCCAGCCGGGTGAACGTGCCGACGCCCGCAGGCCCCACAAGACTAAAGGCATCCACACGAAGGAGAAGGATTCAGCCATCGCCGCCCGCTGGTACATGTCCATCAAGTGGTACGGCGCGTAGACATAGGCAACCGCGGCCACCAGCGCGGGCCATGCGCCCCAGCCACTGCGCATGAAACCGAACATGGCCAGGGCGGAAAACAGGATGCTGAGTATGAACACGCCTTTCACGGCCTGGGTGAATCCCCATCCAAACAGGTGGAGCGCTTCGCCCACCTGGGTCGCCAGGGGGGCGTAGATGTCAAAGAGAGGATAGCCAAAGCCAAACGTGAACTCGGGCAGCCAACGGGGGAAAAGTACGCCATCCTGCACAGCCCGGTTGTATTCAAAAATGAAGTACGCATCATGGCGGGCGTCATTCGCGTTCCAGAAGTAACCCGACTTCAGAAAGGGCAAAAGGGCCGGGATCAGTGCCAGTCCCAACAGGAGCAGTGGCAACCAGAGGCTGAGCCACCGAGAATCTCGCTTCTGCGCCTTCATTTCAGGGTCTCCACTCTTAGCGAATGGCCACATGGTCTTGTCCTTCTGAGGTGGGCAGACGCCTCATGGTTTGGCGATCGTACAAGCCCACGATCAGGTGCAATGAGGTGGGCGCGTCCGGGGCAATGTGGAGGATGTAGCGCTCGTTCACGACTTCGCCGGGCCGCCAACGGCCGGTGGGATGGTCTATTCCCCCCAGGAGAGCATCGAACTGCCCCTGGATACGGCTTCTATCGTCCAACACCTGCAGGAAAACCGTCCAGTTGGCAGGTTGGGGCCGCAACGTCTGCCAATGGGCGTTGACACGTACCGTGCTCCCCGGCCTTAGCGCTCCTTCCACGCGTGTGTTCAGTAGAACTATATCTCGCGCCCCGAAAAGGGCGACTGGCCGTGGCGGGGGCGTATAGCCCACATAATGTGGCTGGGCCCAGGGCACGACAAGGACCGCCGCCAGGGCTGTGACCAGCAACACGGGCAGGGGCCCGGTCGCATGAACGCGACGGAACGCCGGGCCGAGCACGGGTACAGTCGCCAGAGTAAGCCCGTTCACCAGGAACCACCCTGCCCATCGGGGCGGGAAAGGGACCAGGCGTGGAGACCACGCCAGGAGCCCTCCCACCAGGAACACCCACAGAGGGATTCGGAGCGGGCGGGCCCATCGCCAAAGCGCCCAAGGGATCAGAGCCATCAACCAAAGTGTACCGATGAAACCCAGACGATACGCCGTGCTCAGCGTTGCTGGCGCGTACAGCCAGAGGAGGGCCGAGGCCGCGGCAGGCCACGGCCCCCACCAATGACGTTGCCAGAGGAAAAGTCCCACAGTGCCCACAAGCAGAGCCAGGACGGTCACCATCTGCAATGCAGCCAGAGGCTGCACACCCAGAACCACAAAGAAGGACGCCAGAAGTTCGGGAAGCGGAACCGCGAGCGGGAGAGGCCCTACGGCGTAGGGTGGATGCCAGAGGGCGGGCAAGTGTCGGAGCCACGCGTGCAGGTTGTAATAAGGAAAATATCCCACGCGCCATTCTTGCCAGCCCGGATACGTGAGGAGTGCCCATACCGGCACTGTGCCCGCCAGAAGCAAGAACCAGGCCCAGAGAGAGGAGATGGGTTCCCCTTGCTCGCGCGTCACCGCATCACCTCCGGCGGCAAAGGGATCACATTGTGCGGTAGAGGATGACCCTGTACATCCCAAGCGGGAAGACGTTTCAGAGTAGCAGCCTGGTACCAGCCGACCACAAGGCGTTCTTGACTGGTCATCCCCCCGGCGGGCAGTCGCAGGTGCACCGGGTCCAGCAACACCTCACCCGGCAACCAGGAGACCGAAGGACATCCCCCACGACAGGGGACGGTGTCTTCCTGCGTGAGGAGCTTCCCTTTGGGTTCGGCCAGGTGGACGAAGCGCACCAGATTTTGAGATGTCCGATGGCGCACACGCCACACCAGGATAAAAGCAAGTTCGTTCGCACGGTGTTTCACGTCAATGATGCCTAACAGGTCCAGGAGATGCCCGACATCTCCGGACGCGCGCACGTCCACCGACGGTGGGACGAAGTGGCGTGGTCGTCCCGCCACCCGAAGCGTTCCCAGGCTCACCGTCTTCCCATCAGGCAACTGCAAGCGCAGGGAATAGTTCCCCGAGGGAAGCTCTGGCGGCAGCGGCACATCTACCATGGTGTGGATGACGGCTCCGGCGGGCAGGGCCGGGATGAGGACGCTGCCCCAGGTGGAGGTCCCTACCAACTCGATGCGTGCCCGACGGGCCTGACTCGCCGAAAGGGCGTGCCAGTAGAGACGCAGAGTGAGGGTTTGTCCCGGCGCCAGGGTTCGCGGTCGGTCATCATATCCAAGCAAGTATATCCCGCCTCCCACGGGAATATTGGCCCGGTGAGCGATGTCGAGAGCCGCAGGAGAGGGATAAGCACGCGGCCAGGTCACCTCCTCCTGCCCCCAGCGCACACTGCCCCGCGCGGTCGCGTCCACCGGTGGGATGGGCACCAGGGTGTGGGCGTTGTACAGGCGCGATTCCAGATAAATGGGGCCGGGCGGCAGGGTAACGGGCACCCTCAGGATGTGGTAGGAGCGACCGACGGCTCCCGGCGTCCACTCAGACGTCGGACGTCGCTCCGAGTCCATGAGGAGCCGTTCGTCGCTGGCCAGGCGATGTCCGGCCGCGTCCACCAGGTCCAGGGTTACTTTGAGGTTGGGCAAAGGGCGATTGAGTTTCCATGTGAGCACGGCCCATATGGGGGCGCCCGCGACCGCAGGTTGGGTCCGAGAGGGGGTGAGGTAGGACGCGCCCCAGCGGGCGGAGAGCAGGGTCACACCCTGACGGAATTTCGCCTGGACGGCCGCGTGCAGGCCCGCGGCCGTGAACAGGGGCGAAGGCCCCAGGGTGTACGTCTGGATCTCAAAGGTGCGAAATTGCTGTCGTCTCACCAGCGTCCCTTCCCGCTGCAGATAGGCGGCCAGAATGCCCTTCGGGTCCGAATTGGCATGAAAGCCGCGCGTCCATTGTACCAGGACGACGGGACGGCCCCCCGCGTTCCCGAGATGCTGTTGCAACCACTGCTCAATAGAATTTTCGAAAACGCGCAGACGCAGGATGGGTGTGTCCGGGTACACGTACTCAAGGGTATATTGCGGATTCGTTTCGCTGTAATACAGGTTTAACGGTAAGATTCCGATGCCGCCCGGCGTCTGGCTCACGGTCCGACCGATGGCCCACATGTCCAGTTGGAACCAGGAATAAAGGTCGGTTTGCTGGGCCCAGGTGACGAAATAATCATGAGTGGTTTGCGCTCCCTCGAGGAGGAGGAAGAAGGCCAGCAGCATGGGCAATGTGGCTCGCCGCGCCGGCGAAAGATGATCTCGCAGCCAGAGGATGGGCCAGGCGACGAGAAGGAACGCGGGGGGCACTGCCGCGAGCAAACGCAGAAAGTGCGGATTGTCTTCCCCGGCCAAAATCGCGGGGAGGAGCATGCCTCCCCACCAGAGGAGGAGCGTTCCTCCCCGGCGTCGTTCGTCTCCGGAAGCGCTCTGGGTGGCCCGCGCAGCCAAGAGCATGCCCAGGCCGAAGAGTGCGCCCAACACCGGTCCGAAAGGGGGGCGGCCGGGCAGGTTGTGGCGCGGAATCGGATCCCCCGCCCACCCCAGGAAGCCGCCCAATGTGTTCCACACACTCTTCCCCAGCAGGTGAGCCGTGTTCCCCAGATGGTCCAAACCCTGCCAAAGGGGGAAACTGGTGAGCCGGTCCATCGCCTGAGCCGGATGGGCCGCCAGGTAGACGATCATGGGCCCAGGAATGAGCAGCATCGGGACGAGAGCCCAAAACAACGTCGGCGCGAGTTGCCGTCGCTTCTCTCGCGTCAGCATCAGAACATACAGCGCAGGCCAGAGGATCAGGGTGATGCGAGCGGCGAGGTAAGTGGTTAGCGTCAGTCCGGCGAGGACTCCAAAGGTGACGGCCCGACGGCGGGTAGGCCGGTGAGTCCAGTTGAGCCAGGCGACAAGGGCCAGGGTGAGCACCAGGGGCAGGCTGTTGACCCGGAACCCGAGCCGGTTGATGCTTTGCGGCCAGTAGTTACTGGCCCACAGAGCCGCAGATGTCAGCCCCACCCAGAGGGCGTCACGAGGCCGGTCTCGCCAGAGCGCGCGAGCGGCCAGGTAGAGAGCGACCACGGTCAGGGTACCCAGCAGTGCGCCCGGGACGCGCACAGCAAAGGGCGTCCGGTCCCACACGGCCACAAAGGGCGTCGCCAGGTAAACGTAAAAGGGCTCCTTGCCCATGGAGCGAGGGAAAAAGACGCGGAACTTTCCATGAAGGAGGTCGCGCGCGTCCAATCCCTGCCCGGCTTCATCATAAAAGATGCCGGGAGGAACATGGTTCAGTTGCCAGGTGCGCAAGGTCAGGGTGACCAGCACCAGCAGCACCAGAACGGCAAGGATGCTTCGGTTGCTCCGGCCCTGTTCGGACACGCCATGAGCTCCTGATGTCGGCGGCTGGTTCTACAGCTTCCACATTGTACCTGGCCCGCCGTGATCCTACGAATTGTGGGGGAGAAAGAGAGACCGAAGCAACTCCTGGGGCCGTAGGGCTTTCAGGAATCTCCAGAACACCGTTGCGCCCTGTCAGCCCCAATGGGGAACCGTGACTTGCTCCTGGAGCGTCGAAAAGGCTCCTGAGAGGTCTTCAGGCTTTCCTTCAGACTTTCGGACTACATCGAAGGCCCGAGAAAGAGACCCGTGATGGGTGGGAAAGGGAGTCCTCGGGGAATGTGCCTGCGGGCCGCCCGCGAACACTACACGTCCCGCGCTAAGGCATGCTACAATAGGCGGGATATCGGAGTCCAGCGAATTCGGCCGAGCGGTGGGAACGGCGGACTTCACGTGTAAAACCGCGCTCCCGGCGATTGAAAAATGAGCCCTGCAAATTGCGCGTGTTGTTGCTGGCCCCCGGTACACAAACCTGACCCTGTGAGGAAGCGGATGACTGCCTGGTACGTCTATGTGGGTGTGATATTGGCGGGATTTCTGGCGGGATTTATCAACACCCTGGCCGGAAGCGGATCCCTGGTCTCTCTGCCGATGCTGATCTTCGCCGGATTGCCCGCAACGCTGGCAAACGGCACCAATCGGGTGGCCATCCTCCTGCAGAACATTGTAGCAGTACGCGGATATCGATCCCAGGGCATGCTGGACTGGCGGCAAGCACTGTGGCTCTCCGCACCCGCGGCCCTGGGCGCAATTGCGGGCGCCCACATCGCGGTTCGTCTGCCCGAGGAAACCATGCGTCGGGCCATTGGCGCCATCATGGTCCTCATGCTCTTCGTGTTGGTCGTGAACCCGAAGCGCTGGATCCTGGGCAAGCCGGGTCAAATCCGGGCGCGGCCGGGCATGGGAGAACTCCTCCTCTTTTTCTTCATCGGCATTTACGGCGGATTCATCCAGGCTGGCGTCGGTGTATTTCTCCTGGCCGGCCTGGTGCTGGGGGCCGGGTTCGACATTGTTCGTGCCAATGCCATCAAGGTCTTCATCATTCTCTTCTTCACCGTGCCGGCACTGGCCATTTTTCTGATCAACAGCCAGGTCAGTTGGGGATGGGGATTACTCTTGGCCGTGGGGAACATGAGCGGTGCCTGGGTTGGCACACGATTCGCGGCCCGCAAAGGAGCGGCGACCTGGGTCCACCGTTTGCTCATCCTCGTGGTGATCTATTCCGCCGTGCGGCTGTTAGGATTCGTGTAAACGGAGACTCAAGGAGGCGGGGACAATGGAGATCCCTTACGTGGAGATCGGGTTCTTTCCCACGCCCGTGCACCCCCTCCGGCGTTTGTCCCGCCGGTTGGGAGGGCCGGAGCTGTGGATCAAACGAGACGACCAGACTGGTTTGGCGACGGGCGGCAACAAGACACGCAAGTTGCGCTTGCTAATGGCGGACGCCTTGGCCCAGGGAGCGGATACCCTCATCACGGCCGGCGCCATCCAATCCAATCACGCCCGTCAGACCGCGGCCGCGGCTGCTCAGTTCGGACTGGAATGTCATCTGGTTCTGCGCGGCCGACCGCCGCGAATCCCTACAGGTAACCTTCTCCTGGACAACCTGTTGGGCGCCCACATCCACTGGGTAGAAACGAAAGAAGAGATGCACGCCGCCCTGCCTGTCCTGGCCGAGGAGTTGCGTGTAAGGGGCAAGAACCCGTACGTCATCCCCTACGGCGGATCCAACGCCTTGGGCGCGGCCGCATACGCGCTGGCCGTAAGAGAATTGCGACAGCAACTGCCCGCCACGCCCTTCGACGCGATCGTCTTTGCCTCCAGCTCTGGGGGTACTCAGGCTGGATTGGTCACCGGAGCCCATCTTTTCGGCCTTCACGCCGAGATCCTGGGTATCAGTGTGGACGAGCCCGAGGCTGTGCTCCAAGAACGAGTGGCCCGTCTGGTCCGGGAGACCGCCCTCATCCTGAAAACTGAATTCTCCGTCACACCCGAGGTCATTAGCGTGGACGACCGCTTCAGGGGCGGAGGTTACGCCGTCGTAGGTCAACTGGAACGGGAGGCCATCCGGACCCTGGCGCGAACGGAGGGGGTTCTGCTCGACCCGGTGTACACGGGACGGGCTTTCGGCGGCTTGCTGGCCCAGATCGAGGAAGGACGTTGGCAGCCTGACCAACGGGTCCTTTTCTGGCATACGGGTGGCACGGCGGGGTTATTCGCGTTTGCGGAGCAGATACTAAAATGAGGGGGACCTGTTGAGGCGACACCGGGACACGCCGGGGGGAGTAGGACAGCAGGTCGCGCGAGCGGCGGGCCTGGTCATGGCCCTGTTCGTGCTCTCACGATTGACCGGACTTGCCCGGCAGATGATCGTCGGCGCTATCTTTGGCACTCATGCGGACTACGACGCCTATGTGGCCGCGTTCCGCATCCCCGACATGCTCTTCCAGCTCGTGGCCGGCGGTGCGCTTGTCTCGGCCCTATTGCCCACCTACACCCTGGTACGAACGCGAGAGGGGGAAGCACGCGGGTGGCAACTGGCCTCCGAAGTCGCAACACTGGTTCTCCTGCTCCTGGTCATCACGGCGGCCCTGGTGGCCCTTTTCGCCCGCCCTCTGGTCGAACATCTTCTCGTCCCCGATTTCTCCCCCGAACAGCAAGCGCGAACCGCGTCTCTCCTGCGCATTCTCCTCCTCTCCACGGTCATCTTTGGCGCCAGCGGCCTTTCCATGAGCCTGCTCAACGCGCATCAGCACTTCTTTTTGCCCGCCCTGGCCCCTGTGTTGTACAACCTGGGCATCATCGGCGGGGCTTTGCTGCTCAGCCGACATTGGGGCGTATACGGGCTGGCCTGGGGCGTGGTCGCCGGTGCAATCATGCATTTTGGTGTCCAGGTGCCGGGGCTGTGGCGCGTAGGGATGCGCTTTCGTCCCTCTCTTTCCCTAAACGACCCGGCGGTGCGCAATGTGCTACGTTTGATGGGACCGCGCGTGGTGGGATTGGCTGCCGTCCAGGTCAATTTCTTGGTCAACACGATCCTGGCCAGTGGCCTTTCTCCCGGCCGGCTCTCCGCACTGGACTACGCGTTCCGGGTCATGCTCCTTCCTCTGGGTGTTTTCGCCCAATCCGTCGCCACTGCTGCTTTTCCCACATTCGCCCAACAGGTGGCCGAGGGGGATATCCGAGGCATGCGACGGGCCCTGGTCGCGCTGTTACGAAACATCCTCTTCCTGACACTGCCGGCTACGGTCGGACTGTTTCTCTTGGCGACACCACTCGTCGCTGTTCTTTTCCAGCGCCGGGCCTTCAATGCTACATCGACGGCCTTGACGGCGGCAGCCTTGCAAGCGTACGCCGTCGGCCTGTGCGGACATGCCGCTGTGGAGATCCTGGCCCGGGCATTTTACTCCTTGCATGACACGCGCACGCCTGTTACCATCGGGGTCGGGGCAATGGGCCTGAACATTCTCCTCAACATATGGTGGGTGCACCGCTGGGGGCATGTGGGACTGGCCCTGGCCACATCGGTGGCCACCTTGCTGGAAGGGGGGCTGTTGTCCTGGATGTTGCAACGACGTTTGGGACAATTGCTCGACCGACAGATGGGGATCGCGCTCCTAAAGCAAGTGGGAGCTACCGGGTTGATGGGCTGGGTGCTCGCGTCTCTCCTGGTGTTGACGCGCGGGTGGCCCGCCTGGGCGACCCTCTCCCTGAGCCTGCCGGCGGGCATCGGCGTTTATGGGGGCAGTGCCCTGCTCCTGCGGACAGATGAGCTAAAAGATATAGGGAATCTCATAGCTGCCCGCCTGTTACGCTCAAGACCAGCCAGCCCACGATCAGGGTGAGGAAAAAGCTGAGTGTCGGCCGCATCAGGCGTGTGGCGACGGACTCGTTCCCCCGACGCAAAAAGCGGTAGAGAAAATGGGGGACAAAGACAAGAGGTGCATATCCGATGGCCGGTGTCAGCATAAGGTAGAAGCCAAGGACTCGCTCGATGGCCTCCAGCAAACGGGTGCGGGTCGTGATGCGGACGGTCCGATCATCGGACTCGCCGCGTAGACACAGGCTCAACATCGCTTCGATGACAGGGATGGTAAAGATGAGGAAGACCAGGGCACAGGTGATGAGAAGCAGGGTATCCCACCCGTTGGAAACCCGGAGAAGCTCGGAAACCCCGCTATAGCAGCGTGGCTGCACGAGACCGGCGACTCCGATCAACAGGAGCATGTGTAAACTTTGGTCAGCCAGAAAATAAACAAACGGAAAACGCCGCAAGTTCCGAAAGGGGTACGTCCGCAACGCGTCAATGGTCAGGTGGCCAACCCCGACCAGCAAGGCGGCCACCCACCCATACGGGATAGAAAGGACCAGCAGGAGCGTAACCAGAGTAACGATGGCCACGTGGACGACCAAACCAACGAAGCTCTCGCGCTTCATCGTCGCGATACGTCCTGTCTGCAGGGCGAAATCACCAATGAGATGTCCGGCTAGCAAGTGCAGGAATAGGTTCATCATCTGCCCATTTCGGGGGGCAGTATCACAGATCAGGCAGGACCCACACGCTCCGCCCTTCCGTACAGTCCTCGCCCCCCCATTATGCCATGATCCTTTCCGGCGATACCTGACAATTTGGTGACGATCTTTCAGCCCTTGGAGGCCTGTTTTCCCCCATCCGTCCTTGACGAGGTGCTGTCCTTCCGTGGCGCTGAAAGTCGTGGGCGCGAAACGAAGGGATTGTCCCGTATGGCGAATCGCCAAGGCGCCGAGAGTGCGCGTGCGTCCCCCCGTATGCCCACACGCGGTCCGGCAACGATTTTCCCTTGTGGCACGGGCGTACCTTTCGCAATCCACAAGAGATGACCTGCACACAGATCGTGTCCGTTCAGACGTCTATCAATGGCCAAAGCCTGACAAAGCTTCCCCGGGCCATTCGTCAGTTCGCGGTCAGGGCGGCCGTTCCGCAACTGCCGCATGGTCTCAATGCCGCGAATGGGTTCCAGAGCCCGGATGAGCACGGCCGCGGGAAATCCAACCGACTCTGTGACCACATTCAGGCAATGGTGCATGCCGTAAATCAAGTAAACATAGGCGTACCCCGGCTGTCCGAACATGACAGCGTTGCGCTCGGTTTTTCCCACCGAGGCATGGGACGCCGTATCCTCCAGGCCGGCGTAGGCCTCGGTCTCCACAATGCGACCGACGAGTAACCGACCATGATATTCACGTACCAAGAGGGTGCCCAGCAGATCCTGAGCCACCAGCAGGGTACTGCGGTCGTAAAAAGTCCTAGGCAAGGGGGAAAACATTGCGCCCCCGGCAGCCGGAGGAAAGAGATAAAGGATGTCCCCTTCTTCGAGGGCACATTGCCCAACGTCTGTCCAGGGAACCAGTCTGGCGTTGACGAATACCCGGTAATGCTCTCGGCCCTCCGCTAACTCTTTCCTCAATCGCGGATAGCAGCCCGTCAGCTTCTCAAGCACGTGGGCAACGGTGCAGGGGCGGGAAAGGCACAAGGAGAGTCGTCGTCTTTCCACCGTCCGCCAAAGCGGTTCCCCCAGACGAACGTTTATCGAGATCTGTGAAGGCGCGCACGGCATTCGGCGACTCCGAATTCGTTTAGCTTATTCTACTGATGTCAGCCTTCTTGTCAAGCAAGCGATCAATCTCTGAGAAAAAGAAGGGACCACCCCGAGTCAGGACCCGCCGAGCCGGACAAGCCCACCTCACATCGATCCGAGGAAAGTGTCCGGAACGTTTCCCTGTTCTAACCATCGACAGGCCGGTGAAGGCATTGCCCAGTAATCGGGGTTATTATCCAGGTAGGCGACGGCGGGGCCATCGCCTGTCTCTTTCGAAAATCGGAACTCTGCCCCCCCCAAAAAAGCCCCGTAGTCGCGCGTCTCGCGTTGACACGCTCCGCGCCCTTATGTTACCATAGCAGTATATTTGACGGGCCGGACGATGCCGAAAGACGCAGGCGCTTATCGTCGGGTAGGACGCCACTGGGAAATGGGCTGCACTCACATGCCGGATGAACGAGGGCCATGCAACCACTCGTAACCCCCTCCGGGAAACAAGGGACTCCACACCGAAGTCGCGAGGGGAGCCGCGCCTGGTTTGTGGCCCTCTGGGCATTCCTTGCCTGGAGTCTGGCCGTGAATCCCGCGCAGGCCTCAGCACCCCATTATGTCGACCTGGTGCGTTTCGAAGCCACCCCGGAAGCCGAAGGCGTTCGCCTCATCTGGGAGACTCGTTCCGAGAAGAACAGTGTGGGATTTGACGTGCTTCGCAGCGACGACGGTGGGGCCTCTTACACCCGTATCCATTTCGAACCGGCACAGGGCGATGTGAACCGGGGCGCGGTTTACGCTTACGTGGACAAAGATGTCCGTCCAAGTCACGTCTATTTCTATAAACTGGTGGACATCGATGCCCAAGGCCACCGCAGCGAACATGGGCCAATTCACGTGCAGACCCCTCCTCCGACGCCCACACCCACCCCGACGCCCACATGGACCCCGATCCTGGCCCCCACGGATACCCCAACTTGGACACCTACACGCCCTTACCTGCCCACCGTCACCCCGACACCTTTTCGGACACCCACGCCCACTATCACGCCTACCTGGTCCCCGACCCCTTCAGCCACGCCGACTCGGACGCCCTCCCCAACCCGTACCCCAACCCCGACGTGGACATGGACGCCGACACCCACGTTTACTCCCATCCCCTTGTTGCGTGTGGAAACACCCACACCCACATGGACCCCTGTTCCACCTCCAACGCCTACCCCCATCCGTACGCCGACACCGATCGTCGTGCCCACGGCGACATTTACCCCAATTCCCACGCCCACCTTCCAGACGGCGCTGACAAGAATCCCGAGCCGTGTTCCGACGGGACCCTCGCGTCGGGCAACCGCGGCCGCGGTCGAGCGGGCCGGCCATACCTCCACCCCGCGTCCTCCCTCTCCACCAACCCGGCGCGCTTCGGCCTTTTCTTCCCCCCTACGCTCCCCTCTGGCGCCAAACGACGCTGGAAACCCACCCGCGCGCGGTGCGTCCTCATTGCTGTGGGTGGCCCTGATGGTCGTCGTGCTGGTGATAATGGGCCTCCTGGTCGTCGGCGTCGTCCTGTTCTTCCTGCTAAGTCGCCCCCGATCGCGCAGGCGACGCTAACCTACATACCGCGGAGGTTGAATCATGACTGCGAAAGGAGAGAAATTGCTACGAGAGCGGTTCCCAGTGGTCACATCCGTTCAGGTCCGTTTTCGGGACATGGACGCCATGGGGCACGTCAACAATGCAGTCTACCTGACTTACCTGGAAATGGGGCGAATTGCCTATTACACAGCCCTTTTTGGCTCGGAGGGCCTTTCGGCTCGAAAGTTCAATTTCATCCTGGCGCACGTGGAGGTTGACTTCCGCAGCCCGGTATACCTAGGAGAAAGCATTTTTGTGGGAACCCGGGTGGAGCGGGTAGGAAATCGATCCTTTCACTTTGCCTACGAAATACGTGAAGGAGAAAGCGGACGTCTGGTCGTTGAGGCAAAAAGCGTTCAAGTGATGTATGATTACCGAAACCAACGCCCTTTGCGTGGCATTCCGGAAGAATTCCTCACCCGTTTAGAGTCACTGGAAGGACGCCCACTGCGCACGAAGGCCTGAGCCGCGTCCAGGCCCTCACCTGCTTCCAAGGGGTGGGGAGGTGAGGAAGACCGTCCAGGGGAGGCACATCGGACGGCCCTCCCCACTTCCCTGCCCTGATCGGCCGCCATCCTGTGAGGTTCTTGTTTTCCTGGTCTCCCTCTCTAATGAAATGCTAACACTGTACTTGCGCTAATCTAACGCCATGTGCAGATAATGGCAGTGAAGTGTGATTCGGTATCTGCACGCGCCTGTGGGGCACGTCCTTTACATACCTGGTGAGGCCGAATCGACGAGATCAGTCGCTCTGAAAAGGAGGAGCAAGCGATGGGCAAAATTATAGGCATTGATCTGGGGACGACGAACTCCTGTGTGGCGGTCATGGAAGGCAGTGAGCCCACCGTGATCACGAACGCGGAAGGAGGGCGCACGACGCCATCGGTCGTCGCGTTCACGAAAAGCGGTGAACGACTGGTTGGGCTGCCGGCAAAACGCCAGGCGATCGTGAACCCTGAGAACACCATCTATTCGATTAAGCGCTTCATGGGCCGCCGATGGGAGGAAGTTCAGGATGAAATCAAGCGGGTCCCTTACAAGGTCGTGAAGGGTCCCGCTGATGATGTACGTGTCTATGTGCCGGTGGTTGGGAAGGAATTCACGCCTCAAGAGATCTCGGCCATGATCTTGCAGAAATTGAAGCGAGATGCGGAATCCTATTTGAAAGAGGACGTGAAAGAAGCGGTCATCACCGTGCCGGCTTATTTCAATGACAGTCAGCGTCAGGCGACGAAAGACGCAGGCCGCATCGCCGGATTTGACGTCAAACGCATCATCAATGAGCCAACGGCCGCGGCACTGGCGTATGGCCTGGACAAGAAAACAAACGAAACGATCCTGGTGTTTGACTTGGGTGGTGGGACGTTCGATGTCTCCATCCTGGAGGTAGGCGAAGGTGTTATCGAAGTCAAGTCGACGGCTGGCGACACACATTTAGGCGGAGATGACTGGGACCAACGTATCGTCAATTGGATGGTCGACGAGTTCAAGAAGGAATACGGGATCGATTTGAGCCAGGATCGCCAGGCGCTGCAGCGCCTGAAGGAGGCCGCGGAGAAGGCAAAGATCGAGCTGTCAACGGTGACGGAAACGGAGATCAACCTGCCCTTTATTACGGCAGATGCGACAGGTCCCAAACACTTACAGATGAAACTGACGCGAGCCAAGTTCGAACAGTTGACGGAAGACCTGCTCCAACGCTGCCGGGGGCCCTTCGAGCAAGCCCTGCGGGATGCCAAACTGAGCAAGGACCAAATCGACGAGGTGGTGCTGGTGGGTGGGTCCACCCGCATGCCTATGGTCCAGGAGTTGGTTCGCCAGCTGACGGGCCGGGAACCGCACAAGGGCGTGAACCCGGACGAGGTGGTGGCTGTGGGTGCGGCCATCCAGGGCGGTGTTTTGGCCGGTGAAGTGAAAGACGTGGTCCTCCTGGATGTGACCCCGCTGAGTCTGGGGGTAGAGACACTGGGCGGCGTGATGACGGTGCTCATCCCGCGCAATACTACGATTCCCACCCGCAAGAGTGAGATCTTCACCACGGCCGAGGACAACCAGACCGCGGTAGACATCAAAGTCTACCAAGGGGAACGCCCCATGGCCAGAGACAATATGCTGCTGGGCCAGTTCCGGCTGGAAGGGATTCCACCTGCCCCTCGTGGGGTGCCTCAAATTGAGGTTACTTTCGACATCGACGCCAACGGCA
This sequence comes from uncultured Anaerolineae bacterium, assembly GCA_964487375.1. Taxonomy (GTDB): domain Bacteria; phylum Chloroflexota; class Anaerolineae; order JAADDB01; family JAADDB01; genus JAADDB01. Next base: position 64,929 of record CAZAQA010000015.1, on the reverse strand, counting down.
TCCTAAACGTGGGCGCTAAGGATATGGCCACCGGCAAGGAACAGAAAATCACGATTCAAGCCAGCACGAACTTGAGCGAGGAAGACATCCAACGAATGGTGCGCGAAGCAGAACAGCACGCAGAAGAGGATCGCCGGCGTCGCGAACTGGCCGACGCCCGCAATCAGGCGGATTCAATCATTTACGCGGTGCAAAAGGCCTTGGGGGAACTGGGAGACAAAGTGCCGGCGGCCGACCGTACACGCATCGAGAACCTGATCAAGGACCTGCAGGATGCGACGAAGACCGACGACATCCAGCGTATCCGCAGCCTGACCGAGGAGTTGCAGCAAGCCAGCCACGCGTTGAGTCAGCAAGTTTACCAGCAGACGACCGCAGGGGCCCCAGGAGGTGCTGGTGAGGCCGGCCATGATGGTCAGGGCGGAACAGACGAGGACGTGGTGGAGGGTGAATATCACGAGGTGTAGTCTCCTCCTTCTGCTTGGACAAGTGGGGCTGAGGGGCGGGGTTTCCGGCATCGGAAACCCCGTTCTGGCATCAGGGTTTATTACGTACTGGGCCGGCTTGTCGAGTTGCTGCAATCGGGTTATGATCGGGATGAGTGTATGAAAGGAGGGTCGGGGAACGATGTTTTACGGATATGGATCCATGTTTTATGGGTACGGATTATACATGCTTTTTGCTTTGCCAGCGTTGCTCCTGGGCTTATATGCCCAGTACAAGGTGCAACGAGCATTTGCAAAATGGTCAAATGTACGCGCTCGGCGCGGCATTACAGGAGCCCAAGCCGCCCGCCGCATTCTCGACGCGTTTGGCCTTTATGACGTGCAGGTGGAAGAAGTCAGTGGATTCCTCACCGATCACTACGATCCTCTCCACCGGGTCCTACGTCTCTCGCCAAAGGTGTACCGAACGCCGAGTATTGCTGCGGTGGGCGTTGCCGCCCACGAGACGGGACACGCACTTCAGCACGCCAAAGGGTACTGGCCCTTGCAACTTCGTTCGGCCGCGGTGCCCAGCGTGCAAATTGGCTCCTGGCTGGGACCGGTCATCTTTATCGTGGGATTGCTGTTTAATTCGATCAGCCTGGCCTGGATGGGCGTCATCCTCTTCTCCGCGGTTGTGGTCTTTGCTCTGATCACCCTGCCGGTGGAGCTGGATGCCAGCGCCCGTGCCAAGCGCATTTTGGCCGGAGAGGGTATTCTGGAGCCAGATGAGATGAAAGGAGTGCGCGAGGTGCTGAACGCTGCCGCGCTGACGTACGTCGCGGCGGCCATCCAGGCCCTCAGCACGCTGCTCTATTACGTCTTCATCTTGTCCAGCATGTCCCGCTCTCGAGACTGATGTCGCTAAGGGGAGGCCCAACACCTCCCCTTGATTTGGCTGATAGAATCAGAATCCCACACCCGACCACCTGTTCCTGACACCCGAAAAACCCAAAAGAAGGAGATACCCATGGACAGTCGTCAACGGACCACACTACTCATTGGGATCCTTGCCTTTCTCTTCATCGTCTTCCTTTGTTCCTGCCTGGCCATTACCTATATGGTGGGATCCTCTATCCTATCGCACCCTGCACCGACAGCGGTCGTAATCACTCCCCCTCGGGTCATCACCGTCCCCCCCAGTGGTCAGACGCCAACACCCACTTTTCGCCCTACACCGGCCCCCACCCTCCCAGGTCAGGGACAATTGGCCCCTTACGATCCTCAGAAGGATATCGAAACACAGCTTCTTGTCTGGATTTACGCCCACGTCAACCCCTCAGTGGTGAACATTCAGACCGACCAGGCCAGCGGATCGGGATTTGTCTGGGACAAACAGGGGCACATCGTGACGAATTTTCACGTGATTCAGGACGCCAAGAAGATCAAAGTCCGGTTCGCCGATGACACAGAAGCCCGGGCGACGCTGGTGGGCGAGGACGCGGACAGTGATCTGGCCGTTATCAAGGTCGATCCGGAGGGGTTGCGGCTCGTGCCTGTGGTTGTGGGCGACTCCACTCGCCTTCACGTCGGGGAACGCGCGATCGCCATTGGCAATCCCTTTGGCCTTGCGGGGACTATGACGGCAGGCATTATCAGTGCCCTGGGACGCAGCATCGCCGCACCGAGCAACTACCTCATCCCAGAAGCCATCCAGACCGACGCCGCGGTCAACCCGGGCAATTCGGGGGGGCCTTTATTGGACGCTCGTGGCGAAGTCATCGGGGTCGTATCCCAGATTCGCTCCCCCGTCCGGGCGAACTCTGGGATCGGCTTCGCCGTGCCCATCCACATTGCCAAACGAGTCGTCCCGGTATTGATCGAGAAAGGATCGTACCAGCATCCCTTCATAGGCATTAGCGGCATCACCCTTTCTCCCGAGATCAACAAGGTCCTGGGATTCCCCAAAGACTTGCGCGGGGCCTACGTCAATCAGGCCTTGAAAGACTACCCGGCGGCCAAAGCGGGGGTGCGAGGGGGGACAGAGAACACCGATTACGTCATCGGTCTTGACAGCCAGGGCAATCCTCTCTACTTGAAGAAAGGAGGAGATGTGATTATTGCCATCAACGATCGGACCGTACGGCGGTTCGACGATCTTCTCATTTACCTGTTCCGTTACGCGTCTCCCGGCGATACGGTGACCCTGACGGTGTTGCGGGAGGGGAAGGAATTGAAGATTCCGGTCACACTGGGAGTGCGTCCGCACCAGTAACGAGGACAAAAGTCCCGGCCCCCGACCTGGAGTCGGGTCGAGGGCCGGGATGGGGGAGCGAACGCTGCTTAGGAGGCCGCCCATGTGGATGGCAATCCTCACGTGTCCTTCTGTCGCCAGTGCAGAGAGGAACCACTCGTCGTTCCTTTGCCGTCCCCCCCAGGAGAGAGGGCTGATTCTAGCGATCCACGTTGCTCGTGGGTGGCCAGCAGGAGGGCCATCAGCGTTTGGGCGAGCTGATCGGGATGCCCGTGGGTCATCTGCATCAAAATCGGGGGCAACGGAGCACCAGAGCGAATGACCTGACCGGCCAGAGCTAAGGCCAATAGGTTCTGCATGGCGATCCCGTCGCCGTTATCCCCGAGCACCTCCCTCAAGGCTTGTAGGCGCGTATTCAGGGCAGAGGCCTCGGCGTTGGCGGCGCGCGCTTCTTGCAGAATAGGCTCCAACTTGCGGCCAGGCCGGACGTCTCGGACGGCGATACTCAGGATCTCAATGCCCCACTGACTGAGCCCGGACTGCCGGAGAGCGTCGTGAAGCCGACTTCCCAGGACGCCCCATCCTCCCGGGATCAGCTCCTCGAACGTGAGAGAACCGATGATTTGAGGCAAAAGAGCGCTGCCCGTAATGCGTATGATCTCGTTCCAGCGTGTGTCCCCCAGATGGCGAAATTGAGGCCAGAGTTGATGCTGGGTTTGGCTCGCGTCTACCCGGTAGATGAGCTGTACGTGTACATTGACCGGATAGCGATCTCGGGTGTAAACATCTCGGGCATAGAGATCCACCCGTCGGCGTCTGCGGGAGATATTCTGCCTGACCCGTTCGATAAAGGGCAAAAGCAGAGTGATCTGGCCCGGCTGGATGGTGCGGTGGACGAAGCCGGCCCGATAGACGATAGAGACGGTGTCCTCCGGTGCCCGGTAGATCATGAAGGCAACGAAACTCAAGGTCAGCATCACCGCCAACACCAGGAGGAACAAGGGGAGCAGGTCTGATATTGCGACCAGGAGCAAGCCCAGCATGGCAGCGAGCAAGAAAAAGATGGAGGTCAGGCCGTAAAGGACTCGCATGGTCTCTCTCTCCTTTCCAAATGCCGGCCTACGCCGCACTATTGGAACGAAAGAACGACTGAATATGCTTACTATAGTCATAGTATCATATTTGGAAGGTGTTGTCAAGGGGCGCGCGAAAATTTCAAGGATTTGAGGAGGAGTTCCCCGCGAGGAGGAACGAGGTTGGGGGCTCCCCCTAATTTTAGGCAGCGGAAGCGGCTTCCAGGGCCTTCTCGACCCGCCGTTTCAATTCCGATGGGCGTACCGGCTTACGGATGACATCGGCCACGTTCCACCGTTCCAGCTCCTGTCGGATGGTATCCGTTGCCAGCACCGTGAAGACGATGATAGGCGTCTCAATGCCTTGCTCTCGGATGTACCCAAGCAGACGTTTGCCGGGGTAAGGCCCGAAATCCTCCCCGGCATTCCCGGGCGGCAGGATCATGTCCAGCAGGATCAGGTCGGCATGGGCCAGTTTGTCCAGCGCCTTGATGGCATCGCCGATGGTACGAAGGCGAACAAATGTGTAGCCTGCTTTTTCCAAAGGCCGGACCACAGGCGCGATCACATCCACATCGTCCTCAATCCAGGCAATGATCTTGCCCTGATTATTTTCATTGCTCATCGGTCATCTCCTGGGTTGAACATGGGGCAGATAAATAAAAAATCGGGTCAGGTGGGGCTGGCCTTCCGGGGTCGTCTCCCCCGAAACCAGCCTGCTGGTCACCCGAATGGTGCCGTGGTGTCGGTCAATGACCCGCTTGACAAAGTACAGTCCCTTCCCCGATCCCGTACGGTATTCCCCCTGGGTTAACTTGCCCTGGTAACCATCCCGGAAGATGGCCCCGTTCTGGATTTCGTCCTCCAGAATGCCCACGCCGTAGTTTTCGATCATCAACATGTACTGATCTTCAATGGGACGCCCTAGAACCAGCACATAACGATGGCGGCCCGGCCCACTGCGGAAGGAATATTTGACCGCATTGTGAACCAGGTTATTGAGGGCATATTGCATGTGGTGCCGGGAGAGCTCTAAAACCGGGTTTCCCTGGATGCGAAGGCGGATATCAATGCCCCGGCGGCGAGCTTCGCCCTCGTAGAGCCGTTTGGCTTCATACAGAAGAGGGGCCAGAGGTTCGGGGTAGAAGCGGTATTCTTCCATGTACTCCCCGAGGTTTTGTACCACGGTATCCAGAGCCAGAGCGCTGTGGAGGAGATCGTTGGCCATCTCCTGCGCTTCCACCCGGGTCATCTCCCCCAGATCTACGGTCAGGTTTTCGGCATTGGCAATGACCGCCTGTAGCCGAGTCTGGATTTCGTGAGTTACTTTCTCCACGCTCCGCTTCAAGTGAGCCTCTTCGTCGAACAGAAGGTAGAGCAGGCGCTCGATGCGGGAAAGCTGGGTCTTGTACGCGTCCAACTCTTCCAGGGATTTCCTTTTGGCATGCTCCAGGAGGTGGCGCAAACGACTCGCCTCTTCCGGACCGATGCCCAATTCGCGCACCGCTTCCTCATGTCGACGCCGGGATTCTTGCATGTGTTCTTCGTCGTCGATCAGCATTTCTCCGTAGAGGAGCACGGCCCGCACCTCGCTCCCCACTCGGACGGGTACGGCCTGATTGTACATGCCGGCGTGACAGAGGGTCAATTGCTCTGTCGCTTGACGGGAGGCTTGTTCTGCCCGCAGGCACTGGTCGCGCTCGCACCGGGCCGCTCCGCCGGGCAGCCGGCGGATGAATTGGCAATGTTCCTCGAAGGCCGCCAAAGAACGGTCGGAGATGACCGTGCGCAAGGTGCCGTTTCGGTATTCGAACAAGCCAATGGGCAGGCCTGTGGTACTGGCAAACAGGTCCAGTAGGGCTTTGTGAGCTTCTTCTCGCCGCTTGGCCAGGTCGGTCATGACAGTTCTCCTATAGGTCCGGCCGACTTCTTGTCCGCTCCGTGTCCCTTGTCTCCCGGGTCCCTCTCAGTCCGGATCTCGCTTTTAGCCGACACTGCTTGGCCAGAACGCGGATAATACCACAGTACTCGGGATCGTCGGGAGTGTAGTAATCGGCCAGAATGCGAGTCAGGTGGCGAATCAAGTGGGGCGGCAAAGCATCGTAGGCCTCCAACTCCTGCAAACCCACGGGTTCTCCTTGCAAAAACTTAATGAAAGAGTGGGTCTGGGCGATGGTCTGCATGCGACCGGTGTCCTCGCTGTTGGCCGCTTCGGCAAACTGGCGCTTATAGCGTTCACGCAACCGTTCGGCGATGGCCTGTAAGTGAGCATTGCTGTAGCGGCGTTGGCCGTTCGCGTCCCGAGGCACTGTCGGGATCCGACGATCCCGTTCCCAGCGGAACAGGGTGCTTTTGGAGATACCGAAGAGCTCGCAAATTTCAGCCGTGGAAAACGTGCGCTCAATGGCCATGTCGTTTCGTTTCTGCCCACTCTCTCCAAATCGACACCCTCACCTGCCACGTTTGCGGAAAAAGGTGTTCAGGCCGGGTGCCAAGCGCAGATGATGGTGAATATACTTCCTATACTCAAAAACAGTATATCATACCGAACGCAAAAAGTCAACGGGGCCCCGGCCGACCCATATCTCCTGCGGCTGCGTGAGATGATACGCCTACCAAATTGAAATACACTCGGCGCCATTTTCGAGCCTTGACAACATCTTTGCCTGATGTTATACTGGTGTACGTGGGAACGTAGAAGGAGGACGGTCTTGGTGCGGATTCTCCGCCAATCCAGATGTATCAGATCCCCGGGGAGTACTTGGCGCGTGGCACTACAGAGTTGGGCAGGACCTTGACGACCTCCCAACTCCCTGTCCGTGGCACTCGGATGTCTCCCTGGGCATCCGAGTTTTTTATTCCCGGCGCAGATGGTCAGGTGCGTAACCATCCCCCGTCGGGCCCAACGCAGGTAGGGCATCCAATCCCCTCAGCCGGAGTCAAACCGTGCAAAACGACGAACGATGGCACACGGAAGCAACAGAGGACGACGAGGCTCGCGTATTTGAGGAATGGCTACGCAAAGCCGATTTTGGCTTGGTGCGCCCCAAGCGTGGGGCTATCGTGGAGGGGACGATCGTGCAGATTTCCCCTGCAGAAATCCTGGTAGATATCGGCGCCAAGCGAGACGGTTTTGTCCCTGCATCCGACCTGGAACATGTGCCGGAAGAGGTGCGTGACCGTCTGAACGTGGGGGATCGAATTCCGGTTATTGTCCACCGTGTTTATGAGGAGACCGGCGACATCGAGCTTAGTATTTCCCAGGCCCTCCAGGAACAAGATTGGGTCAAAGCCAAGGAGCTGGAGGCCAGTGGCGAAATCGTGGAATGTGAGGTCGTCGGCTACAACAAAGGAGGGCTGATTGTCCAGTTCGGCCAGGTACGCGGTTTCGTCCCTCTTTCACACGTTGCCAATGTGCCGCGCAACCTCTCACCGGAAGAGCGCATGCGTTACATGAGTGAATTGATCGGCCAGTACCTCTCACTTAAGGTCGTCGAAGTGGATCGTTCGCGACGGCGGCTCATTCTTTCCCACCGGGAGGCCGTACGGCAACTGCGCGAAAAGCGCAAGGACGAACTGTTGGCTACGTTGAAAGAAGGGGATGTCGTTCACGGCAAGGTTCGGAGTATTGCCGATTTCGGGGCTTTCATCGACCTGGGCGGCGTCGACGGTCTCGTCCACAAGAGTGAGATCTCTTGGGAACCGGTAGGCCGAATTCAGGACGTTCTCAAGTCAGGACAAGAGGTGGATGCCGTGGTCATCAAAGTGGACACGAAAGCCCGACGCATCGGTTTGAGCTTGAAACGCCTGCAGCCCAATCCCTGGGAAGAGAAAGTCAAGAAATACCAGGAAGGAGACGTTGTCAAGGCCGTCATCATCAACATCACCGATTTTGGGGCGTTTGCCCGCCTGGAGGAAGGGGTCGACGGGCTCATCCATATTTCAGAACTTCCGCTGTCCTCGGGCCAACGTCCCGGGGACGTCGTGAGCCCAGGCGATGAGGTGTTCGTCAAGATCCTGAAGATCGACAAGGAACGTCAGCGCATTTCCCTAAGCATGAAACATGTCCCCCAGTGGGAGGAGGAATTCCTTCCCGAAGACGAGTCCTCGCCGCAAGGGGCTGAAGGCGACGTCGGCAAGCTCGCTGACGCATCTCCGACAACGGCTGAACCCCCGCACACCGACCTGGTCGACAACAGCGCGGAAAGGGCCAGCGATGACAGCGGAGAGAGGGCGACAGAGGGGGACGAGGAGCAACGAGAGGAGACCAGATATGTTTTACCGCACCTTGTGGAGGATCAGAGAACGAAAGGAGGGGCATAATGGCACGTGTCGCTACCACAAGTGCTTACAAGGTGGAGGAACTCGGACGTTTGCGGGAAGAACTACGAGAGACCGAAGCGCTGTTGCAAGAGGTGCTGAAGGAGTTGGAGGACAAACCCGAATTCGGACTCGGTGTGGGTAGCCCGCGACTGTACGAATGGGAAATGAATCTCGCCCGGCGAGACCAGTTACAGGAGAAGATCGCCTCCCTGAAAGAGGCCATCAAACGACTCGAGGAGGGCCAGTACGGCATTTGTGAGGAATGTGGCGGTCCTATCGAGCCGGAACGATTGGAACTTTTCCCGGAGACCACGCTCTGCGCCGCGTGTGCCCGGGCACGTAGCCACCGACGCTAGTCCCCTTTCCCCAGCGTCTCCGACGCTTCGACGGGAAGATCCCCTCCCCTTGTTCATCGGACTCAGACGCTACAAGATACAAACATATGAAAGGGCATAGAGGACGGCCGTCCGGCCGAAAGTTCTCCTCTACGCCCGCTGATATCCCGCAAGGCCGGCTTTCAGGCCCTCTTCATCCGTCTTGCAACCAGGCTAGCCAAAAAGGTGCGCTGACCTTCGGAGGGGAAGTCCACGGTGACCTGCTGATCCCCGTTGGCCTCTTCTTTGACCGCGACGACCTGCCCCGGGCCAAAGCGCTCGTGCACCACCCGCATGCCGACTTCGTAATGTGTCGCGGGGGAAGCCGGAGGGGGGGTAGATGATTGCCGCAATTGCCGGGCAATCCTCGTCTCCCGGTCCCGCCACTTATCCGCCAGGGTGGCCAGCACCTCTGGCCGTCGCAGCCTCTCCCTCACCTCCCCCAGGCGATGTCGAGCCTCGGCCAGGCGGTCGATAAGGGCTACTTTCTCCTTTGTGGGCATCTCCGCCTTAGCCGTCTGACGCGTCACCCGGCTTAGAGCTGCATGCAGACGATCCAAGGAACGTCTGGGATCCTTCTCTCGGACATCGATGCTGACAAGGACAATCCCATGGCGTTGACAAAGCTGGCGACGCACGTCCTCACGATGCAGGCCGGCATCGCGCTCCTCATCCGACAGCCGCCGGCGCTGAGCCCGGGGTCGGGCTCCCTGAAAACGTACGGCCAAATGGAGGTCGGGGTAATAAAGATCCAGTTTCAGCCGGCGCCCCGTCTCCGGGTTGACCAGCCACTCGGGAGCCACATTCTCCTGAACGGGAAAATCTGACAGCACCTCGGCCAGCACTTCCTTCCAACCCAGCCAGTTCTCCGCGGACATGGTCATACCTTGGGCAAGCTACGACGAATGATGTCCAGATTCTCCAAGGCCCGCCCGGCGCCAATGGCCACACAGGCAATGGGATTGTCGGCGACATAAGCAGGCACGCCCATTTCCTTGATGAGGAGACGATCCATTTGCCGCAACAGCGCGGTCCCTCCCGTGAGCACCATGCCGCGATCGATGATATCCGCGGCCAACTCGGGAGGGGTCTTTTCCAGGGTCTGACGGACAGACTCGACGATGATGCCCAGGGGCTCCTCCATGGCTTCCATCACTTCACCTGAGGTAATGGCAATCGTCTTAGGAAGACCGGTCACCTGGTCGCGGCCACGGACCTCCATGGAGAGTTCTTCTTCCAGAGGCAGCGCGCTGCCGATTTGGATCTTGATCTCTTCGGCCGTTTGTTGGCCGATGACCAGACTGTACTTGCGGCGCACGTAGGCCATAATGGCCTCGTCCAGGCGGTTGCCCCCCACGCGCACCGAGCTCCAGGAGACGATGTCCCCCACGGAGACCACGGCCGATTCCGTTGTGCCCCCTCCCATGTCCACGACCATGTTCCCCGTCGGCGTCTCGATGGGCAATCCCGCGCCCAGAGACGCGGCCAGAGGTTCCGGGATCAGATAGGCTTCCCGGGCGCCGGCCTGCATGGCCGCATCGTGAACTGCCCGCGCTTCCACAGTCGTCACTCCCCGAGGCACACTAACCATGAGCACCGGTTTCACCAGGCGGAACCGGCCGAGCAACTTGCGGATGAAGTAAGCCAGCATCTTCTCCGTGACCTCATAATCTGCAATGACCCCATCCTTGAGGGGATGTGCCACCTCGATGCTTTCCGGGTTACGGCCGACCATCTCCCGAGCTTCAGCGCCGATGGCCACGATCTTGCTGTCACGCCGCGAGATGGCCACCACCGAAGGCTCCTGCAGGACAATCCCCCGGCCTTTCATGTAAACCAGGACATTCACCGTCCCCAAATCGATCCCAATGTACCGTTCGAACATGAAAGAGTCTCCTGACGATGGATACCGAACCGTGAATTGAGAAGACCGGAGGACCATTACGCTTCCCCGTCGTGATGGTCTTCCTCAGATCGGCATCGCTTTGTTTCGCCTCCATTCTATCCGCTCATGTCAGAATAGGCAACACGTCTCCCGGGGCCAGCAGAGGCTCCTATCTTCCCTATCTTCCGTCCATAGAAAACGCCGGACCTGTCAGAAGTGCGTGCAAGCCTTCCAACTGTCCGGCGTTCACGTTCGTCAACGGCGCCAGAAGCCTCAAGAGGTAGAGGTTTCTTCTTCGCCGGCCTGAGATTGGGGTTGCAATCCCCGACGGTGTCGGCGGCGGCGGGCCACCCGCAGGCGGGTATACGCTTTGCGCAAGGAGAGTTCCAGTTGACGCCTCTGTTCCGGCGGGACCCCTTCCTTCAAGAGGCGTTCCGCGCGCTGGCGCGCGGCCTCGGCGCGGGCGATGTCGATCTCGTCCTCTCGTTCAGCCGCGTCGGCCAGGACCACTACCTTATCCGGACGCACTTCCACCACCCCTCCACCAATAGCATACGCTAACTCCTCGCCGTCGAGCTGCTTGATCACCAACTGGCCGGGATTCAGTAACGCCATCAGCGGTGCATGGCGAGGCAGTACGGTCATTTCCCCACTAGCGCCCGGTAACGTGACCCAGCGAATATCTTCCGCCAGAGCCAGCCGTTCCGGCGTCACGATTTCCAGTCTCAACGTTTCCATGGTCCAGCTCCCTTGCGTGGCCCCTTCTTGAGGAGAGCACGCAGGTCTTCCTTCGATGTCTCATCCCCCAGCGACCGTGTTCCTTGCCCCGGGATTCTGGGCAACAAGAAGGCGCACAGCCCAAACGCTCGTCCGGTCAATGTCATGCCTCTTGTTTGCGCATCTTCTCCGCTTCTTCGATCACGTCTTCGATGGTGCCCTTCATGTAAAAGGCCTGCTCGGGCACATCATCCAGCTCCCCATCCAGAATCATGCGGAAGCCACGAATGGTGTCCTCGATGTGGACATAACGGCCGGGGATGCCAGTGAACTGTTCGGCCACAAACATGGGCTGCGTGAGAAACCGTTGAATTTTGCGTGCTCGTGCCACGGTGATCTTGTCTTCTTCGCTCAGCTCTTCCACGCCCAAAATGGCAATGATGTCCTGCAGGTCCTTGTAGCGTTGCAGCGTCTGTTGCACTCGTCGAGCAGCCAGGTAGTGTTCCTCCCCCACGATGTCTGGCTGCAAAATGCGCGAACTGGAAGCCAGTGGATCCACCGCCGGGTAAAGTCCCTGAGCCGCCAATGAACGCTCCAGAGAAATGGACGCGTCCAAATGAGCAAACGTGGTCGCCGGTGCCGGGTCGGTAATGTCGTCCGCGGGCACGTAAATAGCCTGCATGGACGTGATCGAACCCTGCCGTGTAGACGTGATGCGTTCTTGCAGCTCGCCCATGTCCGTTCCTAGCGTGGGCTGGTACCCAACCGCCGAAGGCATGCGCCCCAGCAAAGAGGAGACTTCGGATCCGGCCTGGACGAAGCGGAAAATGTTGTCGATAAAAAGGAGCACATCCCGCCCTTCGTCGCGGAAATATTCGGCCATGGTCACGCCCGTCAGCCCCACGCGCAAACGGGAACCGGGCGGCTCGTTCATCTGACCAAAGACCATGACCGTACTGCCCATTACCCCAGCTTCCTGCATTTCCAACCAGAGATCGTTGCCCTCACGGCTCCGTTCTCCCACGCCGGCGAAGACCGAATAGCCCTCATGCTCTACAGCGATGTTGCGGATGAGTTCCATGATGATGACCGTTTTGCCCACCCCCGCACCACCGAACACGCCGGTCTTCCCGCCGCGAGTAAAGGGAGCGATCAGGTCGATCACTTTGATGCCCGTCTCGAAGAATTCCGACTTGGTCGATTGTTCGACCAGAGGGGGGGCAGGACGGTGAATGGGGTAGTACGTATCTGTCTCCACCGGTCCCTGTTCGTCAATGGGATCGCCAATCACGTTGAACACCCGGCCCAGCGTAGCCGGTCCCACAGGAACTTTAATGGGAGCTCCCGTATTGTAGACCTCCATGCCCCGGCGCAGGCCATCCGTCGGCCCCAAAGCCACGGTTTTCACCCAGTTCCCTCCCAGGTGATACTGAACCTCACAGACCAATCGCCCCCCCTGCTCCAGGGGAATCTCCACAGCATCGTACACATTAGGCAACTGGCCGTCCGGGAATTCCACGTCCACGACAGGACCGATGACCTGCCGAATCCGGCCAACCGATTTGACTGCCATCCTCTATCCTCCCTCTCTTCCACACCTTACTGTTCTTGTACCTGGCGCAACGCCTCGGCTCCCCCGGCGATATCGAGAATCTCACGGGTGATCCGTTCCTGGCGTGCCTTGTTATAACTCAGGGTCAACTCCTCGATAAGCTCCAAAGCCGCGTCCGTGGCATTACGCATGGCGACCATGCGCGCCGCGTGTTCACTGGCAATGGATTCGTACACCGCCTGCAGCACTTGCAGTTCCAGAAACCGATAGAGAATTCGGTCCAGGATGGACTCCACATCAGGCTCAAAGATATAATCCCTCGACCATCGGAGCTGCGGTTGTATTGGCTCGATGGGAAGCAGTTGTTTGATGCGAGGCACCTGGCGCAACACGTTGATGAAATCCGTGTAGCACACGTACACCGCGTCTACCCGACCGGCAGCGAACTCCTCCGCACCCACACGGGCGATGGGCGCCACGTCGAGAGATGTCGGCCGATCCCCCAGGCGGGTGAACTCGGCCACGATAGGATACCCATACCGGGCCATGTAGTCCCGTCCTTTGCGCCCGACCGCGATCCAGGAGACGGGTTTTTTCAAATCATCATTGAACTTCAACGCTTTCCGAATGATATGACTGTTAAATCCCCCCGCGAGACCCCGGTCCCCTGTGACCAAGACCACCAATGCCTTTTGGAGAGGCCGTTGCTGCAGCAAGGGATGCATGCGCCGCCGTCCCTGGGGCAAATAGGCCAGGAAATTCAGCACCTCCTGGGCCTTGGCCGCGTAAGGGCGGGTGGAAAGCACCTGCTGTTGGGCCCGTCGCATCTTCGACGCGGACACGGCTTCCATGGCTTTGGTTACCTGAGAGATGTTCTTGATACTGCGAATACGGCGTTTTATTTCGCGATCGGATGCCACGGCAACACCTTTATCTGACCTGAGATGGCTCGCCTTCTTTACAAGAAGACGGGACTCAAATGAATGTCTTGTTGAACTCGTCCAGGGCGTTCTTCAACTGCTCAACCGTCTCCGCTTTCATCTTTTGCCCGGCGGCAAGGGTGCGCACCAGGTCGGGATAGGTCGTTTCGATCCAGCGCAGGAAAGATTCTTTCCATTCCTGGATGCGATCGACCGCGATGCCATCGAGATAGCCGTTGGTCACGGCGAAGATGAGCATCACCTGATGGGCCAGAGGGAGGGGACGGTATTGAGGCTGTTTGAGAATCTCCATCGAACGGCGTCCACGGTCGAGCTGGCGCTGGGTGGCCGGATCCAGGTCCGAGCCAAACTGAGCGAACGCGGCCAGTTCGCGGTACTGGGCCAACTCCAGGCGCAGGCGGCCGGCGACCTGCTTCATGACCGGGCGCTGGGCCGCACCGCCAACGCGGGAGACCGAAATACCCACATTCAGGGCCGGGCGGAACCCGGCGTAAAAGAGCTCCGGCTCCAGGTAGATCTGGCCATCGGTGATGGAAATAACATTCGTGGGAATATAGGCCGACACGTCTCCCAACTGAGTCTCAATAATAGGCAACGCGGTTAGGGATCCCCCCGAATCGGGGAGCTCCGCCACCGCGTACCCTGTCCCCATCTCCTTCAGCGCTTCCCTGGCAGCCTCCAGGCCCAACTCCCCACGGTAAATTTTGCCGTCGACCCCGGGTCGATGAGGCGATTCCCCTTCTTTGACGATGACAAACTCCCGGGCCAGCTTTGCCGCCCGTTCCAGCAGGCGGGAGTGCAGGTAAAACACATCGCCAGGATAGGCTTCACGTCCGGGGGGACGTCGGAGGAGCAAGGAAACCTGGCGATAGGCCCAGGCGTGCTTGCTCAAATCATCATAGATGACCAGCGCGTCCCGCCCCTGTTCCATGAATTCCTCGCCAATGGCGCAACCGGCATAAGGGGCCAGATATTGGAGCGTGGCCGGCTCGGATGCGGTCGCTGCGACCACCACCGTGTAGTCCATGGCTCCGTGCTTCTCCAATGTTGCCACCACCTGGGCGACTTGAGAGCGCTTCTGGCCAATGGCCACATAAATGCAGATAAGATCCTTGCCTTTCTGGTTAATGATGGTGTCGACGGCAATCGCCGTCTTCCCCGTCTGCCGATCCCCGATGATGAGTTCTCGCTGACCGCGACCAATGGGGATCATGGAATCGATGGCGAGGATACCCGTCTGTACCGGCGTGTTCACCGGTTCACGGTAGACAACGCCGGGGGCAATGCGCTCCACAGGGCGATACTTGTCAGTCTCAATAGCCCCTTTGCCATCGATGGGGTGGCCCACCGCGTTGACCACACGGCCGATGAGCGCGTCGCCCACAGGGACGGAAACGATGCGGCCCGTCGAACGGACGGTTTGCCCTTCCTCGATTTCCGTGTAATCCCCCATGATGATGATGCCCACCGAGTCATCTTCCAGGTTGAAGACGATACCCAGGACACCGTTCTCGAACTCCACGAGCTCATTGGCCATGGCGTTTGTCAACCCGACCGCGCGAGCGATCCCGTCGCCCACATAGGTCAAGGTCCCCACATCCACCATGCGTACGGTGGGTTCGAAGCTCAAAATCTGTTGTTTCAATTCTTCGGCCAGTTTGTCCACACTCACTGCCATTGAAAGTCCTCCTGCCGAAGGGAGACGCTGCGCGCGGTCCCTCAATGCAACACGCCGAGCGCCACGCCCCTCGCGTCGCACCAACGGTATGGGTTATACCACTTCTTCCAGGCGATGCCGCAAGCCCTCAAGACGGCTGAGCAGGCTGTAATCCATAAGGACGTCTCCCACGCGCACGATCATCCCTCCCAAGATATCGGGGCTGACATGATATTCGAACGTCAGGCGCTTGCCGAAACGAGCCTGCAGCTTCTCTTCCAGCGTCGCACGCTCCTCGTCTGTCAGAGGAACTGCCGAGATCACTTCGGCGACGGTCGGCATCTCCGCTTCTTCCTGAGCCTGCTCCTGCACCGCCTTGATGATCTCCCCCAGGCTGCCCAGGTCCTGACGCGAGATCAACAGGCCCAGGAAGTTGATCACGGCTTCGCCCGTACCAGGCGGAACGAGCTTGCGGACGAGAGTGTACTTCGCTTCCAAATCCTGTGCCGGATCGACAAGCCGAGCATACAGGGAGGCCTCCTTCGAGATGGCCGCGTACACCGCCTGCAGTGCTGCTAACGCTTCCTCAAAGGTCGCTTCGAGGAATGCCGTTGCATAGGCCTGCACTTCGTTCTGTCGTTGATTCACAGTTCACCCGCCAGGAATTTTTGGATCACTTGATGTTGCTTCTGCTCGTCCAGGGACTCTCCCACAACCTTTTGAGCCACCAGGAGCGACAACTCCGCGATTTGACGTCGGGCGTCCTGCAGGATGCGCTCACGTTCCGCCTTGGCCTGTTCGCGAGCCTCTGCCATGATGCGGTCGGCCTCGGCCTGTGCCTCGGCCAGGATCTGCTCACGCAATTGCTCGGCCTGGCGTGTTACCTCAGCGATGCGCGCCTGAGCCCGATGCCGCTCCTCTTCAATCTGCTTCTCCAGCTCTGCCCGCTGACGGGCCGCCTCCTCGCGGGCCAAGTCCGCGGCCTTGAGCCCCTCTTCAATCCGTTGACGACGATCCTCCAGCATGCGCAACACCGGCTGGTAGGCAAAACGCTTCAACAGCCAGAGGAGAAGCAGGAAATTGATGATGTGTGATGCCAGATAGATCAAATTGATGCCAAATCCCTCCACGAATGTCCTCCTTTATTGGGGCACCATCCACATGCATACGTTAGAGAACGAACGCGATCAGCAAGGCAACGACCAGGGCGTAGATAGCAATCGCCTCGGCGAAGGCAATGGCGAGAAGCATGTTCGTACGCAGCTCGCCTGTGACTTCGGGATTGCGCGCCATTCCCTGGAGTGCGCCCAAAGCTGCCAGACCGACGCCGATCCCGGGCCCGATGGCCCCCAAACCGGCAGCCAGACCCACGGCCAATAATCGCAGACCATTTTCCATTGGTACATTACCTCCCTTTCAATAGTTTCTAATTTGCCGTCCCACGCCCCCATCTCGGGACGCGCCGAGTACTCAAAAAGTCCCCTATACTTTGCGATCTTACACCTTACCGGCCATCATCCTCGCGCCCGGGCTCAATGCTCCTCCTGATGATGGGCCGTCACGGCCATAGACAGGAATGCCAACGCCAACATGGCAAAAATAAAGGCCTGGATGAACCCTACAAAGACCTCCAGGGCAAAGAAGGGCAAGGGAACAAGGAAGGGGATAAGGAAAGGCATAACAAAGAGCAACACCGTTCCGGCAAAGAGGTTGCCAAACAATCGGAAAGAGAAAGAGACGATCTTCAGGACTTCACTGATCCCCTCCAGGATACCCACAAAGAAATCCATGACGCTATTGAAGTTGAGAAAACGGCGGAGGTACCCCAGGCCCAATGCCTTGAAGCCCGCGTACTCCACATATATCATGGTGATGAAAGCCAGGGAAAGGGGAAGATTCAAATCGGTGGTTGCCGTCCGTAGCCAGGGAGTAATGTTGTATTCCCCCTGTCTCTTCAACAAGAAGGAGATACCACCAAAAAGAGTGGCCTTTTCCCAGCCTCCATGGCCGTGGACTTTGACGAGCCAACCGAAAGCCTCGATGCCGGGTACCAACTCCCACCAGTTGGCAATGAGCAGGAAGAGGAAGATGGTCATGGCCAAGGGAAAGACTGCGGGGGCCATCTCCTTGCCCACGACGTCTTCAGAGAGCCCATACCCCGCCTCGATGATCGCTTCGATGACGTTCTGCAGGCCACGCGGGAAGAGATCCATCTTGCGCAGTCCCAAAAACACCAGGCCCAGCAGGTTGATATCCGCGACCAAAACGGCAATGAGCGAATTCGTCAACGGAAAGCCGCCGTCACATGTCAATCCACGCTGAGCTTCGACCAAGCGGCCGCCAATGCAGACAACAGGCTCTGGGGCAACAGAAATACTCGGCAAAGGAACAGGAAGGACGATCGCACTTCCCACCATAATGACCAGCGTGACCACAATAATGGTAATCGTCCGTGGATTCATCAATCGTCGCACAAGTGTTCCTCCTTCACATCCCTGTGAAAATGATGACCATCGGGAACTATTCAGGTCCAGGAGGAACCGGCGCCGGACATCCACGTCCCAAGATGCCCAAACGCACAACCAGCAGCCCTCACCGGGGAGGACGGCCTCGTGGCTCCACCTGAATAGCCGCGACTTCTGAACTGGCGCAATCGACGCTGAATGCGCAGGCGACGCTGCACATTGTAAAGGGCCACCTATACGCTCACCATCTTGCCGGATCTCATCAGGAGGGGTATCGTGTCAATATCGTCATCCAGCCATAGGCCCACGAGCAAGGGAGTCGTCGGTCCAGGGCCTTCTCCCTCGACCAATCTCCCCCGGTCCGAACCGACCGGCTCACACCGCAAACCCGTTCGCGCCCTACGCACCGTGTTTGCTCCAGTCACAGTCGAGGGGATTATAACGAAGTCCTTTTGTATCTCCAAATCTCAAGGCATCTTTTGCGCCATTCGGCGCAATCTCAGGGCCTGTCTCCCACAACCACCCGATAGGTATGCCATTGCTTCGGAATGGTGCGAAATTCCACCTCAAAGACATCTGTCTCCCCGGGATCCAGGTGATAAGTCAGGGGATAGCTGAAGCTGGCGTTGAGAATGGTGCCGTCTCGGGCGTACAAGGCCCCGACCAGACGCACAAAGTTCACCCGCCGTGGCCCCCCGTTTTTCACCGTACCGCGCAGCACGAGGTAGCCGCTGTTGTCTATGGCAGGAGAGATGGGGCCCAAAAACAGGCCGTGAGCCGACGCGGATGGGGGAGCCGGACGATATTGGGCCGTCCACCGCCACTGCCTCGCGCCGACAGGACCCTCTTCCACGCGAACCACAAAGGGTGTGCGGCCATGTGGGGGAATAACATCCCGCAAGACCTGTGCCTGAAGCACATTGACCACCCGGCCTTGCTGGTCATAGAGAGTGACAGGCAGACGAATCCGATATACAGGCACGTCCAGGGGGTTCTCCAGCTCCCCCACCAAAACAGGGATCCCCGTCTCGGTGGTAAACCAGGAATGGCTCAGCAGATGGAGCGCAGGCACGGGGTCACCCCGACTCGGATACGCCAACGCTTGCACGGTGTAAGTCACAATAGTAGAGGAAGCCTCATTCAGCAGGTGGAAAGGAGCCCGTTCCCCCGGGAAAATAGGACGCTGCAGGGGGTAGCCCGTCCCCGTCCCCACAAGGCGTCCCTCTGCGTCGAAATACCGCACCTGAATGCGTGCCCAGCCGACAGGGCGCCGATCCAGGTTTTTCAACTCCCCAACGATGTTCAACCATCGTCCATCCTTGCTGATGTAGGAAGACGAGCTGAGTACAGCCACGTGGGCCCGGCTTGCATGGGTTGGGCCCCTGTTGGGAGGCTTCGCGGCCACGAAAAAGGCGTCGCTCTGCCACCCGAGCACAAACAGGAATGCTATGCTTAAAAACACAGAAAGAACCCTGTTTCGCACGCGCATGCGCCAATCTCCTTCACAAGGGGATACGTTTTCGGGAACGTCCCTGCCTCAATACGGGACCGGCCGGTCGCGCGGGCGTTCCCCTGAGATTCCACCCTACCCACGCGTCAAGGAGACGCGGAGGTAAAAAATTGCCGAATGAAGCTCTGTTCCAGGGCCAGCGTCGAAGCTTCATCGCCGTTCAAGGGAGCGGTCACCTTGAACATGGTCACCCCTTGGGCCAAATCGCGAGCCTCGTTCGGCCAGATGTAGAAATAAAGCACCAAATGCGTCCACTGGCCCTTGGTCGCGTACACCTTTAACGCCCGGATGCGCCCTCGCCGCAAGGGCACGTCGACCGAGGAAACCTTTGTCTGCCACCCATCGGAAATGTAGCAAATCTCGGTGGGGTGAAAGCTGCGTGCTTTGTGGCTGCCAATCAGACTGAGCCAGACATAGCGGCCATCAGGTAAGGTGTACCGCCGTTGCAGGTATTGGTCAGGCTGCAACAGGATGAAGACCTCAATGTTGGTCTGCGGCACATCGACGCCGGCCCACGGTCCGAGCCGCAAGGGAATGGCTTGCAGGTTTTCACCAACCCGAAAATCGTACGGGGAGCGTACCCGCCTCTGGTAAGAGGTCCGACGCCAGTTGTCGATGTCAACCACCCAGACATTTCCCTCTCCGGCCGACTCAAAAGGCAACAACTCAGGGCGCACCTGTATCAGAGCTATCCCCCCGGCGATGAGTACCAGCAAAATCAGAAGAGGTCGGATCGGATATCGCCGCATCGCACCAGCCTCGCCAGAGCAATCAATAAAATGAACGCCGCCAGGAAGAACACATATCCGGAGTAGTCGTGGTAAAAGCGGAACCCGGCATCAGCCCCCCAGTGATCGGCAACCACCAGCAAACTCGACACCCGGGCCAAATTGCCGACCAGGGCCAAGGGAAATGCGCTGAACACCAGGATCAGACGACCCCACCAGGGCCCTTGAACGATGAAGGCAAACAATACGCTCAGGGTGGCAAGAGCCACCATCGAGCGCAGTCCGCTGCATTGTGCGCCGACCATAAGATTGGCGCTGGGCAAGGAGACGAGCTGACCGCTGACCACAACAGGGACACCGAAAAGATGCACGACCCGGGCTGCCCACGTCCCCGCGATCTGGCTCAGAGGCAGACTGGCTGCTTCCACGAAGGGCAGGGGCACGGCCAGGGCCGCGAAGAGGAAGGGAAACCAGACGCGCGCCAGAACCTGCAGGCCCGCCACCGACCAGACCAACGCAGCCCCCAGCCCCAACCAGGCCAGTGCGGCCAGGTAGTCCGCGTGTTGGCCGCTGAACCAGATGTACACGATGACCGTCAGGAGCAAGAAGAACAGCCCCGCGTCACGTTCCCCCGCCGGGACCGAGCGCGGCCATAAACGCCAGGCCAGGTAGATGGCCAGTGGGAAGACCAGAAAACCATGGGAGTAGAAGTCATTGCTCTCCCACTGGAGGACCAACCATCTGAGCACAGGGTAGCCCAGGGCGAGCCAAGCCGCTCCGCTCAATAGCGGGATGAGCTTGGTCGCTTCCAGATAGGAAGGGCGTTTCGTCGACTCGTGTTGCGCCATTGATCCTCGAACCGTGTGTGGCCATTTCACCAGGGCCCACCGATCTTCGTGCTGTTGATAAGCCCTTCATTTCGCCCGGACGTCTCCACCCACCAGTGTACTTGATTCACTCAGAACGGTCAATTGCCGAACACCGGGCAATTCGGGGGTACCGCCAGCGCACTCTCGTGCGTTGTTACTCGCTCCGGCGGAATCGCTGCCATACCCCTCCCCTGTCGCTCCTCTTCATCTCTTGTGGAAGCATGGCCCCCTACAGGACGTGAGGCGTCATCATGGACCCACCGTCACGTAGGGTTGCAACTTCGCCAGGGTCGCCGGCCCGATCCCCTTGACCCGTAACAGGTCTTCGACCTGGCCATAAGGACGACCGGCAACGATGCGCGCCGCCATGGCCGGTCCGACTCCTGGAATCGTCTGCAGCGCCGCGAGGGAAGCCCGGTTCACGTCGACGGGAAACACAGGGGTAGCCGTGGGAGTGGCACGTCGTTTGCGACCTCGATGGGAGCTGGATTCTCCACGTTCGGGGACGTGGATGTGTTGCCCGTCCTGCAACAACTGGGCCAGGTTGACGGCCGCAGTGTCCGCGGTCGCGCTTAGTCCGCCGGCTTGGGCCAGGGCATCCTGCAAGCGGCTGCCGGGAGATAACGTGTACACGCCCGGCCGTTGAACCGCGCCGCTAAGGTACACCCGGATGGGCAACGGGGTCGGGGAGGGAGGCAAGGGAGCCGGTGTTGGGATGACCAGCACCAGGGGATCCGGAGCGAAGAGCCAAAAACGCCCCATCAGCAAACCCGTGGCTATACCCAGGAGAAAAGCGACGGCCAGCGGATAGAAAAGGCGTACGCTCCAGCTCCGGGGAGTCGGAGGACTATCTGCCGAGTGTCCGCGTTGCTCACTCAACCGATCCACCAGGGAGGCATCCAAAAGTGCAGGTATCCTAGAGTACGGGCGATTGTGGTCAGCAAGAATGCCAGGAGCCCCGCGGCGATGAGCAGGAAATCCGGAAGGCCATAGTGAAGCTGAACCACCCAGGTGCGTTTCGGGCGAGCCCCAAACGCGCGCAGGTCCATGGCGTCAATGATGTCCTCCCCGCTAAGAATGGTGCCAATGGTCACCGGGACGACCAGAGGAGCCAGGTTGCGGATTTGCTGGAAAAGTCCTGCTCCCTTCCGTTCCAGCTCATAACCACGGGCCTTTTGTGCATCCAGAGTGGTCTGGAAGTCCGCCGCGACCGTGGGCACGAGGCGGAAGGCCAGATCCGTGGCCACGGCAAATTTGTCGCCCAGGCCCAGGCCATGAAACGTGACCCCATAGTGAGCGGGATGAATGGTGAAAGGGATAAGCAGGCCAAATGTGGCCATGATGAGCATGCGTACAAATTGGCTGACGGCAAAAACCAGTTGCTCCGCGCTAATCGTAAAGATGTGCCCGCCGCCCAGGGGAAACGTATACAAAGGATGAGTCACCGAGTATGCTTCTTCTCCTCCTCGGCCGGTCAGGGCCGTGATGATGACGAGGAACGTGATGATGGGCAGAACCACCATCCAGAAACGCCTGGTCTCCTGCCAGGTCAGTTTCGAAAGCGCATACACCAGGGCTGTAAACACCAGCCAGCCCAGCAACACTCGCAAATCCCAGGTTTCGATGACGGCGATGATTGCCGCAAAAATGAAGATCAGGCGGGCTCTCGGGTCCAACCGTTGGATGATGGTATCCCGTTCCTTGTACGACCAGGTGACAATCACAAGCGCACACCTCCATCAGTCCATGAAGAAGGAGCAATAGGGGCGCGAAAGTTCCGGCCCCTACTGCTCTGCTGTCGAGATTTAGCGGCCGGTCTGGCCACGTGCTGCCTCATAGGCCCCGTAAAGGATAGGCACAAGGATGATGTCGAACACGAGGTTCGACGCGGCCGCGGGCAAGAATTCTCCAATGATGGCCGTCGCCAGGCTGTAGCCGTTGACCCAGATGTCGGCCAGGGAGGCAAAGGCCATCCCCAGGATGACGCCCAGTGCGCCCCAGATGACGGAGACGGCAATATCTGGCCGTGTGCGCAGGAAAAACCAACTCACGGCCACCAACACGACTGTAATGATCAACAAGCCGATCGTCCATTGCCCGGCCCGAGCCCCTTCCATCCAGGGGTGTTTGACGTTGGGGAAGAGGACGGTAAGAATGATGAAGACGACCATGATGGCCCCGACCAGGGCTAACACTCGTTCGGTCACCCTCCGCCGTTCCTCCCAGGTCGCCCAGACGAGGATCAGGCCGGGGATCATGCCCATGAGCCCGTTGCCCAGATCCCAGACGGGGAAAACCCCCCAGCCGGTCAGAGCGTCTCCAATGATATTCCCCACCGCGCCGCTGAAGAAGCCGACGACCGGGCCAAAGGCCAGGCCCATGAAGATAGGGATGGCGACGGCTGGCCGCAACGAGACGAAGCTCACCGAGGGAAGCTGGAAAAGATTGGTGGCCCAGGAGAAGATGCCGTACAACACGGCACCTATGGCCATCATAACGACCTCACGAGTGCCCACCTCCCAAATGGGTTTGTTGGCGAAAAACAGGTAGATGACGATAACAATGAGGGCGCCGATCAAGTAAAGTACCCATCCCGCCCCGTTCGCTTTTTCCCCTCCGGTTGCCAGGTTGACCAGGAAAAGGACCACCGTTGCGGCCAGGAGTTTCACTTCCAGCGGGTTGACAACCCGGAAGAACCCTTCTGGATCCCCAAAATACACTTCGTGGCCCTGTTCAAGAAACAGCACCCGATCTGGGTGAATGGAAAGGACATCTTCCACCCGATGTTCGATGATGAGCACGGTTTTGCCCGCGTCGACAAGTTGCCGGATCAGGCGTAGGGCGTCGACAATGCTGGCCGGATCCAGATTAGCCAAGGGTTCGTCCAAAACAAGGATGTCCGGCTCCATGACCAGGGTGCCGGCAATGGCCACCTTCTGTTTCTCACCACCACTCAGGGCATGAGTCTCTCGGTCCCGCAGAGAGACGATCTCCAGGTAGTCAAGCACGTTGTTCACGCGTTGAAGCATCTCTGCACGGGGAACGGCCAGGTTTTCCAGCCCAAAGGCCACATCGTTGAACACGTAAGCGCCGATGATCTGGCGCTCCGGGTCTTGAAGGACCGTCCCCACCTTCTGGCTGATGTCGGCCAGTTTCAGAGGGGTGGGATCTTTTCCTAGAATACGAATGCGGCCGCTCAGTTCGCCTCCCTTGTAGGATCGCGGGATGAGTCCGTTGATGGTGCGCATGAGCGTTGTCTTGCCGCATCCTGACGATCCGGCGACGAGGATCAATTCTCCCGGTCGGACCTCGAAGTCGATGTCGTTCAGAGCGTAGTCCTGGCGCGTTCGATAACGATAGGTAAGATGTGAAATCTGTAAGGCCTGGTCCATGGTGTGAATACCGCCATTTCTTGAATTTCGGTGATCCAGAGGCTCTGTCGGGAACCCCCGCACTCTTTGGTTCGCCCTTCGTTCCCTTCCCCAGGATGACGCCCAGTGGCGAGGAGTCCATCGCGACGACAGCCAACAGGAGAACCAGAAACGCTCAGGCGCGGTTCGTCGTCGCCCACAATCTGCGCCGTATGATGTCCGCGAAGGTGTGCAGGACCTCCACCAGCTCGTCCTCTTTCTCGATGGCAGTGAGCACATTAATGACCTCGTGCACTTCGCGCACGGCCCGATATTCCCGTCCCTCCAAGGTCATCCGTCCTCCCTCTGGCATAGCGGCCTCCCGCGTCACCTCCAAGCGGACACGCCCTGCCCTGTCCGCGTACAGGTTCCAGACCCCGTCAGGGCCATCCCGTCGCGCCACGACATCCTCGGTGAGGAGAGCATCCCATCCTTCCGAGCGCAAAATCTCCACCACTTTCTGAAGATCCAACGTCGACATGCGGACTTCCTCCACGTTATGGCCCATGAATGATCGTGCCCCACTACTTGCCTTTTACGATTTCGATTTGGGATGGGTCGTTGACGATCATCTCCGGCCAACCCCGGTAGAGTTTGATCAGCCCGTGAACCCGGATGGTCTTGCCCTTGTAATACTTGTCCGGGAGGACATCAGGATATCCGGGGAATTTGCTGTAAACGCTGGGGAAAATGACCACCTTGAAGTTTCGATCCTGGTCGGCGTTTCCCATCAACCAGATGACGCGACCGCTGTTATACGTGTTCGTGACCGTGAGTTGCACGGGGACATCATCTCGATAGAGGTAATACTTCGCCTGAGTGTGATCGATGTACCCCTGGGGCGGCACAGGCAAGTTCTTTTTGGGGAAAGCTTCCACCGTACCCCTATCCCAATCTTTCTGGAACTGAGCCATCATCTGCTGGACGGCTTCCCCATCGCTGAAAAGGACGCCCAATTCCCGGTTGTTGTCCAGAGAGTTGGTGGTGAAGTTTTCGGAGCCCACAAAGCCCAGCTCATTGTCAATCACGAACACTTTGGCGTGGACGTACGGGTCGAGGAGATAACGCACCTGAGCCCCGGCTTGACGCAACTGCTCTCGACCGGGCTCGTCATAGTCCTCCTGCAGTGGATAGCGCGGGGTGCTGATGAAGCGTACGTCCACCCCACGGCGGGCCGCGTTGGTGAGGAGTCGTACGATTTCCGGGTCCTGCGAGTTTTGCTCTTCCAGCCAGATGCTGCGGCGAGCATGATTGAACAATGCCGCGAAGCGTTCGCGACTGTTGTCCGGCGCCCAGATCAGGTAACCGTTCTTCAGGTCGATGTGCCGACGGGCCCAATCCGCGTCGAACGCGGCCGCGACCTCGTTGACCAGGTAGGGAGCCTCGACGCGCACGCCGTATTCCCGATTGGCCGTAAAGGAGCTGGTCGTCAAATTGTGCGTCATGATATAGGCCACGTTGCCGTCAACGACAATCGCCTTCTCGTGCAGATAGCGGAAGGCCCGGGGGGCCCACTTCAACTTCACCCCAGCCTTTTGCAGGTCCAGCCCGACGTCGATGTTCGTGGAACTACCGCCGTAGGGGTTGTTCTCCAGCATGAAGCGGACCGTGACCCCGCGAGCCACCGTATCCTTGATTTTCTGAATGACAGTCGGGTCGGTAATGGAGTAGTACACCATGCGCACGTCATGGTGGGCGCTATCCAATGCCTGCAGGATGGGTTTTCTGCCGGCGTGCGGTTCAATCCACAGGGTCACATCCGCGGCCACGCCGCGCGGGTAGGAAACCCGTGGTTGGGCCCAGACGATCAGGCCCGCCAACACGACCGCGACGACAAGCAAGATGAAAAGCCACGTATACCGTCGCATGGATCACCTCATTTGCCAAAACGTGTGTCGAAGCCGGGCGCAGAGAAAGCGTACCGAATCACGACAAAAGACGGCCGACCATCACTTGCTCGGCCAAAACCGGTTGAGTATACCACGTCGAGGAACGATTGTCAGATTCGCGCGTCCATCCCGGGCGCGTGGCCGGGTACTTTGTTTCGACGCCGGAACGCCCAGCTATTCAATCCGTAAGCTACCGAAGAGACTTACGAAGATCTCGGGATCACAACGTGGAAGGTAGTGCCCCGCCCTTCGCCTTCGCTCTCTGCCCAAATACGCCCATCGTGCAAGTTCACTATCTCACGGCACAAAGCGAGGCCAATACCCATGCCACCAATCTTCCGCGTGGGGCTTGGATCCACCTGATAGAAACGTTCGAAGACTCGCCCCAATTTGTCAGGGGGTATCCCCATGCCAGAGTCGGAAACGATGATATGAGCTTCGGGCCCTTCGGCGGTCAACCGGACACGAATCGTCCCCCCTTGGGGGGTAAACTTGAAGGCATTGTCCAGGAGATTCTGGATGACAGAATAGAATAGACGCGAGTCCGCTTTCACGACTACAGGGGTCGAAGGGGCAACGATCTGCAGGTCAATGCTCTGCTCGTGGGCGCGGTTCTGCCACTCGGCGACGATCTCAGGCAACCACGTGCTTAGGTCCAAGGGGGATCGGACCACTTTGCCTGCTTCTAAAGATCGAATTTGCACAAGACGGTCTACCATGAAATGCAAACGTTCAACATTACGGAGAACGACCCGGACAGCGTCTCGTTGGTCGTCGGCCAGCGGCCCCAGAGTTCCCTCAAGCATGAGCTCTGTGTACCCGCGAATCATGGTGAGGGGTGTACGCAATTCGTGGGAGACATTGCGGATCATGGCCTCTTTCGCATCCAGAGCATCGGCAAGCTGAGCGTTGGCGTCCTGGAGATTCTGAATCAGTTCTAGCCGTTCCAAGAGCAACCCGATCTCATATCCAACGGCCTGAAGGAAATACACTTCTTCCCGGGTCCAATCCCGCCGAGACCTACAGCCCACCCACAATGCTCCAAATTGTGTGCCGGAAGTTGCAAAAATAGGAATCGCGACCAGGGCTCTAATGCCGGTCTCTCGCGCCAGGGTACGTACCATAGCAACAACAGATTCCGGCCCTCGATATTTGGACACGTCCCCAATAACGACTGACTCCGTAAACGCCTCGCAGCAGCATCCGCCATCATGTACCGATATTTGGCCCCCAGGTCTGGAAAACCCGCGTACGAACTGATACTCAGTCGTACATACCGCGCCCTGAGAGAGCCTCAAGGCAGAGAGCACTCCTTCCAGGATTGTCTGCAATATCCGTTCTATGCTCGACTCCTCCTGCACTGCCCCGGTCATCTGCAGCACAGATTCCAGGGCTTCGGTGCGGCGACTCAACACGTAATTTACGCGCCATACAAGCACGCCTTGTCCAAAGAAAAGCACAATTAGCCCCAGGGCAACAATGAGCAGCAATCGTGACACCGTCCGCTGCGTGATTGCAAACTCTTCCGTAATGTCCCGGTAGATCGCAAAGGCGCCGATGGGGCGGGAGGCGGACTCGGGTTGGAGAGGGACGAGGGTTTCGACGACATACGGGGGTAAGCTCTCGGGCGCCACGTGCCTCACCGCGACGAGTTCCTTCGCCGTCTCGAAGACGGAGACCGTACGACCGGCCAGAACCTGGTCAATGGATGGCTCCACAGAGGGATTAGGGGGAGAAGCGGTGTGCGGTATGGAGAGAACGATCCGGCCCTGATTATCATAGAGACGGATGAGCACGACGTCAGAACCGAACCGGGTAGCACTGACATAGGACCTGGCTGTGGCAATGAAGCGTTCCTGGAAATTGGGAGCACTCAGGGTAGGAGGGATGGCGGTGCCTGGGGGGAAGAGGACATCGGCCATCTCGTGAGCCAAGGTAATGTTCGCCCGCTCGCTGATGCGAATCATGTGGCGTGTCACAAGCCGTTCGATGGAGAACAGGAGGACCAATCCCACAACGAAGGTTGCTACAAAACTGATAAAGATAAACTGACGATAGAAGCGATATCGTGGCAACAGGAACCGCTTCATGTCGGCCGCAGATGGTCCCTGTCCCGTCGAAGTTGTTGGTTTCCCTGGGAGAGCAGCCCAAATCCAGGCTGCTCTTGCGGCAAGTCTTTCTACATTAGGCTTTAGTGCGCTGCATCTCTCGAGACAGGACATGTCAGACAACGTCGCACATCGGATTGGAGCTGGTGTTCTTCACAGGTTTTCCCTTTGCATCGATCACACCCATTTTGGAAGGAGCGGGTGGGCAGACACGCAACCGCACAGATGAAAAGGACAGCTTATCAGTATAGGCGCTTCTACCCGCATTGTCAAATCAAATTGACATGTTCAGAGGACTTTTCAGACTTATTACACGTATGGTCAAGGAGGGAGGCAAGAGCAGAGCCCATCGCTGCCCGGCGACGATCCAATAGCAAATGCAGCAGCTCGCCCGCCAGGGCAATGCCTTTGTTTTCCCGTCAACGGGTAGATCAGTGAAAATCTCAGGTATGTCGGAAGATCGATCAACGCCAGGGGACGGACAGCCCACGAGATCTGACAAGACGATTCAATAACCTTCGCGTGTCCAAACGCAACCGGAGGAATCTCGCTCAACGGGAATGAGGCTTGCAAGATCAACGTGTTGATCCCGCTTCCGTTTCTCCTGCTCAGTCTCCCACCGCGGTGCTTCGGCCGAGGGAGATCAGCGCAAAAGAGGGCGTCTCGTGGCGATGATGGGCAGATACATGCGGTATCCGCCGCCAGGAAGGGACGAACCACAGGCCTGTAAGCGGATATCATCCAGGCGGAAGAGGCTCGGATCCACCTGGTCGGTGTGCACGAAGAAGGTGAGGGTAACCGTCTCTCCTGCATAGGGACTCAGGTCCAGGGTCTCCTGTCGCCATTTGCCCAACGGGGCCACCGCAGGCAGGGTAAGGAGATGCTCATCGTGCGCGGCATGCTGGATGATAACTTCTATGGCATCGGCCGACTGCTCGCGGCTGCTTTCCGCGAGCCACCAGAAAGACAGCGTAACGGGATAGGACTCGGTCGGGATGTTGACCTCCTGACTCAGTTCTCCCACAGCGTTGTCGGCATCGCCTAACCAGACCCCATAGGCGCTCACATGCCCCGGACCGAGTCCAATCGCGCCTTGGGGATTCCACGGCAGCAGGGTGCCACCTTCGAAGTCACCATTGACCAGCAATTCCGTGCAAGAAGGAGGCCACGTCGACGTCGGTGTGGGGGTCGGTGCGACTGGGGTTGCCGACGGCGACGGCGTCGGTGTGGGGCCGGCCGATATCGTCGGCGTGGCGGTAAAGGTCGGTGTCAGCAAAGGCGCACCGGGGGTGGTCGGCACGGGGGTCGGCAGGAGGGTCGGAGTCTTCGTCGGCGTCGGGGTGGCCGTAGGCGGCGGGGTGGGCGCAGGCGTGTTGGTTGTTTGCCGCCGGTCCCAGAACTTGTTGCCCGTCAATGTCTTGTCTCGCAGCGGGACGCTGTATTCGATCCAGTTAGCAGTGATGACGTTGCCGCCCACTGTGGAGGCCCCATTGGAAATGTACCCTAACGGGTCAATTTCGACGATGTTGAAGTATTCGCAGACGTCCCCGCCGTAGACGTCAAGGCCATACCATCCCTCGCTATCGGTGGTCGTACTACGCAAGAGCGTGCCTCGAGTGAATGCGTTATTGGCACAATATAAGTGGACGGTCACGCCTTGAAGGGGCGTACTGTTGGGTGGTTCGAGGCCCGTATCACCTTCGTAAACCCGCCCCTGGAGCACGTACAGGGGCGCCACGCCCATAGGGCTCTGAGAGATGGAGAGAGCGTATGTGCCGGTGGCTAGGCTCAGAACACCTGCGAGGGAGATCAGAAGGAGCGTTTTACGGATAGATCGCACGTGAATGTCGATTGTGCGTTTCATGGCCAACTCCTGTGCCTGAGGAAAAATTTAGTCAAAGGAGCTATCTAATGAATGCCATGTGCTCGGGTATGCCGTACATTGGGTCAAGAATTTTAGTAACTCCTCCATTTCATTAAACTCACACTTCATACCCGTTTGAATATACTCGACTTCCCCATGCCATTCGCCAACCGGCGTGCTGGCATCGGGAGGACAGCGTCGCCACAGGCGGACTAAGAAGGACGCGTATTTCACGGTCGAAGGCATAGGTTCGTCTTTCCCCTTTTCCAGATGAGGTCGATCTCTCAGGAAAAAGAGTAGCAGAGGTGTGGCTACAAAATGGCTACATAGAATGGCTCCAACGGGTAGGCGGGGGCAGTGCCCTCGCCTATCCGTTGGTCATATGCGTAAAAGCTCTGAAAAACCTTGGCCAGAAGGCAAACATTTGCCCGCCCTGACAGATAGTGCTAGAATCCTAGAATCTCTAGGATGAACATCTGAAGCCGAGTTGCCGTCGGTGAACAAAGACAGTCCTGCCAGGAACGCGAAGCGAATGCGGAAGATCGTCGAGTCTACCAAATCATGTCGGCGTCCATCCCAGAGCACGCGCGACGACCTCGGGTGGGTTTGAGGCCCATGAACAAACCTTCTTCCTCTGCCCATCACTCACTGGAAGAAGTCCACGAGACGGTCATCGTCCCGAATACTGGATCCTGGTGGCAGCGTTGGTTGGCTATTGCCGGCCCGGCTCTGATGGTGTCGGTAGGCTACATGGACCCGGGCAACTGGGCCACCGACCTGGCGGCCGGCAGCCGTTACAACTACCGGCTCATCTGGGTCCTCTTGATGTCCAACTTAATGGCGATCTTGCTGCAGAGCCTGGCGGCTCGCCTGGGCATTGTCAGCCGTACCGACCTGGCCCAGGCCAACCGGGAAGAATACCCGACCCTGGTCAACATTCCTCTCTACCTTCTGGCCGAAATTGCCATTACTGCCACCGACCTGGCCGAGGTCATCGGCTCGGCCATTGCCCTGAATCTGCTGCTGGGACTCCCTCTGCTGTACGGGGTGCTGTTGACAGCCTTCGACGTGCTGATCCTGCTGGTCCTTTCCCACTACGGGATCCGCAAGCTGGAGGCGGTGGTCACATCGCTGGTGGCCACCATTGCAGCAGCCTTCCTGGTCGAGATCTTTCTGGCCCAGCCCGAATGGGGCGGGGTTGTGCGGGGTTTCATGCCTTCCCTACCGGATACCACGGCCCTCTATATCTCCATCGGTATTCTGGGCGCGACCGTGATGCCTCACAACCTCTATTTGCACTCTTCCCTGGTTCAAACGCGCAAGATCGGACGTTCCTACGGGGATGTACAACAAGCCACTCGCCTGAACACCCTGGATTCGGCCGTCGCCCTTAATGCCGCCTTCTTCGTCAACGGGGCCATTTTAGTCATGGCCGCAGCCGTTTTCTATCGGGCCGGTCACACGGA
The DNA here is from genome assembly GCA_964487375.1 of uncultured Anaerolineae bacterium. Classification (GTDB taxonomy): domain Bacteria; phylum Chloroflexota; class Anaerolineae; order JAADDB01; family JAADDB01; genus JAADDB01. The sequence continues at coordinate 33,419 of CAZAQA010000015.1, read as the reverse complement.
GGTGGCCGAGATCCAGGATGCGTACCGGCTGCTGGAGCCCCTTTTGGGAACGACCATTGCCCCGCTGGCGTTTGCTATTGCTTTGTTGGCTTCGGGCCAGAGTTCCACCATTACGGGCACTCTGGCCGGCCAGATCGTCATGGAAGGGTACCTGCACTGGCGCATTCGGCCCTGGCTCCGACGCCTGTTGACCCGCCTGCTGGCCATCGGACCCGCCGTATTTGCTATCATGCACTTTGGCGAGCGCTCTACGGGTGATCTGCTGGTCCTCAGCCAGGTCGTTCTTTCGCTCCAGTTGCCCTTTGCGACCATTCCCCTCATCCACTTTGTAGCCGACCGCCGCCGCATGGGGGATTTTGCCATTTCCAGGCCCCTCCAAATCCTCGCCTGGGGGGTGGCCGGGCTTATCGTTACCCTCAACCTGAAACTCGTCTCCGATGAGCTTGGCGGTTGGTTGGCTGCAGCCGGTCCACGGGCGTGGATTTTCCGGGTAACGGTGTTGCCCTTCACCTTCCTCTTGCTGGCGCTTCTGGCCTACGTCACGTTCCGTCCCTGGCTTGATGTTCGTCTGGGACGGGCCGGCGAACGCCGTGGCGTTGATCTGCATCCCTTGCCGACCAAGCCCACCCTGGTGTTAGAAGCGCCGCCGCCCTACCGGCGCATCGCCATCGCCTTGGACTTCTCGGAGGGTCAGGAAAAGCTCCTCAGCGAGGCCCTGCGCTTCGCCTCCCTGGATCATCCGAAGTATCTCCTCCTGCACATCACCGAGAGCCCGGCTGCCCGCGGCCTCGGCCCGGAAGCCCTCGATCGGGAAATGGAACGGGACCGCCAGAGATTGGCCTCGCTGGCGGAAATCTTCAAGCAACAGGGCTTGACGGTGGAATGTCATTTGGGGACCGGAGATCCCGCGACTGAGCTGGCCCGTTTGGTGAACCGCCTGGGCGCGGATCTGCTGATTGTCGGCGCCCACGGCCACAAAGGGGTGTCGGACCTTTTGCACGGCAGCACGGTGGACCAGTTGCGTCACCTGGTTCACGCCCGGGTCCTGGTTGTGCCGCTCGGAGGACACGTCCCCCAGACGCCTTCGTAACCGACTTATCGGGAAGGGAAAGGGCATACCCGTCGAAAGAGAAGGGCGTGCGCGTCTCCGTAGAGGGGAGCCCAGCAAGAAGAGCTCTGCGCGGCATCAACCGCGTCCCTTTGCGCCTTGGGACTCAAGAAGAGGTACGTCAGGCGATAGCGGTCAGCCACCTCTTGCCAGTCGAAGCGCCCTCCTTCGATCTTGAAATAGTCTCGCCAGATGTCGACGGTGTAGAGTTCGATGCGCGTGTCGATGAAAACTTTGAGTTTCGGACAGGCCCAGATCTGGTAGGCGCCAAAAGCCTGATACTGGTAGACGCGAGCGCCTTCCGGGGCGATTCGGCACAACAACGCGGTCGCCTCCACAGGAGTCGTCGAGCTAACCAGAGTCCGCGGGGCGAGCGGGTAGGGCAGTTTGCCTCGCCACCAGGGGAGGGAGGTAACCAGAGCACCGGCCAGCAACGCCAGGATGGTCGCGTTGGCCCAGATCTTTCCGCGAGGGATGGGAGAGGACAGGGGCCACCAATGGCGTAGGGCCGCAGCCAGCGGCGGGATGAGCACATACCCGTACCAGGGACTGCTGCGCCGGGCCCACAGGCTGAGCCCTCCCAAAAGAAAGAGGCTGGCGCTCTGGTCGGGGGCCGGACGATAGCCGGAATAGAGCAAAGCCAGCACGAAAAACAGTAAAGCCAGGAAGAAAATCAGGCCATCCCCCTCGCGAATGCTCATGGGCAGGAATTCCTGGTTCCCGGCGACGGTGACTTTGCTGGTGAGGAAGCCCAACACATAGCGCAGAATGCCCAACGGCCCCTGGGGATTCACCGCCAACGCCACCAACGTCCCGAGCCCGACCAGTATCGCGCTGCGCACGCGACCCCATTGCGCTCTCGGACGTCCTGCGCGCAGGAAACGATACACGTAGCCCAGGACATAGAGGCCCAGAACCGCCATGCCGAAGACAAATCCGCCATGAGCGTTGACCCAGATCAGAAAGAGCGGGATGACGGCCCACAGGGCTCGCGTCCGGCCGGAACGGTGCAGTTCGATCAGCATCATCAGCAGGCCGAACAGGAGGAAGGAGATGCTCTGCGGGCGGAGTCCCCAGTTGTAGGCCCCGAGGGCCGCCCCCACAGCCGTGGCCAGGGCTGCCGGCCGCAGGCCCTCTCGACGAGACACCGTGTACAGAAGAACGGTATACCCCGCGGTCACCGCAAGCGCATGGGCCAGAATTGTCCAGGGCAGACCGCCTACACGATACAAGAGGTAGAATGCCACCTGCATGAGCCAGGCTTGATTGACCCAGGGTGTCCCGGATCGGGTGAAACTAAAGCGGTCGACGACAGGAATGTGCCCTTCTTGCCAGATGATCTGACCGGTGCGCATGTGCCACCAGTAATCGTTGGGGAATACCACCGTGCGTGCCAGCAAGACGAAGAGCCCTGCGGGGACGATGACCGCCCATACCGTCCTCAGGCCAAGCCAGTCTCGTTGATTCGCGTGTCGTTGAGAGGGTGCGTTTTTCATCATTGACCGGTGGGCGGCCCCGACGCGAGGAACGAGGCCGCCTTATCCTCAACCGCGCGGTCCCACGGCCAAAACTTCGGGGGGAACCTGGGCGTCAAACTGGTTGAAATTCTCGTGGAAGCGATGGGCCAGGTCTTTGGCTTGCCGTTCATAGGCCTCCGGGTCGGGCCAGGTGCTGCGCGGGTCCAGGACGGAGTCCGGCACATTGGGGCAATGTACAGGCACCCGCAGGCCGAAGATCGGATCCTCTCGCGTGGGCACATCGTCCAACTGCCCGCTCAAGGCCGCGCGGACCATGGACCGCGTGTACGCCAGTTTGATGCGACTGCCCACACCATAGGGGCCGCCCGTCCAACCGGTGTTGATGAGCCAGACCTTGGTATGGTGCCGGCGCAGCTTCTCTCGCAACAGGTCGGCGTAAACGGTCGGATGGAGGGGCAGGAAGGGAGCGGCAAAGCATGTCGAGAATGTCGCTTGGGGTTCCTTGCTCAGTCCGGTCTCCGTGCCCGCCAGCTTGGAGGTATAGCCGGAGAGGAAGTAATACATGGCCTGCTCGGGGTCGAGTCGCGCGATGGGAGGCATGACCCCAAACGCGTCCGCCGTGAGGAAAAAGACATTCTGGGGATGCCCGCCACGCCCTTCAGGCACGTGGTTGGCCACATATCCGATGGGATAAGCCGCCCGGGTATTCTCGGTCAACGTGTCGTCGTCGTAGTCCACGCGACGGCTGAACGGATCGATAGCCACATTTTCCAGGATGGTGCCAAAGCGCCGAGTGGCCGCCCAGATGATCGGCTCCTGATCCTGACGCAGATGGATGGTCTTGGCGTAACAGCCCCCTTCGATGTTGAAAACGCCATCATCCCCCCAGCCATGTTCGTCATCGCCGATGAGCCGGCGTTCCGGATCGGAGGAGAGCGTGGTCTTGCCCGTACCGGAGAGGCCGAAGAAGAGGGCCACGTCCCCTTCCGGCCCCATATTGGCCGAACAGTGCATGGAGAGGACGCCCTGCTTGGGGAGCAGATAGTTCATGACCGTGAAGATGGATTTCTTAATCTCGCCCCCGTAGCTGGTCCCTCCGATAATGGCCAGTTTTTGGGCGAAATTGATGATGATGAACACCTCGGAATGCGTGCCGTCTCCTTCGGGAATGGCGTGGAAGCGCGGCGCATGCAGAATGGTGAACTCCGGCACATGGTCCGGCACCTCATCGGGCTTGAGGCGTATGAACATGTTGCGGGCGAAGAGGTTATGCCAGGCATATTCGGTCACGACGCGAATAGGGAGGCGATAGCGAGGATGGGCCCCAGCATATGCGTCCTGGACGAAGACATCCCGTCCCTGGAAATAAGCCGTCATACGCGCATGCAGCCGGTCAAAGTTCTTCTCGGGGAAAGGCTGGTTGATCTCTCCCCACCAAATGTCCCCTTCGGTGCTCGGCTCTTTGACGATGAACTTGTCCTTGGGTGAGCGCCCCGTGTGGTGTCCCGTGCGGACGACCACCGGGCCCAGATGGGCCAGCAACCCCTCCCGACGCTGTACGACACGTTCGACCAGAGCCGGGGAAGGCAAGGTCCAGTACACCATGCTCACGTTGATCAGGCCGTGATGTTCCAGCCCGTAGTGGCTCTCGATTCCCATACGGTTTGGCATTTTGCACGCTCCTCCTGATTTGTAGATGGGTTATTGGAGATTGCTTTGGCGTCAGAGGGGATGTAATCCCCCTGAAATGCGACCAATTCTAGAACTGCGTCCTGGCCGGCGGTCGAGAGGCCGGATGAAGCCATCCGCTCCACAGAACAAGATTCTATTGCCTGGGCAGTTTTCCGAAGTTCCAAATCGGAGCCCAAAACCCGTAACCTTCCCTCTCGGAGAACGTCCATAAAAATGAATACTGTGGAGGCCTCCTCACATCGAAACCTTGTCGGAGTTAGAACACCGGAGCCGAGTGGAAGGTGCTCAGGCTGCCGGTGGTGGACTCCCTCCAGGTAGGCGGGAACGCCGGCTTTTGAAAAGTCCGGCTATCCCCACGCCCATCGGGCATCAGGTTGAACCACCACATACCTGCCCGATATCTCGTGTGGCTCCAATGGTAATATACTTTCCGGCGGCTGGACAAGTGGAGGAGATGACGAACCGCGAATCTGCGTAATGGGCATATGGATGGGAAGAAATTTTGGTACTAAAGACCTATAGGATTTTGGAAATGAAGCTGGTATAGTGATAAGCGCAGGGGAAAATCCTAGTGTAAGTTTTACAGGGAGGTGGAACATGTTGACGGGGTATTATTTGAAGGCGCGACTCTTGTGGGAGTCGTTGTGGAACCACGAGGAAGGGCAAGATCTGGCGGAGTACGGGCTCATCATTGCACTGATTGCCATCGTCGCCATTGGGGCCCTGACGCTGTTGGGTGGCCGGGTCTCCTCGGTGTTGCGCAGCGTCGCCCTCCGGCTGTAACGAACGTGTGTGGTCAAAGTGCGGAATGGGGAGGTGGAACATGTTGACGGGGTATTATTTGAAGGCGCGACTCTTGTGGGAGT
>CAZAQA010000015.1:0-28175 GCA_964487375.1 uncultured Anaerolineae bacterium | reverse complement strand
ACGCTGTTGGGTGGCCGGGTCTCCTCGGTGTTGCGCAGCGTCGCCCTCCGGCTGTGAGATGGATGAATCTCTGACGGATGTGCTGGGCAGACAACGCATGAAGCACCTATGACCCAGTCCCAAGCGCATTTTCGACGTCATCTGAGCCCTCGGGCCCCAAGCGTGGGTCTGAGGGCTATGTTTTCCAGGTGGAGTGGGAACAATGCAGCGAGAACGAGGACAGAGCCTGGTTGAGCTGGCGTTGATCTTGCCCATCATGCTGCTTTTGTTAGGAATCGCGCTGGACATCGGCCGGGGCATGATGGTGTACATGAACGTGGTCCATGCCGCGCGCGAGGCGGCCTGGGTGGCTGCTCAGCCGGACGGAACCCAAGCCGCGGCCGTGAGTGCGGCCCGGACGGCCCTGGCCGACGCGGGGTTGGACCCGGATCAGGCGGTCGTGACCGTCACCATTCGCCCCGCGGGGAGCCCTGTGGACGCGACCGTGACCTACAACTACACGCCCTTGATGGCCCTTCTGCCCATCGGCCCAATCCCCATCCGTGCCGTGCAGACGACCGTTCACTGGTGAGGAGGGCACATGGACATCGGATTCTTTCGCGTCCAGCGGGAGCGAGGTGCAGCGGCCATGGAATTTGCCCTGGCCGTATCCCTGTTCATGACCATGCTCTTTGCCCTGGTAGACGTGGGACGCCTGGCATACACCCAAAACGCGCTCACCGCGGCCACACAAGAAGGGGCACGGATCCTGGTGGCCGCGCCGGATACCCCGCTAGACACGTTGACAGCGAAGATGCTGAACCGAGTGGTGGGGCTGTCGCCGTCGGCCCTCTCGGTCACGGTCGACCATCCGGAGGCTCGAATGGTCGAGGTCAGAGCGACGTACACCTATCGGGCTATCACTCCGCTGCCATTTTTCGACCGTGTGACCCTGCGGGCAGCCACGCGCATGAGGTATTGAGGGAAAAGCCATGAACGCATTTCCAACGCTTAAACGCCGTTCTCGTGACGATAGCGGCCAGGTATTGGCTCTCTTTGCACTGGCCCTCATCGTCCTCCTGGGGATGGTGGCCTTGGCCGTTGACGGGGGGTACGCATACGTGCAACGTCGGCGTGTGCAGTACGCGGCCGATGCCGCGGCCCTGGCCGGTGCCCACGTGCTCACTTATGGAGGCACCACAGCGGATATCGACGCGGCCGTGCGCCAATACGCGCTGGCCAACGGCGCCGATACCTACCAATGGAGCCTCCTCTCTCCCACCCGTATCGAGGTGCGCACCGCGGTCACATTCAACACGTTTTTCGCCTCCGTCGTCGGTATGTCCTCAATGACTGCTCGAGCGCGCTCTGAGACGGAGATCTCTGGGGTCTCGGCCGTTCGGGGAGTGATGCCCATCGCGGCTCGGAACTTCCCCTATCAATACAACCAAACGTACACCCTTTTGTGCGATCAGTCGGAAGGGGAATCGGAACACGAGGGCGAACACGAAGGTGAGCATCACGACGATGGCAGTCACCATGGTGACCATCGGCGTAGCGATAGCAGCCATCGCGACCATGGGGATCATCATGACGATCATGAGGGCGCTCACGAGGGTGATCACGAGACCCGTGACCAGTGCGGTTGGCTGGACTGGGACGGTGGAAGTCGCGGCACCCGCGAGCTGGCTGAGAACATCTGCGACCCAGAACGAAGCGGCCTTCAGCGAGTCGGGGGCTGGGTGTGGGGCGCACCCGGCGTACGGGCCAGCGCGGAGGTCCGCTCTTGCCTCCATGAGTGGATCGGCAAGCCTATGATTATCGTCTTATACGACAATGTGTTCGGCCGTGGAGCAACTACCAGCTATCACATCGCCGGATTCGCCGCCTTCATCCTGGAAGAGTACAACTTCTTCGGAGCCAACAAATTCATCCGTGGGCGTTTCGTGCGCTATGTGGTGCCCGGCGTTGGAGGCGGGCCGGACGATGGGCTGGTCACCATCCAACTGGGACCAAACTGAGGAGGTTCTTTTGAGAGTACCGCAGTTTCCACACTGGCAACAAAAAGTGCGAAGTGAACGTTTGCTGGACATATTCATCGGCAGCGTGTGGGCCGTGTATGCCATTTTGTACCTTTACTCTCTCTTCGAGGGAGGCGCCGTTTCCAACCTGGGGCTTTTTCTCTTCTACACGCTGGTTGCCTTCCTCTTCATCTTCCGCCGGCCGGCCCGTCGGACTGCGCCCTGGTGGCAGACGGGTGTAGCCGTCCTGGACGCATTATGGCCCATCCTCTGGGCACGACCGGCTCCCGGAGGGTACCCGGTCGGCCGAATTCTTCAGGGTGCGGCCCTCCTGCTCATGGTGGCAGCCACATTCTCCCTTGGATTCAGTTTCGGCATCGCCCCTGCGGACCGGGGACTGCGTACGGGGGGGGTGTACCGTTGGCTTCGGCATCCCTTGTATGCCGGAGAGCTGCTGTTTTACGTGGGATATGGCCTGGCCAACCCATCCTGGCATAACTTCCTGGGCTTCATCGCGTCTTTAATAATGGTACGACTACGCATCTCCTGGGAGGAGCAGATCATCGACGGGTACTCCCGTTATGTTCAACATGTGCGCTGGCGCTTGCTGCCCTACATCTGGTGATATCGGTGAGACCGACATGAAGGAGGTCGAGGAGTCATGAGTCGTAAACGGGGCTGGCTGTGGATGGTGATGGGAGTTGCGCTGGCATTCCTGGCGGCTATTATGGTCTATCGTGTGGTCTCCGCGTCTTCAGGACAGACGGCCGCCCCCCCAACGAAAACCCAATCGGTCATTGTCGCCACACAAGACATTCCTCGGGGAACGGTCATCGACAAAACGATGGTAACGGTCCGGGATGTGCCGGCTGAGTTGGTGCCTGTCGGCGCGGCCACGACCCTGGACGATGTCGTGGAGAAGATGGTGGTCGTGGACATCAAACGCGGGGAGATCCTCTTGCGCGATCGCCTCGAGACGCCCACCAACGTGACCCGAAATTTCGGGCTGGTGATCCCCCATGGCAAGGTCCTGATCGCCCTGCCCGCAGACGATCTCATCAACCGGGTCGGCGTGCTACAACCGGGCGATAAAGTGGACATCCTTTTCTCCCTCAATTACGGACAGGGGAACCCGACGGAGATGGTGACCCTGGATGCGTTGCAAGATATCGCCATCCAGGCTGTTGTCATGCCTCCCGAGGCCCGGATTGCCCAGAAGGTGGCCGGACAACTGGGGGCACAAGGGCAGCAAACCCTGCAACAGGCATCCGGTGCGTTCCAACGGGCCATTCTCGTGGCGGTGGACCCCCAGGATGCGCTCCTGATAAAATATCTCAAGGATACCGGCGCCGTCCTGGATTTTGCGCTCCGGGCGCCTGACGATACGTCCAAGCCTCTCTTAGACGCGGTGACATTGAAATACCTGATCGACACATACGGCCTGGATATCCCCTTGCCTACGGGTACCTTCACCGTGCCGACGGGGACACGACCTGGAGGGCCTTGAGGTGAAAGAAAAACTAATGGATGGGGAGGGATGAAGGATGCTGGAGCCTCCCCGGAGCGATAGCGGATGACATTGCCAGGCGGTGAAACGCGCATATTGCTGGTCTCACGGGATACAACGACAATTGAGAGTGTCGAACTCGCATGCCAGCACGCGGATTGGCTTCGGTTTGTGGGGCATGTCACGCGGCCCGATGAAGCCGCGTCTGTGGCCCAACAGCGCCACGCGAATATCATTCTGTTGGACGATTCCGTGCTTGATGCCACCCGGCAGGTGGTCATGGATGTGGCCCTGGCGGCCCCGGACCTCCTGATCCTCGTTCTGGTGGCCGGCCAGAACGTCGAAAAGGTCCAGGAGGCCTTACTCTCCGGTGCCAGAGGGTTCATTACCAAGCCTTATAGCGAACAGGAGTTTGTCGATGCCATCTCCCGCATCGTCACGCTGGAAAACCTGCGACGAACGAAGGAGGAAAAGGGACAAGAAGCCCGGGCTCACATCATCACCCTTCTCAGCGCCAAGGGCGGGGTGGGAAAATCCGTGCTGGCCGTCAATCTGGCCCTGAGTCTACGCGACCTGGACCAGGGCCCCATTCTGCTCGTCGAATTGATGAGTCTGCCGGGAGACGTGCCGATTTTGCTCAACTTGCTGCAGCCGAAAACGCTGGAGGACGTATTGGATGAGAAGGAAGCGTTGGAGGGGAAGGCGCTCCTCTCCCACCTGACGCAGTACGATGAGGATGTCTACGTGCTTCCCAGCACCCGCAGTTACCTGGGCGGAGACTTCGAGCCGGAAGCGGTGCGCACGTTTCTGCGCCTGGTGGGCACGCTGTTCCGGACCATTCTGGTGGATACCGGGGAACTCCAGGACCCGTTGACGGAGGTTGGGCTAAGCGAGGCGGACCGGGCCCTTATCGTCATGGGCCCGGACTTACTGGCCCTACATCGTACCATCAAATTCTGGCAGGCATTGAAAGAGAGTGATGTCGTCAACAAGGAAAATATTGCCTTTTTGCTCAATCAAGCAGGCAAGGATTGGGGACTCTCCCGGTCCCGCCTGGAGCAATTACTGGACGTGAATTTTTTTGCTGTGGTCCAGTATGATGCCAACGCCGTGGAGGATTCCATCCGGCGCGGCGTGCCTGTAGTCCGCACGGCCAAACGCAGCCGTGTGGCCAAGGACATTGCTGAATTGGCCCGACGCCTTCTGTCGGCTGAGGAGCGCCAACAACCGTCGGCTACCGGGGAAGAAGAACAATCGGCGGACGAGGGGAAAAGCGGCCGCTCGCGCTGGCGATTCTTCGCCCTCTCCTGAAAGCCAGATCCTCAGTTCAGGGCCAGAGGAGGAGGGGGGCACATGGAAGACGCCGACAGAAAGCGCAAATTTGCAGGTACCTAAGGTGTCTCAGGTGCCTCAGGTGCCTCAGGTGCCTAAGGAAGGACGAGGAAAGGAAAAGCGAGGAAAAGAGATGCCGGGGAGATGGATCCTGGGAGGCGTATTGGGATTGGGTGTTGGTTGGAGTGTCTGGGCGTGGGGGTGGTTGGCCATTCGCCGATACCAGGCGGGTGAGCGCCTGAGAGGCCATGACCTGTCGGCACTGGTGCGAGCCTGGAGAGAACCCCCGTTGAGCCTTCGGGGGTGGGGTGGAATGGCATTGTTCACCCTGCTGGGGGCCTACAGTGCGCTGCACCTCTCCTGGAGCGCCGCATTGAATGTGCTCATCGTGACCGGCGGGCTGGCCCTCATCACACTGGTGGACGGGGTGGTTCGACGCATTCCCAATATGTTCATCGGCGGTCTGTTCGGGTGGGCGCTCCTGCAAGCGGTGGTGTGGGGGCGTCCTGCTCTCGGGCCCGCCCTCGTGGGCGTGGGGCTCGGCGGCGGGCTCTTCCTGCTCATCGCTCTGGTGGGACGGGGGGCCATGGGCCTGGGCGATGTCAAACTGGCTGCTACCCTGGGGGCACTGCTCGGCTACCCATTTGTCCTGATCGGCCTGCTGGCGGGGATTCTGCTGGGCGGGATCGCTGCCCTGCTCCTGCTCTTGACTCGCCGCAAAGGGCGAAAGGATTATATGGCCTACGGGCCTTACCTGGCCGTGGGCGGATGGATTATTTTCCTGCACCTGTGGCACTTGATATGAAGACTATTCCTGGTCGGAATGCAATTGGAGGAGGCAGATGATGGTGGCTTTTCTGGCAGCCGTACTGGCGGGGATTGCCCTGTTCGCTATTGTACAGGGTCTGTACGCGCTTCTCATCGCTGATATGACCGTGGAACTGGACACGCGCCTTTTGCCGGGTGCCGCACCGACTCCGGCCACACCCGAGGAAGAAGGTCCCTGGTGGTCCCGGTGGGCTCAACGCCTGACCGTTACTCGAGCCTTCAATCGCAAACTGGAGCAGGCCAATGTCAACTTGACCGGTGGCGAGTGGTTGACCATCTGGCTCCTCATCGCCGGGATTTCCACCGTCTTGGGACTGCTCTTTTCCGGCAATCTGGTGGGAGCCGGGGGGGTGGGGGCCCTGGGCGCCATGTTGCCCCATTTGTGGCTCAACCGCCGCATCGAAAAGCGGAAACGTCAGTTTCAAGATCAGTTGGTGGACGTGCTGCGTTTGCTGACCAATGCCCTCCAGGCCGGCCACGGTCTCCTGCAGGCGATGAAGGTCGTGGGTGAAGAAATGCCCTCCCCTTCCCGGGAGGAGTTCGCCCGCGTGGTCATGGAAGTGGGCCTGGGATACTCCCTGGTGGATGCGCTCCGTCACCTGGTGCAACGCGTGGAAAACGACGATCTGGAGATGGTGGTCACCGCTATCGAGATCAACTCCGAGGTGGGCGGAAGTCTGTCTGATATTTTGACCAGCGTCAGTGAAACCATCGAAGACCGGGTACGGCTGAAAGGGGAGATCAATTCCCTGACAGCCCAGCAGCGCATGAGCGCCTATCTAATCTCCGGTATGCCCTTTATCTTGGGAGTCATTCTGACGGTGTTGAACCCTAACTACATGATGAGACTTTTCTCCCCTCAATGGATATGGATGCCCGCGCTGGGCGTGTTCATGATCTTGATGGGAAACCTGGTGATGCGACGCATGATGCGCATCGAAGTTTGATGATGTCAGGATGGGAAGAAAGGAGGGACGGCGATGACGGCCATTTTCATCAGTGCTCTGGCCGGACTCTCGATCGTCTTGTTGCTGATAGGCCTGTACAAGATGCGGGAGGAACAGGAGATGGCCGACCGGCTGCAGGCCCTGGTCGCCCCCCAGAGTGAGGCAGTGACTTTACGGGACCTGGAACTGCAGCGTCCTTTTCGGGAACGTGTCGTTCGGTCAGCCATCGACAGCGTCATCCGGATGGCCAGATACCTGGTACCGGCCAAAAGCCTGCAGACCGTGCAAGAAAAGCTGGTCAAGGCAGGCAACCCGGGACACCTTTCGGCCCTGGACTTCACAGCCTTACGACTGCTGCTCGCGATTGCTCTTGCGGTCCTCAGTATCTTCTTCGGAGCCGGACTTGGACTCTCCCCGGGGCGAGTGCTCTACGGAGCCTTGGTTCTGGCCCTGGTGGGCTATCTCTATCCCAACATCTGGCTGAACGGCCGTATTCGCTCCCGGCAGAAGGATATCTTGAAATCCCTCCCCGACGCCCTCGACCTCTTGACGATTGCCGTAGACGCGGGGCTGGGCTTCGACGCGGCCTTAATGAAAGTGGTGTCCCGCTGGGACAACGCGCTCACTCAAGAATTTCGCCAGGTCCTTCAGGAGATGCAGATGGGCGTCCCCCGGGCAGAAGCATTGCGCCACATGACAGAACGCACCGTAGTGCCCGAGCTGGCCAGCTTTGTCGCTATCCTGGTCCAGTCTGAACGCCTGGGCGCCAGCATCGTGACGGTGCTCCACGCCCAAGCCGACGCCATGCGCATGCGCCGGCGCCAGCGAGCAGAAGAAGAGGCGCACAAAGCGCCGGTCAAGATGATGGTACCACTGGTGCTTTTTGTCTTCCCGGCACTTTTCATCGTCATCATCGGACCGGCCGTCCCGCGGGTCCTGGCCGCATTCGGCCACTGACAGAGAGCCCCGTGGGACCGTGAAGACCCACGATCCCCCGACCAGGCACAGAGCTAAGGACAGTCAAGATGAACGAAAACGAATCTGAGATGGGATCGGAACAGGAATCGTCGACAGGTGCAGAAGCGGGGAAGAAATCCCCGGGTCCTCAAAAGGGCGCGCCCGGCCTGGACGAAGGATTACGTCAGGCTCAGGCTCACATTCGCGCCGGTCGCTGGAGCGAAGCCGAAGGGCTGCTGAACCAGTTGTTGCATCAATATCCCGATGACGCCCGGCTGCGGGCGATGATGCAGGAGGTGCAGCTCCGGCTATCCCTTCTATCGCCGGAAGAGACGAGCCAGGAAGGGACAGCCCCCTCTCGAACCCGCCGTTTCCACTGGCGTCTGCCCCGCCGCGCCGTGACGATCAGCATCCTCCTCTTCGTCCTCGCCGGTCTGGCTCTAAGCCTGTACGGAGGATACACCATCTACGTCCTGCCGGCACGTGCCACCGCCCAGGCCCGCGAGGTTTTGGAGGACACGTACCAGAAGGCCTTGAACGCCATGGCTCAAGGCGACTATGAAATGGCAGAAATCCTCTTCCGACAAATCGTGGCTCAAGATCCTGATTTTCCCGGAGCTCAGGAAGGACTACAAACAGCCCGCTCCCGCAAGAAGCTGATTGCGGAGTACGAGAAAGCCCGGGCTCTGGCCGAACAGGGCCGTCGGGAGGAAGCACTGGCAGCTTTTCGTCATATCGCCGAGCAAGATCCCCATTTTCGCGACGTCCAGCGCCAGATCACCCTGCTGGAGAAACAGGCCACGGCCGGGTCGCTGTTCCAGAAGGCGGAAGCAGCCTACAAGGCCGGAGACTGGCAGACCGCGGCTCAATATTACGAAGATCTGCGCCAGGTAGACGGCCAATATAAGGCCGATGTTGTCCAGGAGCACCTGTTCAATGCCTACATGAACGCGGCCAAGAGCTTATTGGCCACGGGGAAGGAGGAAGCCCCACGCCGGGCGTTAGAGCTCGTTCGCAAAGCCATCAGCGTGAAGCCACGGGACGAACACGCACGTGCGTTGCGTGAGGACATCATGGCCTATCTGAACGGACTGGCTTCCTTCACGCGTGGGGACAACCTGCACGCGGTCCAATACTGGCAGCCCTTATACGAGCGAGAGCCGAATTTTGCCGGAGGGCTTCTGACAGACCACCTCTATCGGGCGTATGTGGCCCTGGGGCACGCACGTGAGCTGGCGGATAACTTGCCCTCGGCCATTTACTTCTACTCCCTGGCTGTCCGTCTCCCTGTGGACGACCCGGACGGCGTGCAGAAGAAGCTGGACTTCCTCTACACCCTCATCACGCCCACGGCAACACCGACGGCCACACCGACGCCAACGCCAACGCCAACCATAACCCCCACGCCGACGGCCACACCAACACCAACCCCTACCCCCACGCCAACCCCCAGGCCTTTGCCGCTCAGTGCCTACCCGGGATGGATTGCCTTCAAGACCAACCGACGAGGAACGACGGAGGTGTGGGTGATGCGTCCTGACGGCTGTTGTGCTCGCCCAGTCTCCGACCCTCAGGACCTGGAGGCATTGCGGGAAAAGCAGACCTGGTCGCCGGACCATAAGTACCGGGTCTACGTGGAACAACCGCCGGGGACCACGGGCCAAACCAACCTGTACGTTTGGCGTTACGACGTTCCGGTAACGTGGAAACACAAATATCCGCTGGTGGGCAACGGGTCGATCAACTACGATCCCGTCTGGTCGCCGGACGGCCACTGGATCGCCTTCGTCTCTGAGGTGAGCGGGAACGACGAGATCTGGAAAGTGAGCAGCGACTTCTGGCATCCCAAAGCGCCCATCCAGTTGACTCATAACACGTGGGAATGGGACAAATCTCCCACATGGTCGCCGGACGGCCGTTTCATCGCCTTCTGGTCCAACCGCCAAACCGGCCGCAAACAGATATGGGTGATAAACGCAGATGGCAGTCATCCCCACAATATCAGTCATAACCATTGGGAGGATTGGGATCCGGTGTGGCTACGGAAGGATCTCTTCAAATGACAGAAGCACGGACACGCCCGTGGTGAATCGATAGTGTCCTGACGGCTGGACAGGAAGGCGCGAGAAACAGGCGTGGAGGAGGAAAAAACGATGGGACTTTTCAAGAGAACATCGGATACATCGACGACACCCCCTGCCCGTCCCTCTGTACTGGGAGTCTCCCCGGAGCGGAAGGAGGAATCACCGGCGGCTGAGCTGGCCGAATTCGCCATCCCCCCCTATTTCGATGAAGTAAGAGAACTCGTCCAGGACCAACTGCTCCAGCAAAATGTCCGCCTGCAATTTGGGCAAATAGAGGAGGGTAAGCGGGAGATGCGTCCCATCCTGGAACAGGTGCTGGTCGAGAAGAACATCGTCATCCCGCGCAAGGAGAAAGACCGACTGCTGCACCTGGTCGTCGCCGAAATACTCGGTTATGGCCCTATCCAGCCGTTGCTGGACGACCCGGACATTACCGAAGTCATGGTCAACGGGCCGACCCACGTGTACGTGGAGCGTAAAGGCAAGATCATCCGCACCCCCATCCATTTCTCGAACAACGATCACGTCATGCGCATCATCGAGCGTATCGTGGCCCCTATTGGACGACGTGTCGACGAGTCCTCCCCCATGGCGGATGCTCGCTTGCCCGACGGCTCCCGAGTGAACATCATCATCCCACCTCTGGCCCTCAACGGCCCCTGCATCACCATCCGCAAGTTCTTCCGCCGCCGCCTGTCCATGGAGGACCTGATCAAATTCGGCACGGTGACGCCGGAATTTGCCATTTTTGCCGAGGCCGTGGTCAGAGGGCGGACGAACATTGTGGTCTCCGGCGGGACGGGTTCCGGCAAGACGACCCTACTGAACATTCTCTCTGGCTATATTCCTCACGACGAACGCATCATCACCATCGAGGATGCGGCGGAACTGCAACTGCAGCAGGATCACGTAGTGCGCCTGGAAGCGCGTCCGCCCAATGTGGAAGGAAAGGGTGCGGTGCGCATCCGCGAACTGGTGATCAATGCCTTACGCATGCGGCCTGACCGCATCGTCGTTGGCGAAGTTCGCGGGGGAGAAGCCCTGGACATGCTCCAAGCCATGAATACCGGCCACGATGGCTCCCTGACAACACTGCACTCCAACAGCCCACGCGATACCCTGGCCCGGCTGGAAACCATGGTCCTGATGGCCGGGATGGACCTCCCCTTGCGAGCCATCCGACAGCAGATCGCGTCGGCCGTCGATCTCATTATCCACGTCTCGCGCCTGCGGGATGGATCTCGCAAGGTGGTGGCGGCCACAGAAGTCCTCGGCATGGAAGGAGATGTGATCTTGCTCCAGGATATCTTCGTCTTCGACGTCCAAGGCTTCGAAGGAGGCAAGGTCGTGGGCGAGCTGCACCCGACGGGCATCCGCCCCCGTCTGGTCGAACGCCTGGCCGACTACAATATCCACCTGTCACCGGATATCTTTGGTCTCCCCAACCTGGGTCGACGATGATACGTGTTTACAATCGCACGCGGCAAAAGGATATTGTCACGCAAGGAAAGGTCGCAGACACCTTCTGGACACGCTTGCGCGGACTGATAGGAAGGAAGGGGCTGGCGCCAGGGGAAGGATTGCTCATCGTTCCCTGCAAGGGTGTCCACATGGGATTCATGCGCTTCCCCATCGATGTGATTTACGTGGGCGAAGGGGATCGGGTGATCGATGTGGACGTGGACCTGCGCCCATGGGCCATCGGGCGACCGCGGCGGGCCTCCCGTTATGTCATTGAGGTACCGGCGGGCACGGTGGCCGCGACGGGTACACAGCCGGGAGATGCGTTGGAGGTCATAAAGAGATAGGTTCCTCTCTCAATTCCCGGCTTGACGACCGCAAATAGGCGCGTCCCGGCGATGCAGGAAGAAGATAACGCCCTGTTTCGGTCGGACCGTATCGCTGGGCACGGTCACGCGTAGAGGGAGCAGCCTGTAGGCCGACCGCAGTCGGGCATTGGCCCACAACCGTTGAGGGGGCATCCAATCTCGCAGGTGAAATGTGGCGTCAGAAAACAAGTGCGTGTCCAACTGAATCCACTCTGGTCGTTGAGCAAGCAGATAATCCACGTCCAGGCGCACATGTCCAGAATCCCAGCGTCCCTTGTACAGGACAGGAGGACTGTGGGCAATGTGGACGTCGTTGAGCCCTAACATGTCGATGATGATGTGGTCGTCGTTGAGGTAGGCGGCTGCCCCCACGGCCAAGAGGGCAATCCGATCCTGAGGACAGACGCGTGCTCGCAGGGCCATTCCCATGGCATATTGCGACGCGTGCATGGGTTCCAGCAGGCGAAGCGGACGCCACAGGCGCCACGGGGTGCGGGCCACGAATCGCAAGGAGGGCCAGAGCAGAAGCAACGCCAGCAGCCCCCCCAGAACGGCTTGGAGAGCCGGCCGGCATCTTCTTTCCCGGACAATGGTGGTCGTCAGGGCCCGCAGGCCGAGAGCAGCCAGTACCAGGAGAAGGGGAAGCACAGGCACCATGAAGCGATAGTGGGGCATCCAATCTCCGCCGGCAGCCACTGCGCGCAGGAAGAGAAGGAAGACAAGGCCGCCCGTGTAAAGCGTCTGCCAGCGAGGATGATACAAGGCGCCCAAGAGAGCCAGCACTAAAAGAGGGAGGGTGGCCGGTTGGCGCAGGAAAGCGAGCACGTAAGCGATGCCTTCGCGCCAGGCAGCTCCACCTCCTCCCATTTTGGCGTAAAAAGAGTTGGGGAAAGGCCAGCCAAAGTAGAACCATCGAGCCAGGTAGAAGGGGACGAAGAGCACAAGGAATGTAAAGGCAACCCGTTTCAGGCAGCGGCGGGTCAGAGGCCGGGGACGCTTCCAGGCCAGGGGGAGGGCTATCAGGGTATACAGGAAGAGGGGGAGGGCATCCAGGCGGGCCATGCCCAGCAAAGCGTATGTAGCTCCCAGGAACATACAACGTCCTATGTGATCGTGGGCCTGCAGCGCGTAGAAAGTGGCCAGCAGCAGGAGGAAGGTGAAGAGCAGGGTATCCATGCCGGCGCCGGTCCAGAAGGCAAAAGGCGGGGAAAGGGCCAGGAGAAAGGCCGGAATGAGCAGGTCCAGAAGGGAAGGCGGAATCCCGGCCGGCGTCATCCGGAGCGTAAGACGTATGACCAATGCCAGGCTCGCTCCTGCCAGCAGCAGGTTGAGTACGGTAGCCCAGAGGAGCACGCCCGCGCCCAGCCGAACCCCTGCAGCCAGCAGCGCCGTGTAAAGTAAGCTGCTGACCCCTTCGACAGGGGGCCCACCGAGATTCCACACCACCCCCTGGCCTTCGGCCCAGTGAACCGCATAGCGAAAGAAGATGAACGCGTCATCAATGAGGCTGACGTCGGTCCCGTAGATTCGGTAGGCGTGTACGAGGAAAGCGAGTAAGGTGACGGCAAAGACGATCAAAGGGGCCGTTCGTCGAGTGCGCATGCTGACTCCGTGGGTTCCAGATATCCGCGCTCCGTCCCTACGATTGAACCATCCCGAGAAAGATTTCCTCGTCCGGGACAGCGTCCTTTCCACTCCCCTCTCGCACAAGGACCGCGCCATCCCCGGAGCGGGGACGGACGCGGCGCTATCATAGCACGGAATGTCGGCCCGTGCAAGCAGTACCCGCAAGGGGCATTAGGGCAAAACGGCCCCCTGTGGTATAGTGGAGATGTCGAAATCAACGGTCCAACCAGACCGATCCCACCGCCCATGTTCCCCGGGTCCGCTCCATCGGAGTATGACGGGGCTAACGCTCTTGTTCATCGCGGAGGAAAGTTTCTAACCGCAGGAGGGAACGACGTGAGCTGGCATCCCGTATCCGGCCACATCATGACGCGCTGGGCTGACCAGGTGACTCCCCGGACTCCCTGGTCCTCCTATCCCAGGCCCCAGATGGTGCGTCCTCAGTGGCACAACCTCAACGGCCTTTGGGCCTACGGGATCACTCCTCGCACGGTCTCTTCTCCCCGCTTCCAGGGGGAGATCCTGGTCCCGTATCCCATTGAATCCGCACTCAGCGGTGTGAAACAACCCCTGCTACCGGACCAGCGCCTCTGGTATCGTCGTCACTTCCAAATTCCTGCTGCATGGCGAGGGCAGCGCGTTCTCTTGCACTTTGGTGCCGTGGACTGGGAAACCACCGTTTGGATCAACGATCGCCTCGTGGGAACCCATCGGGGCGGCTATCTTCCGTTTCACTTTGATATTAGCGAACATGTCCGGTCGGGGAAAAACGACCTGATCGCGGCTGTGTGGGATCCCACCGACAGCCATTGGCAGGCCCGAGGCAAGCAGGCGTTGAAGCCCGAAGGCATCTGGTACACGGCAGTCTCGGGCATCTGGCAGACTGTCTGGCTCGAAGGGGTCCCCGCCACCCACGTCGAACGTCTGCGGCTCACTCCCGATATTGATGCCGGGGTGCTGCGCGCAGAGGTGTTCTTGGCAGGTGAAGAGGGGGGCGAAATTGTGTCATTGACTGTTTGGGACGGGTGGCGAAAAGTGGCGCAATCCAAAGGAGGCCCCGGAAAGCCCATTGTCTTGTCCATCCCTGATGTCAAACTCTGGTCTCCTGAGCACCCTCATCTCTATGGCTTGCAGGTCAGAATTCTCCGCCATGATCGAATGCTGGACGAGGTAAAAAGCTACTTTGGAATGCGCAAGTTCAGCCTGGAGCCTGACCAACAAGGAAGACCACGACTGTGCTTGAACCATCGGCCGTTGTTTCATTACGGACCACTGGATCAGGGGTATTGGCCTGACGGGTTGTATACGGCTCCCACTGAAGAGGCCATGCGTTCTGATATCGACGCCGTCAAAGCCGCAGGCTGCAACATGCTGCGGAAACACGTAAAAGTGGAGCCCGCCCAATTCTACGCCTATTGTGACCGCAAGGGCATCATCGTGTGGCAGGATATGCCCAATGGTGGTGGGGAGCTAGGAGATTGGATGTCCACATTGACGTCCTGGTTGGGACGACGGCCGAAGAAGAAAGATCGGGATTACAAGAAAGTGGGGCGCGCCGATCCTGAGGCTCGGGCCGATTTCCGCCAGGAGCTACGCGAGATGGTGGACTTCCTCTACAATGCTCCCAGTGTGGGCATGTGGGTCCCATTCAATGAAGGCTGGGGGCAATTCGATGCCGGGGACATTGCCGAATGGCTCAAGAGGTACGACCCCACACGCCCGGTCGACCACGCGTCGGGCTGGTTTGATCAGGGTGGAGGCGACTTCCTCAGCATTCACTGCTACGCCAAGCGGCTGAAACGCGAACCACCGGAGGAGAAACGCGCTGTTATTCTCTCCGAATTCGGCGGTTACTCCCTGACGGTGCCCGGCCATGTGTGGGACGCAACCCGGCATTATGGGTATAGCAAACTTCAGACTTCCGAGGACCTGTTGCGCACCTATGAGTCCGTTTTGATGGAGCAGGTGCGACCGTGGACGGTCCAGGGCCTTTCAGGGGCCGTGTACACGCAGATCGTGGACGTGGAAACCGAACTCAACGGCTGGTTCACCTATGACCGGGCCGTAGCGAAACTTCCCCCACAGGTTTTGCGGGACGTGCACCGCCGCGCCTTCACAGTTCCTCGGCAGGCCCTTGCACGGCCGAATGGCCGAGGATAACCCGGTAGGGCAACCATTGGTGTGGCTCCGGTACCTGTATCGCAGACGACGAGCAAAGGACACAATAAGATGACGACGATCATTCCAAACCGGCACACTTTCTGGCGCCGTCGGGGACAGTTGGTTATATCACTGTTCTCGTTTTTATCTACTGTGGTCATTGCCAGCAAAGAGCATTGGTCGGCCGTGGACATGGCCTGGAGCTTTTGGCTGGCAGGGCTGTTGCTGGGCTCTATTTATTTGATGGTCTATCAAGCCGCGCAGGGAGATAGAGAGACCTTGCTGGCCTACTTGCCGGTGTTTCTCTTTTTCTATTTCATCTTTGCCGGCTTTTTGTCCTTCTTGTTCTCCTGGGCGATGCCGAATCCGACCGAGGCCTCCGCATCCTCACCGGTTGCCACGATGCCCACGGCTATCGTCCACGCCGCCCGCCAGCGCTGGACTTTCCTTGTACTCAGCGGTATCAGCTTCCTCCCCGACTACGTTCTGGACGCGCGCACCGTCAACTTCACCGATGTGAGCAAGCCGCTCTTTGCCCCCGACATGCTGCGCATGATCATCCTCATTTTCCTGCTCGTGGGCCTGACTCTGGCGCAACTGGGCCATCTTGCCCTCTACGCTCTGCTCTTCGTCTACTTTTTCCCCATAAGAGGGGGGACGCCAGGCCTTTCGAGTGGCGAGCAAGAATAGGGAGGGAAGCAATCAGGGTGTGACCATGCGGACAAGGCGGTGAGAGCGTACGATGAGGAGAAAAGAGTGGACGTCCGAGCGTGCCTGGCTTGCAGGAAGACGGTAACGCCGTTGCCAAAGGGCCACAATCTCTTTGACTGTCCCCGGCTGCTGCAGGAGCATCCACAATTCGGCACCTGTGGAATTCAGCCAGTAGAATCGTCGATGTCGGCCGTCCAAAAGGAGCCGTGACCCCAAACGGGGCCAGGCCCGCACGCCGGGCGCCGGATATAGACGGGCCTCGGAAGGGAGGAAAGCGTTCATTGGGAGTTGTTGGCGAGAGGATAAGGATAGAGAGGATAAAGGAGGAAGTGGAAAACCGGGCAGCAGAGGAAGCGAGAATAGGCCCAGGAGGGAGGTCAAAAAGCGACGACGGGACAGACGACGACGGGTCCTTGTCGGAGTAGACATGATGCTCCTCTCAAGTGGAATAAGGTGGGAAGTGTTCCATCGCCGGATGTGAATGCCCGGCTCCAAACGGTTTTCCTCGCAAGACTTCTTAGCGCACGAGGGAAGGCAGGAAGGTCACACGCGGCAATCTCAGATGCAGCAGGGGGTCCCCTAACAACGTCTGGGTAAAGAAGGTGGGCGTGGCCCCATGGGTCTGGTAAACATGCTCTTTGGCCTGCAGGATCAGGTCTCCCAAGATTGCTTGTCCTCCCTTGGAAGCCAGTTCCTGCACAAAAGCCCGGGCCAGAGGATCCTCTCCCTGCAAATTGCCCAGGCCTGCCGGCGACCAGGCGGCAATGCTCCCGCCCTGCGGTCGGCGCAACATCGTCGCGGCCAGAGACTGCCACCTCGTTGCGGTACTGGGATAGGCGAAGTACCCGTCCAAACAGCTAAACGTCGCCACCAACGGCCATTGCTTGTTGTCTAAGCCGGAGACGTCGGCGCTGCTCAGCAGACGCTCACTCGCCCAGCGGTCCACTCCGCCATGACCACTGTAGAGCACCAAAAAGGTGCCCTCCTCCAGAATCTGTCGAAGGCGCTCTTTTGCCGGCAGCACGCGCTCCGAATCCTCCAGGACGACTCGCTCGCCTCGGGCCCACAAAGGAGCCTCCTTCGCCACATTGTCCAGCAGGGTCGAAAAATTCCCGGCCTTATCCGCGTTATCCGCAACCAGCAGCAAGGGCACCCGAGCCTTCAGCACCGGTGTTCCTGCCTCATAGGCGATGATTTTGTCCACCACCGCCTCGGCCTCTGCCAGCGATCGGACAGGAATACGACCGATGGCCATGTCCGGCAAATCGTCGTTGCCCTCAAAGGTTACATAGGCCTGGTCCATCGGCACTTCTCCCTGCCAGGGATCCACCCATGCCAGATAGGGAGGAATAAAGTTGGGAGGGAGCGGCCCATAGGTTGTCGGATTCAAACCTTTGAAATTCCAATGCCCATTCCCCATCAACATCACGTAGCGCGGCGCTGGTGGTTGCCAATGGGTGTGAGCATAAGCCAGGAAAGCACGAATCGCCTCTGGGTGGTACCAACCCCAAGCAAAATCGTTATAAAGGCCATCGACATCGACCACCGCCACCCGGTATCCCTGCTGACGGCGGTACATGGCCAGACGCTCGGCCGCGGGCATAAGCCCGGCCGGCGACAGAATAATCAGGTCTGCACCCTGATCCTTCCGCCGCCAGGGAGAAGGTCGATACGATTGCAGGCGAGGATGGAGCCACTGGCCCGCGTTCACAATCAGCAGCCGCTGCCAGCCCGCCCTCACGCCAATCGCTATGGCCTTGCCTCCCGCCTCCACCTCCATGCCTGTCAGGAGCCTGACCGTCCCTTCCGCGCTCACGTCCCAAACCTGGACCGGGCCTTCACCTTCCTTCACACCGTGCACGACCAGAGTAACCGCATGCGAAGGGGATAGCGTGAGCAAGAGCGGCCCCGCGCTCAGGTCCAGGGTCCGGGTATAGGTCAGGGTGTAGCCGTTCACGTACAGGTCCTCGTCCTTGCCTGCGTCAGGAAACGTCCGGACCGTGAGGGCCACGTCTGGGATAAGGGAGCCCGCGGGCAGGGTAGTGGTGAACACCTGCCAGGCCTGGTCCACGAACGTGTGGTCGTCCACCAAACGGCCGTTGAAAAATACCTGGATATGATGACGTCCTCGCGGCCGTCGTGAGGCCACCTCATAGCTGAGCCGGGCCGATGTGTTCGGGGCCGCATCGAGGAGATGGCCTCTGAAAGTTTCTGCCGCGGCCGTTCCTCGGGTGCGGATACGGCCCCACCACCAGGTGTTCCGGGTGGGAAAATCCAGCGCATGATGCGTGTACCATGTCCGGTCTACCTCCAACCGCGCGCTGAAAGGGAGGACGGAAAGTCGCGGGGCAGCGGGCTGAGGGCTTCCATCGGCCGGGAGAATCCGTCGGCCGGGTCCCTGTCCCCAGGTCAGCCAGTATACTTCCTCATCACTGTACTTTTCATCCATGAGCGAGCCATGCCGCGCCTGACCATAAAAGAGAAGACGATCCTGGGGGTCGAGATGTCCGCCCTCACCCCCTATGATCTCCAAGGGGATTTCCTGTCCCCGACGCAGCAAGCGTAGACTGGTCACTGCCGCCTTTGGGTCCCAGCCGGGCACCCGAGCCAGTTCCGCGCCGGAGACCGTGTACAAGCCATCCCGGCGGACGACAAACTTCACAGCCGGGTGAGGGGGCGCGTCGGGCACAATCGGGTCGGGGAAGGTGCTGCGTCTCCCAGGCGGGGAGATCTCACGGGGTCGCCAGGGCGTCGACCCGACAGCCCTGCCGGCAGGAGACGTCGGGAAGAGAGGGAGAGGCGAGGCAACGGTCGAGACCAGGGTTCCGGTCGCCAGCCCCTCCCCTCCTCTTGGTTCCGACAACCGCGGAGCAAACAGACCGAATGACCGTACCCCGTGCTCTGGAAGCAAGGCCAGGGGGAGCCGGAAAGTGAGAAGGGAAAGAAGAGGGGATGGCCTCAGGAGCCCTTCTGGGTTGATCCGGGCCACCGCGTTGGGCGTGGAGGGAAAGAAAGACACGTCATCAAAGTAGGCGTACGCGGGTCCCGTGCCCCCTGCCTTCTGAACGAGGAGGCGGACTTTGGCCGACTGGGCGCCTGCGGGCGTCGACGTGCCGTTGAGGGAGACGAACGTCCAGCCCGAGCCCACAGGCACTTGATTCGTATCCCGGGAAGTTCCCACCGAGC
Organism: uncultured Anaerolineae bacterium; assembly: GCA_964487375.1. Lineage (GTDB taxonomy): Bacteria > Chloroflexota > Anaerolineae > JAADDB01 > JAADDB01 > JAADDB01. The sequence continues at coordinate 9,008 of CAZAQA010000015.1, read as the reverse complement.
CCGAGCAATCCGGGTTGCTGTAGAAATGCACGCGGATGTAACCGGCAGCGCTGGTATTCGTTTGTGTCGGTATCCGAATCCACCCTTGAGCCTCGTAGTCTCCGGCCACGGGGGTATTCAGCAACACGCACTGAAACGCGCCCTCCGAATACGTCGTGGTGCGAGTGCCGTTGTTCTCCACCTGCGCCGCGCCGGGCGCCGTGTGGCCCTCACTTCCCGCCCACAGGATAGCTCCCGACGTGGAAGTAGGCGTCCAAGAGGCGACATCACTGGCAAAGGTGCCATTCTGGAGCAGTTCGAGTTTGGCCAGGACTGCCGATCGGGGAATCAGCAGGGCCAAAAGGACGGCCAAGAGCAGGATGCAGGGGGCTCGCAAGCGGGAAGGAACGGTCATAGCCTATTCTCCTCTGACGAGAATCAACGACTGGCAAGAAGCCGGGTGCTATTCGGGTCTTCCCCGTTCATCAGATCTGAAAAGAAACGGAGGGAAGTAACGTAAGCTCCACAGCCAGGTTGGGTTGGGCGTGACAATCGAAACGGCAGGACAGGCGAGACAAAGTTGTGGAAATCGTTCCGTCCTTCAAGGTTGCTCTTTTGGAGCGTTACCATGGAAAAGAAAGGGCAACGGCCCGGCCGGATTCCATTCATCCTGTGGTTGGGAGAGAGGACTGCCTGTCAGGTCATCCAAGGGCAAGGAGAGCTGAATTCGGGGCGGTTGGTAGGTTTTGCGAGAACGCGCCTGCCCCTTGGTGTGTTTGGCTGTTGGGTCCGCCATGACTTTTTTCCTCCGTCATCCGTGTGGGTAGACTACCTCCGCGCCACAGTTGCTTCGCTTGTGATGTCGACATCCTCGCCTTCTCCTGCCTGGCGAGTGGTCTCGACCGTTTCCAACTGAATCTCCAGCATCTGCTGGTCGCGCAACTCCAGCAAGAACTGCCAGGTATCGGCCCGAGCCTGGTCCGGAGAAATCTCGTACTCGGCGGCCAGAGAACGAACCAAAGCTGCCCACGAGGAATGTTGCAACAGGCCGCGGACGATCAATGTGGCCTGCTCGTTGAGCAGGTGCAGCTGCTTCCCTCGTTGATCCACCAGAAGATACACGTCATCATAAGAGACAGCGACCACGCTGGGTTGAACTTTCAGATCGACGTGCGCGTCCACGGCAGGAGCGTCGCTATCGCTCCCGGATACAGGCGAAATGGGGGCCATCAGGAGACCTCCTGAGTAAGTGATGTGGACGCTTATACCACAGATGTTTCCAACGTGCAAATCGGGCCGCCGTCGGACGGGCGACGCGAAATCCGACATTCAAAAACGCGGTCGGGTGAGCACGCGCCATGGATGTTGCAAGCGTGCCCGAATCCCTGTATTGCCGTAACGGGCACCCATCCAAGCCCGCTCCGGCCAAAGGCTCCAGGTCAGAAGCCGGACCCACAATCGCGGTGTATCGCATAAGGCCAGGTTCAACAGATAGCGTCTTCGCCCGACGACGGGGCGGGGAAAAAGCAGGGTGTCAGGGGGAGGCAATAGGCGGTGAAGCAAGGAGCGCTGCCAGCGCGGGGGGCGGAGTGCGTGGACGACCATGCCGGGAACGTGGTCGGGGAAGAAGTGGCGTACCAAAACCAAGCCCACCCAAAGGGGGGTACGGACCCGCCAGGCCCGTGCTCGCGTCACCACCTCCTCCCAGGAAGGCGGCCACACCTCGAGGCTTCGCGCCGCGTCCAAGAGGGCACGCGCCCCCGGCGTACCCAGATGATGATTGACAACAAAATGGTAGAGTACGTGAATCAACTGATCCTCAGGGCAGAGCACCGCGTAAGGGATCCCATCCAGGTAAGAAATCCGGCAGCGCTCGGCCAACGCTTGCTCTGCCTGGGCGAGGCGGGTGGCCAGGAGCATCCAAAAACCTTGAAAAGGCCTGTAATGAAGGTCAACAGCACTGCCCCCAGGCCACATGGCACGCATCTCCACTTCCTGCCGATAATGAACGCGCAGGCGAGTGGGACGCTCCGGTTTGTGAACGAGACGGTAGCCCATTTCGCGCAGCAAAACAACCGCCCGTGAAATGGCATTTGTGGGCAACCACACATCCAGGTCGCCCATAGGGCGCATGGCCGGATCGGGATACACTCCTGAAGCGAGAAGAGCCGCCCCTTTGAGCAGGACCGGAATTGTCCCCACCCCGTTCAGCGCCTGCAACACCCAGTGCAACTCCCGGCGTCGCAGGGCCACTGCCGCCGCACGGCGCAGCCGCTCCTGTCGTAGGCGTTCCTGCAGCGTTGTGGGCAGTGCAGCCAGCAACTGGGGACGATGCGCCAGGACCGGCCCCGTAATGGGCGAACGCGCCAAAGTCAGGAGGCGTTCCTTGTCCGGCACAGGCCCCCGGTCTGAAAAGAGAAAACGCAGATCCCATGAAGCCCGCGAGATGTCAGATGGGTAGGGGGATGAGGACAGGTGCATTGGGAAATCCTCCACATCTTGTTTAGAATAACCATGCGAATGGAGTGGGGACTGTCACCAATCGGTGTCGATTTCTGGAGCGTCGGCGGTCCCAGACGCGCGGCTGCGGGGTTTGGATGGGCGAATGATTCATCCGCTCCCCGGGAGCAGAGGGGCTACAACCGGACGGGAGCGTATGGCCTGAAGCAACCGCACCGATGACAGTATCAAAACAGCTTTCATAAATAAGTATATGCTATTTCCCTCAGATGTCAACCTTCTGCCGTTCCCAGGAACCACCATGCTTAGCGAGCCCATATGCAGGGGACAAGGAGAATTAGGGGGAAATCGAGACCTACAGGACGACGAAACCCACCATCCTCCTCTCTCCGCCTTCCTCTATCCGGTCCTTCCATAAGACTCTTCTCGATTATGAACACATCTTTCCACTCCGTCTTAAGCCATGTGGCCCCTCCAAATTTGCACATGTGAAGAGCCTCCGTTATACTTTGAGTAAATTCTCTTACTCGTGACCGGTTAGTGTGTAATCACAGGATCGGTTAGCGATGCCCTTATGAGAGTGAGGAGAGACCCACTTTTAGACATTGGTCTCCGATGTACAACTCTGGAACCCATTTCCTGGGAGGACAAACATCCGATGGAACTTCTGCAATACTGGGGTATTATCCGCCGCTGGTGGTGGCTTCTGGTGCTCACGACCCTCGTTGCTGCCATCAGTGCTTTCGCCGTCAGTGTGAGGATGACACCGGTCTACCGGGCAACGGCCCAGGTGCTTATCCAGCAGGCGAGCAATCCGGCCAACCTGACCAGCTATTCCGACATCCTCACCAGTGAACGATTGGCACGCACCTACAGCAAGCTGTTGACCACACGTCCCGTGCTCGAACAAACCCTGAAAGAACTGCAACTAACGCAGCAACTCTCTCCTGACACTCTTAAGAAACACATTTCCGTCCAGCCGGTGCGTGATACCACCCTGATCCAGTTGAGTGTAGACGACACCAATCCGGCGCGTGCCGTGTCACTTGCCAACAAAATCCCCCAAGTCTTCGCCCGTTACAACCAAAATATCCAACTGGCCCGCTACCAGGACTCCAAGAAAAACCTGCAGACCCAACTCAAGCGCTTAGAGGATGAGCTTGCACAGGATCAGGCACAACTTGCGACGTTGAAGGCGGACAATACCAGCGACCCGACAGATGTTACGCGCCTGGAAACGCAGATTACCACCCTCCAGTCCAGCTATAGCAACCTGCTCAGACAATACGAAGAAGTCCGTCTGGCCGAAGCCCAGTCCTTGGATAACATCGTCCTCAGCGAACCGGCCACGCGAGCCATTAAAGTTCGCCCACGCACGTTGCTAAATACGCTCCTGGCCGCCATCGTGGGACTCATGTTGGGGCTGGGAGCCGTTTTCCTCATCGAATACCTGGACGACACCGTGAAAACGCCCGATGACATCGTCCGTTTGGGGGACATCCCCATCCTGAGCGGCATTAACCAGGTCGAAGATGCGCAAGACAACCAGCTCATCACTCATAAGATCCCCAAATCTCCCATCAGCGAAGCGTTCCGTATCCTGCGCACGAACATCCAGTTTGCCAGCGTGGACACGTCTTTACGCACCTTGCTCATCACCAGTCCGGGCCCCTCTGCTGGTAAGTCCTTCATGACGGCCAACCTGGGTGTGGTCATGGCCCAGCAAGGACGCCGGGTGGTCATTGTGGACGCGGACTTGCGCAAGCCCAGGCAACACAAGATCTTTGGCCTGCCCAACAATGTAGGACTGACTACTCTGCTGCTGGTGGAGAATGAAGAGAATATTTCTCCCTTCCTGCAGGAGACAGAAGTTGAGAACTTGAGGGTTCTTACGTCGGGAACCATCCCTCCCAACCCTTCCGAGTTGCTAGGGTCTCGGCGCATGGGGGAGTTGATCGAGACGCTGCTGCAGGATGCAGACGTGATTCTTTTCGACACACCGCCCGCCCTGGCCGTGACCGATGCCATTGTTCTCAGCAAGAAAACGAACGGAGTCCTGGTCATTGCCCGTTCGGGTCACACCCGCCAGCCGGCGCTCCTGCAAGCTCTTATGGAGCTCGAACGGGCTGGTGCCCACGTGCTGGGAGTGGCGTTGAATATGCTCCCCCGTAAACGAGCGGGATACTACTACTCTTACTATTATTATTCCTACGGTCACTATGACGAATACTATTCGGACGGCGATACGGCAAGAGAAAACGGCCGCCGTCCTTCAAGGAAGAGTTCTGGGCACAAGGGGAAAAAATCCTCTGTATGGAGTACTCTGTTAGGGCGCTGAACAAGAGTTACCGACAGTAAAACTGGCCACTCACAAGAGGGGAGAAAAATGAAGGCTGGACGGTGGGTCATGCTCCCCAGTGATAAACAAATAAAAAGTTTCTTTCGTAATAATGTCGTATGCCTCTTTCGCTGATTTCTGATGGTGGTTTGGAGAATTTGTGATACGCTACCCCCTGAGGCAATAACATTGCTGGGGGGGAGACGTACAGCATGAGCGAGCAACCCTCTGTTTCCATCGAGCGCAATGACGCCGTGGTCGTCATCTGGGCCCATTTGCAGTCCATGGGCATCATAGGGGAAATCAACCTCCACTTTGACACTCACGGCAAAGGGGATGGCACCTTGACGCTGGGGGAGGCGATAGGGGGGCCTACACCCTAGACCACCGGACGAGTACGGTGGAAAGCAGGGTGGACGGACGCAACGACGTGGACGCACTTGCTGGGCCTGGAGGCGACTCCGAAAGCCCTATGCGACGAGTGAGGCGCGACCTCTGCCCTTACGGTGCCTTTCAGTTGTTTGCTCCCGGCACGCTGGTCAACGGCGTGCTCACGCCCCAGCGCCGGGAATGAGGGCGCATCCTCACCTCCACCGTTGCGCCCCCTGTACGTACCTCTGGGGGACAGGGATTATGAGTTTAACGTGTACCCCCGCACAATTGGGGAGATGATGCCACCCTCATCTGGTGATCAGATCAGAACGATAAAATCCAGGCGTTCAAATTGACCTTTCACCCGGGAAGACAACTTCGGCGCCAGGGTACCGGCGAAAATCTACCCGGCCGAAGGCGAGCAGGACGGAAAGTACGGGCTGAAGATATGGTCCAGGAACTGGATGTCCTCTTCCACTACCGATGGTTCCACGCCAGCGTAGCCGACCCGAACGCGTAGGAGGGAGGCATCATCTACGCTGCAATTACAACGAATACGGAGCCTCCGCCCCCCTCTCCTTGCCCCTGGACGGCGCGTCTCATCCGGCGAAGGTGCGAGTTGCATACGACGACGCCTTGTACGTGTGCTTCAGTGACCTCTCTGAGACAGCGTTTCAAAACGAGCAACAGCAGGCCGTCATCTACCTGGAACCCACCGTGCCCTCCTACTACCCGAAGATCTACCGGGGTTAGCCTGGGCACAGCGACGACCTGCGCATCGCGTTTCAGGCAAAGCCCATCGCCCAGACCACGGCTTTCTTCTTCCATCCCCCTGCAGGGTGGCACACTCGGCCTGTGACACCCACCCTCATCAGTGCCCAAACGTACGCTTCGTTGGGGTTTGACCAGCGCAGCGCTGAATTCTGCATTGGCAAGAGCTTGATCGGCCGCGGGCCCTGGGTGCGGAGTGCCGTCACCCCACGGTCGCCTACAACAGCCAACGCAACGAGTATCTGGTCGTGTGGGAACAGGAGGAGGCGGCAACGGGGACCAGCATCCGAGGGCGACGTATCTCGGCAGTGGGGGCACTCTTGTAGCCTCCGGAAATCATGGTGCGCGAGCCGGGGTACAACCTTTACACGCCCACACACCCGGCAGCCGCGTACGCGTTCACCGCGAACCGGTATCTCGTCGTCTGGGGCGAGGCTTGGCATCCCATGCCCATCCAACAGAGCATTCGCGGACAAGTGCTTTCGAGCACCGGTAGGCTGGTAGGCACCCGGTTCGACATCTCATCGGACCCGGGAGACAGCAGCTACAGGCAGTATCCCCCCTGGCCTACAACCGGGCCCGCAACGAGTACTTGGTGGCCTGGCAACAACGCAATCCTGTCCACGCGGGCGGGCGATACAACGTCCACCGTGTGGCCATGGCGAGTGGGTTCCGTGGGGATATCCTGCTCACCTTTGACGACGATCCGGTCGCGAACGGCAACGTGGACATCTACGACCGGCTGTGGGGCAACCGGGTATACGCCCCCTTGCTCCTTAAAGGGCAGAGATGATGGAAACCGGTTCAGAACCATTACTGTCTTCACCTTGCCATCATCAGAAGAAGGGATAAACGAAAACGATAGGGGAACGTCAACAGGGCCTTTCACGTGCATCAAGCAAATTCGCGGGGGCTTGAGGGGACATGTCAGAAGGAGTGAGTGCGGACAACAGCCCTAACGCCATCCAGAAGAGCACCCCCGGTTTGGCCCCTAGGGCAATCGCATCCGTGATCCCGTAAAGATGAAGGCCCAACATAGCACCAATGATACTCAAACTCACCGTACGCGCCCACCCTCCTCCCCGGGAGCGAACCCACGCCGTCCATCCGGCTAGAAAAAGGAGTGCAGTATACGCAATCAGACCGGGAAAACCAAAATCTACACCGACCTGGAGGAAAATGTTGTGAGCATGGGGTGGTCCTTCCACAGTAGTTGTTATTGTGAAATATGGGTAAAGAAGCGGAGTAACATAACGGAAGGTACCCAGGCCAATGCCGGTAAAGGAGAAATCCTGGAGAGCGTAGACAGCCCGGCTCCAGATTTCCAGACGACCGGCGATATTTACCCTGCCCACGTCCGTGGTTCCAACCCCTTCGTGTGAGAGCACAAAAAGGGATTGTACCACATGCTCTTGGCCCCACGTGCTTTTGACAAGGACCAGCAACGCAACCAGAGCACACACCACAGTGCCGGTCGTTAAGACGCGCAGAGGCCGTCTCGATGAGGTCCACCCGGCGAGAGCTAGAGCAATGGCCATCCCCCCAAACCCACCTATCCAGCCGCTGCGCGATTGGGTAAGGAGCAACACACCGGTGGCGACCAAGAGCAGAAAGGTCAATATAAACAGAAGGGGCATCCAGACACGCTTGTGCGTTTTAACATTAACAGTGGAGAGGGCTCCACCCACGAGAGGAACATAAAAGGCCAGCACTCCTCCCAATTGGTTGGCGTTCACTCCTCCCTTAGGTGCCTCCGGGAGGGAAACCAACATTTGCGGAAGTTGCTTCAGCAAAGGAGCAATAGCAGGGAGCTTTCTCGGCCAATGTATGGTAAGGATACCCATGCCGACCATACCTAGTCCCAATAGGAGCAGCATGCCCCATCCCCATATAAGCATGCGTTCGTCCCTAGCCTGGAAACCCAGCAAGCGAAACACCCACAAGCCCAGGAGCAAGTTTGTTGCCTTAGGGAGAGTCAATTCGGGAACCGCAGTGACCAACACAGACACCAGGAAGGTCAAGGAAAAGAGCAGCAAGACGCCGTTGAATGGGGTCACTGGCCAGGCTTCCTCGCGCACCAGCAAACGAGCCAACCAGAGGATGAGCACAAAGAGAAGAGCCAACGCGGTCAGACGCGGTCTAATCGTAGGGAACATGAGCAGAGGCATGACCGAAATCATGACCACCCACTCATAGTCAAAGACCCGATACAGGAAGGAAGAGTGATGAAGGCCTTTCATAGTGACTTATCCACCTCCATAGTAGAAGTGAATCGCCGTCCACAACGACAGGAAAGCCAGCCCTCCCAGGAGGAGCACCATCACCGTCAGGACGCGAGGGTGCGTACGACGAAGCCAAACCTCCCACCCATGCATGTAAAAGAGGGCATAGGCGGGAAAGAAGGGGTACAGATAACGTCCCTGGGCGACGGCCCCCACATAAAGGAGTTGCTTTGCCAGCGCAATACCCAGCTGGACAACCATAGTGATAAAGAAGGTCAAACCCATAGCCAGCCAAAGGCCGCGGTCGGGAGAAGGTCGCCGCAATGCTTCCCAAAGAATGACCATCCAACCGAGGGCTGCCATGGCCGTTCCCAAAAGAAGCACTCTATACACCCACGGAGGTAAGAAGATATTAAGCCAGCCCAGGCGAGCCCAAAAACTCTGAAAAAGAATGGTTAGGTTCTCCTTCCAGTCCACCGCTGCAAAACGGGAGCGGAGGAATTCGGGAGAGCGGAGCTGTTTTAAAGGGGAGAGCACCAGGTCGACCCGTCCTAACTGCCAGGCGATTATCCCCCCCACAATCAGAACCAGGCATACAAGCACAAAGCCCAGGAGTAGCCAACGCCAGGCACGTCGGCGCAGGTGGTGAAACCATATTCCAGTTCCCAGGGCCAGTAGCACGTAAACAATGAGGAAGACGCCGGACCGCTTCGTGAGCACGGTCAGGATCAGCCCGGCTAACAGTAGACCTAGGGGGAGAGAACGAATCCCCTGTCGCATGAGCACCACGCCAGTCAGGACAGTAAACACGCCGAAAAACTCGGCCAAGACATCGTTGTTTACCGAAGCGTTGATAGCCACATGGC
>CAZAQA010000014.1:0-87537 GCA_964487375.1 uncultured Anaerolineae bacterium | reverse complement strand
ACTCCCTACTCCCTACTCCCTACTCCCTACTCCCTACTCCCTACTCCCTACTCCCCCTCCTCCCTCTTTTTCTGTCCGACTTGTATACCCCAGCTCTTCCTTTTATGTCAATGTCCCTCTGTCGAGGTGTTCTCGTTTTCTCCCTGCACACTCTCCTTCGCGTGCAGCTCTTCCAGTTTCTTGGAAAGAGTTTCGATTTGGGCTTCCAGCGCCTCAATGTCCTTGCGTGTGGGCATGTTCAGGCGCTTGAGAACGGATTCCATGCGTTTTTCCAGCTCAGAGGCCAAACGCTGTTCCCATGTGCTGGCCTCTTTCTTCTGTCGTTCGAGGACCTCATCGATGACCTTCTGGGCTTCTTTTTGAGTCAGTTCCCCCTTTTCCACCAAACGGGCAAGGATTTTATCCAACTCCTCCTTGCTCAGGGCCAACGCCCCAATGCTGGCCAGCAATACGGAGCGCACGGTGGCCGACACCGTAGAGCGTTCCTCTTCCGTCTGTTGGGTTCCTTCTGTCGTCTCGACCGAGATTTCCTCTGCCATGTTGACCCTCCTTCTCACCGTCACGTCCCTCTTCGTCCTTTGCTTCGGGCCAGAGGCCGTTGGCGGCGGAGTTCCTTTCTGCGGTTTGCACACCGATTCGAAAAGCTGCTCGAGGGCGCTCAGGCCCCTGACTGCCGGAATGGCATCCCTAACAAGGGCGTCCTCTCGACCGCCCAACGCTGAGGGATGCGGATCTACGTCCGGGTTTTCGGACGTCTCCCACTCTTAATCATACGTCCAGATAGCTTGGACGTCAATAGGTTCAAGCTGGCGCGTGTAGGGCTTCTCAAAGTTTTTACGCGTATAGTCAAAGAGTGGGCGAGGCACTGCTCTCGCCCACCCGACGACCTTTCTACAGCCATACAACGGCTTGATGGCCGGAGTAACGCCTCCGTGGACTCGCCAAAGGTTAGAACATTGAAAGACCCTAATAGGATAAATTGACCATTGCATTCCGTGCGAATGCGTAGTATAATAGTGACGTCAGCGATCGCATGGTGGCCTTCATAGAAGCGCGGTGAAATATGCCTTGTCAACTTAGCCTACATTGCAGCCGCATTGGAAAATTCGCATTCGTCCTGGTCGCATTCTTGTTAGGCGTCTTCTTAGGGCGCATACAGCATCTGTCTGCGTTGGCCAACGAGACGGCTCTATCGCCCGCATTCCCTTACGCGTCTTCCTTCGCTCCCAACTCGCTGAGTTCTAACGTCTGGTTGGAGAAGCCCGTTCGGCTGGGCACTTTCCATAGCCCTAAAGATCCCCAGGTCCTTGTGGCTCCCTCTGGAACCGTGCACATGGTGTGGGAGGACAAGGGGGCAATTTACCACGCCTGGCGCGACCGCAACGGTCAGTGGCACGCGCCCCGCAAGCTTTTCTACGGGTATACTCCCTCCATAGCGCTCGATGGTAACGAGCATTTACACTTGGTCTTCTCGCAGAACGTGACCGGTAATTTTGAGATCTATCACATCGTCTTCAACGGCTCCTATTGGAGTTTGCCCATCAACATATCCCACACACGTGGTGCTTCTTACAGCCCTCAAATAGCTCAGGCCCCTGACGGCACGTTGCACGTGGTGTGGAATGACAACACCCCGGGCCGCGATGTCATCTACCAGGCCGTACTCGATGCCAACGGTTTGTGGGTCGACGCCCCCTTACCGGGGGCCTGGGGCAAAGCCCCCAGCCTCCAGATCGATCCCTCTCTGATCGCCTATGTTCTTTGGCAGGGGAGCAATCAGGCTCGGACGACCGACGTGTTCTACATGGATGGCAAGGGTCATGCCTGGCAATTGCCGCGCAATCTGAGCGATTCGTCGACGGCCAGCGTGGGCATTCACGCGGTGTTGGATTCTCTGGGGCAAATCCACGCGGTGTGGACGGAAAGCGCGGGGGGTACGTATTACGTCCGATATACTTCCGGACGGCGAAACAGTTGGCTGCGGCCTCAAACACTGGCCGAGGCCGGTGGCGAAAGCGCGGCCATCGCCACCAGTGAACGCGGGGCCTATGTCCATGTCTGGTGGTCCGACGGTCGCCGGTGGTGGGAAACGTGGCGAGGGGCTGTAGCCGACCAGTGGGCTCCTCCAGCCCCGTTGACCCAGGTCACCAGCCAACAGATGGTGTTCCGTTTCGCGCCTCAAAATGACTCCCGCCTGCGGGCTTTTTGGCGTGTGGATACGCCGACGGGTGCAGAAGTGTGGTATGGAGAAGCCAGAACCCCCATCGTCCAGCGGCTGTATTTCCCACGGGTGGGGCAAGCTGTCCCCCACAGTCGGGTTGCCCATCCTTGACCACCACTCGTGGCTTTTACATTCTCACTTGTCGGACCCTTCCCTGAGAATTTCTCTCGGGTTTCCTATGGCTTCCATACCCTTCGCGTCCTCATTTTCCTGATGGTTTGACCCAATACTGAATCCCGCTGTCACTGCTCTGATGGAGTGTGGAACAGTAGCAAACGTTGGGATGACGAGGCCCTGCGCTGCGGAAAGACAAATTTGACCCCAGGGGCAACGTCTAATAAAATGAATAAGAATGGAAGTGACTATACGGGAATACTTTCCCCAAAAGGGACAGATCCGAATCATACCCTGTTTTGCTGTCATTGGGGTCGATCCATGTTCGATACACTGAGTGAACGTCTGGAACATATTTTCGAAAAAGTATCTCGTCGCGGCGTATTGACCGAAGCAGACGTGGATGCGGCCCTGCGCGAGGTTCGACTGGCGCTCCTGGAAGCAGACGTCAACTATAAGGTCGTCAAATCCTTCATCAAACGGGTCAAAGAACAGACGGTTGGACGGGAAACTCGCAAAGGGCTCACGCCTGCTCAACAGGTCATTAAGATCGTACATGACGAACTGGTACGGACACTGGGCGAACCGGGACGATTGGACCTTTCCGGGCCTCCGCCGCACGTTATCATGCTGGTCGGATTGCAGGGGTCCGGCAAGACGACGACCGCGGGGAAACTGGCTCTGAAATTACGGAAAGAAGGCCAGCGTCCCCTGTTGGTCGCAGCCGACACCTATCGCCCGGCCGCGGTGCAGCAGTTGGAAGTTCTGGGCAAACAAATCCAGGTGCCGGTTCACAGTGAAGGGACGACTCCTCCGCCCCCTGACATTTGCGTTCATGGGGTGGATGAGGCCCGTAAGAAAGGATACACGGTCGTTATTCTGGACACGGCCGGCCGGCTGCACATCGACGACGCCATGATGGCCGAGCTGGAGGCAGTCAAAGAACGAATTCCCATCCGGGAGACCTTGCTGGTGGTGGACGCCATGACAGGCCAGGACGCGGTTCGGGTGGCGGACGCGTTCAACAAACACGTTGGGCTCACCGGCCTGATTTTGACGAAGGTGGATGGGGATGCTCGCGGCGGGGCCGCTATCTCCGTACGTGAAGTCACCGGCGTGCCCATCAAGTACCTGGGAGTGGGGGAGAAGCTCGATGCCCTGGAGCTTTTTCATCCCGACCGTCTGGCCTCTCGTATCCTGGGGATGGGCGACATCCTGACCCTGATCGAAAAAGCGGAGCAGGAACTGGACCAACAGAAAGCGCAAGAAGCGGAAAAGCGTCTTCTTGAAGGGACTTTCACCCTGGAGGATTTCCTGGCCCAATTGCAGGAAATGAAAAAATTGGGCCCTCTTTCTCAACTCCTGGAAATGATCCCGGGCATGGGCAAGATTGCCAAACAGTTGCCCGCAGACCTGACCGACAAACAGTTGAAGCGGGTGGAAGCCATCATCTTTTCCATGACTCCAGAGGAGCGTCGCAACCCGCGCATCATCAATAGCTCGCGCAAACGTCGCATCGCTGCCGGTTCGGGGACCACCGTACAAGAGGTGAACCAACTTCTGCGGCAGTTCCGGCAGATGCAACAATGGATGAAGCAATTGCGCAAAGGGCGATTACCGGGTAATCTATTTGGAGGGTTGTTCTAACCCTCCTTGAGGGAACGGGTTGTGCTTGAATCGGCACATGTCCGTTCTCTCAATTCAATCGAAATCCGATCCTTTAATCTTTAGAAGAGCAAGGAGACGTTATTCATGGTCCGAATTCGTTTGCGCCGACAAGGAGCGAAGAAGCAACCGTCGTATCGTGTGGTCGTCGCCGATTCACGTTCATCTCGTGATGGGCGGTTCATTGAAATCATCGGCTTCTACAACCCACGCACCGAACCGCCGACAATGCGCGTGGATGAAGAGCGTGCTCGCTATTGGCTTTCGCAGGGAGCTCAACCCAGCGAGGCCGTCGCTCGTATCCTGCGCCAGGTGGGTGTGTTGAACTGAACGAAGCCGGTGCCACTGGTGCGGCCCGAAAGGCCCTGTGGAAAGGGGGTTCCTGATGAAAGAACTGGTGGAGTATATTGCCAAATCACTTGTGACAGACCCTTCCCAGGTGCGCGTGGAAGCGTCGGAAAAAGGAGACACCGTCGTATTGCACCTGTACGTGGCCCCTGAGGATATGGGCCGGGTGATTGGCCGCGGTGGCCGGGTTGCCAATGCCATCCGCACCCTGTTGCGGGTGGCGGCCACACGCCAGGGCAAGCGCGTTGTTTTGGAAATTGGATAAGCGTTTGCTGTTGCAGACAGGGACGCGATGGAACCAGGGCGGAGGCACCTGAAAGGGTCTCCGCCTTCTGTTCCTTTTGACCAGCAATCGCCCGTTTGCCCAGAGCCTGAAAGCCGTGGGTGGAGGAGTGGAAACAAGCGGTGAAAGAGAAGAGAAGAGGACGCCCCCCACGTTATCTGGCCGTGGGACGCATCATGGCCCCTCATGGCATCCACGGCGAGGTCGAGGTGGAAATTCACACAGATTTTCCCCAGCGGTTCGTCCCCGGCGCTCGCTTCCTGGCCGGGGAACACAAGACTCCCTTGACGGTGGAACGTGTCCGTCCCCACAAAAAGCGCCTGTTGATCACATTTGAGGAAATTTCCGATCGGACGGCCGCGGAACACTGGCGTGGCGCCTGGCTCCAGGTGCCCATCGAAGACGCCTGGCCACTGGAACCGGGCGAATACTACGAATTTCAGCTTATGGGCCTGGAGGTCTGGACGGAGGACGCGGAGTACCTGGGGGTCATCGAGCACATCATCCACACCGGCGCCAATGATGTGTATGTGGTCCAAGGTGCTCGCGGAGAAGTACTCATCCCGGCCATTACCGAGGTAATCCTGGAGGTGGATATCGAGGCCGGGCGCATGACCGTACACGTGTTACCCGGATTGCTGGACTGAGCCGGCCGACGAACCAGTTTGACAAAGGGAAGAGAGTTCGCTATGCTCCCAACGATCTGGCAGAGGGACGACAGATGCGTCTGAGGTGGCGCTCACAGGAGAGAGCCATTTGCCCTGGGATGACATTCTTTCGATTTTGGCTTCGGGCGAGGTGAGGAGTGAGTGGGGACGAGCACATGTATTGGGTGGGCTTCAACCGGGTACGGGGGATTGGTCCGGCGCGGGTCCGGGCACTCATCGATCATTTCGGGTCCCTTAAGGAGGCTTGGAATGCTTCCGCTCGTGCCCTGCGGGAGGCAGGATTGGACCGCCGCTCCTTGCAAAATCTTCTGGAGGCGAGGAAAACACTGGACTTGCCCGAGGAGATGAAGCGCCTGCGCCGGGCAAAGGTGCAGGTGTTCACATGGCAAGACGAGGACTATCCTCGTCGATTGCGCCAGATATACAATCCGCCTCCGGTTCTCTATGTCCGGGGCGCGTTGCTGCCCCAGGATGAGTGGGCCATCGCCATTGTGGGCACACGACGCCCTACAGATTACGGGCGAGAAGCCGCGCGAGTCCTGGCCCAGGGATTGGCCAAACAGGGAATCACTATCGTCAGCGGCCTGGCTTTAGGCATCGACGGGGTGGCTCACCAGGCTGCACTGGATGCCGGTGGCCGGACCATCGCCGTGCTTGGCAGCGGTTTCCGGCATCTTTATCCCGCTCAACACACCGAACTGGCCCGTCGCATCGTCGCCCAAGGCAGTGTCATGTCGGAATATGCCCTGGATGTGCGCCCGGAGGCCTCCAACTTTCCTCCTCGGAACCGCATCATCAGCGGACTGTCCATGGGGGTCGTCGTTGTGGAAGCAGGACTGAAAAGTGGGGCCCTTATCACAGCGGCCTTCGCAGCCGACCAGGGCCGCGAGGTCTTCGCTGTCCCCGGTCCGATTTTCCACCGCCCGTCAGAGGGAACCAACCATTTGATCCAGAATGGCGCCAAAGCCGTGACGGCCGTCCGTGACATTCTGGAAGAACTGGACATGACTCTGGTGGCTGAACAGCAAGAAGCCCGGCTCACCATTCCCAAGTCGGATATCGAAGAACAGATCCTGGCTCAGGTGGAGGACACGCCACTCCACGTGGACGAAATCGTCCGCCGGACGGGGCTTAAAACCGCTCGGGTCGTGAGTACGTTGACATTGATGGAACTGAAAGGGCTTGTACGACAGGTCGGTCCCATGGAATATCGGAGCGTCCAGGAGACACCGGCCCGCTATACCTCCCAGACTCATAAGGATGAGAGTTGACATGTCAGAAGAAAAAGCGCCAACGCTAGAAGCATATTGCATGAAGTGTAAGGCCAAGCGGCCTATTCAAGATCCAGAACCGTATTACACGGCCAACGGACGGCCTGCCGTTCGTGGAACCTGTCCCGTGTGCGGTGGTCGCATCACGCGCATGGGGCGCATCCCGGAACACGAGAACCTGCCCGTGCCGGAGAAGAGCGTGAAAACGCAGACCAGTACGGAACCCAAGAAGAACGGTCGAAAGAAAAAGGGGCGGCGCAAGAAGGGGCGTTCGGTCCGGGAGATCGATCACCTGGTCATCGTTGAATCGCCCACCAAGGCCCGCACCGTGGAACGGTTCCTGGGCAAGGCCTACGTTGTTCGTGCCTCTAAAGGGCACGTGCGTGACTTGTTGCGCTCGCGGCTCTCCGTTGATGTGGAAAACGACTTCCAACCCCGTTACACCGTTCCCAAGCAACGCCGGGAGATCGTCAAACAGCTCAAAGAAGAGGCGGCTCACGCCAGGGCCATCTACCTGGCGACCGATCCGGACCGGGAGGGAGAGGCCATCGCCTGGCACATTATGGAGGCGGCCGGTATCCCGGAGGAAAAGGCGCGCCGGGTCGTGTTCCACCAGATTACTCGCGATGCCATCGAAGAGGCGTTTCAGCATCCCCGCCAGGTGGACATGAACCTGGTCAACGCTCAACAGGCTCGACGCATCCTGGATCGGCTGGTAGGCTATCAGATCAGTCCGCTCTTGTGGAAACGGGTACGGAGTGGCACCTCTGCCGGTCGGGTGCAGTCCGTAGCCTTACGCCTGGTGGTGGAACGCGAGCGGGAGATCCAGGCGTTCGTCCCGGAGGAGTACTGGACGATCACGGCCGAACTGGCCCGGCAGGCAGAACGGGGGAGACCCGATCGGCCTGTGTTCGCGGCCAAGTTGCATCGCATCAACGGTGCTGAACCAGCATTACACAATGAGGCCGAGGCACAGCACGTGGTGGCCGACCTGAAAGATGCCCAGTACGTGGTCAGCAAGGTCAAACGAGGCCAGCGTCGGCGTCGCCCTGCTCCTCCTTTCACCACCAGCACACTGCAGCAGGAGGCCTCACGACGGTTAGGATTTAGCGCCCAACGCACCATGCGGGTTGCCCAGCAGCTTTACGAAGGGATCGACATTGGACCCGAGGGACGGGTGGGTCTTATCACTTACATGCGGACGGATTCCGTGCACGTGGCTTCGGTGGCCCAGCAGGAAGCGCGCGCGTTCATCGTTGAGACACATGGCCCGGACTTTGTACCGCCGAAGCCTCCTTATTACAAGACTCGGGCCAAAGGGGCCCAGGAGGCCCACGAGGCCATCCGACCGACGTCGGTATTCCGCACGCCGGAGAACATGAGGCCTCACCTGACGGGAGAACAGTATCGCCTGTATGATCTTATCTGGCGTCGTTTCGTGGCCAGCCAGATGGCCCACGCCATTTACGATACCCTCACCGTGGACGTTCAGGCCGGGCCCGCCGATGGGCGTAAACCCTATCTTTTTCGGGCTGCGGGCTCCCAGGTTCGTTTTCCCGGCTTCCTGGTGGTCTATGAGGAGGCGAAAGACAAAGAAGAGAAGAGCAAACGTATCCGTATCCCCGACCTGACCGCCGGTGAATTGTTAGACTTGATCCGTCTGTTGCCGGAACAGCACTTCACCCAACCGCCACCGCGATACACGGAAGCAACCCTAGTCAAGGCCCTGGAGGAATACGGCATTGGGCGTCCGAGCACGTACGCGCCTATCCTGACAACGTTACGCCAACGTGGCTATGTGGAGCGGCAGGGCAAAAGTTTGGTGCCGACCGAATTGGGATTCACAGTGAATGACTTGCTGGTCGAACACTTTCCCACCGTATTCAACGTGGGCTTCACCGCACAAATGGAAGAGGGATTGGATCAGGTGGCATCGGGAGCACAAGATTGGGTTGCCTTACTGCGGGGCTTCTATGAACCCTTCTCCCGGATGCTCAAGGAAGCGGAAAAGAACATGCCCAACCGTCGGGTGCCCGACCAGCCAACAGGGGAGAACTGCGAACTCTGCGGAGCGCCCATGGTGATCAAAACGGGGCGGTATGGAAAGTTCATCGCGTGCTCCAATTATCCAACATGCAAGAACACCCGGCCCTATTTGGAGAAGATAGGAGTCAAATGTCCCGAATGTGGCGCTGATTTGGTCGTGCGTCACACCCGGAAAGGGAAGACGTTCTACGGGTGCTCGCGCTATCCCGAGTGTACCTTCAGCGTCTGGGATCGTCCACTGCCCCAGCCCTGTCCTCAATGCGGCGGCTTGTTGGTGATGAAAGGAAAGAAGAAAGCTCGCTGTATCCGGTGCGAATCCTGGTTCAACCTGGAGGAGTTGCCGCCAGCCCCCTCATCCGAGGACGAAGAGGAGCAGCCCGCAGTAGGCGCCCAAGTGGTCGGATAAATCTGCTCACTCACCGGAGCTCGTCCCTGCGGGACGAGAATCGTGTTCCCGCGGTGCGTCCGTGTCCTGAAGGCGCAGGAAACGGTCCCAATGGGTAGGCGAGGGCAGTGCTCATTTGCCCACCCCTTTGGCCCATCCCTTGGCCTGAGTGTAAGACCATGGAAGCGGCCTCGCCGGCAGGTTTCCTCCTCCTATCCGGATCCCACCAGCCTGATACGGTTCCGAAGACGCAGGGCAACAGTTGACAATCTGCTTGCTCTTGCAGATAATGATGAAAACTCGCTTTGCAGGATGAATCATCCATGACTACGTTCGAGAACTTACAGCAACTAGAGGCCCGTGCCCTGGCCACACTGGCCGACGTCCGGGACGAGAAAGCCCTGGACGCTTGGCGGGTTCAATACCTGGGGCGCAAGGGACTGGCCACGCAGGCCGTCAAACGCCTGCGCGAACTGCCTCCCGAAGAGCGACCCGCCTACGGCCAGGCGGTCAATACCCTTAAGCAGCGTCTCCAGGCTGCCTTCGAAGAAAAACGGCAGGCCCTGCAACGACGGGCCATGGAGGCCGAGTTGCGGGCCGAAGCCTTCGATCCCACCTTGCCCGGTCGACGTCCTCCTGTGGGACGTTATCACCCCAGCAATCAGGTGCTGCGTGAGATTGTGGACATTTTCAAGCAGATGGGATTCCAGGTCTACGATTCGCCCGAAGTAGAAACGGATGAATACAACTTCGAGCTGCTGAATATTCCCGCCGGGCACCCGGCGCGGGACATGTGGGATACCTTCTACACGACCAACGAGGGGCAGCTCTTGCGCACGCACACGTCGCCGGGACAAATCTGGGCCATGCGCGAGTTTGCGCCGGAACCTATTCGTGTCATCCTGCCCGGCAAGTGCTATCGATACGAGCAGGTCACGCCCCGCTCGGAAATGATGTTCCACCAGGTGGAAGGGCTGGCCATCGGTCATCATGTTACTTTCGCCGACCTGAAGGGAACGGTGGTTAATTTCGTGCGCCAGATGTTCGGCCCGGAGCGCAAACTTCGGTTCCGTTGCTCCCATTTTCCCTTCACCGAGCCCAGTGTGGAAGTGGACATGGACTGCATTCTCTGCGGCGGCGAGGGATGTCGCGTGTGCAAGTACACGGGCTGGCTGGAGATCATGGGCGCAGGGATGGTTCACCCGGTGGTCCTGCGCAACGGCGGTTATGACCCGAGAGAGTACACGGGCTTTGCTTTCGGCATGGGACCGGAACGGATTGCCATGCTCAAATTTGGCATCGAGGATATTCGCTACTTTTTCAGCAACGACGTCCGATTCCTGGCGCAATTCTAGAGGCTTACCGTCGGCCGGGGACGACGGTTTTACAGTGGTTCTTTGGGAGCGACGCGGGAGAGGAGTTCATCATGGTCACCATAGCGCAATCCCGCTCGCGTGTGTCGGTACACACTCGGGCCCCTTTTCTGTCCTGGCTCATGCTCTGGGCGGGCGGCCTGTTGGCCATCGCGTTCCTGGTTTATCTCGGCTGGGAGGTGAACTTCCGGGGGAGAATTTATCCGGGCGTGGTGGTGGGAGAGGTCAGCGTGGGAGGGCAGACGCTCTCAGAAGCCGCTCGCACACTGAAGGTCTCATACCCGCCGGCCCCCAGTCCACCCATCGAGATCGTCTGGGGAGAACAACGCTGGCTCTTGCCCGCCCGACTGCTCACAACTCGCTATGAGACAACCGCGGCTCTCACCCGAGCTTATGAGAAAGGTCGCGCGGGCGGTCTGACCGAACAATTGCTCGAACAAGGCCAAACGGCTTTGCTCGGTGCTCGCGTGGCGATCTCCGCACAGACATCGCCCAATTCCGCTCGAGCCTGGCTCAACGCTCTGTCCAGCCATATCTACCGCCCGCTCCGGGAGCCCAGCATGATTCTGGACGCCCACGGCCTTCACTATCGGCCCGGCGCGCCGGGCCGCGAGGTGGATGTATACGCTACCTGGGCCCGTCTGGAGAGAGTTTTGCAGGCGCGGCGACGAGGCCAGATCCTCACCCCACCGGTCACTCTTGTGGTTCGCCAAAACGCACCCACCACTCTGGATGTGAAATCCCTGGAAAGTACATTGCAGCGCCTGACCCGTCCTATCATCTTGGAAGCCGGTGCCCATACACTCTCACTGGACCCGGCGGTGATCAGCCGAGTGATCACGGTGACCCCCCGGCGAGACGAGAACGGACAAGTTCGGGCCCGCATCCAGGTGGACAGTGCGCGCCTGCGTCAGGCCATTCAAGCCCTGGCGGACCGCTACGACGTGGCCCCTTCCGACGCGCGAATGGACTACGACCCAGCGAATGACCGTTTTATCGTCCTCCGGCCCAGCCGGGATGGATGGCAGATCGACGTGGAAGGGGCTACCCGGGCCGTGAGCCGTGCCTTGCAGCAAGGGAAAACCAGGGTCGTCATTCCAACCCGCGTGGTTCATCCCGCGGTCTCCTCTGATATGACACCGGCACAACTGGGCATCCGCACCATCATCGGCGAGGGCTCCACGTACTTTCGCGGCTCCAGTGCGGCCCGGGTGCGCAACATCGTGCGGGCAGCCAAGGCGGTGCGTGGGGTGCTCATTCCGCCGGGCGATGTCTTTTCCTTCAACGAGGCGGCCGGGGCCATTACAGCGGCCAACGGCTATGAGGATTCCCTCATCATCTGGGGAGACCGGACAGCCGTTGGGATAGGCGGAGGCGTGTGTCAGGTCTCGACGACATTGTTCCGGGCCGCGTTTTTCGGCGGATTTCCCATTGTCGAACGTTGGAATCACGGCTACATCGTCTCCTGGTATGGCGAGCCCGGCCTGGACGCGACTGTCTACTCCCCTTCGGTGGACTTCAAATTCAAGAATACAACCACCGGGTACGTGTTGGTCCAGCCCCTTGTGGACACAAAACGGGGGGTGTTGACTTTCCGGCTGTGGGGCACAGATCCCGGGTGGACAGTTGAAGTGGGCAAGCCCGTGCGCGAAGATGTTCAAAAGCCGCCGCCGCCGGCCTACCAGGAGGACCCCTCGTTGCCGACAGGGACCATTCGGCAGGTCGAATGGGCCAAGCCGGGCATGGTCGTGCGAGTCCGTCGCATTGTTCGAAAAGGGGACAAGGTGCTGGACGACCAGGAGTTCGTCAGCCGCTATCAGCCCTGGCGAGCGCTGTATCTCTACGGCCCTGGGACGAAAGTACCCAAGAGCAAGGCATCCGGCAGTGGCGGGTAGCCGTGAATGCATCGCGCCGGGGAGCCACGGGAAGGACGAAAGGGTGAGGAGCGGACCTGAATCCAAGAGGAGAGCCGGGAGACAGGGCCTTCTCTCAACGCTCTTGGTGGTGCCCCCGTGGCCCAGGCTCTAACGTGTGGTATAATGGACGTGGGCAGGGGTGGGTTTCACACACAGGATAAACGTATGTCCCGCGTGATCGCCGTCGTCAATCAAAAGGGAGGTGTGGGGAAGACCACAACAGTGGCCAACCTGGGCGCGGCGCTGGCCGAAAAAGGCCGCCGTGTTCTCATGATCGACCTGGACCCTCAAGGGTCCCTAAGCAGTTCGTTCGGCCTCGACGTCCAGCCCGCAGAGCGCACGTTATATCATCTGCTGATCGACCCGAGTCTGGACCCACATCGGAGCATCCTCCGGATTCGGGAGCGGCTGGACCTCCTGCCCGCGGATATCCACCTGGCCGCGGCAGAGCTGGAGCTGGCAGACCGACCCCAACGGACGCACGTGCTAAAGGGGATGCTGGAACGCCTGGCGGACGATTACGATTTCGTGCTCATTGATTGTGGCCCCAGTCTGGGTCTGTTGACAGTCAATGCCCTGGTTGCCGCACAAGAGATCATCGTTCCCCTCCTGTGCGAATACCTGGCCTTGCGTGGCATTGGTACGTTGTTCGAAAACATCGCCCGAGTCCGACATCATCTGAACCCAGAACTGCGGGTCAGAGGCGTCCTGCCGGTTATGTTCGACCGGCGTCCCTCTCATACCCGCCAGATTCTGGCAGAAGCCCGGGCGCTGTTTGGTGATTACATGTTCCCTTTCGAGGTAAAACGGAGCATTCGTTTTGCAGAGGCAACGGTGGCGGGCCAACCCATGATCGAATACGCACCTCATCATCCAGGTGCCCATGTGTATCGGCAACTCGCGGAGGCAATCATCGATGACCAAGACCAAAAAGGATGAACCCAAAACACGTACACGTCGTAAGAAGACCAACCTGCACAGCCGCGTTCGTACCTCTGTGGGCCGTGGTGTAGACGCCTTCTTTGCCTCGGAGAACACGGCATCCTCCCCCGCGGCGAACTCTTCTCCATCAGACAACAAGGCCCTTGAAAACATGTTGGAACGGGAAGCCAGCGCTGCCGGCGACGTGCGCGAGGAACTTTCCGCGACGGCAAGCGTGGGCGGAAATGGAGCCAAGACCACCTCTCCCTCCTCGTCGACCGAAACAACGCCCGCGGCCTCAGAGCCCGCGCCGGCCGGATCTGAAAGCGCGGTGTCGCTGGACAAGCTCTACGTCCCGACCGGGAAAGAGGCGCCTCGAAAGAGGACGCCAGAGCCTCCGTCAGGGGCTCCCGCGGCGTCGCCGGCCACAGAAAAACCCGCGGCCACACCGGGGCCCGCGGCGCCGGCCCCGGCAGAAACCGCGGCGGCCGCCCCTCCTCCTGTGGCGAAGGAGCCATCCGAACCGGTGGATGTCACCCCTCCACGACTAAAACCGACCGGCGTTTTGGCTGAAACCCCCATGACGGTGGAAGTGACACCGCCGGGGCCGGGGGCCGAAGTCAAGCCGGGCATCCCCGAACCGAGCACCTCGCCTGCGACGCTCTCGCGAGACGAAATCCTGAAGCGCATCTCTGCCGATCGGTTCCGGGAGCTGGAGAAAGAGATCGACGAACTGTACAACAACGTTCCCTCAGTGCTGGCTGGCAGCAAGAGCACGATGGACGACGCTTTGCTGGCCTTGCACGACGCACGCGCTCTCCTCTGGACGAGCCCCGAGCGCCTGGTGGACGCGGAATACAAAGTCAAGTACGTGCGTTCCATGTTGGAACGAAACCGGCTGAGTGAGGGGTGGGGACGGACCTACGGCCGTCGGCTCCTGGTGTACGAACTGGGATGGCTCATCCTTTTCCTCGCCGGATTCCTGATCGTCCAGTTGGGGCAAGGGAACATTGCCGCCTGGGTAACTTTTCTGATCGGCAGCGCAGCAGCCATGTACGTCGCTTTCCTCACTCCTTTCCTCGTCAGCCTGATGTGGGGGGGCATCGGCGGGGTGGTTGGCGCCCTCTACAGCCTCTGGTGGCACGTCTCTGAAGTACAGGATTTCGACCGCCGCTACATCATGTGGTACCTGGTGCAGCCCATTATGGGATTCGTCCTGGGCGGCATTGTCTACCTCATCATTGGCTCAGGCTTCCTGGCCTTACAGGGGACGGTGCCTTCGGCAAAAGAGACCATTGGCGTGCAACTGTTTCCCGCCTTAGTCGCTGTGCTGGGCGGATTCCGGCAGAAATTCGTCTACGAGCTCCTGGAGCGCATTATCCGGGTCCTGACTCCTACCCCTCAAGGGGGTACGTCCGGGTAAGCGCCTACAAGGTCCAATGCCGAACACAGAGAGTAAATTGTCGACCCCGACGCTTATGTGTCATCATAGTCGTCGGGGTTGCCTTGTGAGAGCAACCGGTTGTAGAAGACCGCTTGTCTTGGGGGTGATAGTGGCTGCATGAGAACAGCAATGCAAGTCCTTTTGGAAGAAGATCGTCACTGGTGGTTTGCGACACGTACACGAGCCATTCTGGCCTACCTGGACATGGTCGTGGGAACACAGGGGCGTGAGAATCGCCGTTTGTTGGACGTTGGTTGTGGGGCCGGCAACATGGCCCATCACTTGCGATTGTACGGACACTACATCGGGGTGGACGTGAATGCCAAGCCGTTGCGAGTGGCGCGTGAACGTCGGCTTCCCGTTGCAAGGGGCAGTGCGGAAAGCCTGCCATTTGCCTCGGAATCGTTTGATTTGGTGACGATCCTGGACACCGTGGAACACGTGCCCAATGAAACGGGAGTTCTAGCGGAGATCCATCGTGTGTTGAAGCCGAGGGGGAATGTGCTGGTGACCGTCCCCGCCTTCATGTTCCTCTGGAGCAAGAACGATGTGCTGAACAGGCATCAGCGCCGCTATCGCCGTTCGGAACTCGTGGAAAAGTTGCGCGCTCACGGATTTCGGGTCCTGCGCGCCTCGTACAATAACTTCTTCATTTTTCCCTTGGCCGCGGCCGTCATTGTGGCCCGTCGTGGACGCCTGGAACCCGACCTGGCATCCCCTCACTTCGATGAAGAAGCGTACCAGGTGGAAATGGAACCCACTCCCGTCCCCCTCAACCGGCTGCTGAACGGCGTCGGCCGCTTCGAGGCAGGATTCTTGCGGCGGTTTAGCTTTCCCTGGGGGACGGGCATTATCGCCATTGCAGAAAAGAGGTGAGCTATGGCATCGGAATTCCCCATGAGCACATGGCGATTGATCGTCCACCCACCGGCCCCGGGCGCCTGGAACATGGCCGTGGACGAGGCCATTGCCCGAACGGCTGCCCGGGGAGACGTGCCTCCCACAGTGCGGTTCTACGCCTGGGCCCCTCCCTGCATTTCCCTGGGCCGCCATCAACCCCTGAGCGAGATTGATGTCTCGCGGGCTCAGGAACGAGGCATCGACATTGTCCGTCGGCCGACGGGGGGACGGGCCATCCTGCACGTAGACGAGATTACCTACAGTGTGGCCGGTCCTGCAAATGAACCTCGCCTGCGGGGCGCCGTGATGGATTGCTACCTTCGCCTCAGCGAGGGGCTCACTCGCGGCCTGGAATACCTGGGGTTGGACGTCTTCAAGGCCGATGCCTCCGTGCGCGCGGGGCGGGACGTGAGCGCTGCTTGCTTCGAGGTGCCTTCCGCATACGAGATCCTCACCGCGGATGGCCGCAAGATCGTGGGCAGCGCTCAAGTGCGTAAACGGGACTGGGTTCTTCAGCATGGTGCTATTCCTCTTTACGGGGACGTCACCCGCCTGGTCGACTATCTTTCCCTTTCCCCGGAGCGCCGTCAGCAGCTAAAAACCACCCTGGCTGCTCGGGCCGTAAGTGTCAGTGGCTATCTCCGGCGAGAGGTTTCCTTTGCCGAAGCGGCACAAGCCCTGGCGCGAGGATTTGCGGAGACGCTGGGGGTGATGTTAGAGCGGGGTCATCTGACACCTGAAGAGATAGTCCTGGCCAAAGAGTTGGAAACGACAACGTATGCCCGGGCTGAGTGGACAGAACGAGTGTAGGATCATGTTTACGGTAGGCGTGGCCACTATCGAACTGCGATTGCCGGGGAACAGTTCCCTCAAAGGGAAAAGGGCTATCGTGCGTCCTATCATTGCCCGACTGCGCCAGGAATTCAATGTCGCCGTGGCCGAAGTTGGAGCCCAGGACGTGCATCAACGGGCCGTTATTGCCATCACTTGCGTCAGTGCCAGCGCTGATTATGCTCATGGCCTTCTGACCAAAGCTGTTGAGCGGGTGGACACCATGCGCCTCGACGCCGAGGTGCTCGATTATGAGATCGAGTTGATCCAGTGAAAGCGGACCGGGAGATGCCCCCTGCCAGCGAATCGCATCCCACCTCCCCACGGGTCGCTGTCATTCTGACCGTCTTAAACGAGGCGGAAAGCGTCGCTGGGGTGTTGGATTCCTTGCTTGCCCAGACCCGTCTCCCTGACGAAGTCATTGTGGTCGACGGAGGGTCGACCGATGGGACTCCGGCAATGGTCGAGGCCTATCGTGATCGCCTTCCGCTGCAGCTCATCGTTCGGCCGGGCGCAAACATCAGTGAGGGGCGGAACGCCGCTATCCGGGCGACGCAAGCCGACATTATTGCCAGTACGGATGCAGGAGTGCGGCTGGCGCCCACGTGGCTGGAAGACTTGCTTGCCCCCTGGCAGGAAGGGACTCCTTCGGTCAGCGCAGGCTTCTTCCTCCCAGACCCCCAAACGCCCTTCGAGGTCGCTCTGGCAGCCACGACATTGCCTTTACTGGAGGAAATCCGGCCGGAACATTTCCTCCCCTCCAGTCGTTCGGTGGCATTCACTCGTGAGGCCTGGTCACGGGTGGGCGGGTATCCCGAATGGCTGGATTACAGTGAGGATATCGTCTTCGACCTGCGGCTAAGAGGGCTGACCGGCCCCTTTGCCTGGGCTCCTTCGGCCATTGCCTACTTCCGGCCCCGGCGCTCACTCCGATCGTTCTTTCGGCAGTACCGGCATTACGCGTTCGGCGATGGCCAGGCCGACTTATGGAGGCTGCGCCACACGGTCCGTTATCTGACATATGGGGGGGGGCTCCCGGCCCTGGTCGTTGCAGCGTGGAAAGTCCATCCCTTGTTTTGGGGGATCCTGCTGCTGGGACTCCTTCTCTACTGCCGCCGTCCCTGGTGGCGCCTCATACGCCTCATGCCGGTGTACTCCTGCAGGACCCGAGTGCGCCTTTTCCTCTGGGTCCCTGTTCTGCGCGCGGTCGGTGACCTGGCCAAGATGGTCGGATACCCTCAAGGCTTGTGGTGGCGGTTCCATCATCGGCATGACTCGCGAGTTCACTGGCGTCGGGATTTGCCTCCTGACGTGGGCGGGACGTCGGGAGGCCGTGTGCTTTAGTCGTCCACAAGGGCGTTGCCTACCAGTTCCGGCCAGGCGCTGGTATAGAGGATCAGCGCGAAGACCTGTATAGCCAGGGACAGCGTGGTGTAAATCAGGCTGAAAAGCAGCCAGAGGAAGAAGGGAACAAGCGCCAAGGCGCCCGTGGTGAATTGCAGCATGGTGCTCACCGGGGAGAGCAGCATCCCTCCCAGGATGCCCCATGCGATGCTGATGACAATGGAAATGACTCCCAGGACCAAGACCGGCCCCGCGCGGTTCCCAAAAACCTTCGCGGCGCGCTTGATAGCGTCCAGTGCCGGACGTCTCTCCTGGACACAGGCCTGGTAAGTCAGGGGCTTAAAGAAAAGCATGAGAAGGGTATAGAAGAGAGCAATGAGGATGCTCAGACAGAAGAGGCCCAGGCCGGCGCTGATGATCCCGCCGGACACCTGCCTCCCGCCTACCATGAGCGCCCCCATCAGGCTCAAAAGTAGCCCGCCAAACAGCGCGAATAAGAGGATAACGGGCAGTGCCAGCAAGAGGTCGATGAGAAAGATGTGAGGTGCGCGGTTCAGCCCCACGTGCAGGCTCTCTTGCCAGCGCGGCCGCTCGGCCGCTGTGGGCATGGTTTGATGGATGACGCTGCCTTTGAAGATGAGCATAAGGAGCCAGATGATGAAACCTATCCCCGACGCCAGAACCAGCGCCGGGAGTCGGATCCCTAACAGTTGGGCATACATTGCCGGCAGCGCCCTCAGGACTTCACCGGGCGTATTTGCGCCCCTCAGGGCCCGGAACAGGGCCGGGTTGTTCATCATCCGGGCCATGCGGGCCTGGAAGCCCAGGACCGCGACTCCGGACAGAAGGCGGGAGAACCACATGAGAAGTAGGATCGGCGTGGCCAGGATCCAAAGTTGAACGTTCTGGACAAGTTCCAGGATGCTGCGGGATAACCATTTGCTGTAATCCATCGAGGGCCCTCCTTGTCAGTTCCAGGGTAGTTCCAGGCTTAGGACGATTTGACTCCTTCAATCCTCGAGTAACGTTCGACGATTTCCCAGAGGGGCCAAAACGCCCCCAGAGGCTCGCCATCCCTTCCTCCTCTCCCAATGCCGTTCGTCAAGACGCTCCGATGCCGGATCGGTCATCATGGCAGGGCTGACGTTGTTCCCCGTCTTCCTCCCCTCTTGACCCGTTCCCGTTGCCAGAAGCGTTCGGCAGGATATCCATATCCGCTAACCGTGCACATGTAATCCTGGAGACGACGGTGTACTTCTTTGGGATGTCCAAACAAAGAGGAAATTTGGGAACGATAGCACCTCACGGCCTGTTCTTTTTGATGCAAGTCTGCGGCCGTCAGGGGGACAATGAGGGGCTTCCACTGGGGATGCGTGTGAGCCAACCTTTGTGCGGCATAGGGGTACTCTTCGTACCAGAGGACGGGGTACCCGGCCCGAGCAAGCAAGTGTCCTGCCGCGGCCACGTGGATGTGGTCGACGTGGTGGCCCAGGCCGCGAGGCACATAAATGAACCCGGGCCGATGGATGAATAATGTGCTGACCTCGCCGGCGATGCGATGCGGGAAATCTCCCTCAGCAGGGTCAGGCAGGCCGAAGAGCGTCTTGTCGCTGGTGTAGAGCCATCGACCGTCGACCGGATGTCGGCGAAAGGGGGCGTCTGGGTAAAGGCCATGCCAGGTCTCGACGCCCAGCACGGCCGCAGCCTCTCGGTCCTCTTGCTGCCGCAGGGCCATTGCCTCCTCTCCCGCCCGCCAGAGATGCAGGTGGCGTTGTCCAAACGCGCTCAGTTCCTGCTGCCCATGAGGCGCCCCTTGGGCGAAGATCGTCACCACCAGCACGCGACAGCCTTTGCGCGACAGATGGGCCATTGTCCCTCCACAGGAAAGGACGGCGTCATCCAGATGTGGCGACAGAAAGATGTGCAGTGTTTTTGGCATGAGACGGCCATCCCGACAAACAACGTTGATAGGCGGTCCGTGCCCACTCTCGAGGAGAGAAGGCGCTTCTACAGAGCTACGGGTTAAGAAGCTCGTCGTGTTCTGTTTGCAAATGTAAGTGGCCATCCTCGCCGGGCGTGTACCACATCGGTCCCTGGGGGACATGACTATCCACCACCAGGTCCCCGGCATCCATGGCTTCCCAAAGGACCTGGAAAGGCCTCTTGCCCGGTACCCACTTCTCCGCCATGACAACGCCGTGTCCCGGGAGGACGGTGAACGCTATCTGACGGGGATCGTCCGGATCCTGCAAGGCCTGAGAGCGGGAGAACGCCCCTTTGATGCCTCGGGCCTGGGCCTCGGTGGCACACGAGACCAGAAAGTAGTAGTACGGTTCGTCCAAGGGGACGTATTCCACACGTTCAGGGTTGTAGGCCTTAATGCCCCGGTGGCCGTGGAGTTTGGAACGCACGACCGGCACTTCTTTCTGAATGGGCCATTCCGGTCCCAAGGAGATGCGTGGGAGCAGGCTGTCCATGTCCATCATCTCCACAGCCTCTGAGGAGGGAGGATCATTGCGCTTCCCTTCTACATAGCGGACCAGCGCCCCATGGCCATCGGGACGAACGCCCACAATCACAGCCAGGTCGTCCTCCGTGATGTTGTCCTTGTCCACCGGTCGGGCGCTGCCGGTGACGGTGGCAATCAGGGCGTCGATCTCCGGCTCCCAGGTGGCAAAGCAGCCTTCGCTGTACTGGCTGGCCACGGCATCGGCGACCGCGGGCACTTGAACCAGGTCGGCAATGCGCACCATCTCCGTGAAGAACCGCCTCCGGCCCAGGGCACGTGCGGCCTCTTGCATCGCTTTAGGTGCCGCCAGACGGTTCCAGACAGCGCGAGGCAGGAGTTCACCCACGATCTGGTGTTGGGTGACTTCACGCGTGCTCAGGGTCGTTACCATGCGCAGGGCGATGTCCTCATAAAAAGCGTTGGTGTCCTCCCCCTCGCTTTTGGGATAGGCTCCGACCAGGTCGAAGTGATAGGCGGCCAATGGGCGATCTTCACCAACGATCAGGACGACACGGATGCTTTTGGTCTGCGCTTGGAGCAAGCGTTCCAGGGCTAGAATAGGCCCTCCCCGGCGTCCTTGTTCAAACAAGACTTTGTATGCCTGGGGAGCCAGCCCGGGAAAATTGTAATCTGAGGGGTCAGGGGGGGCTTTCCTCAGCACTTTGCGGAAGTAGTGCAACATGCGACGAAATTCGGCCGGCGTCGCATGGACGAGGGTGTACAACGTCGGGGTATGCTCCAACCTAAAACGGCGACGAGCGGTGAATAGAAGCGCATCGCGCCAGCGCAGCGGTTGACCAAAAGGGGCTGTGGTGATGATGGCGTCGGTCGTTGTGTCCGGCCGTTCCTGCACGTGGTGTCCCAGACGCTCCAGCGCGCCCAGGAGACCGTCCGCAACATGTTCCAGTAAGGGTGTCATGTGGCCAGGAGCGAAAGCCACATGGATGCGCTGTAACCAGGGATGTAAGGGTTTAATGGTAAAGGATGTGTACGTCTGCATAAGCCCTCCTCAGCAACACCAGGTTCGCTCATGAAGCTTCCCAGCCTTCCAGGTGGAAGAAACGCACCGCCCAATCGCCGACTCGTGGCGATACGGTGTTCACGTACAGCAGTAGGCGGGCCTGCCAGGGCACAATGACCTCCGGTGAACGTCTGCGAATCCCCTTGAGAATGGCGTGGGCAACCGTTTCGGGAGGAATTTTAGCAGAGATCCAGGGAACTGTCAGATTCGCAATCAGTGGGGTGTCCACCCGCCCCGGAAAAACAACGGTCGCGTGAACACCGGTTCCGTGTAACTCCTGACGTAACACATCTCCAAATCCGGAGGCCGCGAACTTAGCGGCCACGTAGGGCGCGTCCGGAGGAATGCCCTTTTTAGCGTCCATGGACGTAACAAGGACAATGTGCCCGCGGCGGCGTTCCAACATGTGGGGCAGAACGGCCATGACAGCATAGACCGTCCCGTAGAAGTTGACGGCCAGCGACCGCTCCAGGTCCTCCAGGCGCAGATCGCGGATAGGGCTGCGCACGTAGACTCCGGCATTGGCGATGAGAATGTCGATCCGGCCCCATTGCCGGAGCGTATGTTCGACCAGATGCCGGACCTGTTCCTGTTGACTGACATCGGTGGGAATCACCAGCGCCGGGCGACCCAGACGCTCGATCTCTCGGGCGACGGCCTGAAGAGGGGCCTCATGGCGTGCCGCGAGTACCACGGATGCGCCCTCCTGGGCCAGGGCCAGGGCTGTAGCTCTTCCGATACCGCTGGAGGCTCCGGTGACGATGGCAACCGATCGCTCAAATTCCTTCATGGTTCCCTTTCCCTCGCTTATTCCTGCGCGTTTCTTCCGCCTCAAG
This sequence comes from uncultured Anaerolineae bacterium, assembly GCA_964487375.1. Lineage (GTDB taxonomy): Bacteria > Chloroflexota > Anaerolineae > JAADDB01 > JAADDB01 > JAADDB01. The sequence continues at coordinate 65,441 of CAZAQA010000014.1, read as the reverse complement.
ACATCTGCAGTGTACACCAGAAAGGCCGGTTTTCCGGAATGTCGGGGAGAATGTGTCCATCGGGCCAAGCGGATGGCGCGAAAGTCCGCATTCGTTCATCTCTCATACGGGAGACGTCCCGTCGTCCCCGAGGAGAAGCGCCCGTTGACATGAAAATCTACATCGGTCCCAACTGTCCGCCCGCCTCGGGCAAACGATGGCAGTGTCGCCACGTATCCTCGTTAGAAGAAAGTCCTCTGCCCTCCTCTCCAACAGAGAGACACTTTCTGAAAGGCCGCAAGAGGCGTATCATAAGAGAGCGGTGTTTGCACCCATCGAGAACTGACGTGTGTGCCCTGCCCGGAGGAGGGAAGAAGGCATGGCGCTTCTTTTTCTTTTTATCGACGGTCTTGGTATCGGCAGTGACGATCCAGAAGTCAATCCGTTGGTCGCCGCTCGTATGCCCACCTTGCGTGATGTGCTGGACGGCAGAGTGCCCACGCGGGCCCATCCCCGGACGGAAACAATCCTCGCCCGTATGGGACCCACCGACCCTGTCCTGGGTGTGCCCGGTATTCCCCAAAGCGCCACAGGACAGGCGACCATTCTGACCGGTCGTAACGTGCCCGGCCTCATCGGCGAACATTACGGTCCCCGCCCGGACTACCGCATTCGTCCCCTTTTGGAACGTGACACGTTGTTCCACACGCTGGTACAAACGGGGTGCCGGGTGGCCTTTGCGAACGCCTACCCGGAACGGTACTTCATCCACGTGAATAACGGTCGCCGTTTGCCGGGGGCCATGGCCTACGCGGCGCGCGCCGCGGGTATCCGCCTGCGCACGCAAGAGGACTTGGCCTGGGGACGGGCCATTAGCGTCGATTTCACCAATGAAGGGTGGCGGGACACGTTGGGGTACGCGAACATGCCCCTTAGGACTCCCGAGGAAACAGGGGCTATCGTTGTCGAACTGATGCACGAGCACCGGTTCGTCTTCATCGAACAGTGGGCCACCGACCTGGTGGGACATCGCCGGGACCGAGAGGGTGCGCTGCGACTGTTGGAGCGCTTCGACCGCTTTCTCCGAGGGGTGTTGGACCGTCTCGACTTGGAGAAGCACACTGTCCTCATTACCAGTGACCACGGGAACCTGGAGGACCTGCGCACCCGTCGGCACACATCCAATCCGGTGCCGACCCTTCTCATCGGCAAGGGGGCGCGAATGTCTGAGAGGAGCCTGGCGCGATTGGATGACATCCGGGCGTGGGTGGAGGAGTTTATGAGGGAAGACCTCAATGGGCAAACACGAGGACGAACGTGAGGATCGCGCTCATTCCTCGACGCTGAAGAGTCCGGTGTCATCTCATCCGGCGCGATGGCGACGTGAAACTGAACGCCCCGCAAGGGGAAGGGATTGCGGGGCGTTTGTCTGTGGTCCGACCTCACGCGATTCCCAAAGCGACGTCCTCTTCCCGAGCAACTTGAATGCCCTTTTGCACGTTGACACGCAAGAGCAGCAAGGCGCCGCTGATGAAGAAGACAATTAGGGCCAGGATGGAGAGTCGACTGGAGCCGGCCATGGAGCCGATGAACGCGAAGAGGGCCGGGCCGATAATGCCGGCGAATTTACTCGATACGTTGTAGAAGCCGAAGAATTCCGCACTCTTTGCCTTTGGCGTCATTGCCCCGTACAGTGAACGGCTGAGCGCTTGTGCCCCTCCTTGCACCGTGGCTACCAGAACGGCCAGGGCCCAGAAGTGCCAGCCTACTCGCATGAAATAACCGCCGACCGCGATCAACGTGTACACGGCCAAAGCCAACAAGATAGACCGTTTGGCCCCAATGCGCTTGCCCAGCCAGCCGAAGAGGAAGGCAAAGGGGACACCCAGGAACTGGACCAACAGTAGCGCGCCGATGAGATCCGTTTCCCCGATGCCGATCTCCGCGCCGTAGATGGTGGCCATCGTGATGATCGTGCCGATGCCGTCGTTATAGAGCCAGAACGCGATGAGGAACTTGAAAAGCTCGGTGTAGCGTTGAATCTCGTGGAACGTGTTGTGCAAACGCTGGAAGGCCGCCTTGATCGGGTGCTTGAGGCTTTCACCGGGTTCCAGGACGTGAGGAGGGTTGGGCACATAGCGGAAAAGGGGAAAGGAGAACAAGGCCCACCAGATGGCCACGCTCAGAAAGGAGACCCGGGTGGCTATTCCCGTGTCAGGAAAACCGAAGAGGTGAGGCTTCATGATCCAGGCCAGGTTCAGGGCCAGGAGCAAGCCTCCCCCCAGGTAGCCAAAAGCATATCCCTTGGCGGAGACGTAGTCGATGTCGTCCGGGCGGGCAATGTGCGGCAACAAGGAATCGTAGAAAATGTTGGCGCCGGAGAAGCCGATGCGGCCGATGATGTAGAGAATAGACGCGGCCAACCAATCTCCGGTGCTGATGAAGTAGAGAAAAGCGGTGGCCACAATGCCCAGGGAGGCGAAAGTGCCCAGGAATTTCTTCTTGGCACCGCTGTGGTCGGCCAGAGCGCCCAGCACCGGCGCTGCGAAGGCGATGATCAACATGGCAATGGTATTCGTGTATCCCCAGGCGCTGCTCGCCAGGACGCGAGCCCGCTCTGGGTCAGAGCTGATGGTCGCCGCAGCCACTTTGCTGTAGAACACTGGCAGGACGGCGGCCATGATCGTGGTGGCAAAGGCCGAGTTGGCCCAGTCGTACATGGCCCAGGCGTTGATGACGCGCTTATACCGGCGCTCATCGACCTGGCCGGCAATCGTGTTCATGGTTTTCTCCTCCTGGGTAGGATGATAGGGTGTGGGGAGTGGGCAGGGGGGAGTCGGACTCCTACTCCCTACTTCCTCCTCCCTACTCCCTCCTCCCTACCCCCTCCTCTCTACTCTTCCACTCCCTTTTCCCTACTTGCTCCCTACTCCCCTCTCCCCTGCTTCTCCATCTTCTTCTTCTCCTCCTCGACCAGCACGCGGCGCAGGAACTTGCCCACCTGGCTCTTGGGCAACTCACTGCGGAATTCCACCAGTTTGGGGACTTTGTAAGGGGCCAGGTTCTGACGGCAAAACTCGATGATTTCCTTCTCCGTCGCCTGTTCTCCTTCCTTGAGGACGATGTAAGCTTTGACCGTTTCGCCTCGATAGGGGTCAGGCACCCCCGCGACCACGGCTTCCATCACCTTGGGATGCATGTAAAGGACTTCTTCTACTTCCCGGGGGATGATATTGTAGCCGCTGGCGATGATGATGTCCTTCTTTCTGTCTACGATGTAAAAATAGCCCTCCTCGTCCATGCGGGCGATGTCGCCGGTGTGCAACCAGCCGTCCTCATCGAGGACCAAGGCTGTCTCCTCGGGGCGATTCCAGTAGCCTTTCATCACCTGAGGGCCTTTGACGCAAAGTTCGCCTACATCGCCGGGGGGGAGGGGCTCCCCGCTGTTCATATCCACGACCTTGGCGTCCGTGCTGGGGAAGGGGATGCCGATGGAGCCTAGCTTCCGCTTGCCGTGGATGGGCGTCGAGTGGGTGACGGGGGATGCTTCCGTCAGACCATACCCCTCCACCAGACGTCCTCCCGTAATCTCCTCGAACTTCTGTTGCACTTCCACAGGCAGGGGAGCCGCGCCGCTGATGCAGGCTTCCACACTCCTGAGGTTGTACTTTTGGACGTCGGGGTGGTGGATGATGGCGATGTACATGGTCGGCACGCCGGGGAAGAGATTGCAATGTTCGTGGTGGATGGTTTGCATGACGATGTCGATGGGTCGTGGATTGGGTACCATGACCACCTGGCCCCCGTTGTGCAGCCCCACCAGCAAGGCCACCGTCATGCCGTAGACGTGGAAGAAGGGCAGCGCTCCCATCATCACGACGGACCCTCGTTCGAAGCCTGGAATCCAGGCCGCGACCTGCATGGCATTCGCGATCAGGTTGCGATGCGTGAGCATGGCGGCTTTGGGGACGCCGGTGGTGCCGCCCGTGTACTGGAAGAGAGCCACTTCGTCGGGGTCGATGCTCACGTCCGGCGCGGCGCCGCCCATGCGCATGAAGGTCTCCCAATGGACGACCCCGTTGCTCTCGGCCACGTCGGTCATCAGCCCTTCCTTGCGCAGGGTGCGCTCGGTCAGCGTCTTGAAGAGCCCCTTGACATATTCGGCAATGTCTGTGATGATGACCCGCTTGACGGGTACTTCATCCCGGACGGCTTGCAAACGCTCATAGAAAGGACTCAGCATGACGATGGTTTCCGCGCCTGAATCTTTCATCTGGTGGGCCAACTCTCGCGGAGTGTAAGTCGGATTCGTGTTCACGGCCACGGCGCCCGCGCGCAGCGCGCCCATGAACGCGATCACATACTGAGGTGTATTAGGCAACATGATGGCCACACGGTCTCCCGGCTTGACCCCCATCTGGTGCAGGGAAGCCGCGAACTGGTGCACGGCCGCCTGCAGTTCCCGGTACGTCAATGACGCCTGGATGGAGAGGCCTAGGGGCAGGTACTTAAGCACCATCTTGATGCCTACCCTGTCAGGAAAATCTCGGGCTGCATCCTCGACGAACGTGTAGAGGGGGATGGGCGGTACATCAATCGCACGAGGAACGCCTTCTTCATAGAACGGATACCAGGGACGGTCAGGGACGTTGGTCATGACAACACCTCCTTGTGTTCATCTGCACTCTCCCCCTTTGCACGTTCGTGCGGGGATACTTCTCTCCATACATGATGAACGTTCACGTGGAGTTCAAAGTCAGGTGAAGGATGACACTTCCGCTACTCACCTCAGTATATCAGAAGAAAGGGGAACGAACGAAATGCTCGTCGGAAAGATGGGGAGAACAGCACAAGAGTGTCGGCCAAATTCTGAATCCTCCCCGCGAAAATAGTATAATATCGCTACATTCTGTCCGAACGCGAGCATCCATCATCCCCTCGGTTTCCGACCCTGTTCCCCGGGTGAGGGATGAAAGATGAGCGCGCCTGGGCAAATCATAGAGGATAGGAGGGACTCATGTTCTGGAAGACCGCACATCATCGTCGTCTGATTGTGGGAGATGTCATCCTTCTGGTGATCTTGACGTTGTTTGGCTTTGCCTTCCACCACGAACTGACAAATAGTGCTCACATTCTGGCTACATTTGTCCCCTTGTTGGTGGCCTGGCTCTGGCTCGCGCCCTGGTTCGGCCTTTTCAACGAAGCGACCTTTCGTTCCCCCAAACGAATCTGGTGGCGTACAGCCTGGGCCTGGACCGCGGTGGCCCCCCTGGGGGCGCTCTTGCGAGCCATCTGGCTCAGCAGTGTCGTGTTGCCCATTTTTGCTTTGGTCGTCCTGGGACTCCATATGGCTGCTTATGTCCTCTGGCGAACGGCCTATGCGTGGTGGGCGAGCTCACGGACCGCGTAGGGTGAACTAACCGGTGTAAAGGCACGTATGTTCGATAGAGAAGAGTAAGAGAGATACGGGCTGATGGGAAAATCTCCCCAGGGGGTGTGAGGTTCCGGGGACGAGATCGCGAGGGGAAACAGCAGCAAATAGTAGAGAAAGGGAAGCCATGACGCAAACGCTCACCATTATCGGCGCAGGATTGGCTGGGTCGGAGGCCGCGTGGCAAGCCGCGGAACGGGGCGTGAAGGTGCGTCTCTATGAGATGCGGCCCCAAAAAATGACGCCCGCGCACCGGACGGACAAATTCGCGGAGCTGGTCTGTTCCAACAGTATGGGGGCGAAAGCTCCGGACCGGGCCCTGGGACTTCTCAAAGAGGAGATGCGCCGACTGAGGTCAATGATTCTGCGCGCGGCCGAAGCGAACGCTCTGCCCGCGGGTGGGGCCCTGGCCGTGGATCGCGGCGGTTTCGCCGAAATGGTGACGGAGCTCCTTGTCCACCACCCGAACATCGAGGTCGTCCGTGAGGAGGTGACGGACATCCCCGACGGCCCGACTATCATCGCCACCGGGCCGCTAACCTCGGACGCGCTGGCGGAAAAGATTGCGGCGTTGACCGGCGAGAGACACCTTTCCTTCTACGATGCGCTGGCCCCCATTGTCAAGGCCGAGAGCATTGACATGAACGTCTGCTTTCGGGCCAATCGCTACGGTCGGGGAGAGCAGGAAGAAGGGGATTATATCAACTGTCCCTTCACGAAGGAGCAGTACGACCGCTTCGTGGAGGCGTTGCTCAGCGCCCCGCGCATTGAACTGCGGGATTTCGAGAAGGAGGACGAGCGCTTTTTCGAAGCCTGTCTGCCCATCGAGGTCATCGCGGAGCGGGGGCTCAACGCGCTGGCGTTTGGTCCCATGCGTCCGGTGGGACTGATCGATCCGCACACCGGCCGGCGCCCCTACGCCGTGGTCCAGCTCCGGCAGGACAACGTGGCCGGCACCCTTTACAACATCGTCGGCTTCCAGACGAACATCCGTTGGGGCGCGCAAAGGGAGATCTTGCGATTGATCCCCGGGTTGGAGAGGGCCGAATTCGTGCGTTTGGGTCAAATGCATCGCAACACGTTCATCAACTCGCCCCGGCTCCTGCGCCCGACGTTGCAGTTCAAAGGGCGGGAGGATCTGTTCTTTGCCGGTCAGATTACGGGTACAGAAGGGTATGTGGGCTCCACCGTGGGCGGACTGGTCGCGGGTCTCAACGCCTGCCGGTTCATTCAGGGACAGGCTCCCCTGACCTTCCCGCGGGAGACGATGATCGGGGCCTTGCTCTATTACATCACCCACACGGAGCCGGATGCCTTCCAGCCCATGAAGGCGAATTTTGGTCTGTTGCCGCCGCTGGAACGGCGGGTGCACAACAAGCGTCAGCGATATCAGGCATACGCAACGCGCGCGTTGCACATGTTGGACGCGTTCATTGCTGAACATGATATCGTCGGGATGACCGCTCCCGGGCCCGTATCCAGGGCCCACAGCCTCTCTTCCTGACGAATATGGTATAATGGAGGTTAGACGAGATGGGCGATTGGGATCAGAGGTGGACGAACACCGGATCTGATCTCTGATCTCCAATCTCTATCCATGAGAAAGGACGGGGTCATGTACCCAACGGCGGAAATACTTTTCCCGTTGCACCTGCTTCCCAAGTTGAAAGACTTGCGCGGCCCCAAATGGCAGGCACTGGTTGCTCGGGTTTCCATGCTGCCTGAAACTCACCCCGACGCTCTGGCGTTTGCCCTGATGATGATTCGCCTGAACGAATGCATTGGTTGCCATCGGCAATACTACAAATATCAACGAGGCTGTCTGGTCTGCTCCTCACAGACGATTATCCATTTTAAGGGCACGGACGAAGACTTGCTCAACCATTACGAAGAGGCACGACGGGACATCGACCGTTACATCAAAGAGGGAAAGCTGAAATTACCCGAACCGATCGGTGGGGGAGAATAGCGGAGGCTTGTGCGCGGACGTCATGACACATCGACCTCACAACGTAATGGTGATCGGCGCGGGGGTAGCCGGCCTGAGCGCCGCTTATGACTTGGCAGGTGCCGGGTATGAAGTGACTTTGTGGGAGGCCAGCTCGCAGGCCGGGGGGCTGGCGGCGGGGTTCAAAGCGAGTCATTGGGAATGGCCTCTGGAAAAGTTCTACCATCACCTCTTCCGCTCCGATAACGAGATCCTCCGCCTGGCTGACGAAATCGGCCTGGGAGATGACATCTTATTCCGCCGCCCCATTACCTCCGTGTGGAAGAACGGACGCTCCTATCCTTTCGACTCCCCTCTGCGCGTGCTGACCTTCCCCCATCTCAGTCTGGTGGACAAGGTGCGCATGGGGCTGGTCCTTGCCTACTTGCGCTTCAGCCGCAACTGGCGGCGCTTCGAACGGACGACCGCACACGAGTGGTTGACACGAGCCATGGGTCACCGGGCTTACGAGGTGCTGTGGGAGCCGTTGCTCATCGGCAAGTTTGGCGAGCATTACCGGGACGTGAACTTGGCCTGGTTCTGGGCACGCATTCACAAACGCAGTCCTGCACTGGGCTACTTTCGGGGTGGGTTCCAACATTTTGTGGATGTGTTGGCTCGGCGGGTCGAGGAGCGAGGAGGGACGCTGGTTATGAATCGTCCCGTTCGACGGGTGGACCCCCGAGGGGAAGGAGGATTCCGCGTGGTCTCCGAAGGTGTGTCCTGGGAGGGGGATATCGTCATCAGCACAGTCTCGCCCCATCAATTCGCACACATGGTGCCCGATCTCCCATCTTCTTACCTGGGAAAGGTTCGCGAGCTACGCTCCATGGGCGCGGTGGTCATGACCCTGGCACTCAAACAGCGTATGACCGCGCGCGATTACTGGATCAACCTGCCCAAACAGGAGGGCTTTCCCTTCCTGGCTTTTGTAGAGCACACCAATTACATGGACCGGGAGCACTACGGCGGGGATTACCTGGTGTACCTGGGGGACTACCTGGAGCCCGATCATCGCTATTTCGCCATGAGCGATGAGGAGTTGCTGGAAACCTTCCTGCCCGTGCTGCCTCGGTTCAACCCGAGCTTCAAACGGGATTGGATTACCGGCGTCTGGGTACACAAAGCGCGCTACGCCCAACCCGTAGTGCCGCTCAACTACTCGCAGCATATCCCGGACATTCGCACTCCCATTCAGGGCCTCTACTTTGCCAGCATGTCCCAGGTCTACCCGTGGGACCGGGGCACGAATTACGCGGTGGAGATTGGACGGCGGGTGGCAAGACTGGTAAAATCGGACCAGAAAAGGGAGTAATTGAAAGGGGAGCCTTTCCCATGGTGAATGATGAGTTGAACAGAGGAGAATGTCGTAATGGGTACCGTAAATAAGGAACAAGTCATGGAAGCCTTGCGCACGGTCATCGATCCGGAACTGGGAGTGGATCTGGTGACCTTGAAGATGATCTCCAAGGTGGGCATCAATGGAAATCGGGTTCGTGTGGATGTCAACCTGACAACACCGGCTTGCCCGTTGAAATCATCCCTGGAAGGAGACATCCAGGCGGCGTTGATGCGAGTTCCAGGCGTACAACAAGTGGATGTCACCTTCGGTGCCGATGTGACCAGCGATAAGCGCATCTTCGGCCGTCTGGAACTGGACGTGCGCAACATTATTGCCGTCGCCTCCGGCAAAGGGGGCGTGGGCAAGACGACCATCGCTGTCAACCTGGCCATTTCTCTGGCTTTGGAAGGGGCCCGGGTGGGCATCCTGGACGCAGATATTTACGGTCCGAACGTCCCCTTGATGTTGGGCCTGCAGGGGAATCGAGTCTCCGTCAAGAACGGTAAAATGGTCCCTCCGGTGGCGTACGGCATTCACACCATCTCCATCGGCTTTCTGGTGCCGCCCGACACGGCCCTGATCTGGCGAGGGCCCTTGCTGCACTCTTCTATCCGCCAGCTCTTCAACGACGTGGCCTGGCCGGAGCTGGACTACATGATTGTGGACCTGCCGCCGGGAACGGGGGATGCACACCTCTCTCTGGCGCAGAGCGTGCCCGTGACCGGCGGGATTATTGTGACCACGCCGCAGGAGGTGGCGCTGATGGACGCGCGGCGCGGCCTGGTGGCGTTCCAGCAGTTAAAGGTGCCGGTGCTGGGCATTATCGAAAATATGGCAGGCGATATCTTCGGCGTAGGGGGCGGTGAGCGGGCCGCGAAGGAGCTCAACGTGCCTTTCCTGGGCCGGGTGCCCCTGGACAGCCAGGTGCGCAAAGGGGGCGACGAGGGCGCGCCCATCGTCGTCGCCAACCCCAAATCACCCGCGGCCATCGCCATCCGAGAACTGGCGCGGCTTGTGGCGGGCCGTGTCAGCGTGCTGAACTACCAACCGTCGATCGAGTTGAATATTGTGTAGATGATGTCGATGACAGACGACAGACCACGGGCGACAGCTCAAACGCCGTTCGTGGTCTGTCGTGCCCTCATGCCACCTGGAGTTGGCACGGCCAGGCGTTCTGGTAAGGCAACCACCGAGGGATGAGGGTGGGGCCTTGCCGGGATGTCTTGATGCCTTTGGTCCAGCCGGATGCTTCCTCGCTCGGCGGCCTTTTTTCCTTCTAAGCCCACGGGGCACTCATCTGCCGGCGTTTATTTCGGCCCTTGCGCCAAAGCATGGTATGATAGCGTCCAAACTGGCTCGGAACCCTCCCGCAACAAGCTCTGGGTAAAAGCTCGGTGACGAAGGGCACAAAATACATCCCGGCGTCGGCCACAATAAGCGCAGAAGGGCAATTCCAGTACGCAAGGAGGCAACGGTGCTTACACTCGTCGAGAGGCTGCTCTTCCCCCTGGCAGTTGCCGTCTCATTGTACTTGAGCTTCATCACTTTCGCACGCATGTGGGCCATCATCCAGCGGGGACAAGGGGAATTGAACTGGGCCGCTGTGCCTAAGCGCATCGGCGTGGGACTGTGGGCGCTTTTCTTTCAAGACGGACTCATCCGCCGCCGTCCCATCACCTCTATTTTCCATTATTTCATTGCCTGGGGCTTCCTTTTCTATGTCCTGGTCAACACCTTTGATGTGGTCGCGGGATATGTGCCGGGCTTCCACCCTTTCGGCATCGGGCTGGTGGGCAACCTCTACCGCTTGCTGGCGGATGTGTTCAGTATGAGCGTCATCGTAGGCATGACGTATTTTCTCATTCGGCGTTTCGTCGTCCACGCCCAGGCGCTGGATTATCACGAGAACGTGAAATTGCATCCCAAGGCCATCAGAGGCATCCCGCGAGACTCTCTTATCGTCGGCCTGTTCATTCTCTTCCACGTGGGAGGACGCTTCCTGGGCGCCTCCTTTCGGGTGGCACAGGAGGGGGGGGACGCGTGGCAGCCCTTTGCCAACTGGGTCGCCCACACCTTCTGGGCCGGACTTTCCCCCTCGGCCCAGGTGCTGGGAGAACACCTCTTCTGGTGGATTGCTCTGGGGCTCATCCTGGCGTTCCTGCCCTACTTCCCCTACAGCAAGCACGCCCACCTTTTCATGGGCCCCATCAACTGGATGACCCGCGCCGAGCGCCCGGCCCTGGGAGCCTTGGATCCCATTGATTTCGAGGATGAGAGTATCGAGCAGTTCGGCGCGGCGAAACTCTTCGACCTGCCCAGGACGCAGGTGTTCGACGCTTATGCCTGCATTATGTGCAACCGCTGCCAGGAAGCCTGCCCCGCGTATCTCACGGGTAAGGAGCTCTCCCCTTCGGCCCTGGAAATCAACAAGCGCTATTACAGCAAGGAGTTCATGTTGGAGCTGGTGCAAGGCAAGGACGAAACGCCACTCCTCGCGTACGCGCTCAGTGAGAGCGCCCTCTGGGCCTGTACGACTTGTGGCGCCTGTGTGGACGTGTGTCCCGTAGGCAATGAGCCCATGTTCGACATTCTGGAGATGCGCCGCAACCAGGTACTGATGGAAGGGGAATTCCCCCGGCAACTCCGCAACGCCTTCAACGGTATGGCCCGTGTGGGCAATCCCTGGTCGACCAGTGAGGACCGACTGGCCTGGACCGAGCCCCTTGACTTCAAAGTGCCCACCGTCGAGGACAATCCCGACTTCGAAGTGCTCTACTGGGTGGGTTGCGCGGGCGCTTTCGACCCGGATGCCCAGAAACAGGCGCGTGCCATCGCCACCATCATGCACAAAGCAGGTGTCAACTTTGCCATCCTGGGCAACATGGAAACCTGTACGGGGGACGCAGCCCGCCGGGCCGGGAGTGAGGATATCTTCTACGAGCTGGCCGTGGGCAACATCGAGACGCTCAAGGAAGTGGGCGCGGACAAAAAGCGCATCGTCACCGGCTGTCCTCACTGCATGCACACCATCGGCAACGAGTACAAGGCCCTGGGTGGGGACTTCGAGGTCCTCCATTACACGCAGTTCATCGAGGAGTTGGCGCAACAAGGACGGCTGAGACTTGGGGAAGGGCTAAACACTACGGCCACGTTTCACGATCCTTGCTACCTGGGTCGACACAATGGTATTTTCGACGCCCCGCGTGACGTCATGACCTCGGTCGGGCTTCAGATGGTCGAGATGGAGCACCACGGACGGAACTCCTTCTGTTGCGGTGCGGGCGGGGCCCAGGTCTGGAAAGAGGAGGAGCCCGGTACCATGGCTGTGAACATGAAACGCTACCAGGAAGCTCAGGCGACGGGGGCCGATGTCCTGGCCGTTTCCTGCCCCTTCTGTTTCCGCATGCTCTCCGATGCCAACAACCAGGCCGATGGCTCCATGGCCGTCAAGGACGTGGCCCAACTGGTGGTCGAGGCGTTGCAACAGCAAGTGCCGGACGTCAAGGACTCCGCCTGAGGGGCGATCTCCAATGCCAGGCTGGGGAAGGTTCACTCTGGCGGGGGAGGGGCACGCCGGGTCAGAAAAACGCGGGTGGGGCCTCAGGGGGACCGTCAACTTGCTCCCTTAAAAGGGACACTCTATACTCATTTCGATGATGACCACCAACAGAAGCGGAGGATTTCCACCCATGTCACAGAAGGGATTCACTTTGTGGTTTACCGGTATGTCCGGTGCTGGGAAAACAACTCTGGCCCATTTGATCTACGATGAATTGAAACATCGCCGCGGTCTCAAGGTGGAATTGCTGGACGGCGACGTGGTGCGTACGAACCTGAGCAAGGGACTGGGTTTTAGTAAGGAAGATCGGGATACAAACATCCGCCGCATTGGCTTCGTCTGCAACCTTCTCACCCGCAATGACGTCATTGCCATTGCTTCGGCCATTAGCCCCTACGAGGCAGTGCGAGAGGAAGTGCGCCGGATGATCGGCCCCGATCGGTTCGTCCTCGTCTATGTCCAGGCCCCTCTGGAGGTGCTCATCGAGCGAGATGTGAAGGGCCTGTACAAGAAAGCCCTGGCCGGTGAGATCAAGAATTTCACCGGCGTCTCCGACCCGTACGAGGAACCGCAAAATCCAGATGTCGTCGTTCATTCCGCGGAGGAGGACGTCGAGGAGAGCGTCGCTAAAATCCTCGCTCACCTGGTCGAACGCGGGTTCATTACGGCAGACAACGGCTACACGGCCGAGGATGAGGCGCTCATGACCGACCACCTGAAAGCGTTAGGGTATCTCTAAAGCGATGGGACTCTTTGGTCGTCTGCGTGCCCGGTCGACATCCCGTTCCACCTCCCGACGCGTTGTCCTCATCGGCCTGGACGGCGTGCCGTATTCCCTGCTCAAGCGCCTGCTGGACGATGGCATCATGCCCAATTTGGCCGAGCTGGCGCGCGAGGGCTCTCTACGGCGCATGACCAGCGTCCATCCCTGGGTGAGTTCGGTCGCCTGGTCCTCCTTCATGACCGGCAGCAATCCGGCCAAGCACGGCATTTTCGGTTTCATAGACCGGGACCCGGCAACACTGAAGACGTTCATTCCCATTGCCCGGCATATGAAAGCCTCGACCCTCTGGGACGTGCTTGGGGACGCGGGCAGGCGGAGCGTGGTCGTCAACGTGCCGGTGACATACCCTCCCAAGCCCATCCGGGGCGTACTCATTTCCGGTTTCCTCAGTCCCAGGCTAGAGAAAGCCGTCCACCCACCCTCCCTGTTGCCCACATTGCGCCGTCTGGGCTATCGCATTGATACCGACCCCTGGCTGGCCCGGGAAAGCCGGGAGAAGGCCATGCCCGACATTCTGGATGCCCTGGAAAAGCGGGTGCGAACCCTTTTGCACCTTATGGACACCGAGGAGTGGGATTATTTCCAGTGCGTGATCATGGAGACGGACCGGTTGCACCACTTCTTCTTCCGCCAGATGGAGGAAAACGATCCCGTATGGGCGCCTGCCTTTTTCGAGGTGTATCGACGCATTGACGCGGCCATTGGCGAGGTGCGCACGCGCCTGGGGGAGCGCGACACGCTCATGTTGATGAGTGACCACGGCTTCTGTAGCATCGAGACAGAAGTGTTCTACAATCGCTGGTTGGCCGATGCGGGCTTCCTCTCTTACGCCCATACACCGGCGAAACGTATTGATGAGATGGCGCCCCAGACCGTCGCTTACGCCCTCGACCCGGCGCGCATCTTCATCAACCTGAAAGGGCGGGAGAAATTCGGCCACGTTGCTCCGGGGGCAGAGTACGAACGGGTGCGGGACGAGCTCATCCAGGCTCTGACGTCCTTCACCCTGCCTGATGGGAAAAAGCCGGTGCTGCACGCTTATCGCCGGGAAGAGATCTACAACGGTCCCTATCTGGACCGGGCGGCAGACATCATCATCGCCCCCGTGGACGGATACGATCCCAAAGGAGCCTTTTACAAGGACCGTCTGACCCATCGTGATGCCATGATGGTGGGAATGCACACGTACGATGACGCCTTTCTTCTCGCCCACGGTCTCGCCCTGACCGACGGCGTCAACATCATGGACGTCATGCCGACGATTCTCGCCCACTTGGGCATCGATCCGCCGCCGCATGTGGATGGGGAAGTCCGGCTGAAGTAGACGCCGGCGGAGCGGACGAGAGACATTTCCGGCGGCCGGGACGGATCCTGTCACAGGTCCTCCCCCCCGGGCTAACAGGCATCTCCCTTGACGGCCCTCGTTTCAGTCTACAGAGGGGGGCTCTGGACCCACTCGCCAGATCATGCCGCCGGGGCCGGGTGGGGTGCCCGGCGGGAGCTTGATCTCCCCAAATCGCGCTTCGTACTTGGCCAGATTCTCGCCCAGGGCCATGTAGAGAGCCTTGGCGTTCAGCGGCGTCAGGATGACCCGGGCCTGCACCCGCGCTTGGGGGGCGTTAGGCAGGATTTGGGCCAAATCAATGACCACCTCTGATGGGTTGTGATTGATGACCGCAAAGTTGGTGTAGACAATGGGTGTGTCCGGAGGAATCTCCACCCGGATGGACTGCGGTTGTTGAGTCATGGCAGGAGACCTCGCGAAAAGTCACTTGAGAAATGCCGTCTTGGCAGATGATCGGACAGAAAGGGGGCCCGGACGACGGCCTCCCGCCGCCCGGCGTCCCCCTGGAACTCGTGAGCCCTCAATCTTCTCCCGTTTCCCCTTGCAATATTTCTTCGATGCGCTCTAGCACGCTGGCCGTGAGCGTCACCTCCGCGGCCTTTACGTTCTCGATGACCTGTTGGGGCTTGCTGGCACCGATGATGGCACTGCTGATTTCGGGGCGGCGCAGGATCCAGGCCAGAGCCAGTTGGGCCATGGTCAAACCCAGGTCGCGAGCCAGTTCGGTGAGCTGACGCACTTTGGCAATCACCTCGGGCGTAATGTGATCGCGCACCCATTCGTAGCGGGCTGCCCGGCTCTCCTCCGGGATGCCCTCATTGTACTTGCCTGTGAGCACTCCCTGAGCCAGAGGGCTGAACACCGTGAGGCCGATGCCGTATTTGGCGACCGTCGCCATGATCTCCGCCTCGATGTGGCGGTCGAGCATGTTGTAGCGGGGCTGCTCCACCTGGGGGAGATAGAGGTTGAACTGGCGTGCGGTGCCCACCGCGTTCTCGATCTGAGCGGCCGACCAGACACTGGTGCCCCAGTAGAGCACCTTACCCTGGTGGACCAGGTCGTCCATAGCCCGGACGACTTCCTCGACCGGCGTTTCCGGGTCGTAGCGGTGGCAGAAGTAGAGGTCGATGTAATCTGTCCCCAGGCGCTTCAGGGACTTGTGGACCGATTCCATGATGTGCTTGCGGCTCAGGCCCCGGTCGTTGACATTATCACTCATGGGCCAGAATACCTTGCTGCTGATGACCAGGTCGCTGCGCTTGAACTCTTTGATGACCTTACCGACGACCTCCTCTGCGCGCCCGTTGGCGTATACGTCCGCGGTGTCGATGAAGTTGACCCCCTGGTCGATGGCCGCGCGGATGCACTGCGCGGCGACGTCAAATTCCACCGTCTCCCCATAGGTTAGCCACGCGCCCAACGAAATGGCGCTCACCTTCATGCCGGCATGGCCCAGTTGTCGATATTGCATAGCGCTCCTCCTTACTTGCATCAGAAAGCAACTCGAACCATATCGCCTTCCTTCCTGAGACGCTTCTCTCCAGCCCCCCTCCGAAAATACCATTTTAGCACAGGCGTCAGAAGTCAGCACCTTTCAGAGTGTCGCCCCTCTAAAAGCGAAGAGCACATCTCGCCGGAAACTGGCGGAGAGGAGGAAAGGGCGAAGTCCCCATCGTCCCGTAATGTCCAAAGAGTAAAGGGCGGGGAGGGCCTGGAGGCGCAACGCAGGAAGCTGGTTTCAAAGCGGTCAGCCGGCGCATTTCCCAGATAGACCCATCTTCACGTCGATATGCTATAATGGGAGCAACCGCTCGACTGCCACAGGAGGTCATCGCCATGCCGTCCTGGTTCAAACGCATGTTCAGCCGTTCACCCATGGCCCGTTCTACAAGCGCCTACGCCTTCGCCCTAGAGCACCTTTCTCTACCCCCGGCCCCCCGCATTCTGGACATTGGAACCGGCCAGGGCTATGGAGCCGCGTTCCTTTCCCGTCGGCTGCCTGTGGCCCATGTGGTGAGCCTGGACATCACCCTGGAGTGCTTTTGCTGGGACAAACTGGACCTGGGGCCCCGACGCCCCATGATCGTTCAGGCCAGCGCACCTTTCATGCCCCTGGCGGAGAAGACGATGGACGCGGTCCTGGCCGTCATGACCTTCCATTGTTTGCCCCAACCTCGACGGGTTCTGGAAGAAGCTTACCGGGTACTCCGTCCAGGGGGAACTCTTGCTCTGGCGGATGTGGACGGTCACCACTGGATGGCCCACCCCTTTGAGTGGGTGGAACATGCCTTCATCAGCCCCTTGACACACGCCTACACCCCGGAAGAACTAACGGCGTTATTGAAAGGAGTCGGTTTCGTCCGAGTCCAAATTCATAGACGCCCGGGCAAGGAGAAGGGATTCATGATGTGGGTCCTCGCAACTCGGGGCCCTGACAGGTGAGCCGGTGTCGTCCTCTCGTAACCTGAAGGGCTGGCAACCGGTTCACCTTCGCGAGGACTGGTGCTCCTCAGAGGGCCTGTTTGTCGCGCAACGGACGCTGTGAACAGGGCATTGACTCCGGTCGACCTTGAGAGTAAAATAAGGGCATGCTCTGAGTGCATATGAGGGTCCGTGGTGGCGAATGACAACACAGGGACGTACACATTCTCTGCCCGACGCTGTCCGGGTAAAACTGGACATTTTGCCCCAACAGCCGGGTGTTTACCTGATGAAAAACGCAGACGGCGACATCATCTATATTGGCAAGGCCGTCAACCTGCGTTCACGCGTGCGCAGTTACTTTCACCGCAGCGCACGACAGGACGCACGGGTCCGCCGTTTCGTCAGTGACATTGCGGATATTGACTGGATTGTGGTCAGCACGGAGTTGGAAGCCCTTGTCCTGGAAAACCAACTCATCAAGCGCCACCAGCCCCGCTATAATGTTCGCCTGAAGGACGACAAGACGTATCCCTACATCAAGATTCACTGGCAAGATCCCTTCCCCAAAGTCACACTCACCCGGCGTTTGGACGCGGACGGAGCCAAGTACTACGGTCCTTATGCCAGCGCCTGGGCCGTCCGTCAGACGCTGGACGTGTTGCGCCGCATTTTTCCTTACCTCACATGCAACCGGGAGATTACCGGCAAGGATGCCCGTGCCTGCCTCTACTACGACATCAAACGCTGTGCCGGGCCGTGCATTGGGGCCGTCTCCCAGGAGGCTTATCGAAAGATTGTCGCCGGGCTGGCCCGTTTCCTGGAAGGGGACACGGAAAGTGTCATTGCAGAGCTGGAAGCGGACATGCGCCAGGCAGCGACCGCTCTTCAGTTCGAACGGGCGGCTCTCCTGCGCGACCAGATCGAGGCGGCCCAACAGATTGCCTCGCAGCAACAGGTGGTGGCCCAAGGCATGACCAACGAGGACATCATCGCCTTTGCCCAAGAAGGGGACGTTCGCTGTGTCCAGGTCTTCTTCATCCGCCGAGGCAAACTTCTGGGGCGGGAAACGTTCTTCCTGGAAGGTAGCGACGACGCTGACGTGAGCGAAGCGCTCGTCTCCTTCATCCAGCAATTCTATGACAACGTGGCCCAGCCACCCGGGAACGTAGTGCTTCCTCAAGAAGTGGACGAGGCTCGTATCATCCAGCAATGGCTGAGGCGCAAGAGTGGCCAG
Organism: uncultured Anaerolineae bacterium; assembly: GCA_964487375.1. Taxonomy (GTDB): domain Bacteria; phylum Chloroflexota; class Anaerolineae; order JAADDB01; family JAADDB01; genus JAADDB01. The sequence goes on along the minus strand of CAZAQA010000014.1, from coordinate 47,356 downwards.
GAGGTTCGGATTCATCGCCCCGAGGACGGGCGGCAACAAAAGCTCCTGGAGATGGCCACGGCCAATGCCCTGGAAGCCTTGCGTGCCATGCAGCATCAACAGGCTCGGGATCGGTTGCGCCAGGAGCAGGCTCTACAAGAATTGCAAGAGGTGCTGAATTTGGAAACACCGCCCGCACGTATCGAAGGGTATGATGTCAGCACTCTGCAGGGGACGAACACCGTCGGCGTTATGGTCGTTTTTGCCCATGGCGTGCCGCGCAAAAGTGACTATCGCCGTTTCAACATTCGCACCGTAAAACAGGTTCTGGAACCCAATGACTTTGCAGCCATGCGGGAAACGCTTCGCCGGCGCTTCCGCCGACTGGTGGAAACGCTTCCGCAAGAACCCGGGGGAAAGGCCCGCCGTCGGGACCGGGTCTGGAAGCTCAAGCCCGACCTGGTGCTCATCGACGGGGGCCCGGGGCAACTGGGCGTGGCCGTTCAGGTTTTCCAGGAACTGGGACTGATGGATGCTTTGTCCGTTGTCGCCCTGGCCAAGCGAGAAGAAGTCCTCTATCTCCCCGGGCAGAAAGAACCCTTGCGCCTGTCTCGGCGCTCTGAGGCTCTCAAACTGCTTCAGCGCGTTCGCGACGAGGCCCACCGTTATTCCGTGGTCTCCCACCGCCAGCGGCGTCGTCGGGAATCCTTGCATAGCCAGCTCGAGGACATCCCCGGCATTGGCCCTCGGCGCAAGCGAGCTCTGCTGCGGCACTTTGGGTCCGTCGAGGCTATCCGCCAGGCCAGTGTGGACGACTTGGCCCGCGTTCCCGGAATGACTCGGAAAGTTGCCGAAGTCCTGAAAAAGCAGTTGACATCATGACATCATCGTTGCCTGCAAAGGAAATAAGCCTGTGAACGGAGAAAGTGCCATTCCCGGCTCCACCGCTTATGAGAGCGAAGAAGAACGCATCGAGCACCTGAAGCAGTTCGCCCTGTTCAAGGATTTGCCGGATCCCGCGTTGCACTACATTGCCACGCGAGTCGAACCGCGTCCTTTGTCCGCTCTTCTGCAAGCCGGAAGGTATCCCCCGCCCCTCCTCCAACCCGCCGGGACAACGATCCTCCAGCAAGGGGTTTTAGCGAAGAACGGCGCGGGAAATTATCTTTACCTGGTGCTGGAGGGGACACTACGACAGTCCGGCATGGGACCAGACGGTGTCCCTTGGCTGGAGCGTACCCTGAAAAAGGGGGACATGTTCGGGCGTTACCCCCTGCTGACAGGAAATCCTCCCGAGACGGACATCGAAGCTTTGACAGAGGTGAGCCTGTATCGCCTGCACGCGGCGGCCCTCAACGAGATTATCACCCGTTGGCCTCAGGTATTGGACCATCTCATTCCGGAAGAGCGCATCCGCCGCCTGCGCGGGCTCCCCCTGTTCTCCCCTCTGCCCGATGCCCACATCCGCCGTCTGGCCGACCACGTGGAGGAGAAAAAGCTGACCATGGGGGATCTCTGGAATGGAAGCGATCGGCCGGAGCCCAGTGTCTGGGTGGTGGCCGAAGGGCAGGTGGCTCTGGCCCCGCCGGATGACCCGCCTCCGCCACGTTACGAGGCAGCCCCTCCCACATCTCTGACCCTGGCCACGGTGGGGTATGTGTTCCTGGACGCCTACGTCCCCGAGCTGGACATCCCCATTCGTCAGGTGCGGGCCGTTTCCGATGTCACCCTTTATGGCCTGCCGGTGCAGAAATTCCTTCTTCTGGAGGAGCGATTCTTCCCCTCAGACGGACTCCACGCCTTCCTCTACCCGACGGAGGCTGCTGAGTTCCTCAGGGCTCATCAGGTGTTCGGCAAAAGAACAGCCGAGATTCCCGATTCGTGGTGGCCCCACCTGGTCGGCTTCGTGGCCTGGATCTACACTCCACGCTCTCAGACGGTTGCCCGGCAGGGAGACGAGGAGCACGCTCTCTATGTCCTCGAGCGGGGCGAGGCCATTGCACGAGTGGTGGACGAGCGCGGGCGGCGTCGCCCCCGGTTTTACCTCTTTCCCGGCCACTCTTACGGGGACACGGCTCTTCTGGTTGGGGCCCGTTATGATGCGACGGTAGAGGCAACCGAGCCTTCTTTCTGGTTCCGCCTCTCGCGCAATGATTTGAGTCATTTCGACCTCTACATCGAACCGGACCGCCGGGGGGTGCTCTGGCGTCTGGTGTTCTTTTTCCCTTGCAACCTGTGGAAGGCGTTTCGCACCTGGTTCCGGGGGGAGGCATTCGTCCTCTGTTGGACGTGGCGCTCGGTGTGGGATCGGCTCCAGGGGATCCCTCCGGAAGGGGAGAACCTTGTCCACAAGCAACTGGGCTGGCGAGATCCGGACGAAGAAATCGTTTGGGGGGGGCGCAAGCACCGGGCCTTCCTCGGTCTTCGCCTCATTCTCCCCACGTTTCTCTTTTCCCTGAGCCTCGCTTTTCTCCTGTTGGCCCTGATAGGAACCTTGCCCGGCATTTCTCTTACCTTTTGGGGCTTGATTTTGGCGCTATCTGGCTTCTGGCTTCTCTACGTCATTGTCGACTATCTCAACGACTTTTACGCTGTCACCGACCGGCGCATTGTTCACCAGGACCGGATCATCCTCTGGCGAGAACAGTGGGAAGATGTGCCCCTGGAACGGGTGCAGGATGTCATCCAACAACGTAATCTCTTGGGAAGGCTGCTCGGTTACGGGAACTTGAAGATTCAGACTGCGGCCGAGGGGGGCGGCATTGTCATGAAGAGCATCCCCAACGCGGGTCATGTCCGCACCATCATCCTGGGACAACGGAGTAAGGTGCGCGCCAAGCAGCGTGCCTGGCAGCAAGAGCACTTGCGTCAGGATTTGCAGCAACGCCTTTTCCTGTCCCTATTATCGAAGTGGCCAAACGTGGCCACCGGCACGCATTATCCCCCTCGCCTTTTCTCGGCGGCCGCACGTCGGGCCTGGAAACGCAGGCAGTCACGGGCTAAAAAACCTCCTCGACCCCGGCCTCCCCTGTCTCAACGCCGGCCCTGGCGCTGGCTGTTGGCGTTCGTCCCAGAGAGTGTGAAGAAGTTCATCAAAGGGCTTCTAGAGCGGATGAAAGAAGACAAATCCACAAAGTCCACGGCGACCGGCAGACTGGTCACCCCCTGGGTTCCCAAAATGCACTGGCAAAGGAACAACCGTCTCTACTGGCGCAAGCACTGGTTCGTCCTGATCCGGCGTGTCGCCCTGCCTTTTCTCTTCGGACTCCTCTGGCTGGAAGTGGTCGTCGACGTGAGGACGCTTTTGTGGAATCAGGTAGGTCCTGCCGTGCACACGGGATTCACGTTTGCAGCGATCGTTTTCTTCATGGCGATCTTTTTCTGGTTTCTTTGGCAATACGACGATTGGCGCAATGACCTCTATGTGCTCACCCCTGACAAGCTCATCGATCTGGAACAACGCCCACTTTTCTTGCAGGAAGAACGGCGTGAAGCCCCCCTGGACCGGGTCCAAAACGTGCGCATGGAGATGCACGGCCCCATCTCCAAAATTTTTAACTACGGCAATGTCGTTATCCAAACAGCCGCGGCGGGAGGGGATATTGTATTCAGGCGAGTCCCCGATCCCCGCGGGGTGGCCCGGGATGTGTCGCGCTATCTGGAGGATTTTCGCCAGCGACGGCAGGAGAAAGAGTACAAGCAACAGCAAACCATGTTCGTGGACAATATCGAAGTCTATGACCGGTTGGTGCACAGACGATCTCCGGGCTCAGGACATCCGCCGGAAGCGGGGCCCTTTTGAGAGCAAGGAGGGGCCCCTTGCCCGAATCAAAGCCGGTAGGACGGGGGGATGAAATGGTTGTCATTAGAGGAGGCACATGATGCGCTATTTCCTGTCACGAGAGGATGTCGCCAGGCACCTGGACGAGAGCTTGCAGCAATTGGCGTCCTTCCTGGAGGAAATGCCCCCCACAGATTGGAAACGGGCCACCGACAATGAGGAATGGACCCTGCAAGACACGCTGGCTCATCTGGCTTCATCAGGCTGGGGGCTGCTGGGTACGGCACAGCGTTTCCTGGACGGTTGGGAACTGCCGGAGACGTTCGACCTGGACCTCTGGAATCGCCGTCAGGTGCAGAAGCGAAGGGCGACAGCGCCCCCCGATCTCCTGAACGAAATTCGAGAAGCGCACGAAGAGGCCAAACGGCGTCTGTTCGCCCTCTCCGATGAGGAGCTTCTGCGTGAGGGCACCCATCCTATCGGCCAACCTCTTAGTGTCATCGGCATCTTTTATCTCATCAGCCAGCATGAACTCGATCACCTGGGAGACATGGCCGCAGCCCTGGGACGTCCTTTGGGCAAGCGAGTCTCCTTCCTGGACCCCTTCCGCAAGGAGAGGCTTTGGCATCGTCTGGAGGGCGTGCGCGGAGAGGTTCGACAACTGGCTGCCTCTCTCTCCGCCGGCGAGTGGGGTACCCCGGTGACCGATACCTGGACGGTCAAAGATGTGTACGCCCACCTGGGGGTTGCTGAACAAGGCCATGTGGACGTGGGGTGGGCCTTACTGCGCGGAGAATCCACACAAATCGAGGGATTCGACCTGGACACGTTCAACAACGAAACAGTTGCTGCGCGGCGTCACCTTTCCGTGTCCGAGGTGCTGGCCGAACTGAACACCGCTCGTTCCCACACCGCCGCTTTGCTGGACGCGGTTACGGCTGAGGACTGGAGCAAAGGGGGACCACACCCCGGCGGCTTCGATGTCACCGTAGAGGGCATCTTCAAGGTTATTGCTCTGCACGAGCGCCGCCATTTGCGGGAGGTACGACAGGCGTTGGGCCGGCGGTGAGGGACTGGCCGGGAAGAGACATCTGCGGCCGCACGCTCAGGCTCGGACGCGGGAACCTTTGGTCGCCAGGATGACCCCGGCATCCTTGGGCACCCGCCAGACCCCCTCTCGCTCGACGTGATGCCTGATGCGACGGCGCATCTCATCGATGACGAAATGGCGTTCCTCTGGCGACAGCGGCGGTCCGACCACGGCGTTGATGAGGCCGCTCAGGTAGTAACGCATTGCCGCGTCCACCGTGGGGAAGAGAAAAGCATTTTCATGGCGGTGCACCTCGACCTGACCAAATCGGGCTTGTACTCGCTTGGCCCCCTCTTCCAGGGGAAAACGGCTGTGTACCGGAGGGGCGGCCAGGCGACCCAGCCGGTGGAGCACTTGGGCGTGAAGAGCGTATAATGCCTGCTGACTCTGTGCGGTGTTGGTGGTGGTCACAAAAATTCCACCCGCCTTCAGCACCCGATGGGCCTCGTCCAGTGCCCGGTCGATGTCCTCGACGAAGAAGAGGACGTGGTTGGCGAAAACCACATCGAAGGTCGCCGGCGGAACAGGGAGGGCCGTAGCTTCACCCTGAAGTAAGTGAACCCGTTCCACGTGTCGGGAACGGGATGCGGCCAGCATGCTCGCATCCCTGTCCAGAGCTACCACGCGATGGGCGTGACGGATGGTGTAAGAAAAGTAGACGCCATTGCCACACCCTACATCAAGGACGATCTCTCCCCCACGCCAGGGTATCTGATCCACGACCCAGGCAAAGAAATCAAGAGAATGTTCCGAATATCTCCGATGCGCTTCGATGCGCGTCTCTAACGCCTGTTCTTGCTCACTCATGATCTCCTCTCCTCCCCTCCTCGGGCATCCAATCCAGTGGATTTTTGACTCCCACCAGAGGGCGCAGGCGTTGGGCCAAACGCGCCAACATCTCCGGAGTGACCCAGAAAAACCAGGTCTCGCCCTCGTCATAGGATTCCCACACGAGCCCGTCGTCCTGATATAGACGCAGTTGGTGGGCCTCGTAGTGGTCCACGGCTTCCAGAATGGCCCTCGTGGCCTGGGGCGTGAGCGGTCCCTGTAGCCGATATTCAATTCCTCTCTCGGCAATGCCCAGCCATTCCAAAGGCGTGAGCAGGACCCCCAGACAACCACAACCGAGGCGCAGGGGCCGGGGCAAGTCTCGAAGAGAATCGTGCCTCTCGATTGTCTCGGCCCACTGCGACGCGGCCGCGAGGGCTTGCCTTCGTTCTTGTGAGAGCACGTCGATGAAAAGCTCAAACCGATCGGCCTGATCCAAGGCCATCTGCAGAGCGGTGCGCATGGCTTGAAAACGCTGCTCAAATGTGGCGACCTCCCAGGCATCCTGGGAGAGTGTGACCGCCTGACGGGATGCCATTGTCTGTCCCCGGCCAATAGAGTGGCTGATTTTCCTCGTCGACCCCATGGGATCTTCCCTAATTTGGACGATATTGTCGGCAGTGTCAAGTCAGGTGTCCGAACATGATGTGCGAGCAGAAGGGGGACGATCCCCTTGTTTCCCGTTCGGGCGGCTGCCAACGGCACCGTCAACGCCGCCGACAGAAGAGAGAACCGGGTCGTGAGCCGGCACAGAAGGTGCGTTTGTGCTATAATCCCCCAGGACGAGAGGCCCGCAGACGTCAACAAGTGGCCTCCTGCGGCCGGGCAAGCAGCCCTGGCCGCATTTGAGGAGAGAGTGTTTGATGATGCAGCGACATTGGAATGTCTTTCTGCTAAGCATCCTGCTGACCCTGGCAGGATGTAGCCTTACACCGCGGCTCCCCAATCCTTTTGCCACGGCCACGCCGGTGCCCTCTCCCACGGCCACACCAACGGCCACGCCGGCCATTTCCCGGGCCACGCCGACTTCCGCCGCTGCCCAAACGCCTTCTACCATCGACTTGGTTTGGTGGACGCCGATCTGGTTTTCCCCCCAGAGCAAAACGCCGGCCGGCGAATTTCTGGGGGAGCGCATCGCTGCCTTCGAGAAGGCTCATCCTCAGATCAACGTGCACATTCTCGTCAAGCCGCCTTACGGTAAGGGGGGCATCAAGGACTACCTCCTGGGGGCCTACAAGGTAGCTCCGTCCCTGTTGCCCGATCTGGTCGTTTTCGACATGACAGATATGAGCGCGTTTGCCCCCCTGGGCATTTTCCAATCCCTCTCTCCTCTCGTGAAGGACACTTTTGCCGCCTCTTTTTACCCGGTGGCCGTACAGGCAGGCACTGTCCAGCACACCTGGATGGCCGTACAGTTCGAGGCCAATTTCTATCACGTGGTCTACCGTCAGGGGAAGAACGGAACGCCCCCTCCGGTCACCTGGGAAGCCTTGCTCAACAGTGATAGCACGTACTGGACGTATATTTTCGACACCAAGGAAGAGGCCAGCGACGTCGTTTTACTGCAGTACATGGCCTCAGGAGGAACGCTGCCCCGCCAGAAGCTCGAACCGCTCGATGAGCAGGCCCTGCTCAACATGTTCAACTTCTACGATCAGGCATATCGGCGGGGCATTATTCCCGCAGATGCCGTACGCGCCGAGAAGGAAGACGATATCTGGAACGCGTTTTTGAGTAAAAAAGCCGCCGTAGTGGACACCAACGCCCAACGCTACGTCCGGGAGGGCCTGCAGCAAGCGCAGTGGGCCATTGCCCCTATCCCCACCTGGGATGGGAAGCCCCGGGCGCTGGTGCGTGGGTGGGGCATGGGCATCACAACCGCGGATCCGCAGCGGCAAAAGGCGGCCGCGGCACTGATGGAATGGCTCCTCGGCGTCGACACTCTGGGACGCTGGAGCCAGACGGCCGGCTACATTCCTACGAATATCAACGCCTTGCACGCCTGGAGTGCACCGGCCCAATACCTGGACCTGATGGACCGGCTCTTGCAGGCGGCCCGTCCTTACCCCTCACACAGCGCCTTGACCACCTTGCGGCATGCCCTGGCCGTTGGCTTGCAGGCACTCCTTCTCAAGGGAGAAGCGCCTGAAGCGGCGGTGCGCCGTGTGCAGGAAATCTATCACCCTTAGCCCGGAGGAGGACATGGCCACTTTGCGCCCGGAAATAATGCAACGCCTGGATATCGACCCAGAGCTGGTTGCCCACATTCTTGAGCATTTCATCCGTGAGGAGCTGGGGAAGGTCGGATTCTCCCGGGCTGTCGTGGGCCTCTCCGGCGGCATCGATTCGGCCACCTCCTGTGTGCTCTCTGCTCGCGCTCTGGGACCGGAAAATGTCCTCGCAGTCCGTATGCCCTACCGCACCTCCAGCTCCAGCAGCCTGGCAGATGCTCAGGCCGTCATCGATTCGTTCGGCGTCCAAAGTGAAACCGTGGAGATCACGCCCATGGTGGAGCCCTTGTTCAAACGCTTTCCTGCGATGGACAAGCGTCGCCGGGGCAATGTCATGGCCCGCGAACGCATGATCATCCTCTATGACCTTTCGTCCGCGTTCGGCGGACTGGTCGTCGGCACGGGCAACAAGACGGAGCAGTTGCTGGGATATACGACCTTGTTCGGGGATTCCGCCTGCGCCATCAACCCTCTTGGGGATTTGTACAAGTGCCAGGTGCGACAACTGGCCGCATACCTGGGCATCCCGAAGCAAATCATCACCAAACCCCCCTCTGCCGACTTGTGGGTGGGGCAGACCGACGAGGGAGAACTCGGCTTCACCTATGACGAAGCCGACCAGATCCTCTACCTCCTCTTCGACGCTCGCTGGAGCATAGATGAGGTCGTGGAGTTGGGCTTTCCTCGTGCGCTGGTCGAGGGCATTGTGGAACGGGTGCGGCACAATCAGTACAAACGTGTGCCGCCCATCATTGCCAAATTGAGCCTGCGCACGGTGGGCATCGATTTTCGTTACCCGCGCGACTGGGGCTACTGAAAGGAGCTCAACGATGACGGTGCGGACATTGTCCGTCACACATCCGGGAGGAACGTATCCCATCCACATCGGTGATGGCCTGCGCGGCCAGATCGGCCGCTTCCTGGCCGACACCGATGTGAGCCGGCAAGTTATCCTGGTTGCTGACGACCATGTGATGCCCTTGTACGGCGGGGATGTGCGCCACGCCCTCGAGGAATCCGAATTCGATGTTCACGCCGTGGTCCTCCCCTCGGGGGAAGAGCACAAGACGCCGGAGACGGTGCGAGACCTGTACGATCGCTTCATCGACGCGGGCATTGACCGCCAGACGGCAGTCATCGCCCTGGGCGGGGGAGTCATTGGCGACTTGGTTGGCTTTGCCGCGGCGACCATTCTACGAGGCGTCCCTTTCATCCAGATGCCGACGACCTTGCTGGCCATGGTGGATGCCAGTGTGGGCGGTAAGACGGGGGTGGATCTGCCCCAGGGAAAGAACCTGGTAGGAGCCTTCAAGTTTCCGATCATGGTGGTGGCAGACACGGAGACCCTGACCACTTTGCCGCCGGAAGAGGTCGCTGCGGGTCTGGCCGAAACCATCAAGCACGGGCTCATCGGCGACCCGGAACTCCTGAACCTGCTCGAATCAGACGCCACGAGCTGGCCGGACCTGGTGACCCGTTCGGTGTCGGTCAAGGTTGCTGTCGTGGAGGAAGATCCGTTCGAGAAGGGCCGACGAGCGGTGCTCAACCTGGGACACACCTTTGGCCATGCTCTGGAGCGGGTTTCGAACTACCGACTTCGCCATGGGTTCGCGGTGGCCCTGGGACTGGTGGCCGCTGCCCATCTGGGGGTGGCGTTGGGAGAAACCCGTCCCGGGCTGGTACCCCACTTAGAGCAGTTGCTCGGTCGGACGGGGTTGCCCGTTCACTGGACGGATGTGCCCGAGCTGGGCACCCCGCCGACCCCGGAGGTGGTGCGTGCAGCCATGCAAACGGACAAGAAACGGGCGAGAGGACGCCTGCGTTTTATCATCCCCGCGGACACGGGCCACGTATTCATGGTAGCCCGTGTGCCGGAAAGAGCTATCGAGGAAGCCTTACGAGCCATTCTGGTGTGATGTGAGAACACAGAGTCCGAGTGCCGTTTGCCGATCGGATGTGAACCGTTGGCCAAACGTACACCTCGCCCTTGCCGTGTGTCTGGGTCACGTCACACCCAAACCCGTCCATGGAGTCCGTCGCATGGCGGATTGACGGATGACACTGACGAACAGTGCATGAGAGGGCATTTCAAGGAGGGCGATCATGTCATCTCCCTATGTAGAACGAGCGCTTGAACATCTGCGGCACCTGGCCGTGGAGATCGGGCCACGACCATCCACACGAGACGGAGAACGTCTGGGTGCCCGGTATGCGGCCCAGGTGTTGCGCCAGATTGGAATTCAAGATGTACGCGAGGAGTTGTTTCAAAGTGGGCGGGAGACGTATTGGCCCTACGCCCTGGCTGTGGGCAGTGGTTTGCTGGGAAACGTCCTCTATTTGCGGGAACGCACCCGCAAGCGAGCGCTCCTGGCCGCGGTGCTCAACGCCCTGGGGGGATGGGCCTTCTACGCGGAGGCGAACTTCGATGACCATTGGGGACGTCGTCTCCTGCCTAAGGGCATCAGCCAGAACGTCATCGGGGTCATTCCGGCCCGGAAAGATCCTCAGCAGCGGGTGGTCATTCTGTCCCACGTGGACACGCACCGGACGCCCGTCTTTTACAACTCGCCGCCTTTGTTGCGCCTTTTCTCCGCCCTGGTGGGAGCCGCGTTCGTCAGCCTGCCCCTGAGCGCGTTGATAGCGGCCTTGCGATTCCTGCCCGGGGCACGGAGTTTGCTGACCCTGGCCGGCGGGTTTCAGGCCTTCGCTCTGGGCATGACGTTGCAGGCAGAGACGACCCCTCACACTCCTGGAGCCAATGACAATGGGTCGGGAGTGGCTACCACTCTCGCTTTGGCAGAACGTCTGGTCAACGAGCCTCTGGAGCACACGGAGGTGTGGGTCGTCATTACCGGCTGCGAAGAGGTGGGCGCATATGGCATTGACGCATTTTTGCGCAACCACGGTCGAGAGCTACGGGACGCTTACTTTCTTGATATCGACATGGTCGGCGTGGGGGTGCCGGCCATTCTAACCCGGGAGGGACTCATCCGTGAGTATCGGCCCGACCCCGAACTCCTGCGGCTGGCCCTGGAGGTCGCTGCCGAACACCCTGAACTAACGGCTGGTCCTCACGAGGCAGGGGCGTATACCGACCTGGGAGTCGTCATTAAACGGGGATTTCGGGGATTGGTGATCGATTCCCTGATTCCGCCCGGACATCCGGCTGCGCCCTACATGGGGTACTGGCACCAGATGCGAGATCAGTTCGAGAACATTGATGTAGAGTCTTTAGAGAAAACGCAGGAGTTCGTTTGGGAACTTCTTCAACGTCTGGAGAGTCAGACATAGCCTCCCCTTTCTGGGTTCCAAGGTGACCGTGAAACTTGTCGGAATGGTTTGTCAAGCGGCAAAATGCCCCCGGCAGGGGACTCGTTTGATGAACTCACCGCGGGTTAGCCGTCCAATCATCGAAAAGGCCTGCGTTTGCAGGTCGGTATCTTGTCAGGCGTGTGAAGGTCCGATGGCTCCATGCGGATAGGGAGCGATGCCACCTTCCGCCGAACACGAAAATTCCAGGGGATTTACATGCATATCTTAACAGCAATTTGGAACGCGTTTTATCAGACATTTGGCCAGCGGGCGCTGCTGGCAGTTTTGGTCCTTCCGGCGATGGTAGCGGGGTTCACTTTGCACGAGTACGCACACGCTTGGGTGGCTGTCCATCTGGGCGATCCTACCCCCAAGTGGGACGGCCGCCTGACGTTGAACCCGCTCAAGCACCTGGATCCGTTGGGTACGATTCTGGTGTTCATTGCCTTCATCGGCTGGGCCAAGCCTGTACGCTGGAATCCTTCCTACCTGCGCGTGTCTCGTCGTTTGGGGACGCTCCTCGTGGCGGCGGCCGGCCCTTTGTCCAATCTGGCCCTGGCACTGGTAGGGGCCGTGACGCTGCGAGGCTTGCTGGCAGAGGGAATGCTTTCTCCCTCCTGGGGTGGATTACCCAATTTGACTGACTTCCTGGTGGTGTTTGTGGCTTTCAATGTGCTCCTCTTCGTCTTCAACCTGATTCCCCTTCCCCCGCTGGACGGGTTTTCCGTACTCAGCAGCCTGGCCCCGCGCGGGTGGTACAAAACGCTCCAGTTCTTGCAGCAGTACGGCACTCTCGTCTTGCTGGCCCTATTGTTCATCCCCGGCAGCCCCCTGGGAGGACTGATTAACGATACGGTGAACGTGTTGGTTCACGTGTTGCTGGGGTAAAGAGCGAGAGGTCCCTGGCGGCTTTTCGACATAGAAAAGAGCGGGAAGACGAGAGGTCTCCCCGCTCTTGAATTTTCGGCAAAAGGGACCCGGGCGTCTCCTGTTACAGGCCCAGCATAGCTGCCGCCGATCCGGTGGTCATGTACACAAACCAGTTCATGAAAATCCCCACGCCGAATACGGCGATGATAGCCAGCCAGAGCGCCCAGCGCATCCCTGAAGCCAGCTCGAAAGCCGAGCGTTCCGGGACCTCGACGAAAAACATTTGCTTGACGACCTTCAAGTAGTAGCCGGCGGCCAGGATGGCGTTGATCAAGGCGATCACGGCCAGGATGTAATACTGGGCTCGAATCACCGGGCCGAAAACAAAGAGCTTGGCAGCGAATCCGGCCAGTGGTGGAATGCCTGCCAGGCTGAACAGGAAGATGAGCATGGCCGCAGCCAGAAAAGGAGCCCGCGCGATCAATCCGGCAAAGTCGTCCAAATCAGCCCCCCCGGTGCCGTCCTCCACCGCGGCGACCACGGCAAACGCTCCGGCGTTGGTCAGTGCGTAAGCAACCACATACATTAGCACGCCGTCCAGGCCGTTGAAAGCTGCACCGCCCTTAGGACTCCCCAGGGCTACCAGTCCCATGGCAATGAACCCGGCATGGGCAATGCTGGAATAGGCCAACATGCGTTTGACGCTCGTTTGGCGCAGAGCGATGAGGTTCCCCAGTGTCATCGTCAGGATGACCAGACCGTAGAGGAGGGCGGTCCAGTTTTCCCTGAGGGAGGGCAGGGCCGTGATGAAGATGCGGGCCATGACTGCAAAGCCCGTCCCTTTAGACACCGTCGAGAGGAAAATGGTCACCGGCGTGGGAGCGCCTTCGTATGCATCCGGGGCCCATTGGTGGAAGGGAACCAGCGAGGTCTTGAACGCCAGGCCCACGCTGACCAGGATGACCGCCGGCCAGGAAAGCCAGGCCAGGTTCGCCAGCACGTCACCCTGGACCAGGCGTCGGGCGATTTGCAACAAGTCCGTCGTTCCGGTCAGCCCGTACAGCAGAGAGAATCCGTACAGCATGGTTGCCGACGCCGTGGCCCCGTAGAGGAAGTACTTGATAGCCGCCTCGTTGGATCGCTTGTCCCCTCGCAAGAAGCCCGTCAGAACGTAGGAGGTGATGCTGAGTGTTTCCAATCCCAGATACACCGTAATGAGGTCGTCGGCGGAGACGGTGATGAAAGCGGCCAGCGTTGCCACCAGCAACAGGGCATAGAACTCGCCCAGGTAGCGCGTGCGCTCCCGCATGTAATCCATGCCGGAGAGCACGACCAGAATGACGACAGACGCCCCGACCATTTTGAAATAATAGGCGAACGAATCTGCGGCCAGCGTGGAGGCCACCGGTTCTACGGTGGCCCACTGTACGAACGCGGCCACGAAGGCCAGCAACAAACCGGCTATCGTGAGCCCCGGCAGCAGCCAGCGCTCTGTCCGCCGACGGGCATACAGGTCGACGAAAATGACCACAATGGCCGTGGCAAGCAAGAGCAATTCAGGTGTGAGCCGAATGAGCATATCAAGCATGATTCCCGTATGCCTCCACGTGTGAGTCGTTAGGCTCCGGGGCCGAACGGAACCAGGCCCCGACCTAGAACTTGAACCCCACTTTGGTCAGAATTTCCACGGCAGCCCGATTGAAGAAGTTCACCAACGGCGTGGGGTACAGCCCCAGGAAGAACATGATCAGCAACAAGGGCCACAGTGTGGCTTTTTCGTATCCCTCCATGTCCCAGAGCTTCTTGCCCCAGCGTTCTTCGTCGAACTCGCCCAGGAAAACACTCTGGACGATGCGCCAGAGGATGTAGCCGGCCGTCACGACCACGCCGATGATGCCGACGGCCGCCCAAATGCGAACAATATCGAAGGCTCCCCGGAAAACGAAGAATTCAGACCAGAATCCGGCCAGGCCGGGTAGTCCCAGGGAGGCAAAACCGGCGACCATGAAAACGCCATAGTAGTAGGGCAGCTTGCCGCTCAAACCGCCAAAGCGCCTCAGGTCGAACGTATGCGAGCGCTCGTAGAGGATGCCGACCAGGAAGAACAAGGCCCCTGTGATGATGCCATGGTTGAACATCTGCAACATGGCGCCGTCCATGGCCAGGGCGGCACTGTTCGAGGTGAAGAAGGGCACATCCCCGCGCAGGGCCACGCCTGCGGCTCCGATGCCGAGCATGATGTATCCCATGTGGCTCACCGAGGAATAGGCGATAAGGCGCTTCAGGTTGCTCTGAGCCATACAGACGAAGGCTCCGTAGACGACACTGATGACGCCCAGCGCTACCAGCAAGTAGGCCCAGTAAGCGAAGGCGTTCGGCAGAATAGACATGGAGATGCGGAACAGGCCGTATGCTGCCAGTTTCAGCATAATGCCGGCCAGGATGACCGACCCGGCCGTCGGGGCTTCTGTGTGAGCATCAGGGAGCCATGTGTGGAAGGGCCAGGAGGGCAACTTGATGGCGAAGGAGAGAAGAATGCCGAAGAACACCAAGCTGCCGTAGAAAAGGTCGTGAGAAAAAGGTTTCATCTTGCTCAGTTCGATGATGTCGAACGTGCCTGTAACGAAGTAGAGCGCCAGGAAGGCCAACAACATGGCCACCGAGCCCACAAGGGTGTAGAGGAAGAACTTAATGGAAGCGTACAGTCGGTTATCATGTCCCCAGATGCCGATGAGGAAGTACATCGGCACCAGCTCGATTTCCCAGAACACGTAGAAGAGCACCAGGTCCAGTGAGACAAAGACGCCGAGCAGCCCCATTTCCAGCAGCAAGAAAAGGAGGAAATACTCTTTCACCCGATGCTTGATGACCCGCGCCGAGTAGTACAGGGAGAGCGTGGTCAGCAACGTGGTCAGAAAAATGAGCGGAATGCTCAGGCCATCTGCGCCCACGTGGTAAGAAGCGGCCAGTTGAGGGATCCACTGGAGCTTGAGCTCATATTGCATGCCGCCGCTCCCGCCGAGGAAACGATTCCCGTAATCGATGAAGATTAAGGCCGACAGCACCAAGGGCACTACGCTGGCCCAGATAGAGAAACGTCGGATGGTGTCCTCTTCTTCCTTCGGAATGAAGAGCACGACAATGGCGGCCAACAGGGGCCAGAACAGGATGATGGTCAACACCCACTTATCGAAGAAGGCCATAGGTGTTCCTCCCAGATGACAATTCAGTATTGAGAATTGGAAAAGCCACTATCTACTCCTCTATGTTCATCCGGTACGACGTGATCCAACCCGATTGAGTCTGACCGTTACAGGCTCCATGGGCTCCCGAACGTCTCTAGTAGAAAACACCGAGCAACAGTAGAGCCGTCACGGCCAGTAAAATTGCCAGCAAATAGTTTTGCGCCTGCCCTGTTTGGATCTGTCGGAACCACTCGCCCAAAACGTTGGAGACCCAGGCCGTCAGGTTCACCAGGCGGTCGATAATTTGCTCGTCGATAAACCGTCGAGTCGTAAGGGCCAGCCAGCGCCCGAAACGGCCGACACCGTCCACAATGGGATCGATGATCCACTGATCGTCGAATTTGTAGAGGAATTTGGCCAGCCACAGGGCAAAGGCGATGACCGTCCCCTGATAGAGCTCATCGATCCAGTACTTGTGGTACCATGCCTGCCACAATCCTCCCAACGGCCGTGCCAGGGGATCCTCGAACCCCAGGGGGCGCATGCCGTAGATCAGCCAGGCAACCACCAGACCGCCCACGGCCATGCTCATGGAGATAAGGGCGGGCACCGGATTGAAGGGGATGGATTCCATGTGCAGGTGCAGAGCTTCGGCCTGAGCGCCGATGACCGATTGAAACCAGCCATGGACCAGGTTCCCCAGGGCGGGAAACGTCTCCGGAATCCCGGCCCAACCGGCTGCGATGGCAAAGACTGCCAGCACGATGAGCGGGACCGTCATACTCCTGGGACTCTCGTGCGTGTGTCGGGCGGCTTCCGTGCGCGGCTCGCCGAAGAACGTCATGAAGATCTGGCGGCCGGTGTAGAACGCGGTCAGGAACGCCGCGATGGCCAGCGTCCAGAAGACCCACATGTGGCCGTTGTGCCAGGCATCGGCCAGAATCTCATCCTTAGACCAGAATCCCGATGTAATGATGGGAAAGGCCGAAAGGGAGAGCCCGCCGGCAATGAACGTCCAGGCGGTGATGGGCATCTTCCTGAGCAAACCGCCCATGAAGCGCATGTCGTTGGGATTGAACGCCAATCCTCCCAAATCTTCCTCATGACCGGCACCATGTTCGTGGGCCAGATGATGCCCGTGATGCATAGCGTGAATCACCGAGCCGGAGCCGAGGAAAAGAAGGGCCTTGAAGAAGGCGTGCATGAGCAAGTGGAACGTAGCGGCCACGTAAGCCCCGATGCCCAGGGCTGCGAACATGTAGCCCAGTTGGGAGATCGTCGAGTACGCGAGCACCCGCTTGATGTCGAACTGGGCCACGCCGATGGTGGCCGCGAAGATGGCCGTAAAGGTACCGATGAAGGCCACAAACCACATGGCCCCGTTGTTCCCTTGGGCCACCACGTGGAAGAGCGGGAACGTGCGGATGATGAGATAAACGCCTGCCGAGACCATTGTCGCCGCATGGATTAGGGCGCTTACCGGGGTTGGGCCTTCCATGGCGTCGGGCAACCAGACGTGCAGGGGAAACTGGGCCGACTTGCCGATGGCCCCCCAGAAGATAAGGACTCCCAGCAAGGTGGCCCAGGGCGTCAGGCCGAAGAAAGGAACCGCGGCAATCTTCGTGGAGAGCATGTCTAACGTCTGCGGGCTCAACACCTCGTGCCAGCGCAACGATCCGGTCAGAGCGTACAGGAGCACCATTCCTGCCAGCATGACCGTATCGCCCACCCGAGTCGTGATGAACGCTTTCAGGGCCGCGTTCCGGGCTCGCACGACCTGGGCGTGGTCGATGTGAGTCTCCCCGGGCTTGCGGAAGGACCAGAAGCCGATGAGCAGGTAGGAACACACCCCCATCAGCTCCCAGAAGATAAACGCCAGGAGCATATTATCTGCCAGGACGAACCCCAGCATCCCCGTGGCGAACAAGGCCAGATAAGCGAAGAAGCGGCTGAAACGCGGATCCCCTTCCATGTACCCCAGGGAATAGACAAAGATGAGGAAGCAGAGGAAGGGCACCATGAAGAGCATCGCCGCGGTGAGCACATCCACCTGGAAGCCAGTCATGAAGACGGAATAACCGCCCGGAAACCACGGGATCGTCCATCGAACCGGCTCCGCGGCAAATTGCTCGGGGCTGAAGAAGGCGCGTAGGGCAAAATACCAGCCTAACAGCCAGGAGATCGCGGTGGCGCCAATGGTCAGATAGGCGCTGACCTTCTTGTCCTGGTTGGTGAACAGGACGATGGCAATGAATGCCAGGAAGGGAAGAGCCGGAATTAGAACAAGTAACGTGCTCATATTCACCCTCGATCATCGATACCGGAGCCGCAACATCCTTCGGCCTGCAGACGTCACGTCCCCGGCAAGGATATTTAGCCTTTCAACAGGTTGATTTCATCCACATGGACCGTACTGCGCAGCCGATACAGGGCGATGAACAGGGCCAGTCCGACGGCAGCCTCTGCGGCCGCCACCGTCAGCACGACAATCGCGAACACCAGCCCGGCCACATGCTGCGGCTGTGTGTAGCGCCAGAAAGCGAGCAGGTTGATGTTGACCGAGTTAAGCATCAACTCGACTCCCATTAGAATGGCGACGGCGTTCCGCCGGGAGAGTACCCCGTACAGCCCCATAACAAACAGGAGCGCTGCAACGGCCAGATACCAGGATAAAGGCACCATGGTTCCACTCCTTGCCAGACTCAGAATCCGGGACACAAGAGAAATGCTCGCCGGAAGGGCGAGCAGGTGCGTCAGAATTCCTTCTCTCGAGCGATAAGTACAGCCCCAATGAGTGCGGCCAGCAGGAGCACAGAGGCCAACTCAAAGGGGATCAGGTAGTGCCCGACCAGCGCACTTCCCAAGCGCGCGATCGTATCCGCGGGTACGGCCTTCTTCACGACCGGCCAGTGGGCTCGATACACGACCAGATAGAGGAGAAGGAGGCCCAGAACGATGCTCCCCAACCCTGCCCACACGGCTTGATCGTTATGCGGCGACGTACGTCCGCTCATCATGCCTCGAGTGAGCATGATGGCGAATACAATCAGTGTGGCAATGGCACCGATGTAAATAAGTATCTGGGCCACGGCCAGGAATTCTGCCTCCAGAAGGACGTAGAGGGCAGCAACACCGAAAAAGGAAGCCACCAAGAACAGAGCGCTGATGAACAAATTGCGATGGGTGACGACCATGAAGGCGCTTACCAGCGTAAACAGGCTTACGAGGAGAAACACCACTTGTATGACCATGGGTTTTCATCGCTCCTCTGTATCAGGATCGCGTGTTCAGGAGGACGTGGGCAGAGGACGAGCCGAATAGCGTTGGGTCTCCCGTCGCAAATGGCGTCCCAACAGGCCCAGCGTCACTCCCAAAATTACCAGGTTGACCACGAACAAGACCAGATCGCGGACGATGGGCGCCGTCGGCCACTTGGCAAAAACAGCCGCCACGATGACCAGAACCAACCCCAAGGGAACCAGGACCTTCCAGGCAAAGGCCATCATCTGATCGATGCGCAGGCGCGGAAAAGTGGCCCGGACCCACATGAACACCAGGACCATGACCGTGGCCTTGATGAAGAAGTACACCAGTCCCAACAGGGGGACCTGGTCCACAAAAGGTCCTTGCCAGCCTCCCAGGAATAGCGTGGTGGACACCGCGCCCAGAAGGAGCGTGTTGAGGAAAAAGGCCAGGAAGAACCAGGCGAACTTCATGCCGCTGTACTCGATATGGTACCCGGCCACGATCTCAGAATCGGCCTCCAGAAGGTCGAAAGGTGTACGCTCGTTTTCAGCCAGGGCCGCCAGGAAATAAAGGAAAAACGCCCCCGGCATGATGATTCCAAACCAACGGCCGTTCGCCTGGGCTTCCACGACTCCCGACATCTTCATCGTGCCGGCAAAGAGCACCGGAACGGTCATGGCCAGAATCATGGGGACCTCATAGGAAAATAACTGGGCGACCGCGCGGAATCCTCCCAGCAGCGCGTACTTGTTATTGGAGGCCCATCCGGCCATGAGAATGGACATGATGCCCAGGGAGCCCATCGCCACCAGGTAGAGCACCCCGACATTGATGTCAGCGCCAATCAGCCCGGGGCCGAAAGGAATCACCAGCAGAAGCATCAGGCTCACAAACACAGCCAGGCCGGGCGCCAGATTGTACGAAATGCGCTCGGCCTGGTCGGGCGTGATATCCTCTTTGGTGAGCAACTTGAGCGCATCGGCAACCGTCTGCACCAGACCGTAGGGTCCTACCCGGTTGGGCCCCAGCCGGTCCTGAACCCGGGCCGCGATTTTTCGCTCCAACCAGACCGCAAAAAGAACGCTGGTCAACCCCAATCCCAAAAGGATAATGGTGACGACCAGCGCGTTGATGAAAACTATCCAGGGGTCGGCAAGCCCCAAACTGTGCAACCAGGTATTCCATCCCTCACCCAAAATGCGTGGATCCAGTAGAGTCATCCTCCTCCCCCTATTGCCATTCCAGGATACCCTTACGCCAGGCGTAGACCAAAGCAACGGCCAGCAGGCCGATGAACAGGATCATCTCCACCAGGGCAAAGAGCCCCAGTTTTCCGTAGGCGACAGCCCAGGGGTACATGAACACTACTTCCACGTCGAAGATGACAAAAATCAGGGCAAAGAGGTAATACTGGGCCCGGAATTGCACCCAGGTGTCGCCGATGGTCTTCATGCCGCATTCATAGGTGGAGTTCTTGAGAGGATTGGGTTTACTGGGACGAACGAACCGGGCGAAGACTAGGACGATGAACGGAAAGCTCAGAGCAACAAGGGCATATAAGCCTATAACGGCATAAGTGTTCAACATGCCGTGCCTCCTCGCACCTAAAGGACGTTTTTGAACCGGCGCCGTAACGTCCTCAATTATAGGGTAGGTCGGACTAAGACGCCAAACCGCATCCGGACGCTGGTATCGGCCTTGGCGGAAATCGTCGTTTTAAGGCGAGGACCGGGATCGGGGAAAGAGTGAGGACAGGGCCTCCTCTAGGGGAAGGCCCCCCGGTCGCCTCAGTCTACGGATCGGGGGGCTTTCTCGCTTCCTCCTCCTCCTCCAATGCCTGAATAAGGCGCCGGTGTTGCAAGGTCAGCGTCATATCCCCGCGAGTGCGCTCCAGTACCCCTCGCAGGATGTCCACAGCGCGGCGGAGTCCCCCGGTGAGCGCATCTGGATAATCGACCAGGATGAGGGCGTCATAAATCTCGTCCATCCAACCCAAGAGTGCTTCGGCCTTTGGCAGATGGTCGTTGCGCATTAAGTCCAGGATATGGCGGCGCAGTTCGGTCGCGGCTTCGGCCAGCCCCCCCAAGTAGACCCGATCGGGCACGTTCAGACTCGTCGGTGTGGGGAGTGCGTCTCCCTGCACGATAGCGTACAGGCATTCTGCCTCCACCCATTCCTTGAGAGCGTCTCCCGTGTAGCCGGCGTGATACAGGTCAGGGTGTTCGGCCAGGGGGACAACCATTTCCTCAGCCCGTTGGCGCGCTTCCTGAAGAAGCCGTCGGGCTTCCTCAAATTCATGTCGATGGACAGCTCGCGTCACCAGACCGCAAGTGCGAATAAGCTGGCGAGATCGTTTCAGGGTCTCGTCACGGACTTGATTCTTGGTCTCCAGGCGGTCCAGGATAAGGGCCATAATGCTTTGCATGTCAGACATGTGAGTATCTCCCCAACAAGTGCTGTGTTTTCTTCAGCTCAGAGGAACTGCCTGGACGGGATACGATGGAGCGGATTGAAAATCCACCACCGAATGCCCTGTGTCCGCCATTCTTGCAACACCGGATGAGTCTGGCGTCGAACAGGACATGGCCGTTTTAGGTAAGCGAGGGCAATGCCCCCGCATACCCAGGGCTGAGCAGTTACAGCTCAGACATCCGTCTTTGCGCTCACGGACATCTCTAGACTTCCAGCACGACCGGCAGGACCATAGGGCGTCGGCGGGTGTGTTTATAGGTCAAACGGCTCAGGGCCTCCTTGATCTTGACAGTCAGTGTCGGGGCAGCAATACCCGGCCGAATGAGATCGCGGATGGCTTTTTTCGCGTCCTCGGTAAGCCGGGGAGCATCCAGAGGATCGATGAATCCTCGGGTGAGAATTTCCGGCTCGATGGTCAGGGTGCCCGTTTGCACGTCCACCGGCACGATGGCCACGATGAACCCGTCGCGTGCCAGATGATGTCGATCGCGTAGCACGATCTCGCCGATATCGCCAACACCGGCTCCATCTACGAAGATATACCCCTCGGTGACCTGATTCCCCTTGTGGACGGCGTTCCCGTCGAAAAGCAGCTCCTGGCCGCTCTCGACGACGAAGATGCTCTCCCGGGGGATGCCGGACTCTTCGGCCAACTGGGCGTGCAGGACCAGGTGGCGAAATTCCCCGTGGATAGGAATAAACGCGCGAGGCCGCGTCAGTTCCAGCATGGTCCGATAATCTTCCCGGCTCCCGTGTCCCGAGACATGCACATCGAAGAGGTCGTGATAGTAAACTTCTGCACCCAGGCGGAACAGATTGTCGATCGTGCGGTTGACCAGCTCCTCGTTGCCGGGGATGGGCTCGGCGGAAACGATGACCGTATCCCCCTCACGAATTTGAATCTGACGGTGGTCTCCCAAAGCCATGCGCACCAGCGCCGACGTGGGTTCCCCCTGGGAGCCGGTGCAAACAATGAGCACGTGACTCGGAGGCATTGAGTTCATCTGTTCCGGGGTGAGGAGTTCGTCCCGGTCGGTGTCCAGGTAGCCCATGTCGATGGCCATGCGAGTAATATTGACCATGCTGCGTCCCACCACGCCCACCCGACGTCCGAACCGTCGGGCAATGCGGATGAGTTGCTGGATGCGGGAAACGTTGGAGGCGAAGGTGGAGACGATGACGCGTCCCGGGGCCTTTTCGAAGATTTTCTCGAAATTGCGTCCAATCTCTTGCTCCGAAGGCGTGTATCCCGGCACTTCTGCGTTGGTGGAGTCGGAGAGGAGGATGGCAACCCCTTCCCGGCCGTAGGCCTCCAGCTTGGCAACCTCGGTCAGGCGGCCGTCCACGGGGTGGTCGTCGAACTTGTAGTCGCTGGTGTGGAGCACCAACCCTTTGGGGGTGCGCAGCGCAACGCCCACCGCGTCGGGGATGCTATGGCAAACATGGAAGAATTCGGCCGTGAAGTCGCCTAACTCCAGGATACTGTCTTCGTCGATCAGGCGTACATCCTCGTCCCGCAACTTGTGTTCCTTCAATTTCAGATTGACCAGGCCCATGGTCAGGCGGGTACCGAAGATGGGCACATCCACGTCCAGTTGTTTGAGCACGTAAGGAAGGGCACCGATGTGGTCCTCATGGCCGTGCGTGAGCAGGATACCCTTGAGTTTGTCCTGGCGCTCGACCACGTAGCTCACATCGGGGATGATGATGTCCACGCCCAGCATGTCGTTGGCGGGGAACATCAATCCCACGTCCACGATAACCATGGAATCCCCGTATTCGTACACCATCATGTTGCGGCCAATCTCTCCCAGGCCGCCCAGGGGAACAATATGTAATGCCTCGTCCAATGCGAACCTCCTGAATTAGGGTGTCGGACATCCTTCGCCTCTCCTCCTCCGAGTGGGGAAGCAGGCAGGGACCCTACCGTCGGGGTGAAGTGTCCACAGATGGAGACAGGGAGAGCACCCTTGATGATGGGTGAACGCCCCCGCTCCGGAAGTATCGCGCAACCGGAGAATACGGCCGGACTCTGCCTGGATGTGTGCGTTTGTCATGGACCTTCACTAAAACAAAGTCAACTGTTCGTAATCTTCGTCGTCCGACGGGGACTCGCCTTCTGACATTTCCTGACGGCGCAGGCGCTGAACCAGCACCGCCAGTTTGTGGAAATCTTCCTCGAGAAGAGGCTGCCACTTGGGCTGGTAGAGCCCTGCGGCCGGGTGAAAAATGGGAAAAAAAATCCGCTCTCCTTGCTGGCGAGGTTGACCGTGGATACGGCTGATGGAGGCCCCCGGGAAAAAGTGCTGCATGGCGAAGCGTCCCAGCGTGACAATAATGCGAGGCTTGATGAACTCGATCTGGCGGTCCAGATAAGGTTCACAGGCTTCGATTTCGTCAGGCAAAGGATCGCGGTTCTTGGGTGGACGGCACTTGACGATGTTGGTGATGTAGACGTCCTCACGACGCAGTCCGTTCTTTTCCAGGAGGCGGTTCAAGTAGTGGCCCGCTGCACCGACAAAGGGCTTTCCCTGCTTGTCCTCGTAAAAGCCGGGGGCCTCGCCCACAAACATAATCTCCGCGTCGTGGGGACCGTCGCCCGGCACGGCCTGCGTGCGGGTGGTGTGCAAACGGCAACGTTTACAGGCCCGAATATCTGCTTCTAACGCGCGCAACCCTTCTGCACTCGGGCCTTCTTGTTCATTATCAGCCATTTCCGCCACTTCCATCACAACATCCTTGGTCACATCCTGGGTCTTCCCCTCTTGTCCCCTGCTCCCGATAGTCCTCATCTCCCAGATGGACATTCGCCAAAGCATCGAATACGAGTGTGCCGTTCTCGTGGTTTGACGGTGGAGACATCCTCTCCCTTCCTCTTAATTATCCCCTTCATTATACCCTGTTTTTGCGATTGGACGAAGGAGACGGCTCGCCTTCGGATACCCTTGGGGCGGAGGGCGCCGCGGCGAAAGACCTTGCCCGACAGGTGAGCCTTGCGGCTTTTGCCCTTCACCTCTCGGCCAAAGTGCGCCTTTGCCTCGGGATTGCCGACATATCCTGGAGCTGCCGGACTACCCCCATGAACGAACATTCATAAGCGAGCCTCTCCCCATTCATGGTCCGTTCATTTTCGTTTGCTACACTGGAAGGGCCCAGAACGGACTCTTGCCGGCGAAGAGAAATGGGGGAGGCGATCTGCAACACCGATATTATCCCCCGTCCCTCCTGCGCTCGGGGGAAGTCCGGCCTCTGGGACAGCAGATGTGAGCGTAACGGGTTCACCGGGAGGACTGATAGAGCCTGCCCCACTCCGATTGAGGGGGCGTTCCCTTGAATCTTGGGGAAACGGTGCACAAGGGGGCACCCGGATGCTCTCGGCATGTTCTTTCAGGAGCGTTGAGGAGAATGGTATAATTATGCACGCATCAACGAACTCTATCCAGACTATGGAAGAGAACATGAAGACGGAGGCCATGCTCATCCTGGTTGTGGACGACGATCCCCCCAGCGTGAAGATGATCTCCTTCCTCTTACGAGAGGAAGGATACGACGTCCTCACCGCGTCCAACGGCGTCGAAGCCCTGCGGCTGATCGACCAGCGAGTTCCCGACCTGGTCATCCTGGACATCATGATGCCTCACATCGACGGCCTGGAAGTCTGCCGCCGTATCCGTGAGCGCTCGAACATGCCCATCATCTTCCTTTCGGCCAAAGGAGAAACGAGGGATCGGGTTCTAGGGCTGGACATGGGGGCAGACGATTACCTGGCCAAACCGTTTGAACCGGCCGAGTTGTTGGCTCGCGTGCGTGCGGTCCTTCGGCGCACCGAAGTCGGGGCCACAGTCGTGGGCATGAGCCGAATCGACCTGTCAGGGTTCCAGCTCGACCCGGCCCTGGGACGGCTGACCCTGCCCTCCGGCAAGGTCATCAACCTGAGTCCTATTGAGGCCCGACTTCTGTACACACTCATGCGCAATGCCGGCCACACCCTGACCCACAACCAGCTCTTCAACAGTGTCTGGGGGTACGAGCACTTCAGTACCCCGAACGAACTCGCCGTCTACGTGCGGCGTCTGCGGCGCAAAATCGAACCCGACCCAAACACCCCACGCTATCTCGTCACCGAACGAGGCATTGGCTACCGCTTTGAGCCGGACGATAGCATCCCTTGACGAGGAAAGATCAGGTGAGATTGTGAATCGCAAAGGGACTCCTCAAGATACTTTGGTGTGGCGGTGGACATCCGTCCTGCCCATTGTCCTGGCTGCCTTGCTGTTCGTCGCGCTGTGGGCGCTCGTTTCCCTGCCCGGTCTCGGGGCCCCCGTCGCAGGGGCGACCTGGAGTGATTTCCGGCCGGCCGGTTGGATCACCCAACGCCCTGTGACCCTCTCCGTTAGCGTCGACGCGGCCGAGGGACTGCGGCCTCGCACCGCCGCCTATCAAACAACCGTCGACGGTGGAGTCACCTGGAGCTCCTGGTTGACCTCCTCTATCACCGTCGCCCAACCGGTGACCACCCAACTCCACATCACCGTCAGCCGACTTTCCTGGCCCGACGGTGCGACGGACAATGCCATCCGGTTTCGCGTCCAGCGCGACGACGGCATCACGGAGACCAGCCCCATCTACACCCTTCCCGTGGATACCCGTCCGCCCGCAGTGAGGGTCACGTCTCCTCCCAGCGGTGTCGTGACCGAATCCTTCACCATCGCCGGCACCGCGAGCGACGCCACCTCAGGGGTGGCGCGCGTGGACCTGCAGCTACAGGATGTGGGCGGACGATACTGGAACGGTATCGAGTGGGGCACGGCTCCCGCCTGGCTCACTGCCACCGGAACCCTCACCTGGACCTACGCCGGTTCTCTGCCTCCCTGGGCCGATGGCACCTACACCGTGCGCGCCCGTGCTCAGGACAATGCCGGCTGGCAGACAGAGACCGACCCCGTCACGGCCACCATTGACCTCTCCGCGCCTGCAGCCCCGCAGAACGCGCATATCGAGCCCCCAGACTGGACCCGGACCAACGCCTTCACCCTGACCTGGTCCAATCCAGAAGATCCTGCCGGCATTGCGGGGGCGTTCTATAAGGTCGGTGACGCGCCCGCTGCTCCGGACGATGGCACCTTTGTCGCCGGTCGCCCTATTACGACCATCCACGGCATCACCGTGCCGGTGGAGGGCGTAACGCCCATTTACCTCTGGCTAAAGGATGGATTGGGCCATGCCGACCCGACCCAGACGGCCCGTCTCGACGCTCATTACGATGCCACGCCGCCCGGTGCCCCCACCGATCTGGTGGCCACCCCCGGCGGCTGGCAGTCCATCAACGACTTTTCACTGACGTGGAGCAATCCCGCCGATTTGTCCGGCATTGCCGGGGCGTATTATCGCTTCAACAGCGAACCCGCCTCCCCTCGGGATGGAACCTTCGTTCCCGGAGATCATCTCTCCCACATCGAGCACATTCAGGTGCCGGGGGAGGGCATTTTCGACGTTTATCTCTGGCTGGTGGACAAGGCCGGCAATGTGGACCAACGCAAGCGCAACGTCCTCACCGAGGCTTTCAAGTATGACGCCACTCCCCCTACCGTAAGCCTGAACATCACCGGCACCCTGGGGCAACATGGCTGGTACACCTCTCCTCTCACCATCACATTTCAGGCGCGCGATACTCTGTCCGGCCTGGCGAACGTTCAGTATCGTGTGGATAAAGGCCCGTGGATGACGGGAGACTTTCTCTCCTTCTCCGCCGAAGGGCGTCACGCGTTGACTTACCTGGCCACAGACCGGGCAGGGAACCAAAGTGATCCGATGACCCAAACCGTGGCTGTGGATTACACGCCCCCCACACTTCATTACACTCTACCGCCTCTCCCGGCCGGGGAGGCCTGGTACAAGCATCCCATTACGGTCTCCGTCCAGGTGGACGACCCGGTCTCCGGCCTGCGCGAGGTCAGCTACCGGCTCGATGAGGGGCCGTGGCTGCCCGTTCCCGAGAGTCGAGCCATCGAAATCATCACCGATGGCCGCCACCATTTGCTCCTGCGCGCTCGCGACCAGGCCGGGAACGTTTCCCAAGTCGGTCCCATCGAGATTCCTATCGATCGCACGGCGCCGGTCACCGCGTACGTGGTCGATGGCTTTGCCGGCGATGGCCGCTGGTACATCTCCCCTGTGACGGTTACCCTCACGCCCACCGACACGGCTTCGGGGGTGGTGGCCACCTATTACAAGGTGGATGATAGCCCCTGGCAAGAAGGAACCCAGTTCACCATCTCCGATGACGGCCAGCACACGATTCAGTTCTACTCTGTGGACGCCGCGGGCTGGCAAGAACAGGGATTTCCAACGCCGATATGGATCGATACTACGCCGCCGCCGCCGCCGCCGCTGCTCTGGGCCGTGCCCGATACCTGGACCAATCGCAACCACTTTCAGGTCCAGTGGGCCACGCCCAGCGACCTCTCGCAGGTGGTTGGGGCGTACTACAAACTGGACGCTCCTCCGGAATCGGTCGAAGATGGGACCTATGTGCCCGGCGGTCGTTCCATTCCCGATATCCAGGTGCCGGACGAAGGCGCACACACGGTCTACGTCTGGCTGCGGGACGGGGCCGGCAATATCAACGTGGAGACGCCGGCCATCCTGGAAAACGGCTTGCTTTACGACGAGAGCCCTCCCATAACCCACGCTGTCCTCCATGGCCTTCGGGGCAATGGAAACTGGTGGCGCAGTCCGGTCACCGTGACCCTGGTGGTCACCGATGCTTTCTCAGGGCCCGATACCACTTACGCGGCTGTGGACGGCGGTGTCTGGCAGCAGACCAGGTCTTTTGTTATCAAAAAAGATGACAAACACGACGTGGAATTCTACAGCACGGACAAGGCCGGAAATCAGGAGGGAACGCGACACCAGACGGTGCGCATCGACACGCAGGCCCCACCCACACCGGACGACATGAGCATCGTCAGCCAGGGGTGGCAACACGAGAACCATTTCCTGGTACGCTGGACCCCACCGATCGATCTTTCGGGCATTTCCGGCATTCGCTACACCATCAACCGGCCTCCTCGGTCTCCCGACGATGGAACCTTTAGCCCCGGCACAGATACCGCTTTTATCCAGGTTCCTAGCGAGGGAATCTTCGACGCTTACATCTGGATTGTGGACGGCGCGGGAAACGGCAACCCCGACACGGCCCGCTACTTCCCTCGAAGTCTTTGGTTCGACAACACTCCACCCACGTTGGATGTGCATGTGAGCGGAAAGATGGGGGAGAACGGGTGGTACGTTGGCCCTGTACAGATCAGCGCCAACACGCAGGATACAGCTTCGGGTGAAGCGACTGCCTGGATGCAGGTCGACGACCAAACCCCCATTTCCCTCACTCACCCCTTCGTCCTGGCCCAGGAGGGTACCTACCATGTACGGGTTTGGGCTGTCGATGCCGCGGGCAATCGGACAGATGCCTGGCAGCGCACTATTCACATCGACCTTCATCCTCCGCGTGTTGCCATGGTCCCTCTCCCCGTGTACTTAACGGATTTCACGCCCCTTCAGGGAGGGCTGGTCAGCTTTCGGGTTCGCTGGCAGGGTGATGATGGCCCCGATGGCAGCGGTGTGGCCGATTACCTCCTGCAAGTGAAGGAGGGGATCAATGGCCGCTGGACGGTCTGGCTGCCCCAGACACAGAAAACCAGCGGTCTCTTCATCGGCGAAATGGGACATACTTACTTCTTCCGGGTGCGCGCTCGTGACCGGGCCGGACACGAAAGCTCGTTTCCCTCATCCCCCTACGGCCACACTTATACCCACGTCGAAACGGTGCGCAACGGTCATTTTGCCACGGGAAATCTGCTTTACTGGATGGGGGCGCGTGTGCCTCAACCCGGCGTCGGTGGAACCGGGTTGAGCATCAGTGTCAAAAACGCGGCTTATTACGCAGGTGGAGAATCTCTGGCCGTTTGGCTGGGCGATCCCGAGTACGGGGGCGCGGAGCAGCCGGGACTGGTTCCCATCGGCGGCGCGGTCATTTCTCAAACGGTGACTGTGCCCGCCCTCTCCCAGATGGCCCATCCTACCCTGGAGTTTTGGTACCATATGATCACCTGGGATGTGCGCTACTCGCCCTCTCACAAACGTTGGCAAGACACTTTCGAGCTACGTATTCTTTCCCCGACCGGGCAGGAACAGGCTCACCCCCTCCGGGCCGGATACGAGACTCGGCATATTCCTCCACAGAAATATGTCGATTTCGCTGTGAAACACGACCTGGGCTGGCGACGTTACCGTTACGATTTGCGTCCTTACGCAGGTCAGACCATTATCCTGGAGTTCAGTACCTGGAACCGGTGGGATAACCAGTACAATACCTACACGATCCTGGATGACGTGCGCATTGTGGATCCTACCCTGACTCCGCACCAGTTCCTACCGATGGTGCTCGGAGCAGGTTCGACGCCGGCCCCGACGCCCACCCCCACCCCGACGCCGGTCACCATAACCAAAGCAGGCGCAGAAACGTTGGAACGGTAGGGACAATGAGTCGGGATGGGAGAGGTTGGGCGCAGGAGGGCGGTCGTGAGGGCGGAGACCGGGAGTCCTTGCAAAGGGAGAAGGCGTTTCATGCCTTGGACGTCGATACCCAACAATTCCATCTCGGGATATAATCTCGAATGAGTAGCCAGCGAGCCCATGAGGATGGATGGTCATCTTCGATTGAGGGAGAAGTTCACATGGCCGAAGACCATCGGCCTCCTACAACGCAGGAGCCGGCCGTCTCCCCTGAGTGGGAAGACCCTGAAATTCTCTATCAACGGGGCATGAGTGCCTATCGCCAGCGCAACTGGGAGGCGGCCCTGGCCGCGTTCACGCGTCTAAAAGAGGTAGACCCCACATGGCAGGGTGTCGACGCTCTTATCGATGAAGTGCACTGGTTCATGCAACTGGAAGCCATCGAGCCGGGCCAGCGCGTGCGGGTCTTCGCTCAGGAATCTCCTCCTTCTCGTCGTCATCTTTGGGTTAGCGTGGGACTTTTCACCGTGGCCCTTCTCATCATCGTCGCCGCACTGATGGGTTGGACGCCCAGCTTTGGTGATAAAAAGCTGGAGGCACGCAAGCAAGCCCTCTACGAACAAGGCTACACCGCGTTGGCCGCTGGAGATTACAAGGAAGCCATCCGCTCCTTCGAAGAGCTTCAACGGATGGCTCCCAATGAAGACGCGGTGAAAGTCGCCTTGCGCCAGGCTCGACGCCTGCAGGAACTGGCCCAGCGATACCAGCGCGCCCAGGAAGCCATCCAGAAGAAAGATTGGAGCACGGCCGCCCAGGAACTCGAAGCGATCCTCGCCATCGATGCCTCTTACAAGGACAGCGCCGAACTCTCTGTCTACGTCTCGCGACAACAACGCCTGGCCGCACACTTTCAAAAGGGCAAAGAACTCTTCGATCAGGGGCACTGGGCTCAGGCCGCGGCCGAATTCGAACAGATCCAACGGCTCGACCGCACCTACCGGGCTGACGTGGTCGCCGAATACCTGTTCAACGCTTATCTGAACGAAGGAACCCGCCTCATCAAGGAGGAAGGAGACCGGCCAGAATCAGTACGGCTGGCCTTGCAGTATCTGGGCGCGGCCCTTAGCATTCACCCGCGCAACAAACAGGCTGCCAAACAACGACGTCTGGCCTCACTTTATCTGGATGGCCTGCTGGCCTACATTGCCCGGGATTGGCAAAGTGCGGTTCAACGATTCGATCTGGTGGTTCGCAGCGAGCCGGACTACGCGGGCGGGCGGGCCCTTAATGAGGACTTCGATGCCCTCATGCACCGCGGGAAACAACTGGTGGAAGCCGGCGACTATAAGGGAGCGTTGACCTTCTTCCGACGGGCCGCGGCCCTTCCTCACCCGGACGCGGACAAAGCGCGGGCTCAGGTCGAGCGTCTGAAAGCTGCCCTGGCCCCAGTACCCACACCGACGAGCACGCCGACGCCGACCATCCCCCCGCTGCCGACGGCCACACCCACCCCCTTGCCTACGGCGACCCCGACGGCGTCTCCCACACCGACCGCGACCTGGACGCCACGGCCCACGCCCACCCCTCTACCGCCGCCGCCTCCACCGCCGACGGCCACACCCACACCGCGTCCCACGCCGACGTTCACGCCGACCCCTGAACGATAAAAGGGGGATCACGTGAGAAGACATCTCTCGACCCACTGGACGCTCCTTCTGGGCCTCCTGGTCTTCGCCCTCCCGCTCCTGGTGGGCTGGCAGCGCATGTCCCTAAAGGGGGGAGCCCGGTTCTGGCACCCCCTGGCATTTCGGGGCCTGGCGGTCCGACGGGCCGTCGCGGGGTCCAGCGCAGGACTGACATGGATCTACATCTGGGGGCCAACGGTGGGACTGCGTCGCAGCATCGATGGGGGACGCACCTGGAGTCCTCCCCTCCAAGGACCTCTGCCCCATACCCGCATCGGTACCTTCCCCCTGGCAGGGCTTGCCCTCTCCACGAAGGATGCCCGTCTTCTCATCGTCGGCCTGAACATCGACGGGGCCGCAGCCCTCTACCGCCTGCAAAAAGATGACCACTGGCAGAAAATTCGCGCTCTGGCTCACCCCGTCACCGGTCCCATGTTCATCGCCTCCGCCAATCGAGGGCAATATGTGGCCTGGGGTCGCATCCTGTGGCACTGGACCGGCGTCCAGAAGGAGAGCTGGCAAGTCGTTCACCGCTGGGCAGATCATGCCGTCGTGGCCATGACCCTTAGAGGGGGACCGCGTTCTGTCCTGCTGGTCTACACCGATCGTCTGTGGCGGAGCCGAGATGGCGGTGCCTCATGGCGTCCCCTCCCCGACGCCCCGGCAGACATTCGGACGTTGGTGGCTCCTCCCCAGGCCGGCGGAAAGGTGTACGCCTTGACTTCAGAGGGGGTCTGGATGAGCCATGATGAGGGCGCTACATGGACTCTGGTGGCAAGGAAAGGGAACCTGGTAAGCCTGGTGGTTCCCCCTCTGTACGGGGATGTGTTCTACGCCCTCGACGAAAGAGGACGGGTGTGGCGGTACGGTCCGACTGCCACATGGCATGCCCTGGGCGGCCTGGAGGAGAGAACCTCTTCCTTCCTCCTGGCAGATCCCATGAAGCCCGGCATCCTCTACCTGAGCAGTCTGGACGGTCTCTGGCAGGGGCAAGATGTTCTGCCGACAGTGACGCCCACCTGGACGCCGACGGGCACCCCGACGTGGACGCCTTCCCCATCCCCGACGACAACGCCAACCCCAACGCCATCCCCGACGCCGTCGCCCACGGGAACGCCAACCGCAACCCCTACAGCGACGGCCACACCCACACCCACGGCCACATCCATTGCCGTGCGCGCACCATCCCGGCCTGCGTCCCCCACCCCGCTCCCTCGGCCGGTGACGCCCACCCCTGTACCCACGCCGGGGCCTGTGGCCACTCCGACGCCCACACGGCTCCCTACATCCACGCCCACGCCCTCGCCGACCCCGACGGGGACCGCCACCCCGGCATCTACCCCGACGCCCACTCGGACGCCGGGGCCGCCTCCGGAACGTTAAGGAGGGAGCGATGTCCGTCGAGGAGCAATGGTTGCATGTGGAGCGGTATACAGGATTTCCCTTGCGGGGTGTGTATCTGCTGGCGGCCCTCTGGCTTTGGCGGGAAGCCACCACGGGGACCTTTCGGGTGGCGGCTTACCCCGGGTGGTGGGCTTACCTGGCGCTGACGCTCCTTTTCACCACGTTGAGCTTCTTGCTTCGGAGAGGGCGGGCTATCCTGCCATTGCTGATGGCAGCGCAGCTCGCGGACTTGCTTTTTCTCACCTACACCCTCGTTCAGGCTCCTCTCGTGGCCGGCCCCATCGTCTGGCTCGATGCCCTCTGGCTGGGAAAGCAGGCCTTACTGGCCGCTTCCCTGCCAACGTGGTATGTCATTGGCTTCCTGGCCGGCCCGGGCTATGTGTTGGGGTTGCGACTGGGGAGCGCCCATTGGGATTTCCTGGCCGACCCTGTTTTCCTCCAGATGGAAGCACTGCTCCTCGTCGCCATTCTGGCCGGATGGGGGCTGGCCCAGTATGTTCACACACTCCAACGCGCGTTGGCCCAGGAGCGGCATGATCTGGCCCAGAAGACGGACGTCCTGCAGCGCACAGCCACCGACCTGGGGGCCCGTGTCCTGGAGTTGCGGGCTTTGCAGGAGATCGCCCATCACCTTTCGACCTCCTTGCACCTGGAGGAAATCCTGGGCGTGGTGACCAGACGGGCTCGCGAGCTGTTCGGCGTTTCCCGGGCGGCCATCGCTCTCATTGACGAGGAGCGGCAAACCTGGCAGCTAGCCCGCGTGGGGGCAGGGTCTGCCTCCGAGAGCTCGATCCCCCATCTGCCGGAGGTGATACGACGATTGGCCCAAGGGGATATGATCCGTCTCCCGGGGGTCGATGATCCGGATGCCTCCCTCCTGTCCCGCTCCCTGGGAGCGGACTGGCAGGCGGGAGAATTGGTCATCATCCCGTTGATTGCGCGAGGACGCCTGATGGCGGCCCTCCTCCTGGGCCGCTCAGCTCACGCTCAGCCCTTTGATGAACGGCAAGAGCAACTGGCCGAGAGTTTTGCTTTTTTGGCGGCTACTGCCATCGAAAACGCACGCCTGTACGAAAATGTGCTCGAACAACGCCAGGAGCTGGAAGCGATTCTGCAAGGGATCGGGGACGCGGTCATCGTGACAGACGACCGTTTGCGGGTACTTCTGGCAAATCCTGTAGCCGTGCGCACACTGCACTGGTCCAAAGCTCCCGTGGGGATGCCTTTGACCGATGTGGTGCAGAATAAGGATCTGGTGGCTCTCGTTGAGCGAGTGGGCAAAGGAGAGGAAACGCCTCAGGTGCAGGATATTACCTTTACTTTTGTGGGAGAGAAACCGCGTACCTACCAGGCCGTTACTTCGGCCATCCGCAGCCATGGCCACGTGTCTCGCGGGGCCGTCACCGTCTTGCGGGATGTCACCGCGCAAAAAGAGCTGGAACGCATGAAGAGCAATTTCATCTCCGTGGTCAGCCACGAATTGAAAACGCCTTTACATTCCATCAAAGGCTTTGTCGAGATCATTCGTATGGGCAAGGCCGGTCCCATCACCGATCTGCAAGCGGACTTCCTGACCACGGTGAAGGAACAAACCCAGGTCCTCCAACGCATGATCGACGACCTCCTGGTTTTCTCTCGCCTGGAAGCCGGGCAACTGCGCCTCAACGTGGAGGCCATTTCCCTGGCGGCCATCGCCGCGGGCGTGGCGCAGAAGCTTTCGCCGTTGGCCGTGGAGAAACATTTGCAATTGCGCATGTTGCTCCCGGACGACTTTCCGGACATTGAAGGAGACTACATGCGCATGGAGCAGGTGTTGACCAATTTGGTGGAGAACGCTATTAAGTTTACCCCGGAAAAGGGCCAGGTGGTTATCGCAGGCGAAGATCGGGGCGAGCGCGTGCGGGTGTGGATCCAGGATACAGGTATTGGCATTCCCGAATCGGAGCAGGAGCGCATCTTCGACCGTTTCTACCAGGTAGACACGAGCGAACGTCGGGCATATCGAGGAGCCGGCCTGGGCCTGACCATTTGCAAGTATATCGTGGAACGGCACCATGGGCACATTTGGGTGGAAAGTACGCCGGGCCACGGAAGCACGTTTTACATCGAGCTGCCCAAACACCTCCCGGCCGTCGACGAACCCTTTGATTTTTACTCCCAAGGGAAAATGCGGTAAGCCTCGCCCCGCCGCTGAGTGTCCGTTTTACGTTTCCCTTGCTCCAGGGTAAAATGCTCTCCATGAATGACAATGCCCACTCTGAGCCACACAATAACGGATGTCTGGGGAGTCACTTGCTTTACCTGGGCGGGTTGGTGCTCCTTTCTTTCTTCATGTGGTGGCCCCTGCCCGCTCATCTGACCTCCTTCGTGCCCGGTACTCCCATGTGGGCGTTCGACGAATCGACCTTCCTCTGGAATATCTGGTACTTTCAACAGGCGCTGGTCCACTTGCACACCAGCCCTCTTTACACGGACTTGATCTGGTATCCTTTGGGCATCAAACTCGTCCTCTACACATATGACATCTTCAACGCGCTTTGGGCGGCTCCACTGTACTGGGCCACGGGCAGCCTTCCCCTGGCCTCGAACCTGACGCTGATCGGCCACACGGTGTTCAGCGGTTACGGTACTTTCCTCCTCCTCCGCTACCTGCTGCGGAAGCAGGCATCCCAGAACGGGGGAAACATCGTTATCCTGGCCGCGGCCCTGGCCGGCTTCATCTACGCCTTTGCCTCCAATCGTTCCGTCTATGCCGCCCAAGGACATTACGATATGGTGAGCACGGGCTTCATTCCTTTCTTTGCCCTCTATCTCGTGAAAACCCTGGACGTCCTGGGGCATCGACGCGCCTACCGACACGCGGCCCTGGCCGGCCTCTTCTTTGCCTTCGCGGCCCTGGCCGAAATGATCTTTGCCGTCTTCCTGACCCTGTTCGCACTCACTTTCCTTCTCACTTACGGGACCACGTACAGACCTTGGCGGGAAGGAGACGCCCCCTTTCACCAACGAATAAACGTCTTGCTGCGTCGTTCCGGTCCCCTCGTACTCATGGCCGGCGTGGCTACGTTGATCTGGTCCCCCTTACTGGTTCCAATTGTGCGCGAATTGACCACCGGTCATTACGTGCTTAAGGGATGGGGAGAAAGCATCAAGCTCTCGGTGGATCTGCTGGGGTTCTTCACACCTACCGCGTTGCATCCCCTCTGGGGAACCAACTGGGCACGAGCCTTGCGCGCGGTGGAGGAGGGGACGGCTCGTTTTTCCGACATCAACACTGTTTTTCTCGGCTACGCGACCTTGCTCCTGGCCCTGCTGGGAGCCGTGGTGGCGCGGGGACGAACGCGATCCTGGACGTGGACAGCCGCCGTTTTTGCGGTTCTCTCTCTGGGGCCCTTTTTGCACATCAGCGGACGTTGGCGATTCGACCTGGACGGGGTTACGACGGCCTTTCCCCTTCCTTTTGTCCTCCTCCATTACCTTCCCTTCGTGCGAGGTAATCGGGCCCCCAACCGCAACAGCGTTATCCTCATGCTGGCGCTGGCTGTGCTGGCCGCCTACGGTGCACTCTGGCTTCTCTCCCGTCTCCGCGGAAGGGGGGGGCGGGTCGTCCTGGCGGCCGGACTGGCCCTTGCGGTGCTGTTCGAACACGCGGCTGTGCCCCTGCCCCTCTCCGATGCTCGTGTGCCCGAGGTCTACAACCTCATCGCTCGCGAGCCGGGAATGTTCACCTTGCTGCAAATTCCTCTAGGGTGGCGCAATTCTTTCGGCGTCTTCGGGGTGGAACGGACTCAGATCCAGTATTACCAGACCCGCCACGCACATCCCATGCTCGGGGGCAACATCAGCCGCGCCCCTGACTTCAAGATGGAGTATTTCCAGCGTGTACCTCTCTTCCAGGCCCTGGCCGACGTCGAATTCGGCAAGACACCATCGCTTGAAGAGGTGGCCGCGGCCAAGGCTCAGGCCGGGGAATTGATGCGCCTCTACAACGTCCGCTACGTGCTCCTCTTCCCTCCCATTCCGGACCGCCACCCGTACGCGGAGACGTGGTCGCAGAGCTGGCGATTTGCGAAAGCCGTGCTTCCCTTGGAGCCCACACCTTTCTGGACCGGCCAGGGGATCGAAGCTTACCGAGTGATTCAGCCGTCCGCGCCGGTGGCCATGCACGCGGACCTGGGCGAGCCCGGGAGCGCGCCGTATCGGGGCGAGGGGTGGTACAAAGATGAGGTTATCCAGGGACGCAGTGCGGTGTGGGCCGGTGCCGATGGGCTGGACGCGCGCCTTTTCTTGCGCACGGATGATGCCCACACACACCGATTGATTCTTGATATCCTCCCTTTCACCTACCCTCATGCCCCGCAGCAAACGGTGCAAATCTTCGTCAACGGCCGGGCCGTGAGCGCCCCTTTGCCCCTGACCGCGGGATGGCAGCGCCTCGTCCTGACCGTGCCCGCGGGGATCACTCGCGACCACACCGACGTGATCACCCTGCGCGCGAAGTGGCGGGTCCGGCCGCGGGACGTGTTCCCCGGCCAATGGACGATCGGGCATACGGGGGTGCGGGTGCCCGTGGATGTGGAACTGACTGCATTCGCAAAGGGCGCGTACATGAGCACGGTCGACGACCAGGGCAGGCGCACGAATGTCTCCTTCGGACGGCGAGGTTACAACATAACGGTGCTCGATCCGAAAACAGGATGGGTTCGGGCAAAAGCCGGGTTCGACACATATGCCAACGAGTACGAGGCCCGGCGAATGGCCCGGTTTATTGCCCGTATTCCCAAAGGTGCCATCGTGCTGGTGGCGACGAGAGGAGACGCCGGACGCCATCTGACGGATGAAGCCGTCGCTGCCCTGCGCACGTTGGGCAGTCGGGTGGACTTACGTCGGCATCCAGGGGCATACCATGTCCTGGTGGGCATCAAGGGGGCGGCGCCGGGCACGGCCGTGGAAGTCGTTGACGCTCAACATGCATATATCCGCCTTGGCGGGTATCCTGACTTCCGAACGCTCAGCTTTGCTGTGGACAAGATAGCCATAAAGTAAGGGCGCACCGTCGTGCGCCCTCGTATTAGAACCCTCAAGTGAGACAACGCTCTTTCCCTATTCCCACATGCCCCCTGCATGTCCCCCTACAATGGCTCCCACGTGACCTTCACGTGGCCCGATGGTCAGCTTGCACGTTGTTCCCTCACGCGAGTGGGCTCCCCCACCATCTCCGGGCGAGTGGAGTAGAGGAAACCGACAAACATGAGCACGGCGCCGACAAACTCTCCCAGATAGAGGGCCAGTGGAATGCCAAAGCGCTGGAAGGCCCCACCGAAGGCCGGGGCCAGGGCGCCCGCGGCAATGAAAATGTTACCGATAGTGCGGTTGAGCATAATGCGCTTACGCCAAAAGATCCAGGCCGAATAAATGGCGCCACCCACCAGCATGAGGACGCCATAAATGTTGAAGAAGGGCGTCATCACCCGGACCCCAGGGGTCACAATGGCATGTCCGCTCAATTCACCGGCAAGCATGCGTGTCGG
The DNA here is from genome assembly GCA_964487375.1 of uncultured Anaerolineae bacterium. GTDB lineage: Bacteria > Chloroflexota > Anaerolineae > JAADDB01 > JAADDB01 > JAADDB01. The sequence goes on along the minus strand of CAZAQA010000014.1, from coordinate 9,228 downwards.
GTCCAACTGGGCGCTGAACACCCGGAAAGTCGCGAAGATAGATCCGAGAAGCAAGATGCCCATGAGAATGTTGGCTATGCGGATACCCGCCACTCGCTTGCGGATGAGCAGGTAAGCTGTGCCCTGCCCCAGCCAGGCCGCCACGAGCACCGCGCCGAAGAGATACCAGAGGCGAAAAACCAGAGAGTGCCAGCCGAAGAACCCGTACAACGCCTCCATCAGTCCGCCAATGGCGTACATGAGCAGCCCAATACCCCAAAGCAAATGATGTGGCCGATGGTGGAGAAGCCAGCGTTGCAGGACAAAACCGGCAAAGGTGAAGGAAATGAGTGAAGAGAACAAGGGCAAGACAGAATCAAACGCGTGCATGGTTCATCCTCCTGATCACAAGACTCCACCCACAATGACGTAGAGGGCAATTACCAAGGCAATGAGCGCGGCAAGGCCCAGGACGGCAAGCGCGATGGGGACGGCATGTTCCATCCAGGACGGGGGTTTCTGGTGCATGAGGTCCTCCTTCACGCCGCCGTGTCCTGGGTCAAAGCACCACGCAGTGCTTTTTCGTACCCGTCGACGGTCGCGTATATCACCTCGAGGGTAAACTCCTCTACTCCCTGAGTGACTCGGAAGCTGGCCGGTGTTTGCCCGCTACGGGTATCCCCCCCGGCTTCCAGCGTGTCCAGAAGCGCCCGACGGAAAAACATGATGGCTTTCAACGTGTCTACTAACGAGACATCAAACTGGACACTGTCCCGGCCATAACGATGGCCCAACTCTCGTGCTCGCGAGAGAATGAGAGGGCGTTCTTCGGGCTTAGCCACATATTGAAGGGCCAGGGCAAAAAGCTGGCGGCCTTCCCGTCGCTTGCGTGCCCGTGTGTCCTCGTCGAACTTCTCGTACCAGGCCGCGCCTGTCCGGGCGTGGGGGAGACGAGCGCGAGTCGTCTCAAGCGCCTGCTGGACCATGGGCTGAGGCAACCGTGCCTGGGTCAGTAATGCTCCTTGAGAATGGACGGAAACGAAGGCGTCAATGGCCTCACGGGTGAAGCGCCGATGGCCTCCCACGGTACGGAAGGAAGGAATGAGACCGGCGTCGGCCCAATTGCGCAGGGTGGCGGGGTGCACACCCAAGATGCGTGCAGCCTGGCTGAGAGTAAGCCATTTAGGTGCCATCATTGTTTCTCCACACCATAGGCTACGAATTCATGCATATACTTACAGGAACACTAAGAATCTTCAGTAATTATAAAGCATCCTGGTGCGAAGGGGCAAATATGTGGACAAGTCTGGTCAGCCGGCCAACACTTGCCGGTAGAACTCCACTACCGTCCGGTTGAAAGCCTCGGCCGAATCGGCCGTGACCGCGTGTCCGGCCCCGGGGATGATCACCTGCCGGGCGCGGGGGATTCGCCGCGCCATCTCCTCCTGAATGGCCGGATCCACGGTCGTGTCCTCCGCACCGGTGACCACCAGGGTGGGCATTTGCAGTTCGCCCAGACGTTCATAAACGTCGAAACGGAACAAGGCTCCCATAGCTCCACGGTAGACTTTGGGGTCGGCCTGGAGAATGTGCTGCTTCAGCACTCGACGCAGTTCTTCCTGGTCGGGGCGGGGGAAAATACGGGCCTTGACCATGTCGGCCTGTCTCCCCGGGCTGATAAGGCGCACCACGATGGCCCGCATGAGGAAATAGAGCCAGTCGGCGGGCTTGCGCGGACGAAGGCGCGGAAATGTGTTGACCAGAACCAGGGATGTGGTCCACTGCGGATGGTCTAGGGCCAGTTGCAGGGCGATAGTGCCTCCCATGGAGATGCCCATGAGGTGGGCCGGCACGGCACCCACGCCCTGCATGAACCTGGCGATCATCTCGGCGAAGCGGGGGATACTGACCTTACCACCGGGCCAGGGAGACCAGCCAAAGCCGGGCACGTCTGGAGCCACAACCCGCATACCCAGCCCGGTCAGCGCCGGGAACTGTAGCTGCCAGTCCTCCCCGGCCGATCCCAACCCGTGCAACAGCACCGCCACCGGGTGTCCGTCAGGATTGGCCTCTTCGAAATGCACGTTGCCACCCCCCTCGATGAAGTATGTTGGCATTTTTGTCTCCTCCCGTAACGTTGACTCATTCTTTCTCTTTCCGACTTTTCCTCGGTGTCCCTTCAGCACTTTTTCGCGCGTGGCCAATCACTCGAGAGCTGGTTCCACCCACACGGCCGCATCGTAGAAAGGAGCGCCGCCTCCCATGTCGGACACGCGCGCGGTGGTGAGCACGTTGGCGCTCTGGCCGTCGGGGGCATGTTGTCGCCACCAGATACTGGGTAGCGCACACACGCCGGGCCGAACGTCCTCCGTCAGAGAGGCGCGCACCCGGAGCTGTCCCCGGCGGTTGAACACGCGTACCCAATCTCCGTCACCAATGCCGCGGGCGGCTGCGTCTTGGGGATGTAGCATTAAGCGCGGTTCGCGGCCCTGGCGTATCTGCATTCGTTCCACATTGGCAAAATTGGTGTTCAGGAAGTAATGGGCCGATGGCGAGAGAAAAGCCAGGGCCTCACTTTCTTCGTCCGAAGCGATTGCCAGAGGCACTTCGTGGGGTGGAGTAAAGTCGGGCAGGGGGTCATGTCCATCCCGGGCCGCACGCTCACTGTAAAACTCACACTTGCCCGAAGGGGTGAAGAAGTGCCCTTCGGCGAAGGGGAGGAAGGGCTGGGGCAGGTTCAAGCGCAGAAATCCCTCCTTCATAAGGCGGTCGAACGCGTTCGCGGGCAGCCAGGGGTGCTGTATCTCCAAGGCCCGGCGGATAAGGGTAAGGTCATCCTCATACAGCGCCGGCTCCTCCAGTCCCAAGGCCGCGGCCAGTCGGCGGAAGAGTTCCGTGTCGGCCACACTTTCACCCAGGGGCGTGATGGCCGGACGGTTCAGGGCCAGGTAGTAGTGACCATACGCAGTGTGCAGGTCCCAATGTTCGATCTGGGAGGTGGACGGGAGCACGATATCCGCGTACAGGGCTGTGTCGGTGATGAACAGGTCGGAGACCACGGTGAACAGATCTTCCCGCGCCAGCCCCCGGATGACCGCGTTTTGGTCAGGGGCGGTTGCGGCGGGGTTGCCGCTGTAGACCAGTAAGGCCTTCACGGGAATGGTTGGATCACCGTACATGACGCCCTGGGCGCGCTCGTCGGGGTCAAGGCTGAGGGCTGCCCCGATGGTTGTGGCATTGATGATGCGGGTGGGCCTGGGCGACAGATCGGGGCGTTGCAGAGCGTCCTCGTTGATGGGGAACGCCCCGCTGGTGCTCAGGAGCAGGCCGCCTCCCTGCTCCTTCCAGGAGCCGACGAGTGCGGGCAGCATGGCAATGGTGCGCACGGCCATTCCTCCGCCGCCGTGCCGTTGCAGTCCGTAGTTGATGCGAATGGCCGCAGGATGGGTGGCAGCATACAGTCGCGTCAGATCCTCGATCTCTGCCGAAGGGATGCCGGTCACCGATGCGGCCCGCTCGGGGGGCCATGCCTCCAGACGCTCGCGCAGGGCCTCGAAGCCCAGGGTGTACTTCTCGACGTACTCCCGATCCCACCATCCTTCTCTCACGATGATGTGCATCATGGCCAGGGCCAGGGCGGCGTCTGTCCCGGGAACAATGGGGATCCAACGGTCGGCCTGGCGCGCGGTGCGAGTGCGAATGGGATCGATGACGATGAGCTGGGCGCCGTTGGCGCGCGCGTTGCGGATGAAAGGCCACAGGTGCATGTTACTGGTTAGCGTGTTCGTGCCCCACAGCAGGATGAGCCGGGCATGGGCGAAGTCTTCGGGTGCGGTGCCCACACTCGCACCGATGGTGTACCTGTAGCCATTGGAGCCCGCGGCCGCGCATAAGGTACGCTTGAGACGAGATGCCCCCAACGCGTGGGTGAAACGTCGGTCCAGACTGCCGTTTTGCAGCAGCCCCAGGGTACCGCTGTACGAATAAGGCAAAATGGCCTCGGTGCCGTGCCGTTCGATGATCTCCCCAAAATGATGGGCGATATCCGTCAAGGCCTCGTCCCACGTGATGCGCTCGAAATGCCCCTTGCCCTTGGACCCCACGCGGCGCAAGGGATACAAGATCCGCTGGGGATGGTACGTGCGGTCGAGGTAGCGATTGACTTTGGTGCAAAGCGCTCCTCGTGTAATGGGATGGTCGGAGGCGCCGCGCATCTCCAGGGCGCGGCCCGTTGCCTCATCCACGATAACCAGCCAGGCGCAGGTGTCGGGGCAATCCATTGGACACGCCCCCCGAATCGTTCGTAAAGGGTGTTCCGGCATTCGTCCCTCCTTATCGTCCTTTTGCCATGCTCAGGCCTGTGACGAGGAGCTGCAGGGCCAGAGTGGCGTCGATCTCGCCCTGCTTGATGCGCACGTCGGTCTCCAGCAAGCGTTCCATGACTCGCTCCAGAAAAGGCCAGCTCATCCGGCGGGCCACCCTCAGGTCCCGGCGGATGGTCCAGGCCGGAATCCGAAGTCGTCTGGCCATCTCCTCCGGCTTCATGCCTTGCTCGGCCATGTCCTTGAGGCCGATGTAGATGCGGTACTGGCGGGCGACGAGGGCCAGAATCTGCAGGGGATGCTGTCCCCCCTCCAGGACTTGCTGCAGTAAACGGATGGCCCGCCGCGAGTTGTGGTCGCCAATGGCGTTGAGCATGTCGAAGATATTGGCTTCGTGTGTGTAAGGGACCACCTGACGAACGGCTTCTGGACTGATGTAGCCTCCCGCGCCGACATAGGTGCGCAGTTTTTCCAGTTCCTGGTGGAGCAGTCGCATGTTGGTGCCCAGAATGTCCGCCAGCAGGGTGGCTGCCTGGGGGTCAATTTCTATCTCCAGACCGCGGGTCTGGTCCCGTAGCCAGCGCAGGATGAATTCCCGACGTTCGCGTGTCTTCGGGGGCAACGTGAAGGCGCGAACCCGGGCACGCTTCTCCGCTGCCAGGGACTGGATGACTTTCATCACCGGGTGGTTGGCAGCGATGGTCTTTTCCTCCACAAAGACCAGATGTGTGGAGTCGGGCACCTGGGGCAGGTACTCAGCCAGGGCTTGAGCGTGCTCTCGGGCGGCCTTTTTCCCTCGTCCCAGGTCGGTCGCCAGTTGGGATAGCCAGTTGTGAACCACGACCAGCCGTCGGCCGCCAAGGAAGGGGAGGGCCTCCGTTTCCAGGCGCAAGACGTTCATGTCCACCGGGCCCTCGACTGTCGCCAGGTTGAGATCGCCCAGTCCGGGGTCACTCAGCACCTGGGCACGCAGTTCGGCCAGGGCCTGGCTACGGGTGAATTCCTCCTCGCCGTGCAGCAGCGTGATCATGGTCCGGCTTCTCCGATATTATGGGTGGGCGATGCGCACGAAGTGGACCGTTCGTCCTCCCCTGCCTGTACGTCGGATGCTCACTAGCTGGGCCGTGGGCACCTCGGGGTCGGTGGTAAGTACATCCTGAGCCCAGTAGCCCAGGGGTTGGGCTGCTGCCAGGGCCAGGGTCGTGGTCAAAAGGGCAGTGGGAATCTTGTCCCACCAGTGGCGTTTCTTGCCGGCCAGGGCTACGGCCGTGGCCACGCCCGCGAGGGTGCTGGCCGTTACCAGGTTAGTACCGCAATGAGGGTGAATGGCCAGGGCAATCTGGCCCTGCTGAAGGCGGTAAATGGCTTCACGGACACTTGCTTCCAGCACATCGGTGGGCACATCACCGTAAATGTAGAATCCAAATGGGGTGCTACGCCCGGCAACGCGAATGCCGGGCACACGGCCGGTCAGCAGGTGGATGGTCGCGTGCTCAATGGCATGATTGCGCCGGGTATTGGCCACAATTCCTACTTTTCTCAGCGCTTGTTCTATCGCGCGTTCCCAACGTTTTTCCATATTTTCCTCGCCGTGGGGACGTCCGCAGTGACCGGTCGGTGAAGTCCGGCGCTCTCGTTATGGACGTCATGGTATCAGCTCGCGCCTTCGGGTGGATCGATTTTACCACAGGCCTTAAGAATCCCTTAAACCTCCACTAGGACACTCATAACATGCTTCGCCGTTTCGGCCTTATACTGCTAACGGAAGAGAAAATTCAATTCCCTATTCACCCGACGGATCTTCGGGCTTTGTTCGGGGGCATGAATAGCAACGTAAATTCTGGAGGACAGAGCACTTATGCAAACCCATGCGTTTCGGGCCATGAACACTCAATTCCACCTGTGGACAGATGGGCAGGGACGAGGCGCGGCCGAAGCCTTGCGCGAGGCGGAACACTTCGTCCGCGAGGTGGAAGAAACATTGAGTCGCTTCCTGCCCACCAGTGCGTTGAGCCAAGTCAACCGGGCTCCGGGACGCTGGCATCGCGTGCCGCCGATCATGGCTGAGATTGTGGAGTTGGCCCTGGCCTGGGCGCAACGGACGGATGGTCTCTTCGACCCGACCATCCTGGGGGCCTTGTATGCGTCGGGATACACTCTGTCCTTCGAACGAATTCAAAAGGGCGGCGCGCTTGCCTCTGCAGGTACCTGGCGCCCTGCCGGGGCCTGGACGGAAGTGCGGGTCGAGGGGGACTCTCTCTATGTTCCACCCCACACCGGTCTCGATCTCGGCGGTATTGCCAAAGAGTGGACTGCGGACCGAGTGGCGTCGGCGCTTTCCTCCTGGGGGGGCTGTCTGGTGGACGCAGGGGGCGACATCCGGGCCATCGGGGCTCCCTGGATGTGGGGGCAGTGGCCGGTGGCAGTCGCCCATCCCCTCGACCCGGAGAAGGATATTCTCCGTTTGGGCCTGCAAGGGGGGGCGATAACGACATCCTCGCGGGCTCGGCGGCGTTGGCGCCTGGGAAAACGCATGACACACCACATTATTGACCCGCGCACAGGGCTGGCCGCTCAGACGCCGATTGTCAGCGCCACGGTCCTGGCTCCAACTGCCGTGATGGGCGGGGTGCTGAGCAAGGTCATCCTTATTACGGGGGTGAAGGGCCTGAATAAACTCCAACACTACCCCGGTTGTCAAGGCCTGGTAGTGCTGGATGATGGACGAATACATTACTCGAATACTTGGGAGGTTGCCGATGTCTTACAATAAACAAGTGCTGGTACAACCCCGGCTTCTGCCGGTTTCATTCTCTTTCCGAGGGAGGATCACGTACGCGTTGTCCCTCTTCGCGGCTGTTCTCGTTGGATTCGGACTGGCCCGGTTCTTGTGGCAGGCCGGTTTTACCTATATCGATCATCCCGCGCTGGCCCGGAAGGCATCCTGGTATGCGATGCGCGCAGCCGGCATGACGAGTTATACCTTGCTCTGGCTCTCCACGACCGTGGGCCTTCTGGTCTCCAGCCGCCGATTTCGCAAGCACACTCGCGTGGCAGTGACCTGGCATGAGTTCTTGAGCGTGGTGGCCCTCCTTTTCGCCATCTGGCACGGGGCGACTATTTACCTGGACACGTACCTGCAGGCCGCGTGGTGGCAGGTCTGGACGCCTTTCACCCTGGCGGCTTACCGACCTCTGGCCGTCGGCCTGGGGCAGGTGGGATTCTACCTGATGGTCATTGTCACCCTCTCCTTCTACGTACGCCATCGGATCGGCGGCAGGCGGTGGCGCCAACTTCACTATGCCACCCTGATCCTGTACGGGTTGGCGTTGACCCACGCCATTGCCGCCGGAAGTGACACGGCCTGGACGCGATGGTTTTACATTGGAGGAGGAAGTAGTACAATCTTCCTGGTATACAGTCGGATTCTTGCCCATGCCCGGCCCGGGAAGCAGGCTCAGCCCTCGCGCAAGGTGCGTGTCGCGTAAGGGAACCGGCGGGCAGGTGGGGAAAACCTGTCGGCGCGGGCCACGATGAGGTGATGGTCCTGCGCCGACGGGTTTCAGAAGGGTCTGATGAGAGAAAACCGGGAAGGAGGGGGCTATGCAACAGCATGCCCATATACTGGTTGTCGATGACGATGAGATGATCGTGGAGCCTCTGGTGTACGGGTTGGAACGTGAAGGTTTCCGCGTAAGTGTGGCCTCGGACGGGGAAGCGGCTCTGCGGGCGATTTATGAGGAGCAGCCGGACATCGTCTTGTTGGATGTCATGTTGCCCAAGCGCAGCGGTCTCGAAGTGGTCAAGGTCTTGCGCCTGGAAGGGATCACCACGCCGGTAATCATGCTGACGGCTCGCGGGCAGGAGATGGACAAGGTGATGGGCCTGGAGATGGGCGCGGATGATTACATCGTCAAGCCTTTCAGCATGCGGGAGATCCTGGCCCGCATTCGGGCCGCACTGCGGCGGCAGGCCATGTTGACCCAGACCGGAACTGCCGAGCCCGTCGACATCCTCCGCATTGGCGATGTCACCCTGGATCTGCGGCGTATGGAAGCGTTTAAGGGGGAGACCCCCCTTGCCCTTTCCCCACGAGAATTTCAACTCCTGAAGACGCTCATGAGCCATGCGGGCCGGGCTCTCTCCCGCCAGGAACTTCTAGACCAGGTGTGGGGGGAGGAATGGGTTGGAGATACGCGCACACTGGATGTGCACATTCACTGGTTACGAGAGAAAGTAGAAGATAATCCCAAAAAACCAAAACTCATCATCACCGTCCGCGGCGTGGGGTATCGCTTCGCGGAGGATGAGGAGGTCAAGTCATGAAAAGAAAAGCCATCAAGGCTGTCGTCGTTTTGATCGCCGGATTCTTGCTCATACAACTGATCCCGTACGGCCGCTATCACGTCAATCCTCCTGTCCAGGCTGAGCCCAAGTGGAATAACCCTCAGACACGAACGCTCGTCAAGCGCGCTTGTTTCGACTGCCACAGCAACAAAACGGTGTGGCCCTGGTATAGTAACATTGCCCCCATTTCGTGGCTCACCCAGCACGACGTCAGTGAGGGACGCCAAGCTCTGAATTTCTCTGAGTGGAATCGTCCCCAAAAAGCCGGAGAAATTGTCGAGGCCGTTCGTAAGGGGAAGATGCCCCCGGCAACGTACCTGCTCACTCATCCCCAGGCCCGTCTGAGCACCCGGGAGAAACAGGCGTTGATCCAGGGCTTGCAGGCCACGGTGGGTGCGAACGCGGGAGAGCCACGACAGGGAAACGACGATTGAGGCGAGGGGTAGATCCTTCACCCGGACCCGGGACGGGCGGGAACGGAACTCGGCTGGACCTTCCCGCCCGCCTATCAGAGGAGGGCGTACTGGGGCTCAATCCTCCCCAACGACCCGAAAGTGGCGGCGGGGCGGCATCTGCTGCT